>JBBSSI010000014.1:0-62636 GCA_038242205.1 Lysobacterales bacterium
AGCCCTCCCGTTGGTGGTCGCGATACGAGCGGTGGAATTTGAGCCCTCCCGTTGGTGGTGGCTATACGGGAGGCGTGATGCGAACCCTCTCCCCTGGCGTAGCCGGGGGAGAGGGCAGGGTGAGGGGGGCTTTGCTTTGGGCGTAACGCCGGAAGGTCAAGAACGCTCCCCCTCACCGCAACCCTCTCCCCCAACGATGAAGCTGTCGGAGGAGAGGGAGTTTTTCCGCACGTAGTGGCGATACGGGCGGTGTGGTTTTAATCCTCCCGCTGGTGGTGTCGATACGAGCGGTGGGATTTGAGCGCACCCGTTGGTGGTGGCTGTACGGAAGGCGTGATGCGAACCCTCTCCCCTGACGTAGCCGGGGGAGAGGGCAGGGTGAGGGGGGCTTTTGCTTTGCGCGTAACGGCGCAAAAGTTCAAGAACGCCCCCTCACCCCAACCCTCTCCCCCAACGATGAAACTGTTGGGGGAGAGGGAGTCTTTCCGCACGTAGTGGCGATACGGGAGGCGTGATGCGAACCCTCTCCCATGGCGTAGCCGGGGGAGAGGGCAGGGTGAGGGGGGGGCTTTTGCTTTGCGCGTAACGGCGCAAAAGTTCAAGAACGCCCCCTCACCCCAAACCTCTTCCCAACGATGAAGATCTTGGGGGAGAGGGAGTTTCCTCGAGTAATGCTGGCGATGGACGCAGTTGGCTCGAACACCATGCACTCTGGCACGGGAGGAAACGTGCCAGTGACGATCACAATGAAGTTTGATGACCTGGAGGATAGGCTTGATGAAGACGTTATCGTTGATGATTTGTGCCGCCCTGCTGGGCGCGGTGACCGTGGTTCCGTCCGTGCAGGCGGCGCCAGCTGCGCAAATCGCCAAGGGCGACGTAGCCAGCCGGGTGCAGGCGCTGAATGCTTTGCTCGCCGAGCAATGGCAGCACACTTTGAAGAGTTCGCCTGAGTTCGCCACGGTTCTTGGTGACCTGCGGTACAACGACCGCTGGAGCGACGCGTCGCTGGCGCACGTGGCCGTTGAATACAAGGTCGATCAGGATTTTCTCAAGCGCTTCCAGGCGATCGACACCAGCGGCTTCTCCGCCGAAGACAAGCTCAACCAGCAATTGATGGTGCGTCAGTTGCAGGACGGCCTGAAAGGCATTGACCTGAAGTTGAACGAGATGCCGCTGGACCAGATGGGTGGCGTGCATTTGCAGCTGGCCGGGTTTGTCAGCTCGATCCCTTTCAACTCCACGAAAGAGTATGACGATTACCTGACGCGGCTGAAGGCCGTGCCGAAGGCGTTTGACCAGATCATCGGCGTGGCCAAGCAAGGCATGGCGGACAAGATGATGCCGCCGAAGTACCTGTTGGAAAAAGTGGTGTTGCAGATTGCCAGCATCGGCAAGCCGGCCGGCATGGACAGCGTATTTGCCGAACCACTGAAGCATTTCCCCAAGAATGTTTCTGCAGCTGACCAGCAGCGCCTGAAGAAGGCCATCCTTGCCGCGATCGATCAGGACGTGCGTCCGGCGTACAGCAAACTCGGCAAGTTCGTTGCCGCCGACTATGCACCACACGGGCGCACCGAGCCTGGCGTATGGCAATTGCCCAACGGCGAGGCAATCTATCGCTTCATGGTCAAGCAGACCACTACCACCGAGCAGACGCCCGAGCAGATTCACGCGATCGGGCTGGCTGAAGTCAAGCGCATCGAAGGCGAGATGACGCAGATCGCCACATCGCAGGGCTTCAAGGATCTGGCCAGCTTTCGCGCCTCGCTGAAGTCCAATCCGAAAACCCACGCTACTTCGAGCGACGACATCCTCAATCGCTATCGTGGCTATATCGCGGGCATGGAGCCGGAGTTGCCCAAGCTGTTCGGCCTGCTGCCAAAGACCGAAGTAGTGGTCAAGCCGGTGGAGAAATTCCGCGAAAAGGAAGCGGCCGCCGCCGAATATCACCAGGGCACGCCGGACGGTTCGCGGCCGGGGCAGATCTTTGTCAACACCGGTGACTTTGCCAACCGCAGCGTGCTGAGCATCGAGTCCACTGCGTACCACGAAGGCATCCCCGGCCATCACATGCAGATCTCGATCGCACAAACGCTGCCCAAACTGCCGCCGTTCCGCCAGCAGGGTGGATACAGCGCCTATGTCGAGGGTTGGGCCCTGTACGCCGAGCAGCTGGGCAAAGAGGTGGGTTTCTACAAGGACCCGCTATCGGACTATGGCCGGCTGTCTGACGAACTGCTGCGCGCCGACCGGCTGGTGCTCGATACCGGCGTGCACGACAAGCACTGGACGCGCCAGCAAATGGTTGATTTTTTCCACGCACATTCGTCCGAGGATGAGCCGGACGTGCAGGCCGAGACCGACCGCTATATCACCTGGCCCAGCCAGGCGCTGGCGTACAAGACCGGCGAGCTGAAGATTCTCGAGCTGCGCGCGCGGGCCAAGCAGGAGCTTGGAGACAAGTTCGATATCCGCGCCTTTCACGACGAGATTCTCGACGGCGGCGCACTGCCGCTGGACGTGCTGGAGACGCGCGTCAACGCATGGATCGCTGCGGTAAAGGCGGGCACGGCACCAGCGCATCCAAAGGCGGCGTAGGCGTTTAGTCCATGCCCCATGCTCCGCTCACACAGCGTCCGAATTGGCCAAAACTGCTCGCCATTCCGGCTCTGGCGCCGGCCATGGACGCGATAGCAAAAGGTCGGTTGCTGGTTGGGGTGCTGCGCCGTCATGGCAGGCGGGGTAGCGTTCGTCGATGTTGGTCTGGGCGTGGCGGCAGAGCAGATGGCGGAAACGCCACGGTCAGCTCGATCCGGCTTGGGCGAGCGAGCGTAGTGCAGGCCGGGCCGTGCGCAGCGTGGAGGCAACGAAGTTGCCGCGGGCGCTGCGGCGCGGAGCGCAGCATGCGTCGGTATAGTTCACCAGTCATGCCAACCCATGCGTGGGGAGCAGCATCCATGCCTGCATGTGCGGAAGATTCATGCGTACCGTCCTGATCATTGACGACAACCCGGCGGTGGGCGAGGCGCTCTCGCTGGCTTTGTCGTTGCACGAGATCCGTCCGCTGACTGCACTCACTCCGGAGCAGGGAATAGGCGTGCTGGCACGGGATCAAGTTGACGTAGTGATCCAGGACATGAACTTCAGCGCCGATACCACCTCAGGGCGCGAGGGCGTGGAGCTGTTCCGCGCAATTCGCGAGCAGCATCCGGACCTGCCGGTGATCCTGCTCACGGCATGGACCCATCTGGAAACCGCGGTGGAACTGGTCAAGGCTGGTGCGGCAGATTACCTGGCCAAGCCGTGGGACGACGACAAGTTGCTGGCCACGGTGGAGAACCTGCTGGAGCTTTCCGAGTCCACCCGCGAGCTGGCACGCACGCGGCGCGAACGGCGGCGGCAGCGCGAAAAGTTGCAGCAGCAATACGCACTGGATGGCCTGGTTTTCGCCTCCGACGCGATGGCCCGCACGCTGGAGCTGGCCTGCCAGGTAGCGCGCTCGGATGTTCCGGTCTTGATCACCGGGCCCAACGGCACAGGCAAGGAGCGCATCGCAGCGATCGTGCATGCCAACTCGGCGGTGCGGCGCGGACCGTTCATCGCAGTCAACTGCGGCGCCCTGCCGGGCGAGCTGATCGAGGCCGAGCTGTTTGGCGCCGATGCAGGTGCCTACACCGGCGCGAACAAGTCGCGCGAAGGGCGTTTTGAAATGGCTGATGGCGGCACGCTGTTTCTGGACGAAATCGGCAACCTGCCGCTGGCCGGGCAGGTGAAGCTGTTGCGCGTGCTGGAGACCGGGCAGTTTGAACGGCTTGGCTCCGGCCGTACGCGGCATGCGAAGGTACGCGTACTGAGCGCCACCAATGCCGACCTCAAGGCGATGATTCGTGCAGGCACCTTCCGCGAAGATCTGTATTACCGCCTCAACGTGATTGAAGTGAATCTGCCGCCGCTGTCCGAGCGCAGCGACGACATCCTGCCGCTGGCTGAATACTTCCTCGATGGCCGCGGCCAGCTCGGCGATGCGGCACGCGAGTCATTGCTGAGCTACCCGTGGCCTGGCAACGTGCGCGAACTGAAGAACGCAATTGAGCGCGCCACGCTGCTCACCGGCGCGGGCGCGATCACGCCCGAGCTGCTGAACTTGCCCCAGCACGTCGCCCTGGCACCGCGCACGCTGGACGAGCCCAGTCGCGAAGTGGTCGAGGCCGCGCTGCGCCGCGCCGGCGGCGTGGTCAGTCGAGCCGCGCAGAACCTGGGCTTGTCGCGTCAGGCGTTGTATCGGCGCATGCAACGCTATGGTGTGGCGGGCGCCGAATGAGAACCGGGCGCAGACCGATGCAAGCTCCTGTTCATGCCTGGCACTGGCAGCGAGTCTGGCTGAGACCTGCGTCGAGTCGTTGCATGGCCCCGGTGAGATGCGCCCCATGTGGCAGCGCCTGAATTCGCTGCAGGGCCGGTTGACGGTGCTGCTGCTGGTCGCCGGACTGGCGGGTGCGTCGATTTATCCGGTGATCACGCACTGGCCGTTGCCGCAGTTGTGGCAATGGGCGCATGCCGGCTTGCCATCGGCCGTGCGAGGTCCGCTGCGGGACGTATACGTTGGCGTGTTCGCCAGCTTGCTGGTGTTGCTGCCGCTGACGTTCTGGCTGGCCGGTCGGGTGATGGCGCCGGTCAAACGTTTGTTGCGCGCACTGGAGAGCGCGGTGGCCAGCTATCGTGACGGTGATTTCAGCCTGTCGATTGTGGTCGACCGCCGCGACGAGCTCGGCCGCTTGATCGCCATGCACAACGAACTGGGCCAGGCCTTGCGCGAACAGCGCCAGCATCTGGTGCAGCGCGAGTTGCTGCTGGATACCGTGGTGCAGAACACGCCGGTGGCCCTGGTGTTGACCGATGCCAGCGGGCGCGTGGCCTACGCCAATATCGCCTCGCGGCATTTGTTCAACGCCGGCCGTGCGCTCAACGGGCTGGATTTCAACCAGTTGCTGGCGGGCGCGCCGGAGCCGCTGCGACACGCGGTGGCGGTCGGCGAGGACGCGCTGTTTGGCGTGGAAATGAATGGCGGCGAAGAAACCTTTCATCTCTCGCAGCGCACGTTTCGCTTGCAGGGCCGCGCGCATCGGCTGCACCTGTTTCGGCGCATGACGCGTGAGCTGTCGCGGCAGGAAGTGGCCACTTGGAAAAGCGTGATCCGCGTGATCAGTCACGAGCTGAATAATTCCCTGGCGCCGATTTCTTCGCTGGCGCATTCGGGCGCCGAGCTGGCACGACGTGGAGACCTCGTGCGCCTGCCAGGCGTGTTCGCCACCATCGACGAGCGCGCGCGGCACCTGCATGGCTTTATCGCCGGCTATGCAAGCTTTGCGAAATTACCCACGCCGCGACTGGTGGCTGTGCACTGGGAACCGTTTTTGCAGGCGCTTGCCTTGCAGTGTGAATTTCATCTGACGGCTCCGCTGCCCGCCCACGTCGGCTATTTCGACGCCGCGCAGATTGAGCAGGTGCTGATCAACCTGCTCAAGAACGCGCATGAGTCAGGCAGTGCTGCGGACGCGGTGACCTTGGCCATCACCGAACACGTTCACGAGTGGCGCATTGAGATTGCCGATCGCGGCCCGGGCATGACCGAGACCGTGATCAAGCAGGCGCTGCTGCCGTTCTATTCCACCAAACGCTCGGGCACCGGTCTGGGCCTTGCGTTGGCGCGCGAGATCAGCGAAGCGCACGGCGGGCGCATTGCGCTGGCCAATCGCGAAGCGGGCGGGCTGCGGGTCACGTTGATGCTGCCGGTTGTGCATCCATGAGTTCACTCGCCCTGTAGCTGCTCCGGCTCGGCGGCCAGACCGGAGAAATCCGCGCTGGCGGTCCGATCAAGTTTCCTGCGCTGCGCCAGCAGTGGTTCACCACTGACCTGAAACCACACGTTCTCGGCGATGTTGGTGGCGTGGTCGCCGATGCGTTCGATGTTCTTGGCCATGAACAGCAAATGCGTGCATGGCGTGATGTTGCGTGGATCCTCCATCATGTACGTGAGCAACTGGCGGAAATAGCCGGTGTAGGCGTCGTCCAGCACCGCGTCGTTTTTCCACACCGCATGGGCGCGCCCGGCGTCACGATCACGGTAGGCAGCAAGGACATCGCGCACGCTGATGGCGGCCAGCGACGCCAGGTGCTGCAACCCGCCAGCCGGTCCGACCGGCGCCACCATCGACAGCGGAATCGAACGTTTGGCGACGTTGGCGGCGTAGTCACCGATACGCTCGATGTCGGCAGCGATGCGCAACGCGGCGAATACATTGCGCAGATCGCTCGCCATCGGCGCGCGCAATGCCAGCAGGCGCACCACGTCGTGGCTGATGTCCTGCTCCATCTGGTCGATGGCATCGTCGTTGTCCACGACGCGTTGGGCCATGCGCTCATCACGCCGCTCAACGACGTCGATCGCCGCCTCCAGCTGCTTCACGGCCAGCTCGCCCATGCGCGTGATTTCGCCGGTAAGCCGGCTCAGCTCGTCGTCGTAACTCTGGATGATGTGCTCTTTGCCACGGTTCATGAGTCGGTCCTGGTGATCAGCCGAAGCGGCCGGTGATGTAATCCTCGGTTTGTTTCTTGCCCGGCTTGGTGAAGATTTTTTCCGTGTGGTCAAATTCGATCAGCTCGCCCAGGTACATGAAAGCGGTAAGGTCCGAACAGCGCGCCGCCTGCTGCATGTTGTGGGTGACCATGACGATGGTGAATTCGCTTTTCAGCTCTTCCACCAGCTGCTCGATGCGACTGGTGGCAATCGGGTCCAGCGCGGAGGTGGGCTCGTCCAGCAACATCACCGACGGCTTCAGCGCGATTGCGCGCGCGATGCACAAGCGCTGCTGCTGTCCACCGGACAGGCCAAGCGCGCTCTGCCTGAGTTTGTCCTTCACCTCGTCCCAGAGTGCAGCACTGCGCAACGCCTGCTCCACGCGCATGGACATGTCGGCGCGGGACAGCTTTTCGTGGTGGCGGATGCCATATGCGACGTTCTCGAAGATGGTCATCGGAAACGGTACCGGCTTCTGGAAAACCATCCCGACCTTGCTGCGCAGGCGGTTCATCGAGTAGTGCGGGTCGAGCACGTTCTCGCCGTCCAGCAGCACCTCGCCGCGCGCCTCCAGCCTTGGATAAATCGCGTAGATGCGGTTGAAGACCCGCAGCAGCGTGGACTTGCCGCAGCCGGACGGGCCGATGATGGCGGTGACCTGCTTCTGGGGAATATCCATGCTGATGCCTTTGAGCGCATGGAAGCCGTCGTAATAAAAGTGCAGATCGCGCACCGTCAGTTTTGGCCCGGTCGGCGCTGGCGGGGCGACACCGATCACGTTGGCCGTGCGTGCCAGATCATTCATGAGTCACCTTGCTGCGGGAAAAAATGAGGCGGGACGCGACGCTGAGCAGCAGCACGAACACGGTAATCACCAGCGCGCCGGCCCACGCCAGCGCGTGCATCGTGTCGCCGGGGTCGTTCGCGTACTGATAGATGATCTGCGGCAGGCTGGACATCTTGTCCATGGGATTGAGTGTGGTGTAGTTGTTGCCAAACGCGGTGAACAGCAGCGGCGCGGTCTCACCGCTGATCCGCGCCAGCGCCAGCAGGACGCCGGTAATGATCCCCGAGCGCGCGGCGCGTATCAGTATCTGCAGGGTGAATTTCCATTGCGGCACGCCGAGTGACAGCGCTGCTTCGCGCAGCGTGGATGGCACCAGGCGCAGCATCTCGTCGGTAGTGCGCACGATCACCGGCAAGGCAATCAAGGCTAGCGCCACGCCGCCGGCAAAGCCGGAGAACGTGGTGGCGCCGTGGGTCAGCGCCGTGCTCGGCAGCACGATGATGGTGTAGACGAACAAGCCCATCACGATGGATGGCGCCGATAGCAGGATGTCGTTGAGGAAGCGGATCGACTCACCCAGCGTGGTGCGATTGGCGTACTCGGCCAGCCAGGTTCCCGCCAGCACGCCGATGGGAGTGGCCAGACCGATGCCGATGAAGTTGATGATCAGGCTGCCGAGCATGGAATTGAGCAGGCCGCCATCCTCGCCATATGCGGTGATCCGGGTGAACAGTTTCAGATTTAGCGCGCTCATGCCCTGGCGCAGCGTTTCCCACAGGATCCACGCCAGAAACGCCAGGCCGATCACGGTCGCCAGCGCGCTGGCGGCCAATGCCAGCATGTTCGTGATGCGGCGACGCAGGTACAACGGGTTCATCAGCGCCCTTCCTTGCTGGCCAGCCGGCGCAGCATCAGGCGTGCGATCAGCAGCACGATGAACGTCACCACGAACAGCAGGAACGCCAGCGCCATCAACGCCGATTTCTGCAGGCCCGACGCCTCGCCGAACTGGTTGGCGATCGTCGCGGCAATCGAGGTGCCTGGATCGAGCAAGGAGGCCGACAGCCGCATTGCGTTGCCAAGCACAAAGGTCACCGCCATCGTCTCACCCAGGGCCCGGCCCAGGCCAAGAAAGATGCCGCCGATGACCGCTGAGCGCGTGTACGGCAGGACGATGCCCCAGACCACTTCCCAGGTGCTGGAGCCGAGCGCGTAGGCCGATTCCTTCAAGCGGTTCGGCACGGTCTGGAACACCTCGCGCATCACCGAGGAAATGAACGGGATGATCATGATCGCCAGCACGATTGCGGCTACCAGGATGCTGGCGCCAAACGGGTAGTCGCTGGCGAACAGCTTGCCCACGAACGGCACGTGTTGCGCCACCCACGACAGCTTGCCGTCATCGGGCTGGTTGCCCAGATTGCTGGTCAGCCATGGCTTGACGTGCTCGGCAAAAAACGGCGCAAAAATGAACAGGCCCCACATGCCATAGATGATCGAAGGTATGCCGGCCAGCAGCTCGATCGCCGAACCGACCGGCGTGCGCAGCCAGGGCGGCGCCACTTCGGACAGGTACAAGGCAATGCCGAAACTGATCGGCACGGCAATCAACAACGCGATCAACGAGGTGACGAGCGTGCCCATTACCGGCACCAGCGCCCCGTAGACATCGTTGCCCGGATCCCATGCGGAGCTGACCAGGAAGTGCCAGCCAAAAGTGGCAAACGCATCGCGCCCGCCCCACAAGGTTGCGCCGGCTGCACCGAGCAGGGCGGCCAGAACGACCAGCGCACAGCCCTTGAGCAGCCAGCGAAACAGCCGCTCGTGGCGGGCATCGCGGCGACTGCGGAGTTCCAGGTGCAGCGGTGCGGCAGTGATGTCGGGAGCTGGCATGGAGTGCAATCGTTCCGGTTATTTCAGCGGTGCAGGCAGGGCGACTTCAGTGGCGATGCTTGTGCGTTGAATCAACGCGAGGATCGCAGCTGCAGCCGCCCCACGGCGGCATGCGTCAATGCTTGAACTGGGAGTTCCAGTAAGCCTCGATCTGGCTGACCAGCGCCTGCGGCAACGGCACATAGTCCAGCGCCGAAGCATCTTGCTGGCCGTGTTCCAGCGCAAACTTGAAAAACTCGAAGGCCGCCTTGCTGTTCGCGGGGTTCTTCGGCGACTTGTACATGATCATCCATGTGGTGGCGGTGATTGGCCATGCCTGTGCACCCGGGGCATTGGTCATGATCAGGTTGAAGTCCTTGCTGTTGGCCCAGTCGGCGGTGGCAGCGGCCGCGGCGAAGCTGCCGGCAGTCGGTGCCACGACGTTGCCCGTCGCATTTTTCAGATTGACCCAGCTCAGCTTGTTCTTCACCGCATAGGCGTATTCCACGTAGCCGATCGAGCCCTTGATCTGCTTGACGTATTGCGCCACGCCCTCATTGCCCTTGCCGCCGACGCCAGTGGGCCACTCCACCGCCGTACCAAACTTGATGTTGGAGGCCCACTCGGGATTGACCTTGGACAAATAGTTGGTGAAGTTGAACGACGTGCCCGAACCATCCGAACGATGCACTACGGTGATCTTGCCGGCAGGCAGCGCCACGCCAGCGTTCAATGCCGCAATCTTCGGATCGTTCCAGTTCTTTATCCGGCCCAGAAAGATGTCGCCCAATGTGCTGCCATCGAGCTTCATCTGACCGGCGCTGACGCCGCCGATGTTGACCACCGGCACGATGCCGCCAACCACGATGGGGAACTGACCCAGGCCGAACTGCTGCAGGTCCTGCGCTTTCATCGGGGCGTCCGACGCGCCGAAGTCGATGGTGCCTTCCTTGATCTGCGCAATGCCGGCACCTGAGCCCACCGACTGGTAGTTCAGATGATTGCCGGTTTTTTCCGCAAACGCTGCCGACCATCTGGACATGACCGGATAAACGAAGCTGGATCCGGCGCCGGTGATATCGGTGGCTTGCGCGTGCACGCCAAAAGCGGATGCCACGACAAGTGTGGCAACGGCGGCCAGGCGAAGTGGTGATTTGCGAATGGTCATCACGGGAGCTCCTCGAAACGAAGGTGGATATGACCCCGCTATTTGAGTCCGTGTGTGTTGCCGTTGAATGAAACGCATGTTGCAGGCAGATGACAGTGGGCACATGCGCACCGGGCCTGGTCCGATGCACGTCGCTTGCCACTGTGCGCCGTCGATTGCACAAAGCGCGCAGGGCATGAGCGAGGCGATCGCGCGGCGCGAAGTTGCCGATGGGATGCACCGCAGATGCAAGCGCACTGTCTTGCAACTGTCATGAAAACTCCATCCAGCCGTAAATAACCATCGGCAGAATGGTTCGCAGATCGGTGGCTGGCGCGACCTTCCGCCGCCGATCAAGGCGTTTCCCACCCACTTGCGGAGAATGCAATGCGTCCCAGATTGATCGCCGTAGCGATTGCCGCCGGATCAGGCATCGCGAGTTTCTCGAGCGCCGCTGCTCCGATTGGACAGCAGACACAAAACAGCGTGCAGACGACAACCGCTGCCGCGGTCAGCGTCACGGAAATGCAGCAACTCAGGGCCCAGCTCGCCGCCTTGCAGGCGAAGGTGGACTCGCTGGAGGAACGCACCGATGCGCAATCTGACATCAACGTGTCGACCGGTAATGATGTTGCAGCAGCGCAAAAGTTGCAGGCTGCCAGTGACAAGACCCTGGCAGCGCTCGACAAGCTGGTGAGCAACACTTCACTGTCGGGCAAGATGTACTTTGACTTTACCAACATCAACGAACGCAACAGCGACAAGGGCAGCACCGACAAGTCTGGAGTCGGCCTGGACGTGAAGCGCTTCTACCTTGGCGTCAACCACAAGTTCAATGACGTGTGGTCTGCAAATCTCACCACGGATTTCAACTACGCCAGCGCCCTTGGGCAAACCAGCGTGTTTGTGAAGAAGGCTTACGTCCAGGGCAAGTTCGATGATGCCGCGGTGTTGCGCATTGGTTCGGCGGATTTGCCCTGGGTGCCATTTGTCGAAAGTGCCTATGGCTTCCGCTACGTCGAGAATACCTTGATCGACCGCCTCAAGTACGGCACCTCGGCGGACTGGGGGCTGCACCTGGGTGGCGACGTGGGTGCAGGCAAGGCCATGAACTATGCCGTGTCGGTGATCAACGGCGGCGGCTACAAGAATCCAGGTCGCAGCAACAGCGTGGACTTTGAGGGGCGCGTCGGCTTCGTGCCGTTTGCGCACATGGTGATCGCCGTGGGCGGCTACAGCGGCAAACTTGGCAAGGAAACCGCGAGCACGTCGGACAGCAACACCGCGCGCCGCGGCGATGTGCTGGTCGCCTACGCCGACGACAGATATCGCATTGGCGCGGAGTATTTCAACGCCCGCAACTGGAACAACGTACTGAGCCCGTTGCGCGACCAGGCGGACGGCTATTCGCTGTGGGCCAGCGTGGCGCTGAGTGATGTCGTCAGCGTATTTGCGCGCTACGACAATGCGCGCCTGAGCCGCAACCTGGATCGTCGGGCAGAGGATACGTACTACAACCTTGGCGTGCAGTATCAGATCACCAAGGGTTTCAAGCTGGCCGGGGTATGGAAGCACCAGGACGGCGACAGATCCGTCACCACTCCGCTCCCGGCGCACGTGCAAACGGTGAAGACCAACGAGCTTGGCGTGTGGGGTGAGGTGGCGTTTTGAGGTCGTTGCGCGCCAGAGTCCAGCGGACGTTGCGCACGGTGCCGCAAGTGGCGCCCTGCACGCAGGGCCTTGCGCTCGTGGCGCAAGCCGGCGACTGCTGCAAGCAGTCATGCGCTAAAAAAACAGGCGGGTTTTTACGCCGGTGCTTTGTATCGGTCCTGGCGCTCGGGTGCGACCAACAGCGCGCTGCGTGTGGTCGGGTTGTGGGGCACTCGCGGGTACTGGCTCAGAGGCGGCGTGCGCTGGTCCCAGCCGGCGACGAGTCGCCACTGTCGAGAGTGTCGATAGTCGAGTCGATCACGCGCGACACGTCCAGCACGCAGGCGAATGTCGAGCCGCGGCCCGGCTCGCTTTCGACATCCAGTCGCGCCTGATGCAGGTTGAGGATGTGCTTGACGATGGCCAGGCCAAGACCCGTGCCGCCGGATTCGCGTGAGCGGCTCGCCGATACGCGGTAGAAGCGCTCGGTGAGCCGACCCAGATGCTCGGCAGGAATCCCCAGCCCGCTGTCCCGCACGGAAAACACGGCTTCGCCCGCGCTTGTGCGCTGCCAGCTCAGACGGATATTGCCGCCGCTGGGCGTGTAGCGCACGGCGTTGCTCACCAGATTGGAGAACGCGCTGTGCAGGTCGTGGCCGGAGCCACGTACGTCGACATCGGTGGCTGCGTCCAGAGTGATGATGTGGCGCCCCTGGCTGAGAGCCTCTGCCTCGCGGCGCAGGGTTTCCAGCAGCGGAGCCATGGCCACGTGTTCATCCGGCAGCGCGTGGCGCGTTTCCAGGCGCGACAGCGTCAGCAGGTCTTCGACAATCTGCCGCATGCGCTGCGATTGCATGCGCATCTCGACAAGCACCGGCGCCAGCTCCGGCAGGTCGGCCGGATCAAGCAGTTCCAGGTAACCGTGGATCACCGTCAGCGGCGTGCGCAGCTCGTGCGAGACGTTTGCGACAAAGTCGCGCCGCACCTGTTCCAGCCGGTTCAGCGTGCTGATGTCACGCGCCAGCAGCAATTGCATGTGCGCGCCAAATGCCATGATGGTCACACTCAGACGCAGTGCCGGGTCCGCTGGGGCCGGCATGTCGGTGTGAAGCTGGTCTGACTCCTTGCGCAGCCACGCGCCCAGTTCGCTGCCGCTGAGCCGGTCGGCCAGCGGTCGCTCGTCGGCTTGACGATGCAGACCGAGCAGGCGGCTCGCGGCAGTATTGCGCCAGCGCACGCAGCCCTGGCGATCAAGCAGCACGATGGCATCAGGCCATGATTGGGCCGCATCGCGCACGTCGCGCAACTGCGTGGCCAGGCGCTGCTGGCGGGTGTGCTCGGCGTGCGCTGATGGCCGATCGTGCAGCGCGTTGGAGAGTCCACTGGCTCTGCCGGGCCTGGCCAATGCCAGCCAGAGCAGGGCGATGATTTCGCCACCCGCAGTCAGTGCCAGGGTCCACCAGGTCGCGCCGCCTACCGCCGCGATCAAGGCTGCCGGCAACAGCGTGCCGGCCAGAATGGCTGCGAGCACCACACGAAGCATGACGCTGTCGCTGCGCATCGGCTTTTTGCGGCCCTACGGCCGCTCCGGTTCGGGGCTGGTCGAAAACCGGTAACCCGCGCCGCGCACGGTTTGTACCAGCGCATCCAGCCCCCACGTTTCCAGGGTCTTGCGCAGGCGGCGGATATGCACGTCGACCGTGCGCTCCTCTACGTACACGCTGCCACCCCAGACGTGGTCCAGCAACTGTGCACGTGAATACACGCGCTCGGTGTGCGTCATGAAGAAATGCAGCAGACGGTACTCGGTGGGTCCAACGGCTATTTGCTGCTCGCCGGCAAACACGCGGTGCGCCGCTCCGTCCAGACGCAGGCCACCCAGCTCGATCACACCCAGAGTGTCCTCGCCATGGCTGCGCCTCAGCACGGCCTTGATGCGTGCGATCAGCTCGCGCGTGGAAAACGGCTTGACGACGTAATCGTCCACGCCTGCGTCCAGCCCGGCAATGCGGTCAGCTTCCTCGCCGCGGGCGGTAAGCATGATGATCGGTATCGTGCGGGTCAGATCTTCCTTGCGCAGGCGTCGTGCCAGATCCATGCCGCTGATGCCCGGCAGCATCCAGTCCAGCAGAATGAGATCAGGAATGGCTTCGGCAATGGCTATTTGCGCCGAGCCGGCATCGCCGGCGGCGATCGGCAGCATGTCCGCCTTGCGCAAGGCAAAGGCCACCATGTCTCGGATCGGCGCCTCGTCTTCAATGATCAGGATGCGCTTTTGCATGCATGGTCCGATAGGTTTTCAGCGCAATTGCAGCAGACATGGTACGCGACGCGTGCATGTGTGGTGTGTTGCCGGCCCCAGCGTTGCCGCGCGCTTGGGCCTGGCCGGCCGCCCCTGAGCAGCACATGCCCTCGGTATACTTGGCACTTCGCATGTAGGAAGGATTTGGGCATGAGCGGAATTCTGGCGTTGGTATTCGTGGTGGTGGTGGTCATCGTGCTGGTCAAGCTGGTGCGCATCGTGCCGCAAGGCTACGAGTGGACGGTCGAAACCTTTGGCAAGTACACCCGCACGCTGGAGCCGGGCCTGCATTTTTTGATTCCCGTGTACCAGACTGTCGGGCGCAAGATCAACATGATGGAACAGGTCATGGACGTCCCCAGCCAGGACGTCATTACCAAGGACAATGCGGTGGTGCGCGTCGACGGCGTGGTGTTTTACCAGGTGCTGGATGCCGCCAAGGCGGCCTACGAGGTGGCTGATCTTGAACAGGCGTCGCTGGCGCTGGTCATGACCAATATCCGCACCGTGCTCGGTTCAATGGATCTGGACGAAAGCCTGAGCCAGCGCGATGCGATCAACGCCAAGCTGCTGCATGTGGTCGACGTGGCGACGCACCCATGGGGCGTCAAGGTCAACCGCATCGAGATCAAGGATATTGCGCCACCGCGCGACCTGATTGACGCCATGGCGCGGCAGATGAAAGCCGAGCGCGAAAAGCGCGCGAACATTCTGGATGCGGAGGGCTTCCGGCAGGCTGCCATCTTGAAAGCCGAAGGCGAAAAGCAGTCGGTGATCCTTGCTGCGGAAGGCGAGAAGGAGGCGGCGTTTCGCACCGCCGAGGCGCGCGAGCGGTCAGCCGAAGCCGAAGCCAAGGCCACCACGATGGTATCCACTGCAATCAGCAACGGCAACGTCAACGCGCTGAATTATTTTGTCGCGAACAATTACATCGAAGCGCTGAAGGAAATGGCCCATTCGCCGAACCAGAAAATGCTGCTGTTGCCGATTGAAGCCACTGGCGTCATCGGCGCGATGGCAGGCATTGCCGAACTGGCCAAGGAATCGCTCGGTCAGCAGCGCTCCGCGACCATGAGCATGCCAACCCAACCGCCGCTGCGCTGAGGCCCTGGCCATGTGGGAACTTTCTACGCATTACCTGTGGTGGATACTTTCTCTGCTGCTGATTGCCGGCGAAGTCATGGCGCCAGGTTATTTCCTGCTGTGGATCGGGCTGGCGGCTGCCGCGATGGGTTTGCTCTTGCTGGCACTGCCGTCGCTGGGCCTGCTGGCGCAGGCAGTCTTGTTTGCGCTGCTGGCGTTTGCGTTTTGTTTTGCCTATGCGCGCTGGCTGCGTCCGCGCGTGGAGCGCCGGGATGCCGGTGACGATCACCTCAATCGGCGCGGCGAGCAGATGATTGGCCAACGCTTTGAGTTGATAGAACCGATCATCAACGGGCGCGGCAAGGCCCGCGTGGGCGACGGCCAGTGGCTGGTCAGCGGGCCCGACCTGCCGCTGGGCACCACGGTGGAAGTGCTTGCGATCGACGGCACGACGCTGCGGGTGCGCGCGGCGGCATGAGCGAGGACACAGCTGGCGACGCGGCCTTGACCACGGCCGAGCTGCAAACGCGCATTGCGTTTCTGCTGGAGCTGGCGCGACGTCTGCATCAGTACGGAACCACTGCACCGCGCCTGGAAATGGCCGTGGCGGGTGCTGCAAGACGCCTCGGGCTGGTCGCAGATGTGTGGTCAAGCCCCACGGCCATCATCATTTCCTTTGCCGACGTCGCGCAGGGCGAGGAAGGCCTGGCGCAAAGCACACAGGTCATGCGCCTGGCCCCGGGCGACGTGAACCTGGCACGCTTGTGCATAGCCGACGCCATTGCCGACCAGGTGATCGAGGGCAAGCTCGACCTGCGCGAAGGCCTGCATCGCCTGCGCGCGCTCGGCGTGCCCGATACGCGGCGTGCGCAGGCCGGCACGATTGTCAGTTACGGCTTGTCCGCTGCAAGCATCGCTGCGCTGTTTCTGCACAGCGCCTGGGTCGATCTGGTCGTGGCCGGCGCGATTGGTCTGCTCATCGGCTGGATCACCGTACTCGCCGGCAGCCGGCCGCGGTTGGCAGTGGCCAGCGATCTGATCTGTGCGCTGGTTGCAACCACGGTGGCCACCGTGGTCAGCGCGTTCGTGGTGCCGTTGGCCATCAAGTCCGTCGTGCTGGCCAGCCTGATCATTCTGGTTCCCGGCATGTCATTGACTACGGGGGTGCGCGAGATCTCGAGCCAGCATCTGGTTTCCGGGGTGGCCCGCATGGGCGGCGCAATGGCAACCCTGCTCAAGTTGACGTTCGGCACCGTAGCCGCTGCGCAGTTGTGCGCGGCCTTTGGCATTCATGCGCGCGATTACGCGCTGCCACCGCTGCCACCGTGGACTGATTATCCAGCCTTGCTGGTGGGTGCAGTGGCGTTCGCGATCCTGTTTCGGGCGGCGCGCCGTGACTGGCTGGTGGTGATGGGTGCCGTGGTTGTGGGTTACCTCGCCACGCGCTGGGGGGGATTGATTTCCGGTTCGCTGCCGGCGGCTCCGTTTGGCGTATTCCTCGGAGCGCTGCTGGTGGGTGCGTTATCCAACCTTTACGCGCGGTATGCGCAACGGCCAGGCGCGGTTATTCGCGAGCCAGGCATCCTGCTGCTGGTGCCTGGCAGCGTGGGCTTTCGCAGCATGTCGTTTCTGCTGGAGCGCGATGCGCCGCTGGGAATAGACACGGCGTTGCTGTTGCTGACGCTGCTGATATCCATCGTTGCCGGGCTGATGTTTGGCGACTTGCTGGTCTCGGCACGACGCTCATTGTGATGCCGCGAACAGGCCTTACTGATGCTGTCTCGAGATAAAAGAACGCCGGCGTGAAGCCGGCGTTCCTGCATTACAAGATAGCGAAGATCAGATGGCCAGATCCTTTTCCTTCTTGCCGGCTTTCAATGCATCGTTGAACCAGCGTGGGCGCTTGCCACGACCTGACCAGGTCTGTGCCGAGTCACCCGGGTTGCGATACTTCGGCGGCACCGGCACGCCGGCGCGCTTGCCCTTGCCACGCGCACCGAAAATGTCATCAAAAGAATAACCTTCGGCCTTGAGCATCGCGTGTACTTTCTCGCGCAGCTTGACGACCTTTTCCTTGCGCAACTCGACCTGACGGACTTGCGCCTTGCTGATCAATTCGTTCAGCTGATTGTTATTGAGACTCTTGATATCAACGGCCATGCCGGATTCTCCACTGAATGTTTTCATCAATTATTTAGACAATTATGTGCGACGGGATCTCGGGCGCTCCGTACCCATGAAACACCAACGTGTGGATTCTCGCGCATATGCTTAATCATTGTAAAGCGTTACACCGATTGCGATTGATCGCAAGACGGTTTCACAACGCGCAAAATCCGCCGCTATCCAATCGTCTTTTTCGCGTGAATTGCAGACCGGCCGCATACGGCTACAGTCTTGATTATCAATGCCGAAGTATTCAATCAAGCAGCGTGAACAATTCATCCTGCGTGATGGCGCGGCTGGCGCTTTCATTGCGCGCGCGATATTCCAGCGTGCCCGCGGCAACCCCGCGTTCACTGACCACGACTCGGTGCGGAATGCCGATCAATTCCATGTCTGCAAACATGCTGCCCGGGCGCAGGCCGCGGTTATCCAGCAGCGTATCCACGCCGCGCTCGCACAGCGCCTGATAAAGCGACTCGGCGGCCTCGGTTACTTCTGGCAAGTGCTTTGAGTTGATCACGCATACCACCACTTTCCACGGGGCCATCGCCTGTGGCCAGACAATGCCCGAATCGTCATGGGATTGCTCGATGGCAGCGGCAACAATGCGACTGATGCCGATGCCATAACAGCCCATGGTCATCACTTCGTTCCTGCCCTGGTCATTGAGCACTGTGGCATCGAGAACCTGCGCGTATTTCTGACCCAACTGGAAGATATGCCCGACCTCGATGCCGCGCGCCAGGTGCAGCACGCCGCGCCCGTCAGGTGACAGATCGCCCTCGACGACATTACGCAGGTCAGCTACGCGGCTGGCACGTGCATCACGATTCCAGTTGGCGCCCGTGTAGTGCTTGCCAGCGGCGTTTGCGCCGCAAACAAAGTCCGCCAGCGCAGCCGCGTCGCGGTCAACGATGACCGGCACTGTGTCCGGCAAGCCGACCGGTCCAATGAAACCAGCTTGCGTTCCCGTCGCGGCCAGGATCTCATCTTCACTAGCCAGGACCAGCTCGCCGCTCAGTTCATCCAGTTTGCCGGCTTTCACTTCATTGAGGCTGTGATCTCCGCGCAGGCACAAAGCCACCACGCCGGATCGACCACGCACAAGCAGGGTTTTCACACACTGCGCCGGAGGCACCGCGAGGAAATCTGCCACCTCGTCAATGCTGCGCTGGGTCGGCGTATCCACAGTGTGCAGCGGCGCAGAAGGCGGCAGCGGTGTGGTCGGTGCAGCGAGTGCTTCGGCCTTTTCCAGGTTGGCCGCGTAATCGGACCCATCGGAAAATGCGATGGCATCTTCGCCGGAATCGGCCAATACCTGGAATTCGTGACTTGCATTGCCACCGATCGCGCCGGTATCCGCTTGCACCGCGCGAAAGGTCAGCCCCAGGCGGGTGAAAATGCGCGCGTAAGTCGCGTACATCACCGCATAGGTCTCCGCCAGCGACTCGGGCGTGAGATGGAACGAGTATGCGTCCTTCATGAGGAATTCGCGCGCGCGCATAACGCCGAAGCGTGGCCGGATTTCGTCGCGGAATTTGGTTTGAATCTGGTAGAACGTGATCGGCAACTGCTTGTAGCTTTTCAGCTCGTTGCGCGCAAAGTCGGTAATGACCTCTTCATGCGTCGGGCCGTAGCAAAACTCCTGCTGCTTGCGATCCTTGATTTTCAGCAGCTGGCCACCGAACTTTTCCCAGCGACCGGTTTCTTCCCAAAGCTCGCGCGGCTGGATGGACGGCATGAGCATTTCAATGGCGCCGGCGCGATCCATTTCCTCGCGCACCACTGCCTCGACCTTGCGCAACACGCGCAGGCCGAGTGGCGACCAGGTGTACAGGCCCGACGCAAGCTTGCGGATCATGCCCGCGCGCAGCATCAACCGATGGCTGGTGATCTCCGCGTCGGCAGGAACTTCCTTTACGGTGGCCAGGTGGAATTGGCTGAGACGCATGCGCTTGGTTCCGGCGTGAGGACAAATCCCATTGTACCGGTGCGCCTGGCCCAGGTAAGCATGTGCGCGGGCATGACGCGCGGTTTGCGCGCGTTGCGTGAGTCAGCGCAAAGACTTCGCGCGGCAGCAATCGATTGCGCAGCGCGGCCACGTGCCACCGGTCCACTGTTGTCGATCGTACATGCCGCGCCGCCAGCGCTGCGCCGATGCGCACATCGGCCCAGGCCGGGTTGCGTGTTGCCCAACTTACTTCGTCGGGCAATATTGTGCGTACTGCTTCTGCGCGGTCGCAACTTGCGCCTGGCGCTCGGTGTCATCCAGCAGCACATTCTTTCCTTCCTTCTGCATCACCACGGGAGCTTTTCCCTCCAGCGATGCGAGGTTGGCCTTGAGCGAGGTACAAAGCTTGTCCCGATTCTCCGGGGTGTCTGCCACCGGCTGGGCAGCGGCGGCTGGCGCCGCGGTTTCGCTCGGGTTGCCCGCTTTCCTCGCAACCGCTGGCGCCTTGGCACTGGGCGGAGCGCTGCCGTTGGTGGTGATTTGTTTGAAACTGGTACCGGTCGCCGGCGGGGTTTCCGAGTAGTGCACGGTGCCGCCGGCATCCGTCCACTTGTAAACCTGCGCGGATGCCATCGTGGCCAGCAACAGTAAAACCACTACAAGGAGCGAACGGCGCATGGTGTTCTCCAAAGGGGTAATCAACAGATAGCCTTGTTAGCACCCCGGCGCGCCGGACTCAAGCGGTCGATGGTTTACACTGTGCGCATTAGATCACGGATAGCTCGATGAGCGATTCAGCGCCTGTCAGACCGCCGCGGCACAAGGGCATTTACCTGCTTCCCAACCTGTTCACCACGGGAGCGATGTTCGCCGGTTTCTACGCGATCATTGCCAGTATCGACGGGCGCTTTACGGAAGCTGCGGTCGCGGTTTTCGTGGCTGCATTGCTGGACGGCGTGGACGGCCGGGTAGCGCGCTTGACCGGCACCCAGACGGAATTTGGCGTGCAGTATGATTCGCTGTCGGACCTGGTCAGCTTCGGCCTTGCGCCGGCGCTGGTGATGTACACGTGGTCGCTGTCGGCGCTGGCTGATTACGGCCCGATGTGGGGCAAGCTCGGCTATGCCGCCGCATTTATCTATGCCGCTTGCGCCGCGCTGCGCCTGGCACGCTTCAATACCCAGGTTGGCGTCGCCGACAAACGGTATTTTCAAGGCCTGGCCAGTCCAGCCGCGGCGGCCGTATGCATGTCGTTTGTCTGGAGCATGGACAAGTTTGGCTACGCGGGCAGCGAGTTGTCCTTTGTCACGCCGTGGATCGCGATGATTGTCGGCTTGCTGATGGTCAGCCGCTTTCGCTATTTCAGTTTCAAAGCGTTGCCAGTGGGGGAACGCCAGCGCGTACCGTTCGTGTGGATGGTTGGCGCGGTACTGCTGCTGGCGTTGCTGGTGGTGGACCCGGCACGCGTCCTGTTTGTCGGATTTACTCTGTACCTGCTGTCCGGCCCGCTGTGGACCGTGTGGGCGCTGACCGCGCGCAGGCGGGCACGGCGCAACGCGACATGAACCTGCCTGCGCACCAAAGCATCAGTGGTGACCATCGGCTTCGCGTACTGCGCGCCTTGGGCATCACGCCTTGGGCGCGCCGAGCACCTGCGGCAAGGGCGCCGCTCACGGATACCGCTGGCGGTCCAGCTCTGTCAACGGCGTCCAGCGGCGCGTGCGTCATTGTCCTGGGCGAAGGCAACAGTACGCGTGAGCTGGATCTGCTGGGCCGGGCGCTCAATGCGTGTGGCCCGGCGCTGGCGCGCGCAGCCCGCGTCACGGCAAGCTCTGGTCTGTTGGCTGAGGTCCCAGCGGCAGCTATCTATCTCGTGTTTGGCGAGGCGCAGGCGCGCGCGTTGGGACGTGACTTGCCGGTCGCTGTATTGCAGAGCGCGGAAGTCGTGCTGGTCGACGAACTGACTCAGGTGCTCACCGATGCAGGGGCCAAGCGCCGCCTGTGGGGCGCGCTGCGCAGCGTGCGCCAGACTCTGGCGGCTGCGGCGGCTGGCTGATCGTCATGGCCGCCGTGGTCAAGCCGCAAATCAGGGTCCGCGCCATGTGTCCGGGGGACCTCGCTGCCGTCAGCGCGATGGAGATCGCGGCTTACGAATTCCCCTGGTCCGGGAACATATTCGGCGACTGCTTGAAAAGCGGCCATTCGTGCTGGGTGTTGTCGGTGGACGGTATGCCGGCCGGCTACGGCATCCTGTCCGTGGGCGCTGGGGAAGCGCACGTATTGAACTTGTGCATCGACTCCACGCGGCGCAGCGGGGGCCTCGGGCGGCATTTGCTCACGCGGCTGATTGGCATTGCCGGGTGGAACCACGCCGCACGGGTTTTTCTCGAAGTGCGCCCGTCCAATGCGCACGCCATCGCGTTGTACTCGTCCATGGAGTTTCATGAGATCGGACGCCGCTTGCGCTATTACCCGGCACGCGACGGGCGCGAGGACGCGATCGTCATGGCGCTGGATCTGGCGGCGCGTTCGTGATTGCGCAGCTTCCGCGGGTGAAGCGTTGCCGAGAATCGGTTTGGGGTTCGGGCACTGCTTAGCTCTTTGCTCTGAAGTCAGTTGATGCCGGCGCTTGGCCAACGCGGCCGGCAGTTGCCGACCTGCGGATGAAGCGCGCTGCATCGGGCGGCTGGCTAGAGTTTGGCCGCCTGCTCACGCAGAGTTGCCAGCGTGATTTTCCAGTCGATGATGCGCTGGCGCTCCTGGGCGACGACATCGGCCGGCGCGTTGTTGATGAAGTTGGCGTTGCCGAGCTTGCCCTCGCACTTGGTGATCTCCGTTTCAATCCGCGCCATTTCTTTCGCCAGCCGCGACTTTTCGGCATCAAGATCGATCAGTCCAGCCAGCGGGATCATCACGCGCAAGGTTCCGACCGCAGCGGCAGCGGCAGCTTCTTCGGCGCCCGCCGCGATCCACCGCGGTGTTTCCGTGCGCGCGAGGAACGCGATTTGCGCCGCGAATTTGGCAACGCGCGTGCGATCGCTGGCCTGACCGTCAGCGAGCAAAAGCGGAATGACTTTCGCCGGCGAGATGTTCATTTCCGAACGAATCTTGCGGATGCCTGACAGCACATTCTTGAACCACTCGATTTCGGCGGTTGCGGCGGCGTCAGCAGGTATCTCGTTGGCATCGGGCCAGGGCCGTTGCATGAGACTGGGTTCGCTCAGCGCCAGCTTCGGACTGATCGACTCCCAGATTTCCTCGGTGATGAACGGAATCACCGGGTGCAACGCGCGCAGTACTGTTTCCAGCACAACCAGCAAAGTGTGGCGGGTCGATGCCGCCGCAGCGTCGTCGTCGCCATTCAAGGCCGGCTTGGTCAATTCCAGGAACCAGTCGCAGTAATCGTTCCAAACAAACTCGTAAAGCGCCTGCGCGAGATGATCGAAGCGATAGCTGGCAAAGTGCTGCTCGACTTCGCCAAGGGTCTGCTTGAGCCGCGTCAGGATCCAGCGCTCGGCCTCGGTTGCCGGCGGCCCGTCCGGTGCGGCGATTTCGCCTGCGGGCAGGTTCATCAGCACGAAGCGCGCCGCGTTCCACAGTTTGTTGCAAAACGCCTTGTAGCCCTCGGCCCGCTTGATGTCGAAGTTGATCGTGCGGCTGTAGCTGGCCAGGGCCGCAAAGGTGAAGCGCAGCGCGTCCGTGCCGATCGACGGGATGCCGTCGGGATAATCCTTGCGGATGCGTTTCTCGACCTTGGTTCTAACCTGCGGAATCAGCAGGGACTTTGTGGATTTGGCCACGAGCGGTTCCAGCTCGATGCCGTCAATCAGGTCCAGCGGGTCCAGCGTGTTGCCCTTGGACTTGGACATCTTCTTGCCTTCGGCGTCGCGCACGATGGCGTTGATGTAGACCTCGCGAAACGGTATCTGGCCGGTGAAATAGCGGGTCGCCATGACCATCCGCGCGACCCAGAAAAAAATGATGTCGAAGCCGGTGACAAGTACCGCGCTGGGCAGGAAAATCTTGTCGTCCTGCCAGTTTGCAACCACGTCACCTCGCTCATTCGTGACCGGACCGTCAGCTGGCCAGCCCAGAGTGGAAAACGGCCACAGTGCGGATGAGAACCAGGTGTCCAGCACATCATTGTCTTGCCGCAAATCGCCCACTGGAGGGGTATGGGCGTGGGCGCACGCATCGGCTTCGTCCTCGCCCACGAAGATGTTGCCGGCTGCGTCATACCAGGCGGGGATGCGATGGCCCCACCACAACTGGCGGCTGATGCACCAGTCCTGGATGTTTTCCAGCCACTGCGTGTAAGTTGTTGCCCAGTTCTCCGGCACGAACTTGATCGCGCCGGAGCGCACGGCGTCGAGCGCGGGCTGCGTGATTGCCTTGCGGCCGCCTGGACGTCCATCTGCCTGGATGTCTGCAGTGAGGTCGACGAACCATTGGTCGGTCAGCATCGGCTCGATGACTGCGTCCGAGCGCTGGCTTACCGGCACCTGCAGTTTGTGCGGTTTCGTCTCGACCAGCAGGCCGGCGGCTTCAAGGTCAGCGACGATCAGCTTGCGCGCGTCATAGCGGTCCAGACCGCGATATTTTTCCGGCGCGTTGTCGTTGATCTTCGCCCCGAGAGTGAAAATTTCGATCGGCTTCAAGGCATGTCGTTGACCCACCGCATAGTCGTTGAAGTCATGCGCCGGCGTGATCTTGACCGCGCCGGTACCAAACTCGGGATCGACGTACTCATCGGCAATCACCGGGATCTCGCGCCCGGTAAGTGGCAGGTGCAGCATGCTGCCGATCAGGTACGCGTAGCGTTCGTCGTGCGGATGCACGGCGACAGCGACATCACCAAGCATGGTTTCCGGCCGCGTGGTGGCGACCACGACCGACGCCGCGCCGTCCAGGCTCATGTAGCGAATCGACCACATGTGCCCGTCGCGCTCGACGTTGTTAACTTCCAGATCGGATACCGCGGTGCCCAACGCCGGGTCCCAGTTCACCAGGCGGTTGCCGCGATAGATCAGCCCCGCGCGAAACCACTCGATGAAAACCTTGCGCACAGCGGCAGACAGCCCGGCATCCATCGTGAAGCGTTCGCGTGACCAGTCCGCCGTCACGCCCAGTCGCCGCATCTGGTTGGTGATGGTCGAGCCGGACTCCTGCTTCCACTGCCAGACGCGTTCGATGAAGGCATCGCGACCCAGGTCATGGCGCGTCAGGTTTTCCGTGGCAAGCTGGTTTTCCACGATCTTCTGCGTGGCGATACCGGCGTGATCCGTACCCACCTGCCACAGCGTGTGCATGCCGCGCATGCGCTGGTAGCGCGTCAGCATGTCCATCACGGTCTGTTGAAATGCGTGCCCCATGTGCAGCGTGCCGGTCACGTTGGGCGGCGGCAACAAAATGCAATAAGGCTCGCCTGTGCCAGACGGCTGGAACGCGCCGCTGGCTTCCCAGCGTGCGTACCATTTCGCTTCGATCTGGGCTGGCTCGAAAATCTTTTCCATGGAAACTCGCGATGGCGCGCCAATGGCGCGCACGTTGGATGTAGGGACAGGACATTGTACGGGCGCGGGCGGAATGGCCCAAACAAGCGCCGCCGCAGGTACCTTCTGCGAGTGCCGAACCACCGAGCCGGCGCGTTGACAGGCAGCAGGATAAGCGCCCAACCACGCTGCAGTGCGCGAGCGTGCAGCACCAGTCCGACCGTGGCATCAGCGCGGGAAGATCCAAAAGATCCGTGCCGCGTTTCAGAAACGGGCAACGCAACTCACGACGTCAGTGGCATGCGTTTTAACGCCGAACACGACAATCGGTGAGCGTAAGCTGGGTCAGCGCCAGGAACACTTGGCCGCCGCAATCGTCGCGGCTGGATGGGTTTCTGCAATTACATCCATCTCAGATCAGCCATCTGGCCGACGAACTGGCCGGACGATGCTTCCACGCGTGCGCAAGCGATGATTGCGCCTGGCGATCAGTACGCATGTGATCAGTACGTATTTTATCGGTACGTGCGATCAGTACTTGTGCGCTCAAAGCATTGGCGATCAGCTGCCGCGCAACGTACGCCCGTAGGCATGCACCTCATCCACCAGCACCTGCATGTTTTGCGGATCGACTTCCGGCGTGATGCCATGGCCGAGGTTGAAGATGTGACCGGGATGGTTGCCATAGCTGTCCATCACGGCACGCGCCTGGCGGAGAATGACATCAGGGTGCGCGCGCATCACGGCAGGATCCAGGTTGCCCTGCAGTGCGACCTTGCCGTCCACGGCATGCCGGGCCGAGGACATGTCCAGCGTCCAGTCGACACCCAGCGCGGCACAACCGATGCCAGCCATCTCTGCCAGATGCTGGCCGGCGCCCTTGGAAAACACGATGACGGGTATCTCTTGCGCGCGCGGGTCGGCTTTCAACGCGGCGATGATCTGTGTGATGTATCGCAGCGAAAACTCGCGAAACGCGGCGGGCCCGAGCAGGCCGCCCCAGGTGTCGAAGATCATCAGCACTTGCGCGCCCGCGTTGACCTGGGCGAGCAGATAGTGCGCAACCGACTGCGCGAGTATGTCAAGCAATTGGTGGGCGAGGCTCGGGTCGTTCCAGCACATGGTTTTCCACGTGGCAAAGTCGCGCGAGCCGTGGCCTTCCACCATGTAGCAGGCCAGGGTCCATGGGCTGCCGGAGAAACCGATCAGTGGCACGCGGCCGTGCAACTCTTCGCGGATCAGATGCACGGCATCCATCACGTAGCGCAGGTCACCGGCCATGTCCGGCACGCCGAGTCTGGCAACATCGGCGCGGCTGCGTACCGGGCGCTCAAATTGCGGCCCCTCGCCGGATGCAAACGACAGCCCCAGGCCCATCGCTTCGGGAATGGTGAGGATGTCGGAGAAGACGATCGCAGCGTCCAGATCAAAACGCTCCAGCGGCTGCAGCGTCACTTCGCAGGCGAGCTCGGGGTTTTGCGCCAGGGCCATGAAACTTCCCGCACGTTCGCGCGTGGCGCGATATTCCGGCAGGTAGCGACCAGCCTGACGCATCACCCAGATCGGGGTGGTATCGGTCGGCTCGCAGCGCAGGGCGCGCAGCAAGCGGTCATTTTTCAAATCCGCAAAAGCCATGTCAACGTCCGTAAGGGCCTTCCTGGCCTTGGGCAAACATTACCCGGAAACCGCGCTTGAGCTGCGCGTCGCGGGCCTTTTCAAACGCGGCAGTGGCGTCATCGCGTTCCAGAAACTGTTCGCGCTTCAGCGTGGCGCGACCGCCCTGCACGCCGGACTCGCGGTACAGCGTCCAGCCGCCGAGCAGGTCCTGTTCCAGCGTGATCTGGACATAGCGTGGTGCGTCGCTGATACCGGGCGCGGTTTGCAGATAAAGGCGCATGGTTTCCTGGGTAACACAAACAGCTGCGAAGCCGGGCAACACAGTTTATAGGATTTGTCATGACGTCCTTGCCGCGCGGCCTGTTCGGTCGCGCGCGGCAGGCATGGCCGCATCTGCATTTGATCGAACGCATGCCGGCAAACGCTCGCCCCTGCATTTCAGCACGAGCGGTTGTTGGCGCTCGCCGTCACGCCGGGCGAAGGGTGGCGCCGCCCTGCGGTCGGGTTCCCGGCGAGCCTTTGCCTGCGGCATGCAGCACCGCGAGCACTTCGGCCTCGTTCACGTTGTCCACGATCTGGGCGTGTCCGATACCGCGCCAAAGGATCAAGCGCAAGCTCTCGGCGGTGTTTTTCTTGTCCAGTCGCATCAATGCAAGCAGCGCCTGCGCATCGCAGTCGGGCGGCAGCGCGGTGGGCAGCGAAAGCGTTTGCAGAAGTTCTTGCAGTCGATGGCCAGCAGTCGGTGCGCTCATGCCCAGGCGTGCGGACAGCTGTGCGGCCAGGCGCATGCCGATCGCCACCGCTTCGCCATGCAGAAGACTGGTGTAGTGGCCGGCAGTTTCCAGTGCATGACCAAAGGTGTGGCCGAAATTGAGCAGGGCACGTTCGCCTTGCTCGGTTTCGTCACGCTGCACGACACCCACCTTGTAGCGCACCGCGCGCGCGATGGTTTCCAGCAGTGCGTCGACATCCCGTTCCGCGAGCGCGTGGGCATGCTGCTCCAGCCACGAAAAAAAGGCTTCGTCACCGATCGCCGCTGCTTTCACCACTTCAGCCAGGCCGGCGCGATATTCACGATCCGGCAGGCTCCGCAGCGTGTCCAGATCCGCGACCACCGCGCGTGGCTGGTGGAATGCGCCGGCAAGATTCTTGCCGACGGGCAGGTTCACCCCGGTCTTGCCGCCGACCGAGGCATCGACCATCGCCAGCAGGGTGGTCGGCATTTGCATGAAATCGATACCACGCATCCAGCACGCGGCGCTGAAGCCTGCCAGGTCCCCAACCACGCCTCCGCCCAGCGCGATGACACAAGCGTCGCGCGTGGCGCCCAGTTGCCCCAGCGCTTCCAGCGCGTGTCCGACGTTTGCAAAGGTCTTGTGCGCCTCGCCATCCTCCAGCAAAAAAGTTGCCCAGTGCAGACCGTGCAGTGCCTGCGTCACGCGCTCCAGATAGAGCGGGGCGACGGTGGTGTTGCTGATCACCAGCACGTGGCGACCGCGCAGCACGGCGCGCCAGCGATCCTGTTCGTGCAACAGACCGGGACCAATCCATACCGGGTAGCTGCGCTGGCCAAGCGCGACGTTGATGGTCTGCATACTCATGCCGGGTGCTGCGCGCCGGTCAAGGCCTGACGCTGCCAGTGCTGATCGAGCAAGGCAATGCAGCGCTCGCTGGCGGCGGAGACCGAGCCACCTTGCCCGGCTACCGCCAGATCGGCGATGGCCCGGTACAGCGGCTGGCGTGTGTCGCTCATGGCCTGCAATCGCGCGCGCCGATCCGTGCCAGCCAGCAGCGGGCGCTGCGTATCGCGCTGCAGGCGCTGCATTTGTTGCTCAACACTGGTTTGCAACCAGATCACGAAACCGCGGGCAACCAGCCGCTGGCGGTTTGCGGCAGCGAGAATCGCGCCAGCACCCGTGGCCAGGATCACACCGTTGCGCTGCGTGCACGCGTCCAGCAGCACACTCTCGCGTGCGCGGAAGCCGGTTTCGCCCTCGATCTCGAACACCATGCTGACGCTTGCTCCCGTGTCGCGTTCAATTTCCTGATCGAGATCGACGAATGGCAGTCCATAATGTGCGCTGAGCCGGCGTCCAATGGACGTCTTGCCGGCTCCAGTGGCACCGATGATGAACAGGTTGGGTGACGGGTTCATGCACAAATGCTAGCAGGGCTGACGCAGACCAACGCGCGCATGCCGTGGCTGACTCTACCTTTGGGTGCAGCGTGAGCGAGTGTGTATTCGTTTAGTCAGGCGCGCACGAGCCATTTCATTTGTCGCGCGGGTCAGTGTTTGCAGAGGGTGCCACTAGTGAGCGAACGGGTGCTGTTGGCCGGATGTGGTGGTGTGGGCTTGCGCCTGGCGAAGCTCTTGCGGCTGCGCGGCGACGAGGTGTGGGCACTGCGGCGCACGCCGCCAGTTGCCGCGCACGACGGCATCCACTGGATCAGCGCGGATCTCACCGCGGCGCATAGCCTGCAGGATCTGCCAAGCGGGTTGACTCAGCTGGTCTATCTGCCTGCACCTGATCGGCGTGATGTGGACACGTATCTTGCGTTGTTTGCCGACGGGTTGCGCAACCTGTTGACGGCCGCAAGCATGACGACACTCCGACGCGTGCTGATGGTGTCCTCCAGCGCCGTATATGGCGAGCATGGCGCAGCATGGGTGGACGAAGAAACACTGCCAGCACCACTGGGATTCAACGGCAGGGTGTTGCACGACGTTGAGCAGTGGTTGACCGCGCAGCCCGTGTGCTCGGTCGTGTTGCGCCTGGCTGGGCTGTACGGTCCGGAGCGCCTGCAGTTGCTGGAGCGCTTGCGTGCTGGTCTGGCCAGGGTGCCGCGCTCGGTGCAGCATTGGGCAAATCGCATCCACGTCGACGATGCCGCCGCGGCCATCGCGCACCTGCTGCAGTTACCCGAGCCGATGGACTTGTATCTGGGCGTGGACGACACCCCGCTGCCGCTCGATGTGCTGTACGACCATCTGGCATGGTTGATTGACGCGCCCTTGCCTGCGGACGGCCCGCCGCCGGCCGGTGTCGGTAGCAAGCGCCTAAGCAACTCGCGGCTGCGTGCCAGTGGTTTTGCCCCTCGATGGCCCGATGCGCGAACCGGATATGCAGCGTTGCTTGCGCACTGACATCGCTTTGTCCGTCGTGCATCGCAGCTGAGTTCGTCGAGCGCACGCTTGACCCTGCTGACGCCACCCCGGTGGCTGCAGTGCACGTGTGTCGACGTCCCGCTCACATCATCGTCGCCATGCTCGTGGGGCTCTTGCAGCGGATTTTCGGCTTCACTTGTGGCCGCTCGCGTTCTCACTTCATCGCGCGCGCTGCGGCAACATTGACCTGACGTGCTGCCCTTGCCTGCACAGGCGCGGGCCACCGTCAGCGCGTGGAGAATGCCGACGCCGTTGCAGGTGACGCGCTGCGCCGTCCTGCGCAGCCCAACAGGAGATTCACCATGTCGGTAGCCAAGGTAATTGAAATCAATGCTTCCTCCACCCAGGGTCTGGAAGGAGCGGTGCAGCATGGCCTGAGCAAGGCGGCTGAGTCAGTGAAAAAAATCAAGGGCGCCTGGATCAACGAAATAAAGGTGGTCACTTCCGAAGACGGTACGGTGACTGAGTGGCGCGTCAACATGAAGGTCAATTTCATCGTCGACTGATGCGCGGCTTATACGCGACGACCCGCGAGCTGTCATTCAGCCGTGGCTGAGTGCGGTGACGTGGCGTTGTTCGTCGTATTCCACGACGCTGTCGGCAACCGCCGGCAGCGTCGCCAGGGCATGTCGGCTCAAACGCTCGAAGTGCGCAAGGAAGCGCTGCATGGCCTTGGCGTCCATAGCCAACGGTGCATGCCGGGCGAGCAGGTCCTGCTCCTGTTCCCCCCGCCACAGTTGCACGATGTCCCAGCTCGGGGCTTGCAACACGATCAATGCATCAAACTTGCGCCACAGTGGTTGATAGCCGCGCAACTGGCGGTTGACCCAGCGGCGCCAGGTACCGTCGGGATCTTCTTTTTGCTCCAGCGCATTCATCGGGGCGAGCAGTTGCGACTGCAGCTGTGGGCGGATACCCAGCGCCCAGCCCTCAACGATCACCAGCTTCGGCACGCGGACAATGCGCGGCCAGCGCGATGGCGGTATGCGAGTGTCCCGGCCCTTGTCAAAACGCGGGTAGGTTACCGGGAGTTTCAGCGAAGCGTTGGGCATCGCCGCCAGCACCGAGAGCAACAATTCAATCTCGTGGGTTCCCGGTACGCCCCGCGTGCGCAGCAGCGGATGGATCTGTTGTGCGAGGTCTTCGCGGTCACTGCGTGCATAGTAAAAATCGTCCAGCGACAGCACTTCAGTGGGACACCCGCTGGCTTCCGCCTTCGCCCTCATCACCCGCGCGAGGGTGCTCTTGCCACTGCCTTGCAGCCCCGACAAGCCCAGCACGTAGGGCCGCCGTGAGCGTGCTATGCGACCTGCGTACTGATCGATCAAATGGCCGGCGAGGGCGTCGTTGGAGTTGTCGGCATAAAGTTTCATGCGTGACCTGTGCGGTAGCACGAAGTGAATCCGGGGGGCGGAGTAACGCGATCTCCCGGCGCTCTGAACGGTGGACGCCGAACGCTGCCGGTCAGCGCCGAAATGCACTGCGCTGTCGCCATCAAGGCGGCGTTGGCCATGCCGTCGCGACCGGTCGTTGGTTTATCATGGGCATCTATCATCCGCACCATGATGCCGTTAGTTGGCGCGATGCAAAAGGAAAGTTTTGACGCCATGCTGAATTCCGAGATTCTCACCACCTTCCGCGGCTTGCTGGACGAGGCCATTGCCAGCCCCGATCGGGAACCGACGGCAATGAACCTGGCGACCGTGGACGGTGCCGGCCGCGTAGCGTCGCGCATGGTATTGCTCAAGGGCGTCGATGAACGCGGGTTTCGGTTTTACACCAATTACTCAAGCGACAAGGGCAGCCAGCTTGACGCGCATCCGCAGGTCGCGCTGAACTTTCACTGGAAGCAACTGCGCCAGGGCGTGCAGGTGCGCGTGGAGGGCCCGGCGCGCAAGTTGCAGGGCGAAGAATCGGACGCGTACTTTGCCTCGCGCGGTCGGCACAGCCAGATCGGCGCGTGGGCGTCGTTGCAGTCGCAGACGTTGCCCGATCGCGCCACGTTTGAGCAGCGCGTGGCACATTACGAACAGGAGTACGCCGGGCGCGAGGTGAACCGGCCGCCGCACTGGGGCGGGTTCCTGGTCGAGCCTGATGCGCTGGAGTTCTGGTACGGCGCGGCTTTTCGCCTGCACACGCGCGTGCGCTGGAACCGGCACGGTCAGGCGTGGACCAGCCATCTCTTGTACCCGTGATCGCGGTGCAATGATGGCAATGCATGCCAGCATCACGGTGCCCACACCGGGGCGAGGTTTCAACGATATCACCGATCTCGTGTCCGTGCGTGTCGCCGGCAGCGGCGTGAGCAGTGGGATCGTGCACGTGTTTGTTCCGCACACGAGTTGTTCGCTGCTGCTGGGCGAGAACGCCGACCCGACAGTGCGTGGGGATATGGAGCGCTGGTTTGCCCGGGCCGTGCCGGACGCTGACCCGCTTTTTCGCCACGTGGCCGAGGGTCCGGACGACATGCCCGCGCATGTCCGTTCGATCCTGGCCGGAGTGAGCGTGACCATTCCGCTGCATGCCGGTCGGCTCCAGCTGGGTACGTGGCAGGGCGTGTATCTGTGGGAACACCGCCGACGCCCGCATCAGCGCACGGTGATCGTGACCGTGCTCGGTACGGCACCGGGTGCGGCGTGAGCGACGCCTACCCGCAGCGCATCGTCTGCCTCACCGAAGAACCAACCGAAGTGCTGTACGCCTTGGGCGAGCAGCAGCGCATTGTCGGAATCTCCGGTTTTACCGTGCGGCCCGCGCGCGCGCGCAGGGAAAAGCCCAAGGTTTCCGCGTTCACCAGCGCCAGGATCGAGGCGATCCTCGCACTGCAACCGGATCTGGCGATCGGCTTCTCCGACATCCAGGCGGATATCGCCCGAGAGTTGATCAAGGCTGGCGTCGAGGTGTGGATCAGCAACCATCGCAGCGTGGCCGGCATCGTGGCCTATATCCGCCGACTCGGCGCCATGGTGGGCGCGCACGAAAAAGCCGAAGCGTATGCGCAACGCGCCGAGCAGCACATTGCCGTCATTCGCGCGGCTGCCGCGCAGTTGCCGCGGCGGCCCAAGGTCTACACGGAGGAGTGGGACGAGCCGATCATCACCAGTATCCAGTGGGTGGCGGAGCTGGTGGAGATCGCTGGCGGCATCGATTGTTTCCCCGAGCTGTCGCGCGAGTCGTTGGCCAGGCAGCGCATTCTGGCCAATGGCGACGAAGTCGTGCGGCGTATGCCGGACATCATTCTGGGCTCGTGGTGCGGCAAGCGCTTTCGCCCAGAGCGGGTAACGGCGCGACCCGGCTGGGACGCGATCCCGGCGGTGATCCATGGGGACCTGTACGAGATCAAGTCACCAATCATCCTGCAGCCTGGTCCGGCCGCATTGTTCGACGGGCTGGACGCCATCCATCAAATCATCGCGCAGTGGGCTCGCCGCTGACTCTTGGCTGTTGTGGCTGACCGGTCGTCAGGCTGGGGTATGTGCGCTGGTGTGACCGTGGCTTGCTGAAGCAGTCAGCCGCCTACTGCCAGTTGATTGCCCAGATCCAGCAGCGGCGCGGCTACCAGCATGCGTGCCAGAAAAAGCCCGAGCAGGATCACCATCGGCGCAAAATCGATGTTGCCGGCGATGAGCTTGCCGCGCAGCGGTCGCAGTACGGGCGTGACCAGCGCATCCATCAGCCGCAGCAGCGGCTGGCGTGAATCGACGCCAAGCATGCTCAGCAATGACCAGGCAAAGACCAGCACGATGTACAGCAGCAGCATGAAATCGAGCAGATCAGCCAGTGCCAGCAACAGCAGGCCCAGTATCTGTGGCAGCACTCCGCCCAAGGCAAATAGCAGCAAGCGCTTGAGCACCAGTGCCAGCCAGGCCAGCACCAGCGCGGCCAGATTGATGCGTCGCCAGTTGGGCACGATCTTGCGCAACGGCGCGAGCACCGGATTGGTGTAGCGATAAATGAGCTGGCTCAGCGGATTGTGAAAATCCGCGCGGCACGCCTCCGCCATGACGCGAAGCACCAGCAGGGCCACCACGACATCAAACGCCACGCTCAACAAAAATGCCACTGCATTGAGCATGTAACTCATGTGAGCGTATCCAGGTTGATGGAGATTTCCTCGCCGCGGCGCGTGGCAGCCTTCACTGCCGCCGCCACGATGCGTGGCAGGCCATCAGCACTGAAGCTTTCCAGCGCCGCTTGCGTGGTGCCGTGTGGCGAGGTCACCCTTACGCGCAGTTCTGCGGGATCGTCGCCACTCTCCACGAGCATACGGCCTGCGCCAAGGCAGGTTTGCGCAGCGAGCGCGCGCGCGATGTCCGCTGACAGGCCCTGTGCCACGGCCGCGGCCACAAGGTGTTCGACCAGCGCAAAGAAGTACGCCGGTCCTGAGCCGGAGAGCGCCGTCACCGTGTCCATCAGGCGTTCGTCTTCGACCCAGCGGGTAATGCCGACGGCGTCCAGAATGTGCTGGGCCTGCGCGCGCTGGGCGGCACCGGTGCGGTCGTTCGCACACAGTGCCGTGGCTCCGGCACCGATCAGCGCCGGTGTGTTCGGCATGCAGCGCACGATCGCCAGACCCGCGCCAAACCAGATTTCCAGTTGCCGCAGGCGTACGCCGGCGGCGATGGAAATCACCAGCGGACGCCTGCGTTGCAGCGTGTCCTGCAAGCTGGCGTGCAAGCCAGGCATGATCTGTGGCTTGACTGCCAGCACGACGACATCCGCGTCAGCCACCGCAAGCTGGCTGTCAGCGTAGCTGGATACACCAAAATCGCGGCCCAGCGCCTGGCGCGCTTCGGCGAGCGGTTCGGCCACGCTGATGCAGTTTGCCGCCATTCCCGTCTTCAGCAGCCCGCCAATCAGGCTGCGTGCCATGTTGCCGCCGCCGATGAAGGCAATGTGTGTCATCCACGAGTCCTCGCCGCTGCTGTAACTGGCTACCTTAGCTTGAGCGCGATGGCAGTGACATCCCGCTGCATGCGGACGATGCGGCGCATGCATGATCGCCGCAGCGCACTGAAATGGCTCAGGCCACTGCGGCCTGCGTCAAGCTTTGCAGGTCTGCGGCGCTCAGGGCTGGTCGCGCGGGCTGCCAGCCGAGTACCATCCAGACAGTCGCAGGGGTCAGGGCTTCGTCTGGGCTCCATTGCCAAGCAGGTGTTTGCTGCCCACCGTGAGGCAGGCGGGTGACCGGCGCGGTGTTGCGTTACATTCATTGCTGCACATGATCAGTCAGGGGAGCGACAGATGGATATTGCCGAACTGCTTGCGTTCTCGGTAAAGAACAAAGCTTCCGATCTGCATTTGTCGGCAGGTTTGCCTCCGATGATTCGGGTCGATGGCGATGTACGCCGGATCAACATTCCCGCGCTCGAGCACAAGCAGGTGCACTCGCTGATCTACGACATCATGTCGGACAAGCAGCGACGCGATTACGAAGAATTCTACGAAACCGACTTCTCCTTCGAGATCCCCGGGCTGGCACGCTTCCGCGTCAATGCGTTCACGCAGAACCGCGGTGCGGGCGCAGTATTTCGCACCATTCCGGCCGAAGTGCTGACGCTGGAGGACCTCGGTTGCCCGCGCATCTTCAAGGAATTGATCGAACAGCCGCAGGGCTTGATTCTCGTGACCGGGCCAACCGGTTCGGGCAAGTCCACCACCCTTGCGGCCATGGTCGATCACATCAACAAGACCGAATACGGCCACATGTTGACGATCGAGGACCCGATCGAGTTCGTGCACACCTCACAGAAATGTCTGGTCAATCAGCGCGAGATCCATCGCGACACGCTGGGCTTCAACGAGGCGTTGCGCTCTGCGTTGCGCGAGGACCCCGATTTCATCCTGGTCGGCGAGTTGCGCGATCTGGAGACCATTCGCCTGGCGCTGACCGCGGCTGAAACCGGACATCTGGTGTTTGCTACCGTGCATACCAGTTCGGCGGCCAAGACCATCGATCGCATCATCGATGTGTTTCCGGCAGGCGAAAAACCGATGGTGCGCTCGATGCTCTCCGAATCGTTGCGCGCAGTGGTGTCGCAGTCGTTGCTGAAGAAGGTGGGCGGCGGGCGCATGGCCGCGCATGAAGTCATGGTCGGCATTCCGGCCATTCGCAACCTTATTCGCGAAGACAAGGTGGCGCAGATGTACTCGGCTATCCAGACCGGCCAGCAGTTTGGCATGCAGACGCTTGATCAGTGCCTGCAGGACCTGGTCAAGCGCGGTGTGGTGTCGCGCCAGGAAGCGTCCAGCTACGCCAAGAGCAAGGATCTGTTCAAGTAATCGTTTCAAAAACCGGGTAGAGCATTACGCAGCAATCTGCGCCGGTTGTTGCCGTTTTACAGAACATCGACATTCCCCGCCCACTTCCTGCACCGCGTTTTCGCTGCGCCATTTCGAGGGAACAACCATGAGCGATTTTGATTTCACCTCGTTCCTCAAGTTGATGGTGCACAAGAAGGCTTCCGACTTGTTCATCACGGCCGGAGTACCGCCCTCGCTGAAAGTCCAGGGCCGCATTGTGCCGGTGACGCAGAGCCCGCTGAGCGTGCAGCAGTCGCGGGACATGGTGCTCAACGTGATGACGCCGGGCCAGCGCGAGGAGTTCGAGAAAACCCACGAATGCCAGTTTGCGATCTCGGCGCAGGGCGTGGGGCGGTTTCGCGTGTCGTGTTTTTACCAGCGCAACTGCGTGGGTATGGTGTTGCGACGCATCGAGGCAAAAATCCCGACCACCGAAGAACTGCATTTGCCGCCGGTGATCCAGCAACTGGCGATGACCAAGCGCGGCATCGTCATTTTCGTCGGCGGTACCGGTACGGGTAAATCCACATCTCTGGCGGCTGTCATCGGCTATCGCAACATGAACTCGGCCGGTCACATCATCACCATCGAAGATCCAATCGAGTACGTGCACAAGCACGAGGGCTGCATAGTCACCCAACGCGAGATCGGCGTTGATACGGACAGTTGGGAGAACGCGCTGAAGAACTCGCTGCGTCAGGCGCCCGACGTGATCATGATCGGCGAAGTGCGCACGCGCGAAACCATGGAGCACGCGATCAACTTTGCCGAGACTGGTCACCTTTGCCTGTGCACGCTGCATGCAAACAATGCGAATCAGGCCATGGATCGTATCCTGCACTTCTTTCCCGAGGACCACCGGTCACAGCTGCTGATGGATTTGTCGCTGAACCTGAAAGGCGTGGTCGCGCAGATGTTGATCCCCACCCCGGACGGCAAGGCGCGGCGCGTAGCAGTGGAAATTCTGCTGGGTACGCCGCTGGTCCAGGATTACATCCGCCAGGGTGATATCCACAAGCTGAAGGAAGTGATGAAGGATTCCAGCCTGCTGGGCATGCGCACGTTCGACCAAAGCCTGGTCGAGTTGTATCAAGCCGGGGAGATTTCCTACGAAGACGCCTTGCGCCACGCCGACAGTTCTAACGAAGTTCGTCTACGCATCAAGCTCTCTCAGGGAGGTGACGCGCACACCCTGTCGCAGGGAATGGATGGTGTTGCGGTGGAGGAGACCAACGATCAGCGCGGCTTTGGCAGCAGCAATCTGCTTGATCGCTGATCCAGCGCAAATTCATAGGCCCGGATTGATCAGCTCTTAGAAACCTCAGGCCGTCTGCCATGGGGCACAGTGACAAAAAAAGGGACCCGTGAGGGTCCCTTTTTCACATCATGAAACCTTGAATCAGTGGCCGCTGGTCGAGCTGGTAGCCGGCATGTCGGACTTGGTGTTGTCCATCTTGTCCATGCTGTTGTCCGAATGCTGCATCGTGCTGTCAGAATGTTTCATGGTGCTGTCGGAATGCTTCATGGTGCTGGAGTGGTTGGCATCAACGGTCAAACTACCGGCGTTGACGCTCTTTACGCCTTTGACCATCTTGGCTTTCTTGACCGCGCGTGACTTCTCGCTCTTGGTCGCCACCATGCCCGACAGCGAAACCACGCCGTCGTTGGTCTCGACACTGATGTCGGAGCCCTTGACGTTCTTGGCAGTCGCAAGCTCGGTCTTTACCTTGGTCGTGATCCAGGCATCAGCCGCCTTGTCCGGAACGGTCTGATTGTCCGTGGATTTCTCCATTTGCGAACTGGCATCCTGAGCCAACGCCTGGCTGAGCGGCACGCTGGCGAATGCGCATACCAAGGCGGCTGCAATGACGCTGTTACGAAGCATGTGACTACGCATGTAGATCTCCTGAAGTGGTTGCGCCCGCATGGCGGGTCGACGACAAGCCGCTGTTGAGCAGACTTGCGTGGCGTCATGAAAACGCCTGACCCGTGAATGTCATGTGTGGGACGGATGCAACCATTCAGGTTTATCCGGTTGAACGCGCAAGGCGACCGAATTTTCATCCACAGCGGTATCGGAATGAACCGGGTGCTCGCGACGCCGCGCGAGCACCCGGCGCCGCGCTTAGTTGCGTGATTGCAGCTTGGACAGCAGCCGCAAGATTTCCAGGTACAACCACACCAGGGTCACGGTCAGTGCAAAGGCGCCGTACCACTCCATGTATTTCGGCGCGCCCGCATGCGCTCCAGACTCGATCAGATCGAAATCCAGCACCAGGTTCAGCGCTGCAATGATCACCACAAAAACGCTGAAACCGATAGCCATGAAGCTGTGGCCGCTGATGAAGTCCATCGAGTGGCCAAAGAAACTCATCGCAAACTGCGCCAGGTACAGCAACAAGATGCCACCGGTAGCGGCCACCACGCCAAGCTTGAACTTCTCGGTCGCCCGTATCAGGCCGCTGCGATAGGCCAGCAACATGGCAGCCATGGTGCCGAAGGTCAGCCCCACTGCCTGCATCACGATTCCGGGGTAGCGCGCTTCGAAGATCGCTGACAGTCCGCCGATGAACACACCCTCCACCAGCGCGTAAAGCGGCGCGGTGAACGGCGCCCAGGTCTTTTTGAAGACGGTGACCAGAGCCAGAACCAAGCCGCCGATTGCGCCACCAAGAACCAGGGGCATCATCGCTGGCGCGCTCTCCGGCCCGGTAAATTGCGACCAGCTGTACATGGCGCCGATCACCACCAGAATCAGCATCAAGCCGGTCTTGTTCGCAGTGCCGTTGATCGTCATCGTGCCTTCGCCGTGAGACACCAGGGAGCCGTCGGCGACGTCCAGGAACGTGTTCTTGTTGAGTGCAGGGTTACCGCTTTGCATGTTGATCTCCTTGGAGGCAAGTTACCGGTGCGCAGGGAGCCGCACGCCGGAGCGTGCGTGCATGAATTCCACAGATTACTTCAATGTGGTCTGGCTGGTGATCACGATACGTTTGTCGGTGACATGCATCTCCGCATCAATATTCAGTACGCGTTCGGCCTGGACCGTCATGGCGGCGAATTGCGCCTTGGAACGGGCGGCGTCGGCCGCCATATCCTGGGCGCTGGCGGGAGCGGGGCCGTCCGGGGTCATGGACGGCTCGTCGCTCTTGGTCAGAGCTGAAGTAGCCGCAGCCAGGCTGTCGACCTTTTGCTCCATCAACTGCAACCATTGCAGGTACATGCTGCCGCTCAGGTGCATGCGCCCCATCCGTCCCGCGTCACCGACCGGGTCTTTGATGCTTTCGCGCAACCTGGCGTCCGCGCCGGTACCGATCCCCAAGGCGAGCAACTTGTCGGTCATGGCGATCCAGCCGGGCTGGCTCAGCAGGGTGTCCAGATCCTTGGTCAGTGCCAGCGGCGTGCCGTCCAGCGCGGGCTTCAACTGGTTCAGGGAGGGCACGCTCATCTGACCCATGGCGAACAGGCCGGGCGCATTCGTGGTTGCCACCAGCAACCTGCCGGAAACCGTCGGCATGCCGGCGCCGTCTTTGGCTGGCACCAGACTATCCAGCACAAGACGCACACCCTGCAGGTCGCCAAACGGCGGGATCGCCGTTTTCTGCAACGCGGGACCAAGCTTGACGAAGCTTTCGTTGAGGTCGACCAACGCCGGGCAGGTGAATGGCTTTGCCGCGACCGCATCCACCTGAGCCGACCAGAACGTGCGCAAAGAGGTCATGGGTAGCGCCAGACTCATGTCGAGCGGCGCGGTACCGGTGCTGCCCAGTCCGGGCAAGGCAACTTTAAGCTGCGAGAAAGCCTTGCTGATGTCTGCAGCCAACGCGATGTCCAGGCGCACGTCTTGATGCTTGGCGTTCAAGGTGGTGTAGCCAAAGCTAAGGCTGGGAACGCGAGCGGCGAGGCGGCCGGCCTCGGGCACACAGCTGGCTGCGGTTTGCAGCTGGTTGGCGACCGGTTCGCCGGTCTTTGCGGATACCGCTTTGGCGCGCGCGCTGCGCAAGGCATTGAACAATGGATCAGTACCACCCAGCAGCAGTGGCAGCTGGCGGGTCATGTCGACCTGGCCAACCACATACTTGGCGTAGCCGTTGGCTTTCGCCAGCTTGGCCAGACGACCATCGTCCTGCAGATTCTTCTGCGGCCGGTCCACTCCCAACGCCTGGCGCAACAGCGGCTTTGCTGCATCCGCCGGCAGCACCGCCAGAACGGCCTGCTTGCCCTGCGTGGCCAGCACGATTTCGGTGCCGGAAGCCACAAAGACGTGTCGCCGATAGCTCTGGTCGCCTTCGCGTAGAACGTCGAGCTTGGTCCCGTATGCGGTTTCCAGACGCGCCACGAATTGTTCAAATGCCTTGCTGTCGCTGAGCTCAATGCGCGCGACCGGGGCCAGGCCGATGCCATACAACGCGTGGTAACCGCTGAGGTTGATACCCGCATCGTGGGCAAAGCCTTGGATCGTCTTGCCCTTGAACTCCGCAGTAAGCGCGTGCAGCAAGCGCGCACCATCCGGATCTTTTTCCGCGAAGCGATCGGCGGTGGCATTGAGTTGCGCGATCTGCGCAGGCAATTGCGCATCGGCCTGCGCCAGCAGGGCCTCGCGGGTATTCTTGTCCAGCACATCCAGGTTGGCCAGGACATACGGCGTGTCGGCCGGGGCAAACGCCAGTGCTGCATCCTTGTTTTTGTGGGCGCAAGCCACGAGCACGGCGCTCGCCAGACCCAGCGCGATGAAACGCGTTGTCAGTCGCATGTTTATTCCCGGAATGATGATCAATGCACTGCGCATTATGCCTGCTTCGCCAGCAGGCGCACGATCATTGCGAAGCTGCGGAAGTCAACTGCGCACGTGCGATCGCCAACCCATGCAGGCGGGCGCTCAGCGCGCCAGGACCTCATCCAGCACGGCCATCCTTACGAAGACCCCATTGCCGACCTGTTCCAGAATGCGTGACTGCGCACCGTCAGCGACCTCGGATGAAATTTCGACTCCGCGGTTGATCGGCCCCGGATGCATCACCAGACAGCCCTTGGCTGCGCGCGCGAGGCGCTGCGAATCCAGCCCGTACCGCGTGAAGTACGCCGCTTCATCCGGAAGCTCGGTGGCGGCCATGCGTTCTTTTTGCAGGCGCAGCATGATGACCGCATCAGCGCTCTCGATGGCCTGATCGAAGTCATCGTAGCGACGGGCCTGTGGAAACTCCTGTGCCTCAGGCATCAACGCTGCCGGACCGCACAGGCGAATACGCTGCACGCCAAGTTGCGACAGGGCATGCATGTCCGAGCGGGCCACGCGTGAATGCCGGATGTCGCCACAAATCGTGATGGTGAGCTGGGCAAGATCCGGGTGATGCTGGCGGATAGTGAGCGCATCCAGCAAGCCCTGGGTCGGATGCGCGTGTTCGCCGTCGCCAGCGTTGATGACGGATACGCCGCTCATCGCCCGCTGCACGAGCGCATCGGCTGTACCCGATTCCTTGTGACGCACGATGATCGCATCCAGATGCATCGCTTCAAGCGTGTGCAGGGTGTCGAACAGCGCTTCACCCTTGCGGGTAGAGGAGAGATCGATATTGAAATTGACAACGTCTGCGCCGAGCCGGCGCGCGGCCAGTTCGAATGATGTGCGCGTGCGCGTGGACGGCTCGAAGAACAGGTTGAGCACGGTGCGCCCGGCGAGAATATCCAGCTTGCGGGTGCCATGGGCGCACGCGTCGCGCAAAACCTCGGCGCGATCTAGCAGCCGCTCGAGCGTAGCGCGCGGCAGGTGTTCCAGCGTGGTGAGATGGCGCAGGCGAGCACTCATGGCGGTACCGGATGGAAAAGCTTCACGACGGGTCGATGCCTGGCGGGGTGGATGCATTGAGCAGCAACCAGCGCTCGAGAATGACGGCGGCAGCTTCCGCATCTATAGAAACTGCGTCGCGTCGACGTTTCAGCCCGGAAGCACGCGCGTGGGCGAACCGCTGCGACGCTTCGCGCGAACTGTCGCGTTCGTCGATGAATGTCGTCGGCAGAGCGTAGCGCGCGTGCAGGCGGGCTGCGAAGCGTCGAGCCGCCACACTGGCTGGCTGCTCCGCATCTTCGAGCGTCAGCGGCAAACCGATCACCAGCGTGTGCGGCAGCCATTCGCGCTGCATCGCGTCCAGGCGTTGCCAGTCCGGCTCGCCAGCATGCATCGCCACCGTGCCCAGCGCGCGCGCGCTGGACGTGATCACGTTACCCACTGCCACGCCAGTCAGCCGGCTGCCGACATCGAAGCCGAACACACAGCTCATGCGTGGCCTGCGTAGCCGCACAACTGCGTGGGATCCACACCGACCAGGCCTGCCGCCGCATTCCAGCGATCTTGCAAAGGGGTATCAAACACGATGTGGTCGGCGGCTTCGGCAGTCAGCCACGCGTTGTCCATGATCTCCTGCTCCAGCTGGCCCGCGTCCCAGCCGGCGTAGCCCAGAACCAGGATCGCCTCGCACGGCCCTTCGCCGGCACCCATGGCCACCAGAATGTCGCGCGAGGTGGTTACTGACCACATGTCGTTGACGCGGTAGGTCGATTCCCAGGGCCCCGGCTCGCGATGCAGCACAAAGCCACGCTGCTGTTGCACCGGGCCGCCGATCAATACCGGCGTGCCGGCCAACTTTGCGTCCACGCAGGGGAGTTTCATCTGCGCCAGCACGTCGCCAAAACGATAGTCGGACAGCTGGTTCACCAACAGGCCAATCGCGCCTTCCTCATCGTGCTGGCACAGCAGCGTGACGCCGTGCGAGAACGGCGGTTCGGCCTGATGCGGCATGGCAATCAGAAAGTGTCCGGTCAGCGTGTTGGGTAGCGCGGTGGTCATGGCTGACATTGTAAGCCACCTCGGTGTGTGCAGCGTCACGACTCAGCGCACGATCACTTGTTGCGCAACACATCGCCGGGCAGGAACTGCCAGGTGCGTGTGATGTACAGCTCGTCCACACTGGCGTCCGGCGGGAGTGCCGGAAACGGGCCGGAAAGGCGCACGATGCGCTCGGCGGCTGCGTCCAGCACGGGTTGCCCGGAACTCTTGATCACCGTGATGTTGTGGATGCTGCCGTCCCGGCGCAGCCCAACAGTCAACAGCAGATCGCCGTACAACTTGCGCTCGCGGGCCTCCTGCGGATAGTTGAGGTTGCCGACGCGCTGCACACGATCAGACCAGCCGCGCATGTAGCTGGCGTATACGTATTCCTTCGTGTTGGCGGAGATGAATTTCTTCTTTGGGCGCTTGGCCAGCGCCTCGTTCTGCGCACGCAACTCGGCGGCGAGTTGTGCCACTGCCTGCTGGCGCAACAGTTGTTCGGCATTGGGTGTGGGTTGCGCATCTGCGGCCGTTTGCGCGGTGTCGCTGGCAACGCTGAAGTCACTGCTGCTGGTCGTGGTGACCATCCGCGTCGGCGTCGCTTCGTGCACCGGTGGCGCGGTCTCCTTGACCATCTGCGCGGCAACGCCGGGGTCCGGACGCGGCAATGCGCCAGAGAACATCTGCGACGGTCGCGCTGCGCGGTCACTCTGGCCGCCACCGCTGTTGTTTGCCTGCGCAAGGAAATCTGCCTTGTCCGGCGCATCCTGGTTGGCGACATTGAGCAAGGTGACATCCAGCGTCGGCAATCCCGGTTCGGCTTGTGCAAAATGGAACGTGACGCCAAGCAGCAACACTGCGTGCAACAACAGCGAAAACAGCGTCGTGGCGCCTATCGGATTGGCCGTGGCCACCGGTGTGCTCATGCGCCGGACTTGGGTTGATGGCGTTGCTCGATAACCGTGAACAGCTGTGCGCTGATGTTCAGGCCAAACTGGCTGTCCAGCTCACGCACGCAGGTCGGTGAGGTAACGTTTATTTCGGTCAGGTAATCACCGATCACGTCCAGCCCGACAAACAGCAATCCGCGACGGCGCAGCTCAGGCGCTACCTGTTGCACGATCCAGCGATCCCGGTCCGACAGAGGCACGCCCTCGCCGCGGCCGCCGGCGGCAAGGTTGCCGCGAAACTCGCTGCCTTGCGGTATGCGCGCCAGTGCCCAGGGTACTGGCTCGCCGTCGACAACCAGGATGCGCTTGTCACCGGCGCTGATTTCCGGAATGTATTTTTGCGCGATCGTCATTTGCGCGCCGATGCCGTGGCTGTCGCCACCGAGCAAGGTCTCCAGCATCGAGTTGAGATTGCTGTCGCCGTGGCACACGCGAAAGATGCCGCGGCCACCCATTCCATCGAGCGGCTTCAGCACCACCTCACCATGGTCGGCGGTGAAGCGTCTGAGCTCGTCGACATCACGGCTGACAATCGTCGGAACGATGCACTGCGGAAATTGCAGCGCGAACAGCTTTTCGTTGCAGTCGCGCAACGCGCGCGGATCGTTCACCAGCATAACGCCGCTGCGCTGCGCAATTTCCAGTATCAGCGTGTCGTAGATGAACTGCGCATCGACAGGCGGATCCTTGCGCAGCAGCACCACGTCCAATTCCCGCAGATCGCGCCATTCCTGTTGGCCCAGGCTGTACCAGTGCCGGGGGTCTTCCTGCACAGTGAGTGGGGCGAGGCGCGCCCAGGGCGTGCCGTCGCGCAGGCTCAAGTCGTGCTGCTCCATGTAAAACAGGGTGTGACCGCGTCGCTGCGCTTCCAGCAACATGGCAAAAGTCGTGTCCTTGGCCACCTTGATGGCTCCAATGGGATCCATCAGCACGGCTACCGACAACATCATCGTTGGTTCCTCGCAGCGTCAGCTTTGCGCCGGCTCGATAGCGCCGGTCGTCCATCGCACATGGTAGGCGATCGTCGCCGACAGGATGCAGTGACGGCAAGTAGTTGCAGTCAATACTGCCGTGCCCGGCCCGATGGTGCCGCTGTGCGGCAGCCGTGCGCGAACTGCGTGGCTGACGCGATGATTACTGCTTGACAGTTCCGACACGCAAGCAGTACACAACAAGCCTGATTTATCTCGCCGCAGAGCGGGTACGACGGGATTCGTCCCTATGTTGTCTTTTCATGCACGTCGTCCGGCACGGCTGTTGCATGCTACTGGCCAGTCCCCGATTTTGGGACAGGTCGTTGGGGGAGCCAAGTGGATTCAAATGGAAGCGCTAACGATCTGGCGGGTCTCAAGGTCATGGTGGTGGATGACTCCAAGACCATTCGGCGCACTGCGGAAACCTTGTTGAAGAAAGAAGGCTGCGAGGTCCTGACTGCGGTCGACGGCTTCGAGGCACTGGCCAAGATTTCCGATCAGAAACCAGCCATCATTTTCGTCGACATCATGATGCCGCGTCTGGACGGGTATCAAACCTGTGCGCTGGTCAAGAACAACCCGCAGTTCCGCAACACTCCGGTCATCATGCTCAGCTCCAAGGATGGTCTGTTCGACAAGGCTCGAGGCCGCATCGTGGGGGCAGAGCAGTACTTGACCAAGCCGTTTACGCGAGACGAACTGTTGAGTGCCATTCGTCGTCACGTGAGCGCGCTGGCGGCGCGCTGAGCACGGGATTGGGGGAGATCAGTGGCCAATATTCTCATCATCGACGATTCACCCACGGACGTGCAGGTGTTCACCACCCTGCTGGAGCGTGCGGGGCATCAGGTGACTGCGGTAAACAGTGCCGAGGACGGCATCGAGCGCGCGCGCGCGACATTGCCGGAGATCATCATCATGGATGTCATCATGCCCGGCATGAACGGGTTTCAGGCGACACGAACGCTCACTCGCGATGCAAGCACTGCCAACGTGCCGATCATCATGATTTCCACAAAGTCGATGGAGACCGACCGCGTATGGGGCCTGCGCCAAGGCGCGCGTGCATTCATCACCAAGCCGGTCCACGAAAACGAGTTGCTCGCCTGCATTGATGACTTGCTGACGAGCGTGCCATGACCGATTCGGTTAACGAGACCCCTTACGAGATACTCGCCCGCTATGAACAGCGGTCGCTGGCGCACGCATCCGAGACGCAGCATCAGCTGGATGCGCCCGGTTTGTGGCGCGGCATTGGTTTTCGCGTGGGTACGCGCATGCTGGTCACCGGGATCGACGAAGTGAACGAACTGCTGGCTGTGCCCCCGCTTACCGCGGTGCCTGGCACCCAGCCGTGGCTGTTGGGCGTTGCCAACGTGCGCGGAAATCTGGTGCCGGTGGTCGATTTTGCGCGATTCCTGTTTGGCGAGCGCACGCAGCATTCGGACCGCGCGCGCTTGTTGATAGTGCGCCAGGGCGGCGGCCACGTCGCCTTGCTGGTGGATGAGGTGTTTGGTCAGCGCACGGTAGACGAGGAACAACGTCGCGAGGCGGTGGCCGAGGACGATCCGCGCCTCGCACGGTTTGTGGATAGTCGCGTAGGCGAGCAACAACTGGCCATGTTCAGCATGAGTCGGCTGGTGCGCGCTCCGGATTTTCGTCATGCCGCTGCGTGAGTGAGCGGATTTGAGTTGGTATGAGGCCAGCCGCTCCCTGCGGCGGGAAACGAGAGTCAATCATTCACGGGCGGATGCTCGCACGCCATGCGGCGAGCTCAGCCACGATGTAGCCGGACGAGGTGGACATGAGTAGTACAGGGGGCGTAAGCAAAGAGCAGAGCTACACCACGCTCATTGTCTTGTTGTTGGTCGCAATTGGTTTTGCGGCACTGGACTTCTTTTTCCTCAACCAGAAGAACGGTGAGGATCGCCAAGCCATCGAGTTGACTACGCAAATCCAGGTGCTTTCGCAACAGACAGCAAAATTTGCGCTGGAGTCGGCCGCCGGCAACGTCGATGCGTTCAAGGGGCTGGAGGGTACGCGCAACTCCATCGACTCGGCCGTCGAGCGTCTGAAGCGCGGTGATCCGCAGGGCGGCATGCAGGCCTACGCCGACAACGGCAAATCCGCCAGCGGCCGCGCGGTGATTGCGCTGGACAATGCGTGGCATCAGCTGGATGCGGACATCGGCAAGGTGCTGTCGAACAAGGCGGTGGTACTCGATTCCGGTCAGCGCGCAAATGCCTTGTCGCAACAAATGCCCTTGCTCAACTCGAGCATGGAGCAGGTAGTCACCATCCTGCAGCAGCGCAACGGCAACGCCGACCAGATGCTTGGCACATCGCGCCAGATGCTGTCTGCCGATCGCATCATCCGGCGCGTGCAAGAGGTAGTCCAGGGCGGCGCTAACTCGCTTTCAGCGGCTGACGGCCTGTCGCGTGACGCGCAACTGTACGGGGACGTTCTCAAGGGCCTCCTGGTTGGCAGCGCGGAAAGCGGTGTTCGCCCGATTGCCGACGCCAACGCGCACAAGATACTTACCGACATCCAGGACGGCTGGCAGAAGCTGACCGATCCCGTGGCCAAGCTGGTCGCGGCCGCCGGCAATATCAGCGACGTGAAAGGCGCGGCCAATCAGGCCTCGCTGGATTCGCAGACCGTGCTTTTGCGCGCCAATGACGTGTCCGCGCAGGTCGGCAAGTTGTCATCGCGCCGCTTGTTCCCGAATGTGCTGTGGGGGCTGTTTGGCGGCGTCGCAGCGGTCGTTTTTGCGCTCCTGCTGGTGATAACGCTGGTGGGCGACCAGCGGCGGCGGTTTGCCAACAGCAGCGAACTGAATCAGCGCAACCAGGAGGCGATCATGCGCCTGCTGGACGAGATGGGGTCGCTGGCCGAAGGTGACTTGACGGTAAAGACCACGGTTTCCGAAGACATTACCGGCGCGATCGCGGACTCCGTGAACTACGCCATCGATGAGTTGCGGTCTTTGGTGACGACGATCAACGAGACGTCCGAGCAGGTGTCGTCTTCGGCTCAGGAAAGTCAAACCACGGCACGCAACCTGGCAGACGCTGCGCAGCAGCAAGCGCGGCAGATCAGCTCGGCTACTTCGGCGATCAACCAGATCGTGTCCTCCATGGACACGGTGTCCAAGGACTCGGCTGAATCAGCTGACGTGGCAGAGCGCTCGGTGAAGATTGCCTCGCGAGGAGCCGAGGTGGTGCGCGAGACGATCTCGGGCATGGATTCGATTCGCGACCAGATCCAGGAAACCTCCAAACGCATCAAACGTCTGGGTGAATCGTCACAGGAAATCGGCTCGATCGTGGAGCTGATCAACGACATTGCGGAACAGACCAATATCCTGGCTTTGAATGCCGCCATCCAGGCCGCATCGGCCGGTGAGGCGGGCCGTGGTTTTGCCGTGGTTGCAGACGAAGTGCAACGTCTGGCCGAGCGTTCGACCGGCGCTACCAAGCGCATTGAAACCCTGGTGCAGGCGATTCAGTCCGACACCAACGAGGCAATCAATTCGATGGAGCAGACCACGACCGAAGTGGTCGCCGGTGCGCGTCTGGCGGAGGACGCAGGCAGCGCGCTGGGCGATATCGAGCGCGTCTCACATGACCTGTCCGCGCTGATTCAAACCATTTCGATGGCAGCACGCGAGCAGTCCGCTGCTGCCACCGATATTTCCGTATCCATGAGTGCGATTCAGGAAATCACCTCGCAGACTTCGCAGGGTGCCAGCCAGACCGCAGATTCAATCGGAACGTTGGCGCAGTTGGCGAGTGAGTTGCGCCGCTCAGTGGCGCATTTCAAGTTGCCAGGCTGAGCGTGGTCAGGTGGTTATACGCATTTTCATCAGGGGGCAATCTCGCTGTTGCATGACAAACGTGCCACGCAACGCCGGGAAACGCGCATGAGACTTCAAGATCACATTGATTTCACCACGCTGCAATGGGTCAAGCCAGAGCTGGACGAGACCCTGTCGGTCGCGCGCGAAACTCTGGAAGCCTATGTCGAACAGCCCGAGAACGTTGGCGCGATGCGCACATGCGCCGAGCGTTTGCATCAGGCCCACGGCACCTTGCAGATGGTCGAACTGTACGGCGCAGCGCTGGTGGCAGCAGAGATGGAACTGCTGGCCGGTGAGCTGATAGCCGGAGGCATTGCCGAGCGCGAGCAAGCCTATACGGTGATGATGCGCGGGCTGATGCAGCTGCCCGACTACCTGGAACGCTTGTCCGGTGGCCATCGCGACATACCGGTGGTCTTGTTGCCGCTGTTGAATGACCTGCGCGCGAGTCGACGCCAGCCACCTCTGCCGGAATCAGCGCTGTTTCATCCGAATCTGGATGCGCAGCTGCCTGAACAGGCGCCCGCCGCATTGAGCGAGATGCATGCGCGAGCTTATCGCGAAGAGCTGATAGATCTGCGCCTGCATTTTCAGCAACAGCTCCTGGGCTGGTTTCGTGGCCAGGATGTTCCCCAGCGATTGCGCAACATGCGCAAGACCCTGTTGGCGATTACTGCGCGCTGCTACCACGTTCACGGTCGTCGCCTGTGGTGGATTGCCGCCGGAGTGCTGGAAGGGCTCGAGCAAGGCATGCTCAAAGGCGATGACGGCGAGATACGCCGCCTCATGGCGCGGGTTGATCGCCACATTCGCCAACTGGTCGAATCGGATGAAAGCAGTCTGCGCGGCAATGGTGCCGACGAGGTGGCCTGCAAGCTGTTGTACATCGTCGCTCAGGCCAGGCAGTCCAGTCCGCACATGGCACTGCTGCGCGAGACCTACGCCTTGGGCAGTCTGGTACCGGCCCCCGGCGAGCTGGCACATGCCCAGGGTTCGATGTCCGGGCACAATCGGGCGCTGCTGGATTCGGTCTCCCGCGCGCTCAAGGACGATTTGCTGCGGGTGAAGGAAGCGCTGGATCTGTTCCTGCGCCAGGCCGACGCTGATCCTGCGCAACTGGCCGCGCAAGGTGAAGTTCTGGAGCGCGTCGGTGACACGCTTGGCATGCTGGCGCTGGCAGCACCGCGCCGCGTGGTGGCCGAGCAGCGGCGCGTGCTCGACGAACTGGCCACGCATATGCGCGTGGCCGATGAAGAAACCCTGCTGGATGTGGCCGGGGCCCTGTTGTACGTCGAGGCGTCGCTGGATGACAACATCGAACGACTCGGTTCGGATGATGAGTCGGGTGCCAAACCCGGCGAACGCGGGGCGCACAGTCTGCCCCGCGCGGAAGCGTTGGGCGTCATCGCCGCGTTGATGTCCGAAGCCATCAGCAATACGGAAAAGGTCAAGGAAGCCGTCGTGGCTTTCATTGAGTCCGGCTGGCAGCACGTTCGTCTCGTCGGCACCCCGGCCCTGATGGATGAAGTCTCTGGCGCCATACGCATGCTGGTAGCGCCGCGCCCGGCTGATCTGGCCCGCTGCGTGGCGCGTTTCATCGACTATGAACTGCTCGGCGAGCGGCGTGTGCCCAATGGCGCCCAGATGGATTGCCTGGCTGACGCGCTGGCGGCACTGGAGTACTACCTGGAGGCTGCGCGTGATCATCGCGGCGGGCTCGATCATATTCTGGATGTGGCCGAACACAGCCTGGGCTTGCTCGGGTACTGGCCGTTGCCAGCGGGGCGGGAGCGTGCGGCACAACTGGAGCATGCCGAGACGGCCCCGACGCACGGCAATGACCTTGTCGCCGCGCCGGTGGAGTTGTCGGAAAGCGTCAGCGTGGTTTCCGGAGACGATCTCGGCCAACTCTTTGTCGGCGGTAGTGAAGCGCCAGATGAGCACGCGCAAAACCTGGACGGATTGAACCTGGCAGTGACCGAGCCCACATCCCCGCCACTGCCTGCAGGGCAGGTCGACGACGGCGAGTGGGACGAGATCGAGGAGGAAGTATTCGAAGAGGTGCCGGTGCGCGATGTGCTCGCCGCGGACACACATTTCCGGATGGATGCCGAAGGCATCGACGACGATATTCGCGAGATTTTCCTGGAGGAAATGCAGGAAGAGATCGACAACCTGCGCGCAGCCGACGCCGCCTGGCTGGCTGATCCTGCGCAGGTCTCGGTGCTCACGGGCATCCGGCGATCGTTCCACACACTCAAGGGTTCGGGCCGCCTCGTTGGCGCGGGTGTGCTCGGTGAGTTTGCGTGGAAAGTGGAGAACATGCTCAACCGCGTACTCGACAACAGCATCCAGCCGCACCCGGATGTCCAGGCGTTGGTACACCATGCAATCGATGCGTTGCCCGGGCTTCTGGCCGCACTCAAGAATGAAGGTATGCCCGGCGCTCCGCTCAGCGCGATCATGCTAACCGCTGACCAGTTGGCTGCCGGGCAGCCGGCGCGGCTGGAAGATCAGATTCCTGCCGCCACGGAGATGGTGCGGCACGTGGTGCGCCGTAGGGTGCCGCGGGTGCATGTCGACGCGGTACCGCAGGCTGGTCTGACCGACGCAGACGTGGTTTCGGCGCAAGGTACGGCGGAGCCGGAATCCATCATCAGCCTGCCAGTGATGCCACCGGTAGATCCGGTATTGCTGGAGATCCTGCGCAGCGAGGTTGCGCAGTATGTGCAACTTTTGCGTGCGGCTATTCAGCGCAGCGGCAGTGAATTGCCAATCAGCGAAGAGCTGCTGCGTGCTGTGCATACCTTGCATGGCGCCATTGCCATGGTGGAGATTCCACTGTTGACACAGCTTCTGGCGCCGCTGGAAGCCTTGTTCAAGCGCTTGCGTGCGTCGTCCACGGCGCTTTCTTCCGAAGGCGTGCAGGCGCTCTCGCAGACTGTAGATGTAGTCGACTGCGTCATGAGCCAATTCGACGCAGCGCAGCCGCAACTGCCGGACGTGGACGCACTCACCGCGCAGTTGATCGCACTGCGGGATCGTTATCCGGAATCGCACATAGCCCACGTTTTGTTCGAACCGAACCTTCCCGAATCCGTCTCGACGCTGGATACGGACGACGTCGACGAATTGCCTGCTCTGCAGCAGCGGGAAGTCGAGCCATCGTCCTCCGCATCTGCAGAAGACGTTGCACCCGAGTCGCTTTCCCCGGTCGACGTCACTGATGCGGCGCACAGCAATATGGAAGCCGCAGTGGCGGCGTTTCTGGACACGCAGCAACTTGGCGGCGAAAGCACGCAAGCGCCAGGCACGCCGCTGGTAAGCAATGACGATGAAGCTGATTTGTTGGCTGCGGCCGCGCAGCACGTCCTGCTTACCGACCAGCTGGTCGCTGCGCTGGATGCCTTTGAGCCAGAAGCGGCCGCGCTGAAAGAAGCCGAGCGGATTGCTGCTGAGCAAGCCGCTGTCGACCAGGCCGCACTAGCCCAAGCGGCACTGGAGCAAGCCGCAGCAGAGCAGGCTGCGGCAGAGCAGGCCGCAACAGAGCAGGCCGCAGCAGAGCAGGCCGCAGCAGAGCAGGCCGCAGCAGAGCAGGCCGCAGCAGAGCAGGCCGCAGCAGAGCAGGCCGCAGCGGAGCAGGCTGCAGCAGAGCAGGCTGCAGCAGAGCAGGCTGCAGCAGAGCAGGCCGCAGCAGAGCAAGCAGCAGCAGAGCAGGCCGCAGCAGAGCAGGCCGCAGCAGAGCAATCCGCAGCGGAGCAGGCCGCAGCAGAGCGGACCGCAGCCGAGCAGGCCGCAGCCGAGCAACCCGCAGCAGAGCAGGCCGCAGCGGAGCGGGCCGCAGCAGATCAGGCTGCAACGGCGCGGGCGGCTGCAACGGGATCGTCGGCTGCAGGTTCGTTCGACGCCGATCTACTGGAGGTCTTCCTTGATGAAGCACGTGAGTTGCTTGATCACGCCGATGACGTTTTGGCCCTGTGGCATGCGCAGCCGGAAGAAACCAGCCATGTGACCGAGTTGCGCCGCGATCTGCACACTCTGAAGGGTGGCGCGCGCATTGCAGGCCTCATGCACGTCGGCGATCTCGCACATGCCGTGGAGACGCTGCTGGAAAAGCGCGTCGGTAGCAAGGGTCAAGCCGGAGCATTGATCAGCACGCTCGAGGCCAGCTTCGACCAGTTGAATGCACTGGTGCAAAAGGTGACGCAGGGTGAGACTGCGGTTTACCCGCAGGCCATGATTGATCATTTGCTGAGCCTGGCAGGCGAAAAGACGTTTGCCGATGACGCAGTCCTGGCGTCAGCGGTCATGCCGGCAATCAAGCGAGCGCCTGCTGTCGCACCTGCTGCACCGCTGGGCACATCGTCTGCTGATCTTCCGGCCCTGCTGCCGGAGGAACACGAGGAGACCGTGTCCGCCCAGGAGCAGATACGCGTCCGCGCAGACTTGCTGGACAACCTGGTCAGTCACGCCGGCGAAGTGGCGATATATCGCTCGCGGCTGGAGCAGCAGGTTGCCGGCTATCGCTACAACCTGGTCGAACTGGAGCAGACCGTCTCGCGCTTGCGCAGTCAGTTGCGCATGCTGGAAATCGAGACCGAGGCGCAGATCATTGCGCGCTTCCAGCGCGAACATCGCGAGGCCGGGCTGGCTGCGTTTGATCCGCTTGAGCTCGACCGCTATTCCCAGTTGCAGCAGTATTCCCGTGCGTTGGCGGAGTCGGTCTCCGACCTTGTATCCATTCAGGGCACGCTCGACGAGTTGACGCGCCAGGCCGAAACCCTGCTGGTGCAGCAATCGCGCGTCAGTACCGAGCTGCAGGATGGACTGCTGCGTACGCGCATGCTGCCGTTTGACACGATGGTGCCCAACCTGCGCCGGACACTGCGCCAGGTGGCGCGCGAGCAATCCAAGAGCGCGCAGCTCTATGTCGAGGGTGCGCACGGTGAAATGGATCGCAACCTGCTCGACCGCATCAAGGCGCCGTTCGAGCACATGTTGCGCAACGCCATTGCGCACGGAATCGAAAGTCCGGCCGAACGCCGCAAGGCGGGCAAACCGGCTGAAGGTTCGGTGCATATCCAGGTGGCGCGCGAGGCCACCGAAGTGGTGATTCGCGTCAGCGACGATGGTCGCGGGCTGGATCGTGCAGCGATTCGCAAGCGGGGTATCGAGCGCGGACTGTTGCCAGCGAATATCAAGCCCACCGACAACCAGTTGCTTTCGCTGATCACTCAAACTGGTTTTTCCACGGCCGGCAAGGTGACCCAGCTGGCAGGTCGAGGCGTTGGCATGGATGTGGTGGCCAACGAGATCAAGCAGCTAGGTGGATCACTGTCGATCGAATCTGAACACGGCAAGGGCACGACATTCATCTTGCGCCTGCCGTTCACGCTGGCGGTGACGCAGGCCATCCTGGTGCGCATCGGTGAAGCCACGTTCGCAATCCCGATGACTTCGGTGCAGGGCGTGGCGCGCGTTGACCCGGAAGAATTGGCAACGATGTTGGCGGCGGACGAGCCCTCTTTCAGCTATGGCAACGAAGAGTTTGGCATCCACGATCTTGCCGAGCTGCTGGGCTTGCCACCGGGGCTGCCCGTGGAGGGCGAGCAGCCACCGCTGTTGCTGACCCGCGCTGGTGATTTGCGCGCAGCGATCCGCATTGATGCGGTGCTTGGCTCGCGGGAAATCGTCGTCAAGTCGGTAGGCCCGCAGATCAGTTCGGTTCCCGGCCTGCTGGGCGCCACGATCATGGGTGATGGTTCGGTCCTGGTCATTCTGGATCTGGCGCCGCTGGTGCGCCATGGCATCACGCGGCGGCAGTTGCGCCTGGCGGAAGGCTTGAGCGCGGTGCAGACGCCGCTGGTTGAGGAAGTGCTGGTGCATCCGCTGGTGATGGTGGTGGATGACTCGATCACCATGCGCAAAGTCGCTGGTCGCGTGCTGGAACGTCACGAATATGAAGTGAGTACTGCCAAGGACGGCGTTGATGCGTTGGAAAAGCTGCGTGAGCGAGTACCTGATCTGATGTTGCTGGACATTGAAATGCCGCGCATGGACGGCTACGAGTTGGCAACCCTCATGAAAGCTGATCCGCGGTTGCGTGATGTTCCCATCATCATGATCACGTCGCGCAGCGGCGACAAACATCGTCAGCGGGCCTTTGACATCGGCGTGGATCGCTATCTCGGCAAGCCTTATCAGGAAGCGGACCTGCTGGCCCAGATTGCCGAGGTTTTGCAGCAGCGCAAGCTGGAGCCAACGCATGACTGACCTGGCCCCTGCGGTTGCACTGCTGTTCGACGACAACGACCTGGGTGCCCAGCTGCGTGATGCGCTGCAGGAGCGCGGTGCGCATATCGTGCACGAGGGCGGGATCGACAGCTTGAGCCGAGCCCGCCTGCAGGAGGTTGCCGCCGATGTCGTGGTGGTCAATCTTGACGATACCGCTGCAGATGCCCTGGAGCACTTGTACAGTCTGATTGACGGGGATCGCCCGCGCGTGGTTTTCAACGATGCGCAGGCTACCCGTGGGCTTGCCGGTTGGGACCGTGCTCGCTGGGCGCGGCATCTGGCGGTCAAGGTCCTGCAAGCGGGTGATATTGATCCGCCGCGCCCGGCTGATGCCCGCGAGCTGGATATTCCAGCGGCTGTTGCGAGTGGGCCCATGGCGCCATCTGCCGATGCCGCCAGCACCGTAGCCGACGGCGAGCAGTCCGCCGAACCGACGACGCCCGCAGCGCTGGACTCCGCAGCGCTCAATGCTGCCCAGGAACACGTTCAGCGCACCAGCAGTGAATCTGAAAGCCTGTCCGCCGAGCTCGAGGCTTTGCTTGCCTCGGCAGAATTTTCCGCAGACGGTGACGGAGCGGACGATAGCCAGCAAGCTCTGATGGGTGATGATCAAGCGTCACCCAGAACCGATCTGGAATCCGCTGGCATGGGGCTTCTTGACGAATTTCCCGACGATCCCAGTGTCGCTTCGGACGACTTTCTGCTCGACTTCCCACCAGCGCTGGAGCTGTCTGCTGCCGAGGCGGAGGCTTCGCCGGACCCCAAGACGCAGATTGCGGCGCCGACGGCAGCACCTGCGAATTGGGCGCTTCTGGACGGTAATGCGGCTGATGCAGACATCTTGCAGCTTGATGCGGCCGACGCGAATCCCTTCGGCGTCCAGAAACTCAGTGCGGCGGATTTTCTCGCACCCGATATTGCGAAGGTCGCGAGCAATTTCGAGCCGGTGATGAACCTGGAACTTGTATCGATGGAGGAGGCTGTTGCACCGCGAGCCATCCACGTGCCGACGGAAATGCATCTGGACGAATTGCACATGGCGCTGTCGCGGCTGGTGCTTACCGGCGCAGCCAGGGACGGAGCGGCCGCCGCCGCAGAATTCTACGCTGCGCTGCCGGCGACTTTGCACCTCACGTTCCTGCATGTTCAGCACTTCAACGGACAGGACGCCGAAGCTCTTGCTGGCCAATTGGCCAAGGCCTGTGCGTTGCAGGTTCGGGTGGCGACAGATGGCAGTTTCACGCAGTCCGGTGAGGTGCTCATCGCACCGCCAGAGCAACAGGTGCGCGTGCACCGGGATGGTCGTGTTGAGCTGCGGCCCGCGTCAGGCGAATCCCGGGATCGACCCATTGACGACAGTTTCAAACTCGCCGCAGAGGGTTTTGGTCGCGATGCGCTGGTAATCGTATTTTCCGGTCACGGCGTGGACGCACTGGCGGGTGTGCAAGCGGTGCGCGAGCGTGGCGGCAGCGTCTGGGCGGAAACGGCAAGTGCCGGATATGGCGACATGGTCAGTGATATCGCTACCGAGGGTCTTGTCAATTTTTCCGGCACGCCGGCAGAGCTTGCCGCGCGCCTGATTGAGGTATTCCCATGAGTGATGCACTGCCTCGCGAAATACGCTGCGTGTTGGTGCCCGTAGGCAACGTGCGTTTGTTGTTGCCGAACTCCACCATTGCAGAAGTGATCACGCAAACGCGCGCCGAGCCAATGCCGCATGCGCCATCATGGCTGCTCGGGCGAATTTCCTGGCGTGGCTGGCGGGTGCCGCTGGTGTCGTTCACCGAGTTGGCGGGTTTGCCGGAGACGGATGCCGAGCTCAGCGTCCGCGTTGCCGTGCTCAAGACGTTGAGCGCTGATCCGCGATTGCCGTTTGTCGCGGTTGTCACGCAAGGGTTCCCGCGTTTGACCGTGCTCAACGCGGAGCTGATCATCCCCACCCATGACGGCAAGGCGTTGCCGCCTGGTGTGCGTGCGCAGGTACTGGTGCGCGACGACGTTGCAGTCATTCCTGACATCGAGTGGATAGAGGCTGCCGTGCTGGAGCTGCTTGTTGCAGCCGATCTGGAGACGGACGCAGCAGCACATAGCGGTCAAAAAGATATTGCCGATGAACCAACGGTTGGTGCGGCTGCTGACAGCGATGGCGATACCGACGCCAGTTGATCGGGCTGTGACCCGCGCCTCAGCCGCCTCGAGCGACATTTTGCCCGGACCTTCTTTCCGCTTTCAGCCGTCGCCGTGAATCGCTTGCAAGGCGGCCAGTGCAGCCATCCCAGCCGTTTCCGTGCGCAGAACGCGTGGCCCCAGACGCAAGCCGTCGAACCTGGCCGCGCCCAGCGCGTGCATGTCGCGATGCCCCAGCCCCCCTTCCGGTCCTGCCACCAGCACACCCACCGGTGTCGTGAAGTGCAGATCGCGCACTGCCTTTCCCGCCGCGGGCAGCAGGGACAAACGCAGGCCACAGTTGACGTTCAGCTGTTCCAGCCATGCGTCCAGGGTCTGCGCTGGCTCAATCCAGGGCAACCGCGCGCGCCCACTTTGTTCGCACGCACTGATTGCCACGGCACGCCAGCGGGCCAGGCGCTTGTGCGCGCGCTCCACGTCCAGACGAACCTCCGAACGCTCCGTCAGCAATGGCACGATCCGCACCACTCCAAGCTCGGTTGCCTTTTGCACAATCAAGTCCATCTTTTCGCCGCGCGCGACGCCCTGCGCCAGCGTGAGCGCCAGCGGTGACTCATTGTCAACGCCTTGCACAGCCTGCACTTGCACACTGACCGCGCGCTTGCAAACGCTGACAATCAGCGAGTTGTAATCGCAGCCGTCACCATTGAACAACGTGATCGCGTCGCCCGGCACCAGTCGCAGCACGCGCGCCACGTGTTCGGCCGCCTGGCCGGTCAGCGGTAGTTCCACGCCAACGGCAAGTGGCGAGTCCACGTGAATGCGGATGGTATGCATGGCTCTGCGCGCGGCAAACAGCCAGCATAGCGGACGTGCGCCAACTGCATGGTCAGAATGGCCGGGCGCCAGTGCCTGGCTGAACAGTGGCGTGCGCCGGCATTGCCGAATGTCGCGCAGATGGGCACGATGGAGCCGTGTGCACTCCACGAGGCTTGCCAATGAACAGGTTCATATCTGCATTTTCCACGTTCGTGATCGCGTCCGTCGTGGCTGCCACGTCGGCTTGCGCGTCGCGCTCGGTGACGGTTCCGGCTGACCACGTTGCACTCAGCTCCACAACGGCAACCTCGCCGGCGATCAAGCCTGGGGACGCGGGATGCTTGCGTAATACAGGCAGCCTCATTCCCGCCAAGCGCGGTGAATGTCTGCCGGTGACCGGACGCAGCTACAGCGCCGAGGAATTGCGGCGCACCGGCACGCAAGATACGGCGCGCGGGTTGCAGATGCTGGACCCGAGTATCAGCGTCGGGCATTAAGCGCGACACATTGCGCCAGGCAGAGACGTCCTGTTCAAGTGCAAAGGATACGAATCCTTTGGCATGGACCCACACTTGTCTGTGCATGTTCCAGGACGCTCGCGGGCGTGCAACACGCTTGCGTCGGACGCAGTGTTTGCTGTTGGTCGCGTGTGCAACGCTCGCGCATAGTCGTGCGGCGATGCTCGCCGGGCTTAATTGATCAAGTGATCCCGTGCAAATAGCGGAAAGTAGACGCTGGCGCCGATGGCGCTCGGTCGCGTTGGCCGCGATGCTGCTGCTGGTTTTGACGCTGGCGCTGGGCTGGTTTTTCCCGGCACGCTGGGCGCTTGCATGGATGTCCCCGCGATTGCAGGGCCTGCAGTTTCAGGATGTGCACGGATTGCTCTGGGACGGTCGGGCCGACCGGGTGCTGCGCGCTGACGGAAGCGTGCTGGGGCAGGTTCGTTGGCAAGTTTCGCGGCGAGCTCTGTTCGCAGCAGCGCCCCTGCAGGTGAACTTTACCGGCCCGCAATTGACATTTCTTGGAAGCATGCAGGTACCGCGGAAGGGTCAGGTGCGCTTGGACAACGTGAGTCTGCACGTCGATCTTGCGCTGTGGCGCTCTCCGGTGGTGTCGGCGCCAGGGATCCCTTTGGGCAAGCTGTGGTTGGCCGTGGACCACGCGGTACTCCAGGATGGATGGCCGCTGCAGCTGGAACTTCGCGCGCAGTGGCGCGACGCGGCGGTGCTTGCGCGCGGGACGCGCGTAGCGTTGGGCGCCGTCGATGCGCACGCGATTGCACGCGCCGGCGTGGTGGACATCAGCCTCGCGGATGTCGACAACGGTCCATTACAAGTGCTCGGTGCCATGCGCCTGAGCCCGCTCGGCTGGGGACTCAACCTGCAATTGCATGCGCGTCATGCTGACCCGGCGTTGCAGCAGTGGCTGGCCACGCTTGGCAAGGCAGATGCGAGGGGTACAGTGCACGTGCAACGTCGTATGGGCCTCATGTCGATAGCATCCATTACACCCGCTCCGGTCGCATCTTCGGGCCTGCCGACCACCACGCAACGAGGAAAACGATGAATTCCGAACAGCTGGTTGCTGCCCTGGCCGTGGCGCGGGAGGCCGCGTCTGCAGCTGCCGAAATCCTGCGGCACTACTGGCAAGCTGGCGTTACCGTCGAGATGAAAGCCGACGCGACGCCGGTGACCGCGGCCGATCGCGAAGCGGAGCGCGTGATCCGGAGAGTTCTCAAGGCCGGTTTGCCACAAGCGGCAATCTACGGTGAGGAATTTGGCCTGGACGGCGAGCGTGGCCAGCTGTTGTGGCTGGTTGATCCGCTGGACGGGACCAAGAGCTTCGTGCGTCGCACGCCGTTTTTTTCCACGCAGATCGCGTTGATGGATGGCGACGAACTGTTGCTCGGTGTATCCAGCGCACCGCTGTACGGCGAGACGATGTGGGCGAGTGCGGGTGCTGGCGCGTGGTTTGCGGACGGGCGCGTGCGGGTGGCGGATACGCGCCTCATGAGCGCAGCTTCGATCTCCACCGGCAATATCAGGACCCTGACCAGCGATGCGCGCTGGGATGTTTTGGGGGCATTGATCCGCGACAGCAATCGTATTCGCGGTTACGGTGATTTTTGCCACTACCACCTGCTGGCGCGGGGCTGCCTGGACCTGGTCATTGAGTCGGATGTCAACATTCTGGACATTGCCGCACTGGCCGTGATCGTGCGCGAAGCAGGCGGCGTGTTCACCGATCTGGATGGTGCGGCGCCGGGTCTGCACACTCGCAGCGTGTTGGCCGGGGCACCGGCTATCCACGCGCAGGCATTGCAGCGCATGCGCATGTCGCGCTGAGCTGGACCAGCGCCTCGCGCTAGAATGTGAGCATGCGCATACCGCCCATCATCCATGCCATCCGCGAGGCCGACGAGGGCCGCTTCGTGCAGGTGGAACAGCTTGATCTGGAATTCTCCAACGGCGCGCGGCGTACATTCGAACGCATGAAAGCCAGCGGTCCGGGTGCGGTGATCATTGTACCGATGCGCGATGCGCAGACGGTCTTGCTGGTGCGCGAGTACGGTGCCGGTGTTGGCCGCTACGAACTCGGCTTGTGCAAAGGCCGGCTGGAGCCAGGCGAAACCCCCGAGGAGGGCGCGAATCGTGAGTTGAAGGAAGAGATCGGCCACGGTGCACATCGGCTGACGATCCTGCACAAGCTTTCGCTGTCGCCGTCCTACATGACGCATATGGCACACGTGGTACTGGCGCAGGATTTGTACGCGGAAAAAATGGTGGGGGATGAGCCTGAAGAGCTTGAGGTTGTGCCGTGGAAGATGAGCGAACTGCATCTGCTGCTCGGGCGCGATGATGTCACCGAGGGCCGCTCCATCGCGGCATTGTTCATGACGCGCGAGCATCTGGCCGGACGCTTCGCGCGTCCATGAGTGGCGATCTCACTCTGGCGCGCAAGGTGGGAGATATTGCGCGCGCGGCGGCAGCGGCGATCCTGCCGATCTATCGCAGTGATTTCGCGGTGCAGACCAAAGCGGATGCCTCACCCGTGACGGCTGCCGATCTGGCCGCGCAGCGGGTAATTCTGGCCGGTCTGGCGCCGCTGGAACCAACGTTGCCGGTGATATCCGAAGAAGCGCACGTGGCCGACTGGACGCGCCGCCGCGGCTGGTCACGCTACTGGCTGGTCGACCCGCTGGATGGCACGCGCGAATTCGTCAAACGCAATGGAGAATTCACGGTCAACGTTGCCCTGATTGAAAACCATCGCAGTATTCTCGGAGTGGTGCTGGCGCCTGTCTCCGGTGAGTTGTACGTGGCTGCGCATGGCGCCGGCGCGTGGATGCAGCTGCAGCCGGACGCACCGTGGCAGCGCGTGTCAACTCGTGCACTCGCGCGCCCGGCCGTGCTGGCGGGTAGCCGCTCGCACGGCAGTCTGTCCACTGCCGCCTTGAACAGCGTGCTCGGTGCCGATCATCAGCGCCTGGCGATGGGTTCGTCGCTTAAATTCTGTGTGCTCGCACGCGGCGTCGCGGATGTTTACCTGCGCCTTGGCGCAACCAGTGAATGGGACACGGGCGCAGCGCAGTGCGTGCTGGAAGAAGCGGGCGGCGCGCTGATTGATCTGCAGGGTAGCGCGCTCGCGTACAACACCAAGGAGTCGTTGCTCAATCCCGAATTCATTGCGGTGGGCGACCCGACGGTGGACTGGACAGCGCGGCTGCGTGGGGCAGGCCTGTGAGTGCTGCACCGCCCGCAGACGCAGAGGCGGCTGCCACTGGAAACCGGTACAGTCTGGATGATTTGTTGGCGATCATGGCGCAGTTGCGCGATCGCGAGCATGGCTGTGCGTGGGACGTGCAGCAGGATTTTGCTTCCCTTGCCGCGTACACCATCGAGGAAGCCTACGAGGTGGTCGATGCGATCGAGCGGCATGACTGGAATGATCTGCGCGACGAGTTGGGCGACCTGCTGTTGCAGGTGGTTTTTCATGCACAGATAGCAAGCGAGTCGGGCCTGTTCAAGTTTGCCGATGTGGTGCATGGCTTGAGCAGCAAGTTGCGACGTCGGCACCCGCACGTGTTTGGCGCCACAAAATATGCCGATCTGGCTGCGCAAAAGCAGGCGTGGACAGCGATCAAGGCGCAGGAGCGTGCCAGCAAGGGCGCGTCAGCCGATCGCAGCGCGCTGGCCGGGATTTCTTCCGGCTTGCCAGAGGCGCGCCGCGCATTGAAGCTGCAGGAGCATGCCGCGCAAGCGGGCTTTGACTGGGGCGCGGTGCAGCCGGTGCTGGCCAAGCTGATGGAGGAAGTGGAGGAAGTACGGGTCGAATTTTCCCGCGACAGTGGTCCACAGCGGCTGGAGGACGAAATTGGCGACGTGTTGTTTGTGCTGGTCAATCTCACCCGCCACGCCGGCGTGGATTTTTCTGCCGCGTTACGCCACGCCAACACCAAGTTCGAGCGGCGCTTCAGGCAGATGGAGCAGCTTGCCGCCGCCGCTGGCAGCGATTTCGCGCAGCTCACGCTGGCCCAACAGGAGGAACTCTGGCAACGCGTGAAGGCTGGCGAACAAGTCTCTTGAAGCGGCGCGCTGGCCCAATGCCCCCCCCCGCGGCGGACGGGTGAGGGAGCTGGCGGGCGGGGCGGGACCGGGGGGCGCCGCGTTG
>JBBSSI010000015.1:0-62529 GCA_038242205.1 Lysobacterales bacterium
CACGCTGGTCTTCAACTCGACGACGTGCCCGGCGTGCGCGCTCAATACTTCGCCAAGGACAGTCATGTCGGCAATCGCTTCGCCCAGGATCAACTCGCGCGGCACCGGCCGATCCAGGTAGTACTGCGCAATGAACTGCCCGAGCACGTCAGCGGGCTCGGCGTCCAGCGGCAGGCGCGGAAAGAAATCGCGGGTGCCCAAGCTGATGCCGTCGCGAAAAAACAGCACGCTCACGCATGCCAGACCCGATTCAATGCGGCAGGCGATTACATCCATGTCGGCATTGGCGCCCTGCACGTGGTGCTGCGCCTGCAACTGACGCAGCGCGGCGACCTGATCACGCAATTTTCCGGCCCGCTCAAACTGCAGCGCGGCGCTTGCCTGTTCCATGGCCGTGGCCAGCTCGTCAATCACCGCGCTGCTGCGTCCTTCGAGAAACATCTCGGCGTGGCGGACGTCTTCCGCGTAGTCGACAACGCTGATGGCACTGACGCAGGGCGCGCTGCAATGGCCAATCTGGTAGAGCAGGCACGGTCGCGTGCGGTTGTGAAAATAGCTGTCTTCACACTGCCGCAGCTTGAACAATTTCTGCATCAAGTTGAGGCTTTCGCGCACGGCGTACGTGCTTGGGTAGGGACCGAAATATCGACCTGGCTTGTTGCGCGCGCCGCGGTGAAACGCCAGCCGCGGATAAGCCTCGCCGCTGGACAGATAGATATACGGATAACTCTTGTCGTCGCGCAGCAGGATGTTGTAGCGCGGCTTGAGTGACTTGATTAGCTGCGATTCCAGCAGCAGCGCCTCGCCTTGGGTGCGCGTGACGGTGATCTCGACCCGCGCAATCTGCGCAACCATGGCCGCAATGCGCGGCTCGCCGTGCGGCTTCAGAAAGTAGCTGCTGACGCGCTTCTTGAGGTTGCTGGCCTTGCCGACGTACAGCAATTCACCGGCCGCGTCGAAATGGCGATACACGCCGGGCGATGAACTGAGCGTGTGGACGAAGGCCTTGCCGTCAAACGCGGGCATGTGCGCAGATTGCATGGGCCCATTGTAACCGGCCACTCGTATCAGCCGATGGCGTCATGGAACGACTCAGTCGTGCGCAAGCAGCCATTGTTCGGCGCGCGCCAGGTCCTCAAGCGTATCAATGCCGGGCGGAAACGGCTCTGGAGTCATACGCACAGCGATGGAAAAACCATGTTCCAGCACGCGCAATTGCTCAAGCGACTCGGCCTGTTCCAGCGGCGTGCGCGACAGTTGCGCAAAGCGTGCGAGAAAGCCGGCGCGATATGCGTAAATGCCGATGTGGCGCAAAAACGGAACAGCCGCTGGCAGGCGCGACCGGTCGTCGGCAAACGCGTCACGCGGCCAGGGTAAGGGCGCACGACTGAAGTACAGCGCGTGACCATCCTGGCTGCGCGCGAGCTTCACCACGTTTGGATCAAACAGTTCCGCGGCTGTGGTGATTGGCGCCGCAAGCGTGGCCATCGGCGCAGGGTCGTCAGCCAGCGCCTGCGCCAGGGCCTGAATGCCGCTGGCCGGTGCAAACGGTTCATCGCCCTGCAGGTTGACCACGATCGCGTCATCGGCCCAGCCGTAGTGCGCCGCACATTCGGCAAGACGATCACTGCCCGAAGCATGCGCGACGCTGGTCATGCACACGTCCACGCCCTGACCGGCAAGGACCGCGGCTACCCGCGCATCATCGACCGCAACGACAACCTGCTGCGCCCCCGCCTGTTGCGCACGGCGCGCAACGCGCAACACGAGAGGCACGCCGCCCAGTTCGCGCAACGCCTTGCCGGGCAAACGGGTGGAGGCAAAGCGTGCTGGAATGGCAACGATGAAGGGAATCGCCGTGTGCGTCATGGTCGCCTCACCGTGGACCGACAGCAAGCGTAGCCGCAACCGCGAGGAGTCGCGAGCATCAGCCCAGCGCTTCGTGCAGGTTGAATCCACAACCGTTGGCAATGTCACGGAAGCCGGGAAAAGATGTAGCGACGGTTGCGCAGTCACTGATGCGCACGCTCTCGCTTGCCACCAGGCCAGCCACGGCAAAGCTCATCGCAACGCGGTGATCCAGGTGGCTTGCCACCTCACCGCCGCCAAGCCGACCGCCGTGGATGATCGCCCCATCCGGTGTTTCCTCGATGCTGGCGCCCAGCGCGCGCAACCCGCTTGCCATGGTGGCAATGCGGTCAGACTCCTTTACGCGCAACTCCGCCGCGCCGGAAATGACTGTGCGTCCGTCGGCAACGCTGGCGGCAACGAACAACGCGGGCAATTCGTCAATCATGTCCGGCACTAGGTCTATTGGCAGTTCGATGCCATGCAGTGCAGCATGTCGCACAAACATATCGCCGGTCGGTTCGCCATGATGGTCATGCTGGTTTTCCAGCGTGATATCCGCGCCCATCAAGCGCAGTGCGTGCAGCAAGCCGGTACGTCGCGGATTCAAGCCGACTGCCGGCAGGTGCAACTCTGAGCCGGGCACAACGCTGGCGGCAACCATGAAAAACGCGGCTGATGAAAAATCTGCGGGGACAGCGACGTCCATCGCGTGCAACACGTGGCCGCCGGCAAGGCTGGCACGGCCCGGCGCGAAATGCACCGGCCATCCAAACGCGGCCAGCATGCGCTCGGTGTAATCACGTGTAGGGCGCGGCTCCACCACCTGCGTAGTGCCCTCGGCGTACAGTCCTGCGAGCAGTAACGCTGACTTTACCTGCGCGCTGGCCACCGCGGTGGCATGCGCCACCCCGTGCAGCGATTGCCCGCCATGCACGTGCAGCGGCGGCAGCCCGTTGCGACTGTCGACCCGAGCGCCCATGCGTGCGAGTGGTTCGATCACGCGGCGCATGGGCCGGCTTGACAACGAGGGGTCGCCAATCAAACGGCTGTCAAAAGCCTGGCCCGCCAGCATGCCGAGCAACAGGCGCATGCCCGTGCCGGCGTTGCCGCAATCAAGCGCCTGCGCGCTGCCGTGCAAACCGTGCAGGCCCACGCCGTGGATCACCCGCTCACCCGAAGCTGGGGTATCAATACGCACGCCCAGTTGACTCAACACAGCGGCGGTGGCGCGCGTGTCTTCACCCTCGAGAAAACCCAGCACGCGGGAATCGCCCAGCGCCAACGCTGCCAGCATCAGCGCACGGTGCGATACGGATTTGTCGCCCGGAATGCGCACGCTGCCATGCAGCGGCTGTCCGCGCTCGCTGCTCCAGTCGCAGCGCAGCTGGCCGCTCACCAACGGCGCACTGCGACGTGCCCGACGCAGCTCACGGCAAGGCAACCGGATACGAGCCAAGCACGCGCACGGACCCTGCCGTAGCGTCAATCTCTTCGACTGCAGCCTGCAGCGCCGGGTCCTGAATGTGGCCGGAGACGTCGATGAAAAATGCGTATTGCCACTTGCCGGTGTGCGCCGGCCGCGATTCGATCCGGTTCATGCTGATCTCGTGCCGGGCAAAGGGGCTGAGCACGTGGTACAAGGCGCCCGGCTTGTCATTGACGGTGACCAGCAGCGATGTACGGTCGTTGCCGGACGGTGGAAACATCGAGCGCCCGATGACCAGAAAGCGCGTGGTGTTGTCGGCGCGATCCTCGATACCCTCGGCCAGCGTCTTGAGCCCGTAGATTTTTCCTGCGGTTTCCCCGGCAATGGCCGCCGCGTCGTCCGCGTGGCGCGACAGGCGAGCCGCCTCGGCGTTGTTGCTGGCAGCGATGCACTCGGCGGTTGGCAGATTCACCCGCAGCCAGGTCTTGCACTGTTGCAGCGACTGCGGGTGCGCGTAAACGCGGCGAACGTCTTCCATGCGTCCGGTAAGTGAGTGCAGGTATTGATGCACATGCAATTCCACTTCGCCGCAGATGATCGCCGACGAGGTCAGAAACATGTCCAGCGTCATCTGGATCATGCCCTGCCCGGAGTTTTCCACCGGCACGATGCCGAAATCTGCGTTAGCCGCTGCCACCTCCTGAAACACTTCCTCTACGCTGCCCAGCGGCAAACCGTACGCGGCGTGGCCGAAGTGCTTGAACACGGCCTGCTCGCTGAACGTGCCCTGCGGACCCAGGTAGCCAATCTTCAGCGGATCCTCCTGCGCGAGGCACGAGGACATGATTTCGCGAAACAGCCGCACCATCTCCGTGTCCGGCAGCGGACCATCGTTGCGATCGACCACCATGCGCAACACGTGGGCCTCGCGCTCCGGTCGGTAGTAGTTGATCGCCGACAGACCCTCGCCTTTTACGGTTGCCACTTCCCGCGCACGCCGTGCGCGCTCGGAGATCAGCTGCTGGATCTGCCGGTCGAGGCTGTCGATGCGCTCGCGCATGTCGCCAAGCGGATTTTTTGGATCGCTCATGAATTAGCCGTTTGCAAGTAAAGACGTCCGAATGACATCGAGGGTTCAACCGCGTGCCGGGACGTGGATCAACCGTGACGCTGGGAGAAATCGCGCATGAAGTCAACCAGTGCAGTCACCGCCGCCAGCGGCACGGCGTTGTACAGCGAAGCGCGCATGCCACCCAAGGCCTTGTGTCCCTTGAGCGCCACCAAGCCGGCCGCTTCCGATTCGCGCACGAACTCCGCTTCAAGCGCAGCGTCGCCAAGGCCAAAGCGCACATTCATGCGCGAACGCGCAGCCGGTTCCACCCGATTGCTGTAATAGCCGGCGGAGCCGTCTATGGCTGCGTACAGCAGTTCGGATTTTTGTCGGTTGCGCTCGCCGATGACCTGCATTCCACCTTGCGCAAGTAGCCACTGGAACGTCAGCCCGGCGACATACCAGGCCCACGTGTTGGGCGTATTGAGCATGGAGCCATTGGCGGCGTGCTCGGCATAGCAAAAGATGCGCGCCATGGGCCGTCGGGCGCGTTCGAGTAGATCGCGACGAACGATCATTATCACCAGCCCGGCCGGTCCGATGTTCTTCTGGGCGCCGGCGTAGATCAGGCCAAAGCGCGATACATCCAGCGGCGCTGACAAAATGTTGGACGACATGTCGGCGACGAGCGGTACGTTGCCAACGTCCGGGGTGGAGTGAAACTCCAGGCCGTGGATGGTTTCATTCGGCGTGTAGTGCACGTACGCAGCGCGCGGGTCCAGTTGCCAGGAGGCGCGCGCTGGCAGCTGCCGGTAGTCACCGTCCGCCTTGCTGTCTGCTGCCACATGCACGGCTACGTACGCCGCCGCCTCGCTTGCTGCCTTGACTCCCCAGTGGCCATTGATGATGTAGTCGGCGCTGTCGCCAGGGCCGGCGAGGTTCATTGGTATCAGCGCGAACTGCTGGGTGGCGCCGCCTTGCAGGAACAGCACGGCGTAATCGGTGGGGATCGCCAGCAGCTGGCGCAGATCTGCTTCGGCCTGTTCGGCCATTGCCGCGAAGCGCTTGCCACGATGCGATTGCTCCATGACCGAGGCGCCGCTGCCGTTCCAGTCCAGCATCTCGCGCTGCGCGCGCTCGAGTACCTCCAGCGGCACAGCTGCCGGACCGGCGCTGAAATTCCACACTCTGTTCATCGCGATCACGTCGTTGAAAATCCGCGTGCATTATGCCGAGAAGCTGCACGTGACCGTCAACCGGGACGCTGCATCGCGCTTAAAAGCGGATGAGCAAGACCAACCCAATGCCCAGCGCCAGCAACGCGCCAGTGAGGATGAGCCACCAGGCACCGCCACTGGTCTTGCGCACCGGTCCATTCGGGCGGGCCGGCAAGGCAGCCGAGGCGGTGATTTCCTGTTCCGGCATCATCCCGGGCGCTTCCACTACAAATCGATGCATGGCAACGCCAACCTGGTCGCCAGGTTGCAAGACAACGCTGTCCACCCGTATGCCGTTGACGCGCAGCGGATGGCTCGCTGACGGCTGCAGTAACTGCAGCAACAGCCGCCCGTCGCGCCAGGCGAAGCGCAAAGACACGCTCTCGCCCTGCGGCAGCTCCAGCGGAAACTGGCCATGCGGACCAAGCTCGAGCTGTCCATGCACAGACAGCACTTTGCCGGACAACGGTCCGGCCACGGCGCGCAGCGCCACGGTGCACGCGCCACAATCGGTAACGGCCGGGCATTGGCGTTGCGTGGGGTCGGCATCAGCACACAGCAACAGCCGACAATCACCCACGCTCACTACATCACCAGCGCGCAACAGAGCGCGTTCGTGCACAGGACGAGCGTTGACGTAGATCCGGCCAGCGTGGGGGAGCACTTGCAGCACCCAGCCGCGGCGATCGTGCTGAATGCACAGATGCTGCGCGGCCGTCTGCGTGGCGGCCAGCACAAGGTCGTTGTCCGGAGCGCTGCCAATGCGCAATTGCGGCCGCGACCAGTGGAAATCCTCGCGGGCGGCATGAGGGAATTCAATACGCATCAATCACCCAAGCCAGATAACGCCCGAACTTTATCACGCTGCGCAAATGCGCTGGCCGAGTGCTCCAGCCCGACACAGCAACCAGGCGATGCGTCTCAAGACGTCGTGGAGTGCATCCACAAGCAGTCTGGGCGACCTTGCGCTTTCACGCGCAGCACCGAGATACCAACCTTGCATATTAAGATGGGCGCCTGAGTCTGGAGATCAGCATGGCGAATATCGATATCGAGCGTTCCCATCATCTGGGTATTCCCGCTGCGCGCAGCGTCGTTGACAAGATCGCGGCGGACATGCAGAAAAGACTGGGCGTAACCCATCAGTGGCAGGGTGATGTGTTGCAATTTTCCGGTACCGGCGTGCATGGTGCCATCAGCGTCAGCGAAGACGCGGTGCGCATCACCGCGCAACTCGGCATGTTGTTGAGCGCGTTCCGCGGAAAGATCGAGCAGGACATTGGGGAGAAGCTGGATCTGCATTTAGCGTAAGTGCCCAGGCCGCGTGGCTTCAATCACATCCAGATTCGTGGCATAATTGAACGCTTACGCGGCTGCAACGGCCGCGCGTGAACACCGAGACACATGGCCAAAGACGACGTTATCGAAATGGAAGGCACGGTCCAGGAGACCCTGCCAAACACCATGTTTCGCGTGCAACTGGAGAATGGGCACGTCATCATCGCCCACATTTCCGGTCGCATGCGCAAGCATTACATCCGCATCCTCACGGGCGACAAGGTGAAGATCGAGATGACGCCGTACGACTTGAGCAAGGGCCGTATCACTTACCGCATGAAGTAATACGGCATGAGGTAAGCGCCCGGATTGGTACAGGCGCTAAGCGGTGTGTGCTCGCCGCCGGCGAAACGCTCATCCAGAACGTTTCGCATCCGTGACGTTGCCGTGCCCCTACTCTACTGTGACCGGCAACTGGGCTGGCGCCTCGCTGTCCACGTGCAGCTCGCCGTCGCGCACGCTCAAGTGCACCACGCCGCCATCGGCGAGCTTGCCAAACAACAACTCGTCAGCCAATGCGCGCTTGACCTTGTCCTGGATGACGCGAGCCATCGGTCGTGCGCCCATCTGCGGATCAAAGCCATGCTCGGCCAGCCAGCGACGCGCATCGGTGTCCACATCCAGGCTCACGCGTTTCTCCGTTAGCTGACTCTCCAGCTCGATCAGGAACTTGTCGACCACGCGCAGGATGTGCTCGAACCCCAGCGCGCTGAACTGGATGATCGCGTCCAGCCGGTTGCGGAACTCGGGCGTAAACAGGCGCCGAATGACTTCCATTGCATCGGATTCATGCTTCTGCTCGACAAAGCCCATGCTGCGTCGCGACGCCACTTGCGCCCCGGCGTTCGTGGTCATCACCACGATCACATTCTTGAAGTTTGCCTCGCGGCCGTTGGTATCCGTCAGCACGCCGTGATCCATGACCTGCAGCAGGATGTTGAAAACATCCGGATGCGCCTTCTCGATCTCATCCAGCAGCAGCACCGCATGCGGATGCTTGACCACCGCTTCGGTCAACAGTCCACCTTGATCAAAGCCTACATAGCCCGGAGGCGCGCCGACCAGGCGTGATACGGAATGTCCTTCCATGTATTCGGACATGTCGAAGCGGATCATCTCGATGCCGAGCTGCAGCGCGAGCTGCTTGGTAACCTCGGTCTTGCCCACGCCGGTGGGACCGGCAAGCAGGAAGCAGCCAATGGGCTTTGAAGGATCCGCCAGGCCCGAACGCGCCATCTTGATGGACGCAGCCAGCGCTTCGATCGCGGTGTCCTGGCCAAACACCACCATTTTCAGGTTGCGCTCCAGATTGCGCAGCACGTCGCGATCGGAAACGGACACCTGCTTGGCGGGAATGCGCGCCATCTTGGCCACGATATATTCCACTTCGCTGACGTCGATCTTTCCTGTGCGCTGATCTTCCGGCAGCAGGCGCTGGCGCGCTCCGGCCTCATCGATGATGTCGATGGCCTTGTCCGGCAACAGGCGATCGGGAATGTGCTTGACCGACAGGTCAACTGCAGCTTTCAACGCCTCGTTGGTATAGGACACATGATGGTGCTCCTCGAAGCGCGAGCGCAGGCCCTTGAGGATCTCCACGCTGTCTTCGACCGTCGGTTCCACCACGTCGATTTTCTGGAAGCGCCGAGCCAGCGCCCGATCCTTCTCGAACACGCCGCGGTATTCCTGGAACGTGGTTGATCCAATGCAACGCAACTCACCGGAGGCCAGCATGGGCTTGATCAGATTGCTCGCATCCATGGTGCCGCCCGACGCCGAGCCAGCGCCGATGATCGTGTGAATCTCGTCGATGAACAGGATCGCGCCGGGCTGCTGCTTGAGCTGCGAGATCACGCCTTTGAGGCGCTTCTCGAAATCGCCACGGTATTTCGTGCCGGCCACCAGCGCACCCAGATCCAGCGACCAGATCACCGCGTCTTCCAGCACCTGCGGCACCTCGCCGTCGACGATGCGCTTGGCCAGGCCTTCGGCCAACGCGGTCTTGCCCACGCCGGCATCGCCGACGTAAAGCGGGTTGTTCTTGCGCCGGCGGCACAGCACCTGGATGGTGCGCTCGATCTCGTCAGCGCGACCGATCAACGGATCGATCTTGCCGTGCAGCGCCAACTCGTTGAGGTTGCTTGCAAACTCATGCAGCGGATTGCCTTTCGGCTCGCCGCCTTCCTCGCCGTCGCGCTCGCCGCTGCCGGTAGCGCCGGCAACAGGGTCTTCACCAATCTTGGCAATGCCGTGCGAAATGTAATTGACGACATCCAGCCGGGTAATTTCCTGCTGATGCATGAAATACACGGCGTGCGAATCCTTCTCGCCAAAGATGGCCACCAGCACGTTGGCGCCGGTAACTTCCTTGCGACCGGAAGACTGCACGTGATACACGGCCCGCTGCAGCACGCGCTGGAAACCAAGTGTCGGCTGCGTGTCACGCTCGTCACCTGCCGGCAGGACGGGGACGGTTTCGGCAATGATGCGCTCAAGCTCCAGCGTAAGCCGCGGCAGATCGACACCGCACGCGCGCAGCGCGCCGATCGCGGACTGGTTCTCCGTCAACGCGAGCAATAAATGTTCCACCGTCATGAACTCGTGGTGCTGCTCGCGAGCCCGCTTGTAGCATTGGCCGATGGTGACTTCCAGATCCTTGCTGAACATTTGGATCGTCTCCGCTAGGTGATGAGCGGTCCGCTGTACCGCACTGTACACAAAATGGGGCCGGTCACTGCTTTTCCATAGTGCACAACAACGGGTGCTGGTGCGACCGTGAAAATTCATTCACGTGAACAACTTTGGTCTCTGCAACCTCGCGAGTAAACACGCCGCACACCCCGCGGCCCCGCGTATGCACATGCAACATCACTTGCACCGCCCGCTCATGATCCAGATTGAAGAACGAACGCAGTACCTCTACCACAAAGTCCATGGGCGTGAAGTCATCATTGAGCAGCAGCACCTGAAACAACGGCGGGCGTGCCACTTCCGGCCGGGCGGCCTGCAGCGCCAGACCTCGGTCGTTATCGTGCTCGTGCTCTTGTTCGTGCGACATGCTTGGGACCAGTAACTGCTGCATAGGATTATAGCCTGCGGTATGTGCCCGCCGGCTCCGCGACCGACCCTTGATGTAGTGGCACAATGGCGTTTTTTCCAGCCCTGATGCAGCGCATGTCCCAAGCTGATGCAAGCCCTGACGCTTTAGATCGTGCCGCTTCTAATCGTGCCGGTTTGGATCGTGCCGATTTGGATCATGTCGATTTGGATCATGGCGATTCAAGTCGCGTGGTCTGGCGACCCCACGTCACGGTGGCCTGCATCGTTTCGCGCGATGCGCGTTACCTGATGGTGGAGGAGGCGGTCAACGGCCGCATGATGTTCAACCAACCAGCCGGTCATCTGGAAGACGGCGAAAGCCTGTGCGCGGCCGCGGTTCGCGAAACGCTGGAGGAGACCGGCTGGAGCGTCGAGCTGCAGCATCTCATCGGCGTCCAGCAATGGCGCAGCACCGAACATGGCGACGTGGTGCTGCGTTTCAGTTTTGCGGCACGCCCCCTGCATCACCATACGGAACGTGCACTGGATGCGGACATTGCCCGCGTGTGGTGGCTGACGCGCGCGGAAATTGCTGCGCTTGGCGACCAACTGCGCAGCGCGCTCATTCTGCGCAGCATCGACGCCTGGCTGGCCGGTCAGCGCCTGCCGCTGGGAGTGATTGACGACCTGGGCGCAGGACCGGGCGCGTGAAGGTCATGCTGGGCATCTCCGGCGGCGTGGACTCGTCGGTAGCCGGCCTGCTGCTGCAACGCGACGGCTACGCGGTGGAAGGGTTGTTCATGCAAAACTGGGAGGAAGACGATCGCGACGCGCCCTGTACAACCGATGCGGATCGCAAGGATGCGGTGACGGTGTGCGGCCAGCTCGGCATTCCGTTCCACGCACGAAATTTTTCCCGCCAGTACTGGGACGGCGTGTTTACCCACTTTCTGGACGAATACCGCGCCGGGCGCACGCCCAATCCTGACGTGGCGTGCAACCGCGAGATCAAGTTCAAGACGTTTCTGGACACCGCGCGCGAGCTTGGTGCGGAAAAGATCGCCACCGGCCACTACGCCCGGGTTGGCGAACGCGACGGCGTTTACCAGCTGCTGCGCGCGGTCGACACGGCGAAAGACCAGACCTACTTTTTGCACACGCTTGGCCAGCAGCAGCTTGCCGCGACGCTGCTCCCCGTCGGTGCGCTGGAAAAGCCGCAGGTCCGCGAGTTGGCGCGCAAGGCGCAGCTTTCCACGTCGGCAAAGAAGGATTCCACCGGCATCTGCTTTATTGGTGAACGCGACTTTCGCAGCTTTCTCGCGCGCTATATTCCGGCCCAGCCCGGCGCCATGCGCACGCCTGAGGGCACGTGCGTCGGCACGCACCAAGGCGCGATGTATTACACGTTGGGCCAGCGCAGCGGGCTGGGCATCGGCGGGCGCCATGACGCCAGCGGCGCGCCGTGGTACGTCGTGGGCAAGGACGTTGCGGCCAATGTGCTGGTAGTTGCCCAGGGTGGTGAGAACCGCTGGCTGCAGTCGCGGCGTTTGCGCGCAGAACCACCAAGCTGGGTGGCCGGGGCCGCGCCGGCGAGGAATTTTCGTTGCACCGCGCGCACACGCTATCGCCAGAGCGATCAGAGCTGTACCGTCGAGCTGGTCAGCGACGGGATCGAAGTGCAATTTGACGAACCACAGCGCGCGGTGACACCAGGACAGTCCGTCGTGCTCTACGCTGGTGCGGTGTGTCTGGGCGGCGCAGTGATCGCCGCCACCGACGCGGCGTTTGGTGGTCTGTCGCCTGCTTTCCCGCCGGTGACCGCGACCTGAATCTGGTTCCACATTGCATCCACGGCCTGGCCGCGGCACCTATCGCAGGAGAACCGCAACATCGTGTTTGAAGTATTCGCAATGAACGAGGAGCGCGCCATCGCGCTGGCCGGCTTGTTCCAGGCTTGCACCCTGACCCAGCAGCTGGCGACCAGCGGGCGCTGCGACGAGGCGGGCATGGAAACTGGCGTGGCCAGCGTGTTCCGCATTGATGCGCCGTCGGTGGTTGCCGTGTATGGCAACGTGGCCGATCTGCACATAGGACTGCGCGCGCTCGTGGCCCAGCTGGACGAGAGCGACCGTGACATGTCGGTGACCAAGATGGTGGTCACGGTCATGCGCCTGGAACGCAGCCTTGCCGCTCGACCGGACTTGCTGGACAAGCTGCAGACCGGCATCGTGGCCGCGCAGCGGCAGGTCGAGCACTTCGGGCTCGCGTCCACCCAGGTCACCGAGCGACTGGCGGAGTTGTACACCAGTATCCTCTCCACGCTGCGGCCGCGCGTACTGGTCAACGGCAACCCCGAGCAGCTGAAACAAGCTCCGGTCGTGGAGAAGATTCGCAGCAATCTTCTCGCCGCGGTGCGCTCGGCGGTGCTGTGGCGGCAGATTGGCGGACGCCAATGGCAGCTGCTGCTGTACCGACGACAGTGCTCCATGCTGGCGCGCGGCCTGCTCACTGGCGCGACGCTGGACAATCGCTGAGGCGCCAGCACCCGCGTTGCAGGCAGCGCGCTGATATGCTGCGGCGATGCAAATATTGAGCAATAGCGCGACGCTGCGCATGGCGGAGCGATTCAGGGGGTTCCTGCCGGTAGTGGTGGACGTGGAGACCGGTGGCTTCGACGACGAGCACGACGCGTTACTGGAAATTGCCGCCATCCCGCTGGCCATGGACGCCGACGGGTACATCAGTGCACTGCCCACCCTGTTCACGCACGTGGCGCCGTTCCCCGGTGCAAACCTCGACCCCCGCTCGCTGGAAATTACCGGGATCGATCCGTACAACCCGCTGCGCGGCGCCCTGGAAGAGCGTCCGGCCCTGGACCTGATTTTCCAGGGCGTGCGTGAAGCGGTGCATGCGGCCGGTTGTCAGCGCGCCATCCTGGTGGGCCACAACGCAGCGTTCGACCTGGGCTTTCTGAACCAGACCGTGCGTCGCTGCGCGCACAAGCGCAATCCTTTTCACCCGTTCAGCTGCTTTGACACGGTGAGCCTGGGCGGTCTTGCCTACGGCCAGACGGTGCTGAGCAAAGCCGTGCTGGCGTCAGGCCGCAAGTTCGACAGCCATGAAGCGCATTCGGCTGTATACGACGCCGAGCGCACGGCCGAACTGTTTTGCACCATTGTCAATCGCTGGCGGCAGCTGGAAGTATTTGCCAGCACCCACGGCGGAATCGAGGCGTCCTGACCAGCCGTGCGGGCGGGCGCGACAATAACTCTGCGCCTGCCCGCCGCCGTCAATACGAGCGCCCGCTACGCGCGCTGCGGCTGCAGATTCACACGTCTGGCGGCGACTCGTAACGCACCCGCCAGCCGCGGGCAATCCCGTACATGCTGATGGCCAGCCATGCTGCCTCCATGACAAATGCAGACAGATTGAAGCTGCCAAACAGCAGCGACAGCAGCACTCCCAGCGCGCCAAACACATTCAACAACTGGTAGGTCAAGCCATTGCCGTGCAGACTGCGTGCCTGCAACAGCAAATAGGCCAGCAGAACCAGGGCCACGCCGATATAGCCAGCCCAGTCGTGCCAAAAAAACGTGGTCATCTGAGTGCACTCCGTTGACGCAACGCCTCGAACATGACAATGCCGGTGGCAACGGAGACGTTGAGGCTTTCCATTGTGCCGGGCATCGGAACCTTTGCCACGAAGTCACACAGTTCACGCGTCAAACGCCGCATGCCGTCGCCCTCACTGCCAAGCACGAGCGCCACCGGCCCGGTCAGATCCACGGTGTAGATGGATGTCTGGGTATCACCGGCCAGTCCGGTAATCCATACGCCGGCATCCTTCAGCTCGCGTAGCGTGCGCGCCAGATTGGTCACCGCGATCAGTGGCACGCGATCGGCGCCACCGGCGGACGCGCGGCGCACCACCGGCGTAAGCCCCACGGCGCGATCCTTGGGCACGATCACCGCGGTCGCGTTGGCGGCAGCGGCACTGCGCAGGCAGGCACCTAGATTGTGTGGATCGGTCACGCCATCGAGCACCAACACCAGCGCCTGATTTCCATCGCGCGCCAGCAGCCCGGCCAGATCACTCTCCTGCGCAGACGGCGCCGCTTCGTAACGGGCAACAATGCCCTGATGCCTCGCGCCAGCAGCGTATTTGTCCAGCTCGGCGCGGGCGCGGTGCTGCACCACTATGTTCAACTGCTGTGCGCGTTCGACAAGTTCCAGCACCCGCGCGTTGCGCTGGCCGCTCTCGACCAGCACCTCACGCACCCGTTCGGCATCGTTGCTCAAAGCGCCTTCAACGGGATTGATGCCGACAATCCAGCTCTCCGTCATGACTGGCCTGCAGGCTTCGGGCGACGGCTGCGACGTTTGTGCTGGGTTGGCGCCGCCTTGCCGGGCGCAGCGTCGACGCCAGCTTTGGGCTGCTTGCGCCTTGGCGGCTGGTCCGCGGAGCGACTCTGGGCGCCGGTTGCGCGACCTTCATCTGCGGACTTTGCGCGCTTGGCCTGTTCGGGACGCTTGCCATGCGACGACGCCGCTGCCGGCGTTTTCCCGGCCGGGCGCGAGGAGACACGGCGCCGCTGAGAAACATCTTCCGCCACCGGCGCCTTGGCCGCGCGCCGCCGCGGCTGCAGTGGAATTTCTGTAGCGAGCGGTGCCGCTGCTTCCACCGCCGGGGCGCGGCGGCCAAAGACGCGGCCGATGGCATGCGCTGCACGACCGAGCATGCTTGGCGGCTTGGGCGCAGCGGACGTCCGCTTTGGCAAGGCGTAGCGTTCGCCGGCACCTGCCACGTAGTCATAGGGCTTGCTACCTGACGGCGCGTGGTCGCTGGATACGGCGCGTGGCGCCACGAGACGAAAATCGATCTTGCGATCCTCCAGGCTGGCGCGCAGAACCTGGATGCGCACATGATCGCCGAGGCGAAACTGCGTGCCGGTGCGTTCGCCTTTGAGCAATTTGCGGATCGCGTCAAAGTGGTAGTAGTCGTTGGCGAGCTGGCTGATGTGCACCAGACCGGACACTCGCGATTCCTCCAGCTCCACGAACAGGCCGAATGAAGTGACCCCGGTGACAATGCCGTCGAACTCGCTGCCGATGTGCTTGGCCATCCATGCGCATTTGAACCGATCGTCGACATCACGCTCGGCTTCTTCGGCGCGACGCTCACGCTGTGAGCAATGCACGGCCATAGCGGCCATCTCGGCGGGGCTGTAGGTGTAGTCAGCGGGTTTGCCACCGGTGAGTGCGTAACGAATCGCACGATGCACCAGCAGGTCCGGATAGCGGCGGATCGGCGAGGTAAAGTGTGTGTACGCCTGCAAGGCCAGGCCGAAGTGGCCGCGATTGTCCGGTTGATATGCCGCCATGCTTTGTGAGCGCAGCAACACCGACTGGATCAACTCGCGCTCCGGACGATCCTTCACCATGCGCAGGATTTCGGAAAAATCCGCTGGCGTCACTTCGTCCACCGGCGGCATGCGCAGCTTGAACTCGCGCAGGAACTGCTGCAGATCCTCGTACTTTTCGGCCGGGGGTGGCTCGTGCGCGCGGAACAGCGCGGGGATTTTCTTCTTTTCCAGGAACAGCGCCGCCTGCACATTCGCCGCGATCATGCATTCCTCGATCAACTTGTGCGCATCGTTGCGTTCCGTGGCCCCCATCGACTCCACGCCACCCGTCTGGTCCAGTCGAAACTTGACCTCCGGCGTCTCGAAATCAATTGCGCCGCGACGCCTGCGCTGGGCTGCCATGGCCTTGTACAGCGCGTGCAGATGCTCCAGTTGTGGCAGCACATCGGCCACTTCATGCAGGGCGTCTGGCTCGCGCAGACCAACGGCCTGCCACACCTTGTCGTAAGTGAGTCGGGCATGCGAGCTCATCACTGCGTCGTAGAACTTTGCCTTGGCGACGGCGCCCTCGGCATCCACCTGCATGTCACACACCATGCACAGGCGGTCGACTTTCGGGTTCAACGAGCAAATGCCGTTGGACAGCGTCTCGGGCAGCATCGGCACCACGAAACCGGGAAAGTATGTCGACGTGCTGCGCTCAAACGCTTCATGGTCCAGTGCGTTACCCACCTGCACGTAGTGCGAGACGTCGGCTATCGCCACAATCAGGCGCCAGCCACCGCCGCGCTTTGGTTCGGCATACACCGCATCATCAAAGTCACGCGCGTCGGCGCCGTCAATGGTCACCAGCGGCAGCTTGCGAATGTCGGCGCGACCCTCGCGCTCGGCGGCAGTGACTGCGCCTTCCACTTCCGCTGCGTCGCGCAGCACGGCAGCCGGCCATTCGTTTGGCAGGTCATGGCTGGCGATCGCCATCTCGACCACGAGCGACGGCTGCAGGCGCTCGCCGAGCACGGCGCGGATGGCTCCCAGCGGACCGCGGTTGGCCGTGGGCGGATCGGTGATCTCCACCACCACGATTTGCCCTGAGCGTGCGCCTTGTTCGTTGCCCGGCGTGATCATCACGTCCAGATGCAGGCGCCGGTCATCCGGGGTCACCAGTGTTACGCCGTTTTCCACCACGACGCGGCCTACCAGACGCGGCGAACGGCGTTGCAACACTTCGGCAATTGCCCCCTGCCGGCGACCGCGGCGATCGATACCGACCACGCTGGCCAGCGCGCGGTCGCCATGCATCACCGCACGCATTTGCTGCGGTGACAAATACAGGTCGTCCCCACCTTCGTCCGGACGCAGGAAGCCGTAGCCTTCGGCGTTAGCCAGCACCACGCCGGCAATCAAATCGAGCTTCTGCGTCGGCGCGTAACCGCCGCGCCGGCCGAGCAGCAGCTGCCCGTCGCGCACCATCGCGGCAAGGCGCTTGCGCAAAGCCTCCAGGTCAACTGTGTCGTCAATGGCCAGCGCCGTGGCAATGCGCGCTTCCGTCAGCAGCTCACCGCGTTCCTCAAGCAAGGCAAGAATGGCTTCGCGACTTGGAATGGGATGCGCGTAACGCTGCGCCTCACGCGCGGCGTGCGGATCACTTGCGGCCGAGCCGGACCGCGTCGGCCTGGGCGCATGGCGTCGCTTGGGACTGCCCGCTTTTGCCTCGGCCTTGCCGGTCGGCAAGCGTTGGTCGCCGCCGGAGTGTGGGTTTTTTTTTCTGGTCACTGAAGATCCTGGTGATGTGCACTGCACGCAAAATGGCACGGCACGAATTCGGAGTAAAAAGATTGACAACCCGGAGTCGGGTGCCTACATTACGCGGCTCACGTCGCTGGTACAGCTGCGTGTACCTGCCCGGGTGGCGGAATTGGTAGACGCACTAGCTTCAGGTGCTAGCGGGGGCAACTCCGTGGAGGTTCGAGTCCTCTCCCGGGCACCATTGTAAACGAAGGCCGCCTTGCAAGGCGGCCTTCGCTTTTTTGCCGCCTGAGGAAAACCTTCTTCATTCCCCGAGGCGCAAGGTTGCCGGGCATGCAACCGGTGCGACACGGTCCGCGCGCAAGAGTCGACTGCAGCGTTTGCCGTTCCCGCCCGCATTTTCTCATCCCACCGCGACGGTCGACGGGGCGGGAATGAACGCGGGGCCCTTGAGCTCCACCATGTTGCCTTGCGGGTCGTAAAGATAAATCGAAGGACCAGAACCTTGTGCCCCGTAACGCACACCAAGATCGCCAATGCGCACTTTGTGCCTCGCAAGATGCGCGAGAATCGCCGCCTCGTCGTAATCCAGAATGCGCAGGCAAAAGTGATCCAGGTTGTGTCCGTCACTGCGAGGGGCCGCGCCGCCATCGCGTCCGAGCTTGCCTGCAACTGTGACCAGGTCGATCAACGAGCTACCCGCCCGCAGCTGGATGAGCCCGATGTCATCCTGCCGCCGCTCCTCATGGCAACCCAGAACCTCGCAGTAGAACCTCTGCATAGCCTCGATATCGATGGCGCGCAGCACGATGTGGTCGATTTCGCCGATTCGAATCACGTTTGTCCCCCAGTGCGTCAGGCAGCTTGCATGAGCGCCGGATAATCCGTTTCCCCGGTGCGGAAAGAATCTTGCCAGATAGTAGCGTTGGCAATGCGCGGGTCCGACAACTGCTCGCCCTGCTCCCGTCTGCTGTGCAGGCACCCTCTGCGTGACGTTGACGCCGGCTCCACGACGCCTGCCGCCGCACCTGTATAATCATCGCGGTAAACACTTGGTGGGAGAAGCGGAGGACCACGCGTGGGTCTTTCGCTGCCGAAGACGCAACGCCCGTAATCGCTCAGGCTCCCATACCATCAAGTGCCAACACTCTGGAGAGACCGGTTGAATCCGGCGCCGAAGGGGCACGAAGCGTTGTCTGCTTCCAAACTCTCAGGCAAAAGAACAGAGGGGCGCCTCTCGTGCGGCACGGCACGTTGCTTGCGGACGCCCAATCATGAGCCAGCATTCCTCCCCTTCATTGCTCGAGCTTGAAAACCATCCAGAGTTCATCGAGCGGCATATCGGGCCGAACGATGCCGAGATCCAGGAAATGCTGGACGTCGTCGGCTACGAGTCGCTGGAGTCACTGACGGATGCCATCGTGCCGGCGGCGATCAAATCTCCCCAGCCGCTGGCATTGCCAAGCGCGGTCACGGAGGTTGAGGCGCTGGCGCGCATACGCCGCATCGCCGACAAGAATCAGGTGTTTCGCAGTTTCATCGGTCAGGGCTATTACGGCACCTACACGCCGAACGTCATCTTGCGCAACGTCCTGGAAAACCCTTCCTGGTACACGGCATACACGCCCTATCAGGCAGAAATTTCGCAAGGTCGGATGGAAGCGTTGATCAATTTCCAGACCATGGTGACCGACCTTACCGGCATGGCGATCGCCAATTCGTCACTGCTGGATGAAGCGACCGCAGCGGCCGAGGCGATGACGCTGGCCAGGCGCTCGGGCAAATCCAGATCAAATGTGTTTTTCGTGGCGCGCGACGTCCATCCACAGACCCTGGAGGTGCTGCATACGCGCGCCGAGGCGATGGGAATCGAACTGCAGGTTGGCGCCCCCAGTGATGTCGCAACCGTGGACAGTTTTGGCGTGTTGCTGCAGTACCCCAACACGTTTGGTCAGGTCGACGACTATCGCGCACTGACCGACGCCGCCCACGCGCGTGGAGCGCTGGTGGCAGTGGCCACTGACTTGCTGGCACTGACGCTGATCGCCGCACCGGGAGAATGGGGCGCGGATATTGTCGTCGGCAACAGCCAGCGCTTCGGCGTGGCCTTTGGCTACGGCGGTCCGCACGCCGGTTTCATGGCCTGTCGGGACGCGTACAAGCGCTCGATGCCCGGCCGCCTGATTGGTGTGTCGATTGATGCCGAAGGCAAGCCGGCTTATCGACTGGCGCTGCAGACCCGCGAGCAGCACATACGCCGCGAAAAGGCGACCTCGAACATTTGCACGGCGCAGGTGCTGCTGGCGGTGATGGCCAGCATGTACGCGATGTATCACGGTCCGGTCGGACTGACCCGGATCGCCCAGCGTACGCATCGGCTGAGCGCCATCCTGGCTGCCGCGCTGCGCATGTCTGGCGCGCATGTGGACGACGGCTTCTTTGACACTCTGCACGTCACCCAAATGGATGCCCAAGCCATACACGCCAAGGCGCAAGACGCCGGCATCAACCTGCGTCACCTGGACGACAGCAGCCTGGGTATCAGCCTGGACGAAACCGCCACGCGCGCGGACGTGATCGCCATTGCCGCACTGTTTGGCGTGCGCATCGGCGACGGTGAGACTGCGAAGGCGCAAGCGCAAACCACGATTGACCTGCTGGATGCAGCCACCGCCGATGCGCTGCCCGCTGGTCTGCTGCGCCAAAGCACGTTCCTGACCCATCCGGTATTCAACACCTACCAGAGCGAGCACGAACTGTTGCGCTACCTGCGAGCGCTGGCCGACAAGGACCTGGCGATGGATCGCACGATGATCCCGCTGGGCAGCTGCACGATGAAGCTCAATGCCACAGCCGAAATGATCCCGGTAACCTGGCCCGAGTTTGCCACCATCCACCCGCTCGCGCCTGCGGCTCAAACCACCGGCTACAAGGAACTGACCGATGGTCTGGAAGCGATGTTGGCCGAGCTGACCGGCTACGACGCGGTCAGCCTGCAGCCCAACGCCGGAGCGCAAGGCGAATATGCCGGCCTGCTCGCCATCCGCGCCTGGCATCGTTCGCGCGGCGAAAGCCAGCGGGACATCTGCCTGATACCGGAGTCTGCGCACGGCACCAACCCCGCGTCGGCCACCATGTGCGGCATGACCGTTGTCATCACAAAGTGCGACGCGCAGGGCAACGTCGACGTGGACGATATTCGCGAGCAGGCGGAAAAGTACGCGGATCGACTCGCTGCGCTGATGATCACCTACCCATCCACGCATGGCGTGTTCGAGGAGGACGTCATCGCCATCTGCGACATCATTCACGCCAATGGCGGACAGGTGTATACCGACGGCGCCAACATGAACGCACTGGTCGGCCTGGCCAAGCCCGGTAAATGGGGCTCGGACGTTTCGCATCTCAATCTGCACAAGACATTCTGCATTCCGCACGGCGGCGGCGGGCCGGGCGTCGGCCCGTGCGCGGTCAAATCCCACCTCGCACCTTTCCTGCCGCGCAAACTGGGGGAGGACACTGCGGTCGGAATGGTCAGTGCCGCCAGCTATGGCAGCGCCAGCATCCTGCCGATCTCGTGGATGTACATCACGCTGATGGGCCACCAAGGCTTGCGCAAGGCAACGCAGGTCGCGCTGCTCAACGCCAACTACGTGGCCCTGCGCCTGGCGCCGCACTATCCCACGCTGTACACCGGTCGCAACGGCCTGGTTGCGCACGAATGCATCCTGGACTTGCGCGCGCTCAAGGACAGCAGTGGCATCGGCGCCGAGGACGTGGCCAAGCGCCTGATCGACTTTGGATTCCACGCGCCCACGCTGAGCTTCCCGGTTGCCGGTACGCTCATGGTGGAACCCACCGAAAGCGAATCCAGAACCGAGCTCGATCGCTTCATCAACGCCATGATCCAGATTCGCGACGAGATTCGCGCAGTGGAAGCCGGCGAGCTGGATCGCGAAGACAATCCGCTGAAAAACGCTCCGCACACCGCGACCGCGGTCAGCTCCAGTGAATGGACGCACGCCTACCCGCGTGAACTGGCGGCATTTCCGCTGGCCAGCCTCACGCTGCAAAAGTACTGGTCACCAGTGGCGCGCGTCGACAACATCTATGGTGACAAGCACATCATGTGCTCGTGCATTCCGGTCGACGCGTACAAGGAGGCGGTGGAAGCCTAGCGGCACGGCAAAGGGCCACAAACAAGGGCCGCGCGATGCGCGGCCCTTGTTTGCAGATTCCTTTCCATCACAGCCGCGCGCAGTCCCGGGCCGGAACAGGCCAAATATTTTCTTTGACGTGCAATGCATCTTTGCGCGCACGTGCGGCCTTCGGGCAATCAATCGTCGATGTAACTACGCGGCACGCGTTTCACTCCGCACAGCAGGTCGTAGGCGCTGCGCCTGGCGTGTTGCGCAACGACGTTGATGGATATCTGCGCACCCCACAGCTGTACGCGGCTGCCCCTGCCTGCTTGCGGGTGATCGGTGAGGTCGACGGTGAGCATGTCCATGGACACCCGCCCAATCAGCTCGCCGGGTTGGCCGTCGATGGCGACAGGCGTGCCGTTGGGTGCCAACTGCGGATAGCCATCGGCATAACCCATCGCCACCACGCCGACGCGCGTGGGCCGGCGCGCGACGAAATGTGCGCCGTAACCCACCGGCTCACCCACACCGATTTCACGTACGCTGGTGACTCTCGACTCCAGCGTCATGACTGGCCGCAGGCGGGCCGCAAGCGGATGCGCTGGGCCAAACGGGCTGGCGCCATACAACATCAGCCCCGGCCGATCCCATGCGCCAGATACGGTCGACCAACCGAGCAAGGCTGCCGAATTGCTTACGCTGGAGTCCAGCTCCAGTGAGCTACCGGCTTGCTTGAACGTCGCGAGCTGCTCTGTGGTGCGCTCGCTGTCAAGCTCGTCCGCCCGGGCGAAGTGCGTCATCGCCACCACCTTGCCCACTTGCGCCAGCGCGCGCAGGTGCTGCTCGACGCCGCGCCAATCGACAGCCGCCAGGCCAAGCCGATGCATACCGGAGTCCAGCATCAGCCAGACGGTGTACGGGTGCTGCGGCTGCGTGCGGGCGATGGCGTCCACCTGCCACTGCGCTTCAACTACGCACCACAGGTCGTGGGCATCGATCAACGCCAGCTCGTCCGCTTCGAAGAAACCTTCCAGCAGCAGGATGGGCGCGCGGATGCCCGCTGCACGCAACTCCAGCGCTTCTTCAATGCACGCAACGGCAAAGCCGTCAGCTTGCGCTGCAAGCGCCTGCGCGCAGCGCACTGCGCCGTGGCCGTAGGCATCGGCCTTGATCACCGCCAACGTCTTGCCGCCACCCAGTTCGCGCGCGAGCCGGTAGTTGTGGCGCAACGCATCCAGATGGATGACCGCGCGCGCCGGGCGCATCAGGCACCAACAGTCGTGCTTGCAGCGGTTGGCCATGGCCTGCTGTAGCGCGAAATATCCAGACCTTCGCTGCTGATCTGCGGGACCCTGCCGGCCATCACATCAGCGAGATAACGACCGGAGCCACACGCCATGGTCCAGCCCAGCGTGCCATGACCGGTATTGAGGTACAGATTGCCCATGCGCGTTGCCCCGATCACCGGCGTGCCGTCCGGCGTTGCAGGTCGCAAGCCGGTCCAGAACGTGGCGCGGCTGAGGTCACCAGCGTGCGGGTAGAGGTCCGTGAGTACTTTTTCCAGCGTCTCGCGTCCACGCGCTCGCAGCATCAGGTCGAATCCCGCAACCCCCGCCATGCCACCGATACGCACTCGCTTGTCAAATCGGGTGACCGCTACCTTGTAACTTTCGTCGAGAATGGTCGAGGTCGGTGCCATCGCCGCATCGGTAATCGGCACGGTCAGCGAATAGCCCTTCAGCGGGTACACCGGCAAGTGGATTCCCAGCGGCGCGAGCAGCTTTGATGAGTAACTACCCAGCGCCACGATGTAGCGGTCAGCGCGTTCTATTTGGCCGTCTATACGTACACCTGTGACCTGCGTACCATCGTGTTCCAGTCGTTCCACCGTTGCCCCGAAACGAAATTGAACGCCGGCTGCCATGGCCAATGCAGCCAGACGCTGCGTGAACAACTCGCAATCGCCTGTTTCATCGTGGGGCAGCCGCAGCGCTCCTGCCAACGAGTCGACCACGCCGGCCAACGCTGGTTCTACCCGGATGATGCCGGCCCGATCGAGCACTTCGTAGGGCACGCCATACTGCTGGAGGACGGCAATGTCCTTCGCGGCATCGTCGAGCTGCGCCTGGGTGCGGAACAATTGTGTGGTGCCCAGCTGCCGGGCTTCATAAGCGATCGCGGTGTCCTTGCGCAATTCATCCAGGCAGTCGCGGCTGTACTCGGACAAGCGCACCATGCGCGCCTTGTTGACGGCGTAACGGCCGGCGGTGCAATTACGCAGCATCTGCCACAGCCACAGATATTGCTGCGGGTCCAGGCTTGGGCGGATCGACAGCGGCGCGTATTTCATGAACAGCCACTTCAGAGCCTTCAGCGGCACTCCCGGCGCTGCCCATGGCGATGCATAGCCGGGGGAAATCTGTCCGGCGTTGGCGTGACTGGTTTCCTGCGCGGGCTGGGGTTCGCGATCCACTACCGTGACCTGGTGGCCGTCGCGCGCCAGATACCAGGCGCTGCAAACACCGATCACGCCACTGCCCAGGATCAAGATCCGCATCACGCCTTCCCCGCGATTGGTGTGCAGGCGCGTGTGCGCACTGGAACGTCGTCGACAGAGTATAGGAAGGACTCGGCGATTTTATTCCCTGTATTTGCCGGAAAGATCGCGTAAAATCCCTGCCAATTGCGCTGAATGTGGAGCTTCCATGGCTGGTCGGACCCGGGAACTGGACAAGATCGACCTGCACATCCTGCGCATTTTGCAGGAGGAAGCGCGCATTTCATTTACCGACCTGGGAGAACGCGTCGGCTTGTCGACCACGCCGTGCACCGAGCGCGTGCGCCGGCTGGAGCGCGACGGCGTGATCACCGGCTATCACGCGCGGCTAGATCCGCAGCTGGTGGGCGCCGGGCTGCTGGTGTTTGTCGAAATCAGTCTTGCCTACAAGTCCGGCGACATCTTCGAGGGCTTCCGCCAAGCCGCGCTGCGCCTCCCCAACGTGCTGGAGTGCCATCTGGTTTCGGGCGACTTCGATTATCTGATCAAGGCGCGAATTTCTGAAATGGCGTCATACCGGAAATTGCTCGGCAGCACGTTGCTGACGATGCCCAACGTGCGCGATTCAAAAAGTTACATCGTCATGGAAGAGGTCAAGGAAACCCTCAGTCTGCCGCTTGGCGACCGTGCAAAGATTTCGGCGCCCAGACCGGTCCTGCGCGCATGAATATCGCGTTCCGTGACAGCGGGCGAAATGCTGGCAGGCATTGCCTGCCCGGTCAGCGCGACCAGCGTGGCAAGCGCGTGAACGCTGAGGGTATGCAATATGCGAACCGCTCAGACGGTCGCAAGCACCACTTCTATGCGAACGGATCGTCGAGGATGATGGTGTCGTCGCGATCCGCGCCGGTGGCGACAATGGCCAGGCGACAGCCGGACAGTTCCTCCACGGAACGCAGGTAGGCCCGCGCAGCAGCCGGCAGCTTGCTCCAGTCACGCACGCCAGCGGTGGACTCCTGCCAACCAGGAAATTCCAGATACACCGGCTTGCACTCATCCCAGCCATCGGCATCCAGCGGCGCCAGTTCGCGGCGCTTGCCGCGATATTCGTAGGCGATACAAACCTTGATCGACGGCAGCTCGTCCAGCACGTCCAGCTTGGTGATGGCCAGCCCGTTGATGCCGTTGATCTGCACCGCGCGCTTGAGCGCCACCAGATCGATCCATCCGCAGCGCCGCGGACGTCCCGTGCTGGCGCCAAACTCCATGCCGCGTTTGCGTATCAGCTCGCCCATGGCGTCGTTGAGTTCGGTCGGAAACGGCCCGCCACCGACGCGGGTCGCGTAGGCCTTGCAGATGCCCAACACATAATCGATGTCGCCCACGCCAACGCCGGTGCCGGCCAGCGCGCCGCCGATCGTGGTGTTGGACGAGGTGACGTAGGGATAAGTGCCGTGGTCGATGTCGAGCAACGCGCCCTGCGCACCTTCATACAAAATGCTGCCGCCGCTGGCGCGCACGTCGTGCAGGATGGTCGCCACGTCATCGACCAGCGGGCGCATGTATTCGCCCCACGCCAGCGCATCATCCAGCACCGTCTGGTAATCGACCGGCTCGGCTTTCAGCCACTGCGTGAGGATGAAGTTGTGATAGTCAACCGCGGTACGCAGCAGCGCCGGCAGCTCGTGTGGGTACATCAAATCCGCCACGCGCACGCTGCGGCGCGCCACCTTGTCCTCGTAAGCCGGACCAATGCCGCGCCCGGTGGTGCCAATGGCCTTGCCACCAGCGGCAATTTCGCGCGCTTTGTCCACGGCAATGTGGTACGGCATGATCAGCGGTGTTGCCGGGCTGATCTTGAGGCGCGAGCGCACCTCCACGCCGTTCGCTTCGAGATCCGCGATCTCGGCGATGAGAGCTTCGGGCGACAGCACCACGCCGTTGCCGATCAGGCATAGCGCGTCCTCGCGCAGGATGCCCGAGGGGATCAGATGCAATACGGTTTTCTTGCCCTTGATAACCAGCGTGTGGCCGGCGTTGTGCCCGCCTTGAAAGCGCGCTACCGCGCTTACGCGCTCGGTCAGCAAGTCGACGATCTTGCCTTTGCCTTCATCGCCCCACTGGGCACCAAGAATGACGACTGACTTGCCCATGATGTATTTGCTCGCTATCTATGTGTTGAGGACGCTGCAGCCGTTGCGTTCCAGATGCCACGCAGCGGTTGGCGCCAGTGCCGTCAGCGCACTACTTGCAGAATCAGCAAGCCCACCACCACTGCCACTGCACCAAAGACGCGCAGCGTGTTTGCCGACAATTTCAGCGCCTCGCGCATCATCTCTTGCCAATGCCGCGGCGCCACCAGCAACAACAAACCTTCCATCACCAGCAGCAGGCACAGCGCGGAGCCAAGATCGTGCGGCATGCGCCAGGACGGCTATCTGGGCGCTGCAGAGTTGAAATATTTGAGGAACTCCGAATCCGGCTTGAGCACCAGGATGCCCTTGCCGTCTTCAAACGATTTGCGATACGCCGCCATGCTCCGGTAGAAGGCGAAAAACTCCGGGTCCTGACTGTATGCAGCGGCATAGATGGTTGCTGCCTGCGCATCGCCTTCACCACGAATCTTGGCGGCATCACGCGCCGCGTCAGCGCGCAGGACCTGCCCCTGGCGATCAGCATCCGCCTGAATTTTTTCTCCGGCTTCCTGACCCGTGAAGCGCAATTCGTTGGCCAGCTGCAGGCGCTCGGCGCGCATGCGCTTGTATACCGACTCGCTCACCTCATCGGGCAAGTCAATGCGCTTGATGCGCACGTCAACCACGGCAATACCAAGATTCTTGCGCGCGGATGTGTCCGTGATCTTGCGCACGCGGTCGGTGATGTCAGTACGCCCGCCGGAAATCAGGTCCTGCAGGGTGCGTGCGTTGAATTCAAAGCGCAGCGCGTCCTTGACTACCGGCGTGAGCCGCTGCGTTGCCTGCAGCTGATCGCCACCGGTCGCCCGGTAGTACATGGCGTTGTCGGCAATGCGCCACTTCACGTAGAAGTCGACATTGACGCTTTTCTTTTCCGAGGTGAAGTACCGCTCCGGCTGCGCGTCAAGCGACAGGATGCGGTTGTCGAAACGCATCACCTGCTGCACCAGCGGAATCTTGAAGTGCAAACCGGGTTTGTAGTCGGTGCGCACGATGCGACCAAACTGCAGCAGCAGCGCGTTCTGCCCTTCATTGACCACAAACATGCTGTTGAGGCCAAGCAACACCAGGATTACCGCGATGATGACCGAACCGATCTTGATCATGGCTGCTGCCCCGCGTCACTCGTACTGCTCTCGGGCGGCGCCACGATCGCCGTGGTGGTCGCCTGATTGCTGCCACTGGCTGGCACAGCAGGCGCAGCGGTCTGACCAAGCGGGAGGTTGATGATGTTGCGCCCGCCCGTTCCATCAATGACCTTCGGATTATCTGCCATCACCTGTTCCATCGTTTCCAGCCACAGACGACGGCGCGTGACTTCCGGCGCGCCCTTGTATTCGCTCAAAAGCAGATTGAATTTTGCCGTGTCACCCTGCGCCCGTGCGATGCGCTCGGCCTTGTAGCCAGCCGCTTCGGCGGCAATGCGTGACGCGTCACCGCGCGCGACCGGCACTACCTTGTTGGCATATGCCAACGCGGCATTTTCCGTGCTCTGCTTGTCTTCGCGGGCGTTGTTGACGTCGTCGAATGCGGATCGCACTTCCTTGGGTGGCGATACGTTCTGGAAGCTGACTTCAGTGACGCGCAAACCGGAGTTGTAGCCGTCCAGCGTATGCTGCAGCACCGTCTGCGCCTGGCTGACGAGCGTCGCGCCTTCGCCAGACAGCACCTGGTCCATGCTGCTGCTGCCGATCACCGCGCGCACTGCAGCTTCGGCCGCGGCATGCGTGGTTTCATCCGGTTCGTTGAGGGAAAACAGGTACCGGCGGGCATCGTCCACCTGGTATTGCACCGTGAAATCCACGGCAAGGATATTTTCGTCACGCGTCAACAGGACCACGTTGTCGGTGACCGAGCGTACGCGCGTCGCGTCAACTTTCGTAACCGATTCGATCGGCAGCGGCAGCTTGAGATGAAAACCCGGCGGCAGCGTGCGGGAGTACTGGCCAAAGCGCAGTACCACCCCGGCTTGGCGGGCATTGACGATGGTGTAACTGCTGAGCAAAAGGCCGATTGCCAAAATCACCAGAACGATGATGGCGATGTTGCCCGGCCCGCGTCCCAGCCTGTTGAAGCGACCCTGCAACTCCTTGAGCAGCTTGTCCATCGACGGCACGCCACCGGGAGAGCGGTTCTTTGACCACGGATCACGTTGCCCGTTGCCGGGTTCATTCCAAGCCAATGTCAGTCTCCTGGAGGTCTTAAGCAGGCCGGCGAAAAACGCCGGAACCACACAGTAAGCGGGGTGAAGCGAGATGCGCATGTCGCGCGATCACGGCGGTGAAACCGGGCCTTCACGGACGTTCGCACAAACAGGGGGATTCTAGCAGACGCGTCCGGAGGTTCGTTGTGAGCCGTGGTCAGGGTGATGGCGCCAGCAGTTCACGCAGCAGTTGCATTTCCGCCGGGTTGCCCGCTGCAAGTGGGGCGATAACGCTGCGCGGCGCGTCGATCTGCAAGCGCCAGCCGTCTTCGTCGACACTCTCGCCGGCAATCGCTCCGGCAGCCTTCAGCCGCGCATGCAAGCGTCCCGCAGACAGCGGCAGACGCAACAGCGATTGCAAGCGCTCACCGCCCAGCAGTTCACCCAGGGCCTGGCGCAGCAAATCCACGCCGGCACCGGTCGCTGCGGATAACCAAACGCGCTGTGGGAGCCCATCCGCGCCACGATCCAGACGCGGCTCGATGCCCGCCAGATCAATCTTGTTCATGATCAGCAACTGCGGCACACCGCCCGCATCAATCTCCTCCAGCACCTCGTCCACCACATGCTGCAGTCGATCACGGTCATCGTCCGAGGCGTCGCAGACATGCAACAGCAAATCCGCATCGCGCGCTTCGGCCAACGTCGCGCGAAACGCCGCCACCAGATCGTGCGGCAATTCGCGAATGAACCCGACCGTGTCCGCCAGCACCGCCGGACCACAAGCAAGACCATCCACTTTGCGCACCGTGGGGTCCAGCGTGGCGAACAACAAATCGGCAGCAAACACCTGTCCTGCCGTCATCGCATTGAACAGTGTCGATTTGCCGGCATTGGTATAACCGACCAAGGCCACGCGGGGCACCGTGTTGCGCAAGCGCGAACGGCGTTGCTGGCCACGCTGGATCTGGACTTTCTCCAGGCGTTTGCCCAGCACCTTGACGCGTATCCCCAGCAGGCGGCGGTCCGTTTCCAGCTGGGTTTCACCGGGTCCACGATTGCCAATGGCGCCGCCGCGCTGGGCATCCAGATGGGTCCAGCCGCGAACCAGACGCGTCGCCAGATGCTTGAGTTGCGCAAGTTCAACTTCCAGCTTGCCTTCGGCGGAAAGGGCGCGCTGGGCAAAGATGTCCAGGATCAAGCCCGCGCGATCTATCACGCGCACGTTGATCAATTTCTCCAGATTGCGCTCCTGTACGGGCGTTAGCCGGCGGTCGACCAACACCACATCAGCCGCCAACTCCTGCGCGGTTCGGGTTACTTCGTCAGCCTTGCCACTGCCGACGTAGTAGCGAGGGCTGGGCTCCCGGACAGGCGCCGTGATTACTCCGACAACCTCCGCGCCAGCGGACCTTGCCAGCTCGGCAAACTCTTCGCAGCGGCGCGTGACATCGCCATCGGCATGGACGTGCGGAACCAGCAGCAACGCTCGTTCGCCTTTTTGCTTGCGTTCAAACACGGGAGATGGATACCCCAGCCAGAGCTGCTTTACGAGAAGACTCTAATGAGGGTCAAGCCAGGAAGAATCAAGCGTCCAGCTCAGGCTGTGCGTCAGCGGCGTCGGCAACACCTGGCTCATCCGGGCCTATACGCACGTTGCGGCTTGGCACCACGGTGGAAATCGCGTGCTTGTACACCATCTGGCTCACCTGGTTGCGCAACAGCACGACAAACTGATCAAACGATTCCACCGTACCTTGCAGCTTGATGCCGTTGACCAGATAGATCGCCACCGGAACGCGCTCGCGACGCAGTGCATTGAGAAACGGGTCCTGCAGCGATTGTCCTTTGGACATTTTTTTCTCCCCTTGTCCACACCCGGCCGGAGAAAAAACGCACGCGGCGCCCCGGCACAACTAACTGGATGGTAACCGCTTTCAAATGCTTGACGAAAGGGGCGTTTCAGCAAGCGGCGGGCGGTGCTCGCGCAAGCGGATGGGCAGCGTGCATGGGCAGCTCGCGGGTGGGTGAACGGACTTGCACACCGCCCATGAACAAGCCAACGGCGGCGACAACCTGCCCGCTTTGATCGGCACGCTCTGGTTCGAACAGGCGTATCGCCGGATCACTGCGCAGCCAGGTGATCTGCCGTTTTGCCAGCTGCCGGGTAGCGAAGACCGAACGGTCGCGAAATTCACGCGCACTGGTTATTCCGTCAAGGTGCTCCCATGCCTGCCGATAGCCGACCGCGCGGATCGCCGGCAAGTCAGCACGCAGGTCCGCTCGCATGCGCAATTGCGCAACTTCCTGCAAAAAGCCTGCAGCCAGCATGGTGTCGAAGCGCCGCGCAATACGCGCATGGAGTACCCCACGATCCACCGGCAAAAGCGCAAGCTTGAGCACGCGCCAGGGGAAAACCTTCGCGGCAGACTTGCCGTGCAGCACGGATAACGGCTGACCGGTCAGCGTAATCACTTCCAGCGCCCGCTGTATGCGCTGCGCATCGTGCACATCTATCCGCGCCGCGGCAAGCGGATCGAGCACGGCCAACCTTGCGTGCAGCGCGCCCCAGCCGTCGCGTGCCGCGACTTGTGCAAACTGCAGGCGCAGTGCGGGATCCGCTTCAGGCAATTCGGAAAGCCCGTGCTGCAGGGCGCGGAAATACATTCCAGTGCCGCCAACCAATAAAGGCACGGCGCCGCACTCGCTGACTTGGCGCATCGCGGCCAGCGCGTCCACGCAAAAATCTGCCGCCGAATATGCCCGCGCAGGATCACGGATGTCGATCAGGGCGTGCGGATGGCGTGCCAGCGTCGACGAGTCCGGCTTGGCCGTGCCAATGTCCATGCCGCGATATACCAGCGCCGAGTCCACGCTGATCAGGCCCAGCGCAAACCGCTCGCGCAGCGCGCAGGCAAGGGCGGTCTTGCCAGACGCAGTCGGGCCCATCAGAAAGATGGCAAGCGGGCGGCGATCGATCGGCATTTGCCTAGTTTAACCGCCCGTCACCCGCAGGCAGTGCACTGCCATCCACCGCCCCAGCACGAACCTGTGCGTCCAAAGCAGTGCGTCTGCCGCGCCGGTCAACCGCTTCAGAATTGCAAGACAAGCACCGCTCGGCAGGCGCAGACACCCCGGATGCAACCGAGGCGGGGCACGCAGAGCCAGCCTTGCTACTTCTTCTTTGGGCCGATCATCATCGTCATCTGGCGCCCTTCCAGCCGGGCATAGGACTCGATCTGCGCAAAGTCCGCCACGTCTTCCTGGATTTTTTGCACCAGTGCGCGGCCAAGATCCTGATGCGACATTTCGCGACCGCGAAAGCGAATGGTGACCTTGACCTTGTCGCCTTCCTCAAGAAAACGAAGCATGTTGCGCAGTTTGATCTGGTAGTCACCCACGTCTGTTACCGGGCGAAACTTGACTTCCTTGATCTCGACCTGCTTCTGCTTCTTCTTTGCTGCCTGCTGCTTCTTCTGGGCTTCAAACTTGAACTTGCCGTAATCCATGATGCGGCAAACGGGTGGGTCCCCGTTCGGCTGGATTTCGACCAGATCCATCCCGGCATCGTGAGCCAATGCCAACGCTTCATCACGCGTGAGAATGCCGAGCTGTTCAGACTCTGCTCCAATCACACGAACCCGCGGCACACGGATTTCCAGGTTGCGACGATTGCCCTTGCTGTCAGTGGTTGCGATACCACGATCCTCCAGAAGAAGTGATGAAACAAACCGACTGGCAACTAGTGCCGGACTTCGGTCTCAAGGCGTTCGACAAAGCTGGTCAGCGACATGCTGCCCAGATCTTCACCGGAACGGGTACGCACGGCAATAGTATCCGTCTCTTTCTCACGGTCACCGACAACGATCAGGTACGGAACTTTTTGCATGGTGTGCTCCCGGATTTTATAGCCGACCTTTTCATTGCGCAAATCGGCTTGTACCCGGAAGCCCTGATCGACAAGGGTTTGCGCCACAGCCTGGGCGTAATCGCCCTGCGCGTCGGTAATGTTCAGCACCACCGCCTGGATGGGCGCCAGCCAGGGGGGCAAAAGGCCGGCATGGTGTTCGATCAGGATACCGATGAAGCGCTCCATCGACCCGACAATCGCCCGATGCAGCATGACCGGGTGCTGTTTTCGCGAATGTTCGTCGACATATTCGGCGCCAAGACGCTCCGGCATCATGAAATCGACCTGCATGGTGCCAACCTGCCAGTCGCGGCCGATTGAATCGAGCAGGTGATACTCGATTTTCGGCGCATAGAACGCGCCTTCTCCCGGCAGCTCGTCATACGCCACGCCGGCAGCGTTCAAGGCCCGGCGCAGCATGCCTTCGGTGCGGTCCCAAAACTCGTCAGAACCGATGCGCTTTTCCGGCCGCAGCGCCAGCTTGATGGCTACGTCGGTGAAACCGAAGTCGGCATATACCTGCATCGCCTGCTGATGGAATGCCGTGACTTCGGCCTCCACCTGCTCCGGCGTGCAGAAAATGTGCCCATCGTCTTGCGTAAACGCGCGCACGCGCATGATGCCGTGCAGCGCGCCGGACGGCTCGTTGCGATGGCAGCCGCCGAACTCACCGTAGCGAATCGGCAGCTCGCGATAGCTGTGCAAGGTGTTGTTGAATATCTGCACGTGCCCCGGGCAATTCATCGGACGCAGGGCAAACGTGTGCTTCTCCGACTCGGTGAAGAACATGTTTTCCTTGTAATTGTCCCAGTGTCCGGATTTTTTCCAAAGCGACACGTCCAGCACCATCGGGCAGCGCACCTCCTGATAGCCGCTGCGTTTGTAAACCCCGCGCATGTAGGCCTCGACCTGCTGCCAGATCGCATAGCCGTTCGGGTGCCAGAACACCATGCCCGGGCTTTCTTCCTGCTGATGAAACAGGTCCAGCTGCTTGCCGATCTTGCGATGGTCGCGTTTTTCGGCCTCCTCCAGCTGAAACAGATAAGCCTTGAGGTCTTTGTCGTTCAACCACGCGGTGCCGTAGATGCGGGTGAGCATCGCGTTGTTGGAATCACCGCGCCAATACGCACCAGCCACTTTCATCAGCTTGAACGAACGGATCTTGCCGGTGTTCGGCACATGCGGGCCGCGGCACAGATCGGTGAACTCGCCCTGCGTGTACAACGAAAGATCTTCGCTGGCCGGGATACCTTCGATGATCTCTGCCTTGTACCGCTCGCCAATGCCCCGGAAAAACGCCACCGCTTCGTCGCGCGATTTCACGCTGCGTGATACCGGCAGCTGTTCGGCAACGATCTTGTGCATCTCGGCCTCGATCTGCGGCAAATCCTCCGGCGTGAATGGGCGCTCGTACGCAAAGTCGTAGAAAAAACCGCTGTCGATCACCGGCCCGATCGTGACCTGCGCGCCGGGAAACAACCGCTGCACCGCCTGCCCCATGACGTGCGCAGTCGAGTGCCGCAGAATCTCCAGCGCTTCGGGGCCCTTGTCGGTGACGATTTGCACACTGGCGTCATGATCAATCAAGAAACCGGCATCGACCAGGTTGTCATCCACCTTTCCCGCGAGCGTCGCCTTGGCCAGACCGGCGCCAATCGCAGCGGCTACGTCCTGCACCGTGACCGGGCCGGCAAACGGCCGTTTGCTGCCGTCGGGTAGAGTGATTTCAATCATTGGAAACATTCTCAAAAAGCAAAAAAGGGCACACGCCCTTCTTTCAAGGAAAGCCTTCGGGCGTAGTCAACGCCGATACGAAGCGGAGCCAGTGGCCATGTTGGACTCCAGGGCGAAGCCACGACCAACCCCATGCGGCCATCGCCATCTAACTTCCAGTTTAACCCAACTTTCCCGACAATCCGCGCGGCCACGAGCAACCGGGCCGTACACCAGCGATAGAATGCGCCACGCATCCGGAGGACAATTCATGCGCATTCTGGTTACCGGCACCGCCGGCTTCATCGGCGCCGCGCTGGCGCAGCGTCTGCTGGCACGCGGCGATGTGGTCTTCGGGATCGATAATCACAACGACTATTACGACCCGGCGTTGAAGGAGGCGCGCCTGGCGCGCTTCGTCGGGCATCCGCACTACACCCATGAACGCGCGGATATTGCCGACGCGGGGGCAGTGGATCGCGCCTTCCGCGTATTTCGCCCGGAGCGGGTGGTGAACCTGGCTGCGCAGGCCGGCGTGCGCTATTCGCTGCTCAATCCGCATGGCTACGTGCAGAGCAATCTGGTCGGCTTCGTCAATATTCTCGAAGCGTGCAGGCACGCTGCGGTTGAGCATCTTGTCTATGCGTCATCCAGCTCCGTGTATGGGGCGAACCGCAAGCTGCCATTTGCGGTGGATGATGCAGTGGACCATCCGATCAGCCTGTATGCCGCCAGCAAGAAGGCCAACGAGCTGATGGCGCATGCCTATAGCCATCTATACCGGCTGCCCACTACGGGCCTGCGCTTTTTTACCGTGTATGGGCCGTGGGGACGACCGGACATGGCGCCGACACTGTTCGCCGACCGCATCAGTCGCGGCGAAGCGCTTGAGGTCTTCAATCAAGGCAAGCACAGCCGCGACTTTACCTATATTGACGACATCGTGGAGGGCATCGTGCGCGCGCTTGACCGACCCGCGCAGCCTGATCCGCAATACGACGTCACTGCGCCAGCTGCAGGCTCGTCCAGCGCACCCTACCGGCTGTACAACATTGGCAACGACCAGCCCGTGCAATTGCTGCGCTTCATAGAGCTGCTGGAGAAAAACCTCGGGCGCTCAGTTGAAAAGCACCTGCTGCCGATGCAACCCGGTGACGTGGCCGACACCTGGGCCGACATCTCCACGCTGCGCCGCGATGTCGGCTACGCACCCAATACCTCAATCGAGGATGGCGTGGCGAGATTCTGCAAGTGGTACCGCGAGTACTACGGCTGATTCTCCGCACCCTGGCGCGCAAGCGGTTCCTGCCGCGACAGCTGGCAGGGCGGGCAGTTCCACTTTTTCGGGAAATCAGTGCCGGCGGGCAGTGCCCACTGCTACGCCAACCCCGGGCGCAAGCAACACCGCGGCAAGGTGAAAAGGCGCAATGCCGTTGCTGGAAAAAGCAGGCTCAGAACGGCTTGGCCAACACCAGGAAAATCACCCCGAGCAGCAGCAACACCGGCAACTCGTTGAACCACCTCAGCGCCCGTGACGACGGCAACCGACGACCTGCGTCAGCGCGCTTGAGCAAGCGCCCGCAATAAATGAAATGCGCCAACAGCAGCACCACCAGCAGGAGTTTTGCGTCCAGCCAGTGCAGCGTTCCGGTTACGTTGGGCAAGCTGCCCGGAAACACTCGCCAGCCTTGCCACAACACCACGCCGAATAGGAAAGCAAAGCCGAACATGCCGTGGCCAAACTTGTACAGACGTCGGCCCATCAGCTGCAGGCGCGCCTGCACTGGCGGCTGCTCGCCGGCCTCGGCCATGTTCACCAGGATGCGCGGCAGGTAAAACACCGCAGCCATCCACGCCATGTCAAACAACAGATGCAGAGTCTTGAGCAGCAGATAGGTCATGGCCGAATCATGCGAACGCTGCGGTACGCAGCGGCAGGATGATAGCGCGACCACCCGGAACCGCGCTGTGGGACCGCGTCCGCCAGATCAGGCATCCGTGGGCGCGATGCGCTCCAGCAATGCTTGCAGCAAGCGCTCCTGCTGCGGCGCCGCGAGCGGCGCATTGTTGCGATCAGCAAGCTGAAAGAAGTCCTCGACGCGTTCGCCGAAGGTGGCAATGCGCGCGTCGTGCACGCGCACATCGGCTTCCACCATCACCTGGGCCACCGCCGCCAGCAGGCCGGGGCGATCGGTCGCCACCAGCGCCATCTGCGTGCGTCCGCCAGCAGTCTGAAAGACGATGCGCGGCGGCACCTGAAAATGTTTTTGATGCCGCGACATGCTGCGTTTGCCCGGCTGCACGCTGGCAGACTGCTTCAGCGCCCGTTGCAGCCGCTCCTGCAGTTCACGCGCGCGCAAAGTGCTGGCGGGCCGCTGCGTGTCGGCATCCAGCAGCAAAAAAGTATCCTGCGCCATGCCCGTCGCCGAGCTGAGAATGCGCGCCTCCAGCACCGAAAACCGCAGGCGGTCAAGCACTGCCGTGACCGTGGCAAACAAGCCATCGCGATCCTGCGCGTGCACAAACAGTTCGGTGCTGCCGCGCACCGATTGCGTCAGTACGGCCACCAGCGGAACATTCGGCTCAGCTTGCAGTATCGCCATGCTCTGCCAGGCAATCTGTTCGGGGCGGTGGCGCAGGAAGCTGAGTTGCGGAAAGTCTTCCCACAGCCGCAGCACATCAGCCCGGACCTGCGCGTTTGCCGGCAACAGCGCAAGTGCGCGCTCACGGCATTCGCGTACCCGCGCCTCGGAATCACGCGGCAATTCCACGCCGCTGCGCAATGCATATCGCGTCACGGTGAACAGATCGGACAGCAGTCGATCCTTCCACGCGTTCCATAACCGCGGGCTGGTGCCGATGATGTCCGCCACGGTCAACAGGTAGAGCTGTTCCAGACGCTCCCGGCCTGCAACCTGCCCGGCAAATCGATGCACGACTTCGGCGTCAGTAATGTCCTGCCGTTGCGCAGTAGTGCTCATCAGCAAATGCCAGCGCACCAGCCATACCACGCGCTCCACGTCATCGGCGGGTAGCCCCAGCTGCGTGCAAAACACCTCTGCATCGTCAGCGCCCAGGACCGAATGGTCTCCACCGCGACCCTTGGCAATGTCATGGAACATCGCCGCCAGCAGCAGCACTTCGGGCTTGCGCAGGGTGGGCCAGATCTCGTGACCCGTGGCAAATTCATCGCGGGCCGCCGGATCAGCGAAGTACGCAAGATTACGCAGCACGCGCAACGTGTGCTCGTCCACCGTGTAAACGTGAAACAAGTCGTATTGCATACGCCCGACCACCTTGCCGAAGGCCGGGAGCACCGCGGCCAACAAGCCATGCCGGTTCATCCGCCAGAGTGCTTCAACAGCGGGCGCGCCGCGTCGCAACAGGCGCAGGAAAGTGCTCAGCACCTCGGGATCGCTTGCCAGTGCCTCAGCCTGCCGAGCCGTGGCGCGATGAATGCTGCGCATGGTGTCGGCGCTGAAGCCCACGACGCCGGGTTGATCCATGCGCACCAGAAAGATCTCGATCAACGCCGCAGGCCGGCGCATGAACAATTGCGCATCGCGCGCCGCCAGACGCGAGCCATAGCGCACGAACTCCGTACCTACCGGAATTCCGGCAGTCACGGTTTCCAGCATCTCCTCCAGCCGCTCGGCAACCTGCACTCCGAGCCGCTCCACCTGACTGGCCGCGCGGTAGTAACCCTGCATGAACTGCTCGACGCCGAGGTTACGCTCGTGCTCGTCCTCGAAACCCAGGCGTCTGGCCAGTGCGCGCTGGTAGTCAAACAAAAGTCTTTCCTCGGCGCGACCCGCTTCCAGATGCAGGGCGTAGCGATACCTGCGCAACGTTCGCTCCGCATCTTCCAGCACGGTTTGCTCGGCCGGTTCCAGCAGTCCTTCCAGCACCATGTGCGGAAGGTCGCCGGCATCCGCAAGCCGCAAGCCCATCCAGCGCAGCGAGTCCAGCGTGCGCAGGCCCCCCGGACCTTCCTTCAGGTTGGGCTCCAGGTTGTATGCGGTGTCATCGAAACGTGCGTGGCGCGCCTTGCGCTCGGCCTGCCGGGCCGCCAGATAAGCCGCCGGCGGCCATAGCGCGGGATCGTCCACGATTGCGCGCAAAACGGCATCCAGCGTGCAGTCTCCGGCCAATCGTCGCGCATCCAGCAAACTGGTGAACACGCTGGCATCGTGCGTGGCCAGGTCGCGGCATTGCGACGGATCGCGCACGGCATGGCCAACCTTCAGACCGATATCCCACAGGGTGGCGAAAAACTGCTCAAGCGCGCGCAACCTCGCCGGCGCCGGCGTCGTAACCAGCGCCAGCAAATCCACGTCCGAATACGGAAACAGCAGGCCGCGACCAAACCCGCCCACGGCAAACAACGCCGCGTCGTTCACCTCGCCCAGGCACGCGGTCCACACATGGGCGACCGTGCGCGATACCGACTCACCGCGTCGGCGCGCCAGCACGCTGGCGTCCACCCCATCCTGGAATGCAGCGGCCAGACCGCGGTCGACATCGCCAAGCAATTGGCGCAGGGCAAGCCGCGCCGCAGCCGATACGCCGGAGCGCGGCACGGCGACGCTCAAGCGAGGCAATGGCGGCAGGGCAGCAGGGCGCGGCGTGGTCATGACCTGGCAACTTGCTCCACATGGGTCATGTGACCCGAAACCGAAGTGGCAGTGTGCCGTAAAATCGCCAGTGCCACCTCAGCCTGCCCGGCCATGGCACGTTGCAAACCTCAGTGCACGGCGCAAGCAGCGCACGGCGGCAGTGAGATCAGGCATCCGGCCATGGCGTGAGAATCTCGTAGCCGTCATCGGTTACAACCAGGGTGTGCTCCCACTGCGCGGACAGGGAATGGTCCTTGGTCACTACCGTCCAGCCGTCGGGCAGCTGGCGCGTCTGCGGCTTGCCGGCGTTGACCATCGGTTCGATGGTGAAGGTCATGCCTTGTTTCAGGACGAGGCCGGTGCCCGGCTTGCCATAGTGCAGCACCTGCGGTTCGTCATGGTAAATCTTGCCGATGCCGTGACCACAGTATTCCCGCACGATACTGAAACCCGCGGTCTCGGCGTGGTGCTGGATGGCATGGCCAATATCGCCCAAAGTGGCTCCCGGGCGCACGACGCGAATACCGCACATCATGGACTCGAAGGCGTTGTCGACCAGGCGCTTGGCCAGCACCGACGGCGTGCCGGCGATATACATGCGACTTGTGTCGCCGTGCCAGCCGTTCTTGATGACGGTGACATCCAGATTGATGATGTCGCCATCCTTGAGCAGCTTGCCTTCGTTGGGGATGCCGTGACAGATCACCTGGTTCACCGAAGTGCACAATGTCTTGGGAAAACCGTGATACCCCACGTTGGCCGGAACTGCCTTTTGCACATTGACGATGTGCTCGTAGGCGCGACGATCCAGCTCCTCGGTGCTGACGCCCGGCTTGATGTAATCGTTGAGCATCGCCAGCACTTCTGCAGCCAGCTTGCCAGCCACGCGCATGCCTTCCAGGTCTTGCGCTGATTTGATCTCTACGGCCATGGTTTCCACTTGAGTTGGGCAGACAACGCCACGCAGGATTGCGCAACTTGCTGCTTCGCCGGCGTACCGGCTACAATTTCCCGGCTGTGCACGACGCAAAGTCTTTTTGCAGCTCGTCCGCCGTGCACAGCGAAACGGGATTGTAGCTCGCACAGGTACAACACCCAAACCAACGCCACACACGTGTCGGCACCGTCTTCGGGGTGCTGCGTCCTGCCCGACCACTAAATCGGGCATGCGCGGTCGAAGCCGGGGATACGTGGAGGTCCCAACCCCCAGGCCTTTCAGGCCAATGCAAGGAGTTACTCCCATGGCACAAGTCACCATGCGTCAGATGCTCGAAGCGGGCGTCCATTTCGGTCACCAGACACGCTACTGGAATCCGAAGATGGCACCGTACATCTTCGGTGCACGCGGCAAGATTCACATCATCAATCTTGAAAAAACCCTGCCGCTGTTCACTGACGCGATGAATTATCTGTCGGCGCTGGCGCAGAAACGCGGCACGGTCCTGTTCGTCGGCACCAAGCGCTCGGCGCGCGAGTCACTGGCCGAAGAAGCTGCGCGGGCCGGCATGCCATTTGTCACCGCGCGCTGGCTCGGCGGCATGTTGACCAATTTTCGCACGGTCAAGCAGTCGGTCGCACGCCTGAAGGAGCTGGAAGCGGCCGAGACGGATGGCAGCTTCGAGAAACTGGTCAAGCACGAGGTGCTGTCGCGCCGTCGTGAGCGCGAGAAGCTGCAGGCATCGCTTGGCGGCATCAAGGAAATGAACCGGTTGCCGGATGCGTTGTTCGTGATCGACATCGGCCACGAAGACATCGCGGTGCAGGAGGCCAAAAAGCTCGGCATCCCGGTGATTGCCGTGGTGGATACCAACTACAACCCCGGGCTGGTGGACTACGCCATTCCAGGCAATGACGACGCGATTCGCGCGATCCAGCTGTACGCGCGCGCTGCCGCGGACGCCATCCTTGAAGGCAAGGCCGCGGCACCCGATGCTGCGCGTGGCGACGCCAATGACTTCGTTGAGCTGGACGAAGAAGGCAACCCGATCGCCAAGATGGATCGCAAACCCTCCCCGCGTCGCGACGCTGCGCCACGCAAGAGTGCACCGCGCCACGACGGCGGTCACGACGGTGCGCGCGGTGCGCCACCCCACGACGGCACGCCGGCGCCGGCGGCCCCGGCGGCAAAGTAAGCACTGCGCAGCGTCAGCGGGGCATCCGCTGACGCTGTCGCACATGGTCATCACGCGACGCCACCATGTCGTCGCGGCATACAGCATCACGAGGTAGAGACCGATGAGCACTATTTCCGCACAGATGGTGAAGGAACTGCGTGAGCGTTCCGGCGCCGGCATGATGGAATGCAAGAAGGCGCTGGTGGAAAACCAGGGCGATATCGAAACAGCCATGGAGTGGCTGCGCAAATCCGGCCTGGCCAAGGCCGACAAGAAAGCCAGCCGCATCGCTGCGGAAGGTCGCATCGTCAGCGCGCACAAGGGTCATGACGCAGTGCTGGTGGAAATCAATTGCGAGACGGACTTTGTCGCCCGCGACGCCAGCTTCCTGAAGTTCAGCGACAACGTGGCCGATATCGCGCTGAAGTCCGGCGTGACTGATGTGGAGGCGCTGCAAGCTGCAGCCTACCCGAGCGCTGAAAACGTGGCGCAAGCGGCAAAGGTGCTGATCAGCTCCATCGGCGAGAAGATCGACGTGCGGCGCATGGCGCATGTGCGTGCCACCGGCACGGTCGGCACATACGTCCACAACGGTCGCATTGGAGTTCTGGTCGCGCTGGACGGCGGCAACGAGGAGCTGGCCAGGGGCATTGCCATGCACGTTGCGGCAATGAATCCAGCCTATGTCAGCGCCGAAGACGTGCCGGCCGAATTTCTGGCCAAGGAAAAGGATATTGCCCTGAGCCAGATGTCCGACAAGGAAAAGCACAAGCCGGCGGACATCCTGGAAAAGATCATCAGCGGCAAGGTGCACAAGATCATTGCCGAGATCACCCTGCTCGGGCAGGCATATGTGCTCGACACCAGCATGACGGTGACCGATGCCCTGAAGAAAACCGGTGCGCACATCGAATCCGTCGTGCGTCTGGCAGTTGGTGAGGGCGTCGAGAAACCGGTGGAAGATTTCCACGCCGAAGTCATGAAGCAGGCGGGTCTGGGCTGAGGCTCGTCACGATTCCAGCAAAAAAGGCCGCAGCCCATCGCGGCCTTTTTCGTAGGCGGCATGCAGGAATGAGCGCATCTGCGAGCTCGGCCGGCGTGCCGGGCACACCGTACAATAGGTTCCCTCCGCCGCATCACCGGGAGACTGCATGAGCACCACCCTGAACTTTCAGCGCATCCTGCTCAAACTTTCCGGCGAGGCGTTGATGGGTGACGCCGACTACGGCATTGACCCCAAGGTCATCGGCCGCCTGGCCAACGAAATCATCGAGGTGCAACGCGCCGGCGTCGAGATTGGCGTGGTCATCGGCGGTGGCAACATCTTTCGTGGGGCCGGGCTGGCTGCCGCCGGCATGGATCGGGTTACGGGCGACCACATGGGCATGTTGGCAACGGTCATGAATGCCCTGGCCATGCAGGACGCGATCGAAAAACACGGCGGGTTCGCGCGGGTGATGAGCGCCATTCCGATTCACGACGTGGCCGAGGACTATATCCGCCGCCGTGCGATCCGCCACATTGAAAAGGGCCGCATCGTCCTGTTTGCCGCCGGCATCGGCAATCCATTCTTCACCACTGATTCCGCCGCCGCCCTGCGCGCGGTCGAACTGGGGGCCGATCTGCTGCTCAAGGCAACCAAGGTTGATGGCGTTTACACCGCCGATCCGACGATCCACAAAGACGCCACCCGTTACGACGCGCTGAGCTACGACGAGGTGATTGAACACAAACTAGCCGTCATGGATACCGCTGCCATCGCGCTCTGCCGCGACCACCGCATGCCTCTGCGCATTTATGACATGACAGTTGGCGGCAATCTCATGCGCATCATGCGCGGCGAGTCGATCGGCACCATCGTGCGCGATGTCTGACACGCCTGCCCGCAGACCGCTGCACAAAATGCCGCTGCTATAATCCGCAGCTTGCTTGATTTTTCGGGAAACGCGCCATGCTCAACGACATCAAGTTGGATGCCCAGACCCGCATGGGCAAAAGTATCGAATCGCTCAAGCATGACCTGGTTCGGGTGCGCAGCGGCCGCGCCAGCACCGCGCTGGTCGATGGCATCAAGGTGTCGTATTACGGCGCGGACATGCCGCTGTCGCAGGTAGCTTCAGTCTCCCTTGCCGACTCCCGCACCATCGTCATCACGCCGTGGGAAAAATCCATGGTGGCGCCCATCGAAAAAGCCCTGCTGGCCTCCGATCTGGGCATCACGCCAACCACGGCAGGCACGGTCATACGTCTGAACATGCCCGCCCTCACCGAGGAGCGGCGCAGGGAGCTGGCTCGGCATGTTGCCCGCGAAGGCGAAAACGCGAAGATCGCCGTGCGCAATGTGCGCCGCGATGCGCTGCAGCAGACGAAGGACCTGCTCAAGGAAAAGCTCATCACCGAAGACGACGATCACCGCGTCGACGATGAAGTGCAAAAGCTCACCGATCGTGCAATCAAGGACATCGACAACGTGGTCAAGGCGAAAGAAGACGAGCTGATGGCGCTGTAAGTGGGCGCGGCCAACGCCACCCCGGCCTGCCTGGCGCCCGCATCCGTGCACGCGCCCGTGCACGCACCCGCTGCGCGGCGCACGCCTCACGCAGTCACTGGGCCGACGGGCGCGCCGCGCCGGCAGCCTGCATGAGCCCGCCAACCCCGCGTCAGATCCCGCGGCACATCGCCATCGTGATGGACGGCAACGGGCGTTGGGCCAAGGCACGCCACAGACCGCGCAACTTCGGTCACAACGCCGGCCGCAAGGCAGTGCGCGCGGTGATGGAAGCCTGCCTGCAGGAAGGTATCCAGGTGCTTACCCTGTTCGCCTTTTCCAGCGAAAATTGGCAGCGTCCGCAGGAAGAAGTTGGCGCGTTGATGAGCCTGTTCGTGCGCGCGCTGGACATGGAAGTGGAGGAGCTGTCCGGGCATGGCGTGCGCCTGCAATTCATCGGTGACCTGAGCGCATTTGACAATGCCCTGAGCAAACGCATGCACGCGGCGATGAAGACCACGGCTGGCAACACGCGGCTGCAGGTCAACGTTGCCGTCAACTACGGTGGGCGCTGGGACATTACCCGGGCGTGTCGCCAGGTTGCTGCGGCAGTGGCCAGCGGCGAGCTCAAAGTGGGCCAGATCGACGAGGCGCATCTGGGCAAGTGGATGACGCTGGCGGACGGACCGGCGGTGGATCTGCTGATCCGCACCGGCGGCGAACTGCGGCTGAGCAATTTCCTGCTGTGGCAGGCCGCGTACGCGGAGCTGTACTTTACCAACACGCTATGGCCAGACTTCAACCAAAGCTGCCTGCATCAGGCCATTGAAGACTATGTTCAGCGCGAGCGCCGCTACGGGCGCACAAGCGAGCAGGTCACTCCGCCACCGTAAAGGATCGCCATGCTGCTTCAGCGTGTACTGACTGCCCTGCTGCTTGCGCCGCTCGTGATCGCACTGATCGTATTTGCGAACACTGCGCTGTTTGCGTTTGTCGTCGCGGTCGCTTTTCTCGCTGCGTTGTGGGAATGGGCCGCATTGAGCGGCCTCAAAAGCTACCCGTTGCGCGGTGTACTGCTGGCGATTGCGGCGCTGGCGCTGGTCGCGCTGTGGATTTTGCGTGACTCACAAGTCGGCATCTGGGTGATCGCCCTGGGCGTGGCCTGGTGGCTGCTGGTGTGCATATGGCTGCGCCACTTTGCGTTTGGCGCGGCGCCGACGCGGGAAAGCGTCGCGCTCAAATTGCTGGCTGGATTGTTTGTGACGCTGCCGGCGTGGATGGCTTTGGTGAGCATGCACGGGCGCGTGCCGGCGGGCCATTGGTGGGTGCTGCTGGCACTGTTGGTGGTATGGGCAGCAGACATTGGCGCGTACACCAGCGGCCGCACGTTCGGCAAACGCAAACTGGCTCCGCAAATCAGCCCGGGCAAGACCTGGGCTGGCGCTTACGGTGCCTTGCTGGCTGGCGCCGTGGTCATGCTGATTGGCGCGTGGTTGCTCGGCGTGCGCGACCAGAGGCTGCTCGGGATCCTGCTGCTGGCGTTGCTCACCGTCGCCATTTCGATTGTCGGCGACCTTCTGGAAAGCCTGATGAAACGCCATGCCAAGGTAAAGGATTCGGGCACCCTGTTTCCCGGTCACGGCGGGCTGATGGATCGGCTGGACAGCGTCTTTGCCGCGCTTCCGGTGTTTGCTGTCGGCTTGCTCTGGCTTGAGGTTTGAATGACCCGCGCAGCATGAAAAGGGTTGCAGTTCTCGGCTCCACCGGATCGATCGGCAACAGTACGCTGGATGTCATTGCCCGCCACCCGGATCGATTTAGCGCGAGCGTATTGACCGCGCACCGCCAGGTCGAAGCACTGGTGGCCTTGTGCAAGTTGCACCGTCCGCAACTGGCGATCATTGCCGATCCGGCGCTGGAACCCGAACTTGCCCGACGCCTCGCAGCAGCCGGGGTTCACTGCGATGTTGCCAGTGGCCACGCTGCCATTGCCGCGGCCGCGGCCGGCGCGCTATGTGACATCGTGGTTGCCGCGATCGTCGGTGCTGCAGGGCTGGACTCCACGCTCGCCGCGGCGCGCGCCGGCAAGCGCCTGCTGCTGGCCAACAAGGAAGCCATCGTGATGGCCGGGCCCCTGCTGATGGATGCCGTGCGCAGCGGCGGCGGCGCACTGCTGCCGGTGGATTCCGAACACAACGCGATCTTTCAGTGCCTGCCGCCCAGCCAGACAGCACTCGGACAATCTGCTGCGGATTCCGCACACGGCGGTATCCGCAGGCTGCTCCTCACCGCATCGGGCGGGCCATTTCTTGGCTGGAGCCGCGAGCAACTGGCCAGTGTCACGCCCGACCAGGCGTGCAAACACCCTAATTGGGTGATGGGACGCAAGATCTCCGTGGACTCCGCCACCCTTATGAACAAAGGCCTGGAGCTGATCGAGGCGCATCATCTGTTCGCCATCCCGGCGGACGCCATCGACGTCGTCGTGCATCCGCAAAGCCTGGTGCACTCTTTCGTCGAATACCTCGACGGCTCGATGCTGGCGCAGCTCGGGCACCCGGATATGCGCACGGCGATTGCGTGTGCGCTGGCCTGGCCCGAACGCATCGAATCGGGAGTGGCCGCGCTGGACTTGACTACGTGCGCGCCGCTGACGTTCGCGGCGCCGGACCGCGCGACATTCCGCTGCCTGGAACTGGCTGGCGCGGCACTGCGTGCGGGAGGTGACAGCGCGGCGATCCTCAACGCGGCCAACGAGATCGCGGTGGAAGCGTTTCTGGCGGGCGCCTTGCCATTTCTGGCAATCGCCGACGTCGTGGAGTCCGTACTTGCGGAACTGCCCGGGCAAGTTGTGGTCGATGTCCCGACGCTTTGTGAACGGGACGCTACGGCGCGCCACGTAGCGCGGCGCATCCTGCGCCATGCTTGCTGATATTCTGCACGGCACCATTCTTTATTGACAGCGGTACTTGATGACTCCATTTTTCGGCTCCGTATTCTGGTTGCTGGTCACACTTGGGGTGCTGGTGACATTCCATGAATTCGGCCACTTCTGGGTCGCGCGCCGCTGTGGCGTCAAAGTGCTGCGGTTCTCCGTGGGTTTTGGCCGCGCGTTGTGGAAGCGCACCGGTCGCGACGGCACCGAATACTGGATTGCCGCGATCCCGCTGGGCGGTTACGTCAAGATGCTGGATTCGCGCGAAGGCCCGGTCGATCCTGCTTTGCGCGACCAGGAGTTCACCGGTAAAGCGCTCTGGCAGCGCATTGCCATAGTTGCGGCTGGACCGGGCTTCAACCTGTTGTTTGCGGTGCTCGCGTTCTGGGCCATGTTCATGCTCGGCCGGCCTGATGTCGCGCCGGTGGTTACCGCCACTGCGAACAGCCTGGCAGCCGCAGCCGGCATCCGCAGCGGTGACCGCATCCTGCAAGTTGACGGCCGCGCGATCAGCACCTGGAGCGACACCATGGATGGCGTGGTCAACGCCTTGCTGGGTCGCACCCCGCTGAACATGCAAGTACGCGACGCCAACGGCACGACGCGCAGCGTGGTCCTGCCGCTGAACCAGCTACCGGCAGATGGCGTCATGGAGCAATACCTGGTCAAGCTCGGCCTGCACCTGGCGCCGCCTGCGGCGATCGCCGCCCAGGTCATGCCCGGCCAACCTGCCGCGCTGGCGGGATTGAGCGATGGCGACCGCATTGTCAGTGTCAATGGCAATCCTGCAAGCGACTTCGTGGTGTTTGGCCAGCTGGTGCAGACGCAGGCGTCCAAGTCGCCAAGCCTCGACCTGGTCGTGCAACGCGGGACGCAAACGCTGCACAAGCAAGTCACGGTGAAGTGGGAAGCGCTGAGCGATCAAACTGCAAAGTGGGTAATGGGTGTGGGCGCGCCGCCGCTGGAAACGGCTACCGTGCGCTACGCGCCGCCGCGGGCGCTTGTCGCCGCCGTCAGCGCGACGTGGCGCAACACCGCGCAGACCTTCAGCATGCTGACCAAGATGGTCACGGGCGAGACATCCACCCGTAACCTGTCCAGCGTCATCGGCATCGCATCGGTAGCAAACGCCACGGCACATATGGGCCTGTCGTGGTTCCTGCAGTTTCTCGCGGTGATGTCGTTGAGCCTGGCAATTCTCAATATCCTGCCTATCCCGATCTTGGACGGCGGGCACCTGCTGTATTATCTTGTCGAGCTGATCAAAGGCAGTCCCGTCAGCGAACAGACGATGATCGTCGGCCAGTACATCGGCATGGCGTTGTTGTTCGGGCTGATGGGGTTGGCGTTCTACAACGACATCCAGCGAATGCTGTTGTCGTGACAACAGGATCGGTCCACACGCTGCAACCATGGTGCGCCGGCATGCGTGCGCACTGGTGACGCTGCGCGTTGACACAACAGACAATGCGGCGCTTGGCGGCGCGGAGTCACTTCCGGGACAAGGCGCGTCCTTGCCCCATTCATTGATCGAAATGGCCGCGCTGACCATTTCGGTGAAATAACCTTACGGAATCGACGATGAAGCGTATCGCCGCGCTGATCCTGCTCGCCTCACTCTCCGCCAATGCCTTCGGCTTCGACCCGTTCGTGGTCTCCGACATCCGCATCGACGGGCTCAGCCGTATCTCGGCGGGCACTGTGTACAACTACCTGCCGGTAAACAAGGGCGACCAGCTGACCGACAGCTCAGCCCAACGCGCCATCCGCGCGCTGTACCAGACTAAGTTCTTCAGCAACGTCGAGCTCGACCGCGAAGGCACCATTCTGGTCATCAAGGTCGTTGAGCGACCGTCCATTGCCAAGCTCACCCTGCGTGGCAACAAGGACATCAAGACCGACGAGCTGAAAAAGGGCCTCAAGGAAATCGGCCTGACCGAAGGCGAAACCTTTGACCGTCTGGCCCTGGACAACGTGCAGCAGGAACTGATCCGCCAGTACTACAACCGCGGCAAATACAACGTCACGGTAGACCCGCACGTCACCACCCTGGATCGCAACCGCGTTGCCATCGACATCGAGATCCGCGAAGGCAAGGCGGCCAAGATCAAGGAGTTCAACATTGTCGGCAACCACGTGTTTGCGGACAAGGAAATCCGCAAGGGTTTCGAGTCCAACACCACGAACCTGCTGTCGTGGTACTCCAAGGACGACCAGTATTCGCGCGAGAAACTTTCCGGTGACCTGGAGAAGCTGCAGTCCTACTACATGGATCGCGGTTACGCGGATTTCGGCGTGGACTCCACGCAGGTGTTGATCGCGCCGGATAAGCGCGCCATGTACATCGACGCCAACATCAAGGAAGGCGAAGTCTACAAAGTGGCCGACGTCAAGCTGCTGGGCACGCTGATCCTGCCCGAGGCCACGATGCGCCGGCTGGTTTTCCTCAAGACCGGGGACACGTTCAACCGCGCCGCAATTGAAAACAGCAGCAAGGCGATCAAGGCGATCCTGGCCAACATCGGCTATGCCTACGCGAAGGTCACGCCCATCCCCAAACTGGACAAGGACAAGCGCACCGTCGACGTCACCTTGTATGTGGAACCAGGGCAGCGCGTGTATGTGCGCCGGGTGGTTTTCGCCGGCAACACGCGCACCGAGGACGGCGTACTGCGCCGCGAGATGCGCCAACTCGAAGGTTCCTGGTATTCCCAGGCGGCCATCGATCGGTCCAAGACGCGCCTGATGCGCGTGGGCTATTTCAAGAAGGTGGATATCGACAAGAAGCTCGTGCCCGGCACGCAGGATCAGGTAGATGTGAGTGTCAAGGTCGAGGAGCAATCCGCCGGCAGTCTGCAATTCGGCGTGGGCTATTCGCAGTTTTCCGGCATCATCCTCAGCGCTTCGGTATCGCAAAACAACTTGTTCGGCACGGGTGACAGCTTCTCCGTCAGCGGCCAGCGCAGCAGCTTCAGCACGCTTTTCAACATCAACTACTACAACCCGTATCTGACTGACAACGGCATCGGCATCGGTTACAACGCGACGTATTCGAAGACCGATTTCGGCAATACGGATTTCGCCAATTTCGCCACCAGCACCAAGAGTTTTTCCAGCTACCTGGGCATACCCATCAGCGAGACCGATGGCGTGCGCGTGGGCTTGGGCCTGAGCAGCAACAAGGTCAATCTGATCCCCGGTTTCAGTCCGTCGGTGTTGCTGGATTATCAGGATCAGATCGGCAATCGCACGATCCACTCGTGGACCGGCACGCTGGGTTGGAACCACGACACGCGCGATCAGTTCTGGGCGCCGAGCCGCGGCGGCCTGATGTCGGTCGCCACCGACATCGCCCTGCCAGGCTCCACCGTGCAGTACTGGAAATTGACCACCGAGGCGAACCACTACTGGCGCATCGGCGGTGGTTTCGTGCTGTATCTGGACGGCCAGGTTGGCTATGGCAAGACGTATGGCTCAAACGGCATCAGCGACACGGAGTTTGACGCCTTGCGAAACGCTCGGGCGGCAGCCGATCCCACGCACGTGTTGGCCGACATGCGTCAGGATTTCCCGTTCTGGCAAAACTTCTACTCCGGCGGTGTACGCGACGTGCGTGGTTTCCAGGACAACACCCTGGGACCGCGCGTGTGTACTACGGGCACAACGTTGCAACTGCCAAACGGCCTGTGTGCAGACGGAGGTTTTGCGCAACCCATTGGCGGCGCATTCAAGGTCCTGGGAACCGCCCAGATGTTCCTGCCGCTGCCATTTCTAAAGGACGTCAACACCGCGCGCCTGTCGTGGTTTGTCGACACGGGCAACGCCTACAAGGACTACAAGAGTTTCAACTCCAGCACGTTGCGCGCGTCGACCGGCCTGTCGCTGCAGTGGCAGGCGCCGATCGGACCACTGATCATCAGCCTCGCGTTTCCGTTCCGTTCGCAGCCAGAAGACAAGCGCTACGAGGAGCGTATCCAGTTCACGTTCGGTAGCCAATTCTAGTGATGACGTCAGTTGCACCCGGCTGCGCCTGATGTCGCGATGCGGAGCCACCGCCATGCCGACATCCTATGCACTGAACGAGCTGGCGGAGCAGTTTCAACTGAAGCTGCATGGCGACGGCCAGAGGCGGGTCGACGGCGTCGGCACGCTCGCTGACGCCACGCCCAGCCAGCTCACATTCCTCTCCAACCGCAAGTACATCGCGCAGCTGGCGAGCACGCGTGCAGCGGCCGTGATCCTCACTTGCGAACATCTTGCCGCGTGCCCGACGGCCGCTCTGGTTGCAGAAGACCCGCAGGTGTCTTATGCGCGCATCGCCGCGCGGTTCGAGCGCATGTCCGCGCCGGCGCCTGGCCTGCACCCCAGCGCGGTGGTCGCGCAAAGCGCCCGGATCAGCGCATCTGCGAGCATCGGTCCCGGCTGCGTGGTGGGCGAACGCGTCAGCATCGCCGATGGCGTCGTGCTCGGGCCGCTTTGCATCGTTGGCGATGACTGCAGCATCGGCGCGGGCTCGCGCCTGGTCGCGCGCGTAACGCTGGTTACCCGGGTCCGCCTTGGTTGCCGTGTATTGATTCATCCAGGCGCCGTGCTTGGCGCAGATGGATTCGGCTTGGCATTTGACCGTGACCACTGGCTCAAGGTGCCTCAGCTCGGCGGCGTGCGCATCGGCGATGACTGCGAGATTGGCGCCAACACCACGATTGATCGTGGCGCGCTGGACGACACGGTGCTGGAAGAGGACGTGCGTCTGGACAATCAAATCCAGATTGCGCACAACGTGCACATTGGTGCGCACTCTGCGCTGGCCGGATGTTCTGCCGTAGCCGGCAGCGCGCGTATCGGGCGTTATTGCATGATCGGTGGCAATGCCGGCGTTCTCGGCCATCTGCAGCTGGCGGACCGCGTTACCATTACGGCCAAGAGCCTGGTGACGCATTCCATCCGTGAGCCAGGTGAATATTCATCAGGGGTGCCATTGCAGGACAGCCGGCAATGGCGCAAAAACGCCATTCGTTTCAAATATCTGGATGAGTTTGCGCGCCGCCTGGCGGCGCTCGAGAAGGACCGCAACCATGACTGAGTACAGCGTACACATACCCATGCCCGTGACGGTGGAGCAGATCAAGCAGCTGCTGCCGCACCGGTTTCCCTTTTTGCTGGTGGACCGCGTGATCGATCTGGTGCCCGACAGCAAGGTTGTCACGATCAAGAATGTGACGTTCGGCGAACCGTTCTTTCAGGGCCATTTTCCCGGGCATTCGGTGATGCCCGGCGTGTTGATCATCGAGGCGATGGCGCAGTCGGCAGGATTGCTCACCCAGCTCAGCAACCGCATGAAGGGCAACACCGGCAGTCCGTTGTTCTATCTGGCCAAGGTCGACAACGCGCGCTTCAATGCGGTGGTCACGCCGGGCGACCAGTTGCGCATGGAAGTCACGCAGAAGCGCCTCATGCGCGGCATGGGTATTTTTGCGGCGCACGGTTTCGTGGACGGCAAGGAAGTCGCCAGCTGTGACTTGATGTGCGCCGCGAGGACCGATAAATGATTCACCCTACTGCGCTGATCGACCCATCTGCAAAGATCGGCAGCAGCGTCAGTATCGGCGCCTACAGCGTCATCGGCGCCGAAGTGGAGATCGGCAATGGCACGGACATCGGCCCGCACGTCGTCATCGAAGGGCCAACGCGGATTGGCCAGAACAACCGCATCACGCAATTCGCCTCGCTGGGTGGCCCGCCGCAGGACAAGAAATTTGCCGGCGAGCATACCGAACTGGTCATTGGCGATCGCAATCTGATCCGTGAGTTTGTCACCATCAACCGCGGTACCGGCGGCGGCGGCGGCGTGACCCGCGTGGGCAACGACAACTGGATCCTTGCCTACGTGCACATCGCGCACGACTGCCAGATCGGCAACGACGTGGTGTTTTCCAACTATTCCGCGCTCGCCGGCCACGCGCATATCGGTGACTGGACGATCCTTTCCGGATATTCCGGCGTGCATCAATTCTGTCATGTCGGCGCGCACGCGTTCATCGGCATGGGCTGCCTGGTGGGCACTGATGTACCACCGTTCGTGATGATGGCCAATGAACAAAATGGCCGTCCACGCGGCATCAACAGCGAAGGGCTGAAACGCCGCGGCTTCGACGCCACCCGCATCTCGGCGATCAAACGCGCATACCGCACGCTGTACGTGGCCGGGCTGACTTTGCCCGAGGCGCGCGAGCAGCTGGCAGTGCAAGCCGAAGACAGCCAGGACGTGCGCACGATGCTCGAATTCCTGGACCACAGCGAGCGCACTCTCGCCCGTTGAGCACGTGGTTGCCGCAGCGCAACCGGAGATCCGCAGCAGCTTGGGCGCCGCGCGGCGTCGACTTCGCCTGGAGGTAAGTGCATGTTCACCGACGTCGAGGCTTCCGATGCTCCGCTCATCGCAATCCTCGCGGGCGAAGCTTCCGGTGATCAACTAGGCGCCAACCTGATTGTTGCCTTGCGCCAGCGTTATCCCGATGCGCGCTTCGTCGGCATCGGCGGCTCGCGCATGCAGGCGCTGGGCTTTGCTTCCTGGTACCACATCCGCGAGCTGTCGCTGTTCGGCTTCAGTGAGGTCATCCGTCACCTGCCGCGGCTGCTGCGGCTGCGCCGCGAGCTGCTCAAGCGCCTGCTTGCCGCGCGCCCAAGCGTGGTCATCGGCATCGATGCGCCGGATTTCAATCTGGCGGTCGAGCGCCGCTTGAAATCTGCAGGGGTACGCACCGTGCACTACGTCAGTCCATCGGTATGGGCGTGGCGCGAAAAACGCGCGCAGAAAATAGGGCGCAGTGCCGATCTCGTGCTGTGCCTGTTTCCGATGGAACCGGAAATTTACGCTCGGCACGGCATCGACGCCCGCTTCGTCGGCCACCCACTTGCCGACAGGTTCGCGTTGGTGGCTGATCGTGCCGGCGCGCGGGCGGCGCTGCAGCTTCCGCAACAGTCCCCCGTACTCGCCGTGCTGCCCGGCAGTCGCCTGTCGGAGTTGTCACGCCTGGGAGAGGTTTTCATCCACGCTGCGGCAAGGGTCAGCGCCGCGCTGCCCGGCCTGCGCATCGTGATTCCTGCCGCCAATGCGCAGTTGCACGCTGCTCTGGCTAAGCTGCTGGCCCATGCGCCAGCCACGCCGCATCCACCACTCTTGCTGCAAGGTCATGCCCACGAGGCGATGCTCGCTGCCGACGTGGTGTTGCTCGCTTCAGGCACCGCAACACTCGAGGCGATGCTGGCCAAGCGGCCAATGGTGGTTGGCTACCGTGTCTCCGCGCTGAGCTACCGCATCGCCCGTGCGCTGCGTATGATCAAGACCGATGTGTATTCCCTGCCAAATATCCTGTCGCGCGCCAGCGGCATGGGTAATACACCGCTGGTACCCGAGCTGATGCAGGACCAATGCACTGCCGAGAACCTGGCCGCTGCCACGCTTGCTCTGTTTGGCGACAGCACGCGGCGCAGCCAGATCGTGGCGGCATTCGAGCGGTTACATCTTGACCTGCGCGGCGACTGCGCTGGCAATGCCGCGGATCGTGCAGCCACGGCAATTGCCGAGTTACTGGTTGGCAAACGCGGCAATGGATAAATCCATGGACACGACTTGCGCCGCACCGCCAGCGTTCCCGCACAAAAGCGGAAAGCACACGGAACGCCTGCTCGTTGCCGGGGTTGACGAAGCCGGCCGCGGGCCACTGGCCGGTCCGTTGGCTGTAGCGGCGGTCATCCTTGATCCCGCGCATGCGATCCACGGCCTGGACGATTCGAAAAAGCTCAGCGGCATGCAGCGTGAGCTGCTGTACGCGCAGATAGTTGAACACGCGCTGGCCTGGAGCGTCGTGTTCATCGAGGTCGAGGAGATCGATCGCATCAACATCTTCCAGGCGACCATGAGCGGCATGAGCCGCGCATTGCGCAGCCTGCTCATACCAGCGCACGAGGCGTGGATCGACGGCAACCAGCTGCCACGCGATCTGCCTTGCCCGGGCCACGCCATTATCGGCGGCGACGCGCTTGAGCCAGCGATAAGCGCGGCCTCGATCCTGGCCAAAGTGAGTCGGGATCGGCTGATGATCGAGCTGGATGCAAGGTGGCCTGACTACGGCTTCGCAGCGCACAAAGGCTATGGCACGCGGTTGCATCTGGAAACGCTGCGGCGCTTCGGTCCGTGTCCGCAACATCGACGCAGCTTCGCGCCGCTGCGCTTGCTGCTTGACCAGGGCGCATTGTTCTGAGCGCATATCCACGCACGCATGTCGCGGTGGACGCACCGGCTTTGTCAACCTTGCTGCGACGCCAGTCGACCGCTAGCCTGCACGCAACCATTGCGCGATTCGCATGACCGTCAGCTTCGTCCACCTGCATCTGCACAGCGAGTTTTCGCTGATTGATTCGACCATCCGTATCAACGGTTTGATCGCGGCCGCCGTGCGCGCGCAGATGCCGGCGCTGGCCTTGACTGACGAATGCAACATGTTTGCCTTCGTCAAGTTCTACAAGGCGTGCATGGCCGCCGGAATCAAGCCGATCGGCGGCTGCGATCTGTGGATATCGGCGCCGGATGACCCGCGTCCCTGGCGCCTGACCGTGCTGTGTCAAGACCATGCCGGCTACCTCAACCTGTCTCGCCTGGTATCGCGCGCCTGGCGCGATGGCCAACATGGCGGACGCGCGCTGGTGGACTCGGCATGGTTGACCGCGGACACCACCAGCGGACTCATTGCGCTGATCGGGCGTGAGAGCCGGGTCGCACGCATCGCCGTGCAGCAAGGCACGCACGCAGCGACTCCCGAAGCGCAGATTCTGGCGCAGTTGTTTGCCGATCGCCTGTATCTGGAACTGACGCGTTGCGGTCGCCCCGGCGAAGAAGACTGGAATGCAGTCGCCTTGCTCCTGGGCAACGCGCTGGCGCTGCCCATGGTGGCCAGCAACGACGTGCGCTTTCTGCGCCAGGATGATTTTGACGCGCACGAGGCGCGCGTGTGCATCAACCAGGGGCGCGTGCTGGCGGATCAGAAGCGGCCCCGCGAGTACCGCGACCAGCAATATCTGAAAACGCCTGAGGACATGGCGAAGCTGTTCGCCGACCTTCCCGAAGTGCTGGAAAACACCGTCGAGCTGGCCCGGCGCTGCAACCTGGAACTCCACTTTGGCAGCTACTACCTGCCCGATTTCCCGGTGCCACCCGGCCACGATCTCAACAGCCATATTTCCGAGCTGGCCCGCGATGGCCTTGCCGAGCGCCTGCGCCACGCAGCGATCGCGCCCGGGCACAGTCTGGCCGACTACCAGGCGCGCCTCGAGCTCGAGCTGGGCGTGATCATAAAGATGGGCTTTCCGGGCTACTTCCTGATCGTGGCGGACTTCATCAACTGGGGCAAACAAAACGGCATACCGGTGGGGCCGGGTCGCGGGTCGGGAGCGAGTTCACTGGTCGCGTGGTCACTGAAGATCACCGACCTGGATCCGTTGCAGTTTGATCTGCTGTTTGAGCGCTTCCTCAATCCCGAACGCGTATCGATGCCCGACTTCGACGTCGACTTCTGCATGGACCGCCGCGACGAGGTAATCGATTACGTGGCACGTAAATACGGCCGCGATCGAGTCAGCCAGATCATCACCTATGGCTCAATGGCGGCGAAGGCCGTGCTGCGCGATTCGGGCCGCGTGTTGAGCATGAGCTACAGCCAGGCCGACAAACTGGCCAAGCTGATCCCGATGCGGCCGCTGGACCTGACGCTGTCCGATGCCCTTGGACGAACGGAAAAGTCCACCAAGGAGCCTGACCGCGTGGTCAAGGATTTCTGCGATGCCTATGCGCACGACGAAGATGCACATGCGCTCATCGACCTGGCGCTGAAGCTGGAAAATCTCACGCGCAACGTCGGCAAGCATGCCGGCGGCGTGGTCATCGCGCCCTCACCCCTGACCGATTTCACCCCGCTCTACTGCGAGCCCGGCGGCGGCGGCGTGGTTACCCAGTACGACAAGAACGACGTGGAGGAAGTCGGCCTGGTCAAGTTCGACTTCCTCGGCCTGCGCACGCTCACCGTCATTGACTGGGCGGTCAAGGCGATCAACGCGCGGCGCGCGCTCGGCGGCGAGGCTCCCATCGACATCGCCACGCTGACGCTGGATGACCCGGCGACCTACACACTGTTCCAGAAGGCGCAGACGGTAGCGGTGTTCCAGTTCGAGTCTGCCGGCATGCAGCGCATGCTCAAGGAAGCGCAGCCCGACCGCTTCGAGGATTTGATCGCGCTGGTCTCGCTGTATCGGCCCGGGCCGATGGACCTGATCCCCAGCTTCATCGCGCGCAAGCACGGACGTGAAGCGGTGGAGTATCCGGATGCACGCGTGGAGCCGATCCTGCGCGAGACGTACGGCATCATGGTCTATCAGGAACAAGTGATGCAGATGGCGCAGATCATCGGTGGCTACTCGCTGGGTGGTGCCGACCTGCTGCGACGCGCGATGGGCAAGAAAGACGCGGTAAAGATGGCCAAGGAACGACACAAGTTTCGCGCGGGCGCGGCCGAGCACGGCCTCACCGACGACAAGGCCGATGCCATCTTTGACCTGATGGAAAAATTTGCCGGCTACGGTTTCAACAAGTCACACGCAGCCGCATACGCACTGGTCAGCTATCAGACCGCATGGTTGAAAACCCACTATCCGGCGGAGTTCCTGGCAGCGACGATCTCCGCAGACATGGACAACACCGACAAGGTCGTGACATTTCTGGACGAGGCGCGCGCGATTGGCTTGACCGTCAATCCACCGGACGTCAACATTTCTGCGTACATGTTCGTGGCGCCGGAGTCGCGCGTCATCCAGTACGGTCTGGGCGCGATCAAGGGCGTCGGGCGTGGTGCCTGCGAATCGATCGTCGAAGGTCGCACGCACGGCGCGTACACCGACCTTGCGGACTTTTGCCGTCGCGTCGATGCCGGCAAGCTCAACCGCCGCCTGATCGAGGCGCTGGTGCTGTCCGGCGCGCTGGACGCGCTGGCGGACAATCGCGCCAGCCTGATGGCGCAACTGCCCAATGCCATGCGTGCTGCCGAACAGGGCCTGCGCGATCGCCAGTCGGGCCAAAATGACATGTTCGGTGTGAGCGCGACATCCGCCGCGCCCGTGCTGGAAGTCGAATTGCGCAGCGTCCCACCCTGGCCACTGGAACAGATCCTGCAAGGTGAACGCGCCACCCTCGGTCACTATCTGTCCGGGCATCCGACCGATCCGTGGAAAGACGAGCTGGCGCAGCTTTCCACCTGCCCGCTGGGCGAAATCAGCGTGCGTTATCAGCCGCCCAGACCGCGCAAGGATAACGACGACGGCAACCGCTTTCGCCGCGGTCCGGATACGCCGTGGACGATTGCCGGCATGGTCTGCGTCATGCGCAAGCGCGGTGACAGCGAGGCGTTCGTGCGCATTGAGGATGGCACCGGCAGTATCGAGGTCAGCTTTTTCGGCGAGCTGTACCAGCAGGTTGCGACGCTGCTCACGCGCGACTCCATGCTGGTGATCGAGGGTGGTTTGCGGATTGACGATTTTTCCGGTGGCGGCTTCCAACTGCGTGCGCGCAGTGCGTGCTCGCTGGCCGAAGCCTGTCGCAAACACGCACGCGTGTTGCAGCTGAAACTGGACGCCGTGGGCCCTGACTTTGTCGGCGAATTACGTCAGGCGTTGACGGGTTACCTTGGTGGCCGCGCCAGTGTCACGCTACACGGCTACCGCAATCAGGCCGCACAAGCGGACCTGGAGCTCGGCGAAGCGTGGCGCGTGGACGCGATCCCGGACTTGCTGCGTATCGTACGCGCACTGCCCGGCGTTCAAGCGGCTCGCGTGCGCATCATCAAACCATCCGACCGCGCTTCCTAGGCGCTGCTCGTCGGGGTCGACCGTTTGGAGCGCGCCAAAGCAGACTGGCGGCAGTGCACCCACCATCTCTTGGCAGATGTTTGGTGCCATTCGGCGATCAGCAAAGTCGTCCCAATCGCGCTGACCAAGGGCGGTCATTACTTTTTGCCGCCACGTTCCAGCATCGCCTTCAGATCTGCAAACGGGTTGCTGGTGGCGGCCGGCGCATCCTGCACCTGGGACATGTCCCCGCGCACATGATCAATGTGCCGCGCATGTTCGTTGTCATGGCAATACACGCACAGCAATTCCCAGTTGCTGCCGTCCGGCGGGTTGTAGCCGTGGTCGTGATTGCGGTGATGCACGGTGAGTTCCTGCAGATTCTCACGGCTGAACTCGCGCGCACAGCGGCCGCAAATCCACGGATACATCTTCAGCGCGCGCTCGCGGTAGCCGAGCTCGCGCTGCTCCGCAGCCTGCCGCGCCTGGGCGACAATCCGGTCAAGTTTGGCGTTGTCGATCGACGGCACGTTCGGCATCACGATGCTCCTTTACTGGTCCAGATCATGTCGGTCGCAGCGCCAACGGGCAAGGCAAATCCCGGAGCCAGCAGACGCCTGGCAGCAGCTTGCACCGGGCAGCCAGCCCATCCCGTATTCTCGGCTTTTTGCACAGGACGGTATACTGACGCGCTTCAGTGCAGCGAAAAGTAGCGAATGAATCCCAACTTCCTCGATTTTGAACAGCCGATCGCCGAACTGGATGCGAAGATCGAGGAATTGCGTCACGCCAGTGACGATCAGGCGTTCAATATCGACGAAGAAGTGGGTCGCCTGCGCGAGAAGCTGAAGCTCAAGACCAACGATATTTTCCGCAACCTCAGTTCATGGCAGAAGACGCAGTTGTCGCGGCATCCTGCGCGTCCCTACACGCTGGATTACATCGGCGTGATGTGCGAAGAGTTCCACGAACTGGCGGGCGATCGCATGTATGCCGAGGACGCTGCGATTGTCGGCGGCCTGGCGCGCATCGATGGCCGCGCGGTGGTAATCATCGGCCACCAGAAAGGTCGCGACACCAAGACCAAGGTGCGTCGCAACTTCGGCATGCCGCGCCCTGAGGGCTACCGCAAGGCCTTGCGTCTGATGCAGCTTGCCGCACGTTTCAAGTTGCCGCTGCTGACCTTGATCGACACCCCCGGCGCCTACCCCGGCCTGGGTGCCGAAGAGCGTGGCCAGAGTGAAGCGATCGCGCGCAACCTGCTGGAAATGTCCCAACTGCCGGTGCCCATCATCTGCACCGTGATTGGCGAAGGCGGCTCCGGTGGCGCCCTGGCCATCGGCGTGGGTGATCGCACGATCATGCTGCAGTACTCCACGTACTCGGTGATTTCCCCAGAAGGCTGCGCATCGATTCTGTGGAAAAGTGCCGACAAGGCCCGGGATGCGGCCGAGGCGCTGGGGCTGACCGCGCCGCGCTTGCTGGAACTGGGCCTGGTCGACAAAGTGGTGCGCGAACCGCTTGGCGGCGCGCACCGTAATCCACACTCCATGGCCGTGCGCCTGAAGGCCGTGCTGCTCAATCAGCTTGACGAGCTCGCAGCGGTCCCGCCGCGCGACCTGCTCGAACAGCGCTACAAGCGCCTGCGCAGCTACGGCGCGTACCAGGAATAATCGCCCAACCACGACGCTGGGGTCGAACACCAGCGTGCGTGCGCCGCTGGTCACGCTGGCTCGCCAACGTGGAAACGTGATCCGCGCGGACGGCGGCAATTGCCTTGCAGCGGTGTTGCTTACACCAGCGTGCCCGGCTCGCATCGCTGCGCCATTGAGGCGCTAACATTCATTGCCACCACATCTTGCACGGAGCACGCCATGGCCCACGATGCGACCAAGCTTGCGGTACTGATTGATGCCGACAACGCGCGCCCGGCGATCGTTGAAGGCCTGTTGGCGGAAATCGCCAAGTACGGCACCGCGCATGTCAAACGCATTTACGGCGACTGGACCAAACCGGATCTCAACGGCTGGAAGGAAGTGCTGCTGCGCCTTTCCATCCAGCCGATCCAGCAGTTTCGCTACACCGTGGGCAAGAACGCCACTGATTCGGCCATGATCATCGATGCAATGGATCTGCTGTACGCGGCCCGCTTCGACGGCTTCTGCATCGTCTCCAGCGACAGTGATTTCACCCGCCTGGCCTCGCGTATCCGCGAATCGGGTTTGACCGTGTACGGTTTTGGCGAGCACAAGACGCCCGAGCCGTTCCGCACCGCCTGCGACAAGTTCATCTATACCGAGGTTCTGGCTGGCACGTTGAACAGCGCCACGGAAAGCGAGGCGCCGCCCAAACAGCGTTCAGTAAAGGAACTGCGCGGCGATACGCACCTGCTGAACTTGCTGCGCAACGCGATCGAAGCCGCTTCTGACGAAACCGGCTGGGCCGGACTGGGTCCGATCGGCAACATCATCAACAAGCAATCGCCCGACTTCGACTCGCGCAACTATGGCTACGCCAAGCTTAGCGGGCTGATCAAGGGCATCGGCCTGTTCGACGTCGAAGAGCGTCAGATCCGCAACGGCAAGCATATCTATGTGCGTCAGCGCAGCGCTCGGAAGTGACCGACGCGTTACCCGAACACCTGCTTGCCGCGCTTGCGCGCGTACCGCAAGCACCGTTGTGCGTTGCCTTCAGTGGCGGCCCTGATTCCACCGCCTTGTTGCATGCGCTGGCGCAGTTGCCGCACATCCGCACCCGCGGCCTGCGCGCACTGCATGTAAACCACGGGCTTCAAGCCCAAAGCGGAGCGTGGGCGAAGCACTGCGTGCAGTTCTGCATGCGCCTGGACGTCCCGTGCGCGGTGTTGCCGGTGCAGGTCGAGCCCGCTGGTGGCGAAGGACTGGAAGCGGCTGCGCGAGATGCGCGCTATGCCGCTTTGGCAACACACCTGGGTGAGGGTGAATGGCTGGTGCTGGCCCATCATCGTGACGATCAAGCCGAAACCGTGCTGCTGAAATTGCTGCGCGGAGCCGGACCGGACGGGCTCGGCGGCATGCGCGAGCTGCGCGCATTTGCTCGCGGCCAGCTGTGGCGGCCATTGCTCACGCTGCCGCGCCAGCTGCTGCTCGATTACCTCGGACAGAGGAAACTGGCCAGCCTTGACGATCCATCGAATCGCGACACGCGTCTGGCGCGCAACCTGTTGCGTCACGACATTCTGCCGCGGCTGCTGGAGCACTGGCCGCAAGCCGTCGACTCCATAGTGCACAGTGCGGGCCTCAGCCGAGCGGCGGCGGACGCGCTGCAAACGCGTTGGCTGGCCGCCCTCGATACGTTGCACGATCCGATCAACACGAGCCTCGATGCATCGGGCTGGCTGCAACTTGAGCCGGCGCTGCGCAACCCGCTGCTTGATCACTGGCTGCGCCAGCACGGCCTGCGCGCACCGACCACCGCGCAGCGGCGCCAGATCGAGCAACAGGCGTGCGCAGGCCCAGACCAGGTGCCAAGCATCCGCTGGCCCGGCGCCGATCTGCGCATATGGCGCGGTCGGCTGTGGGCTACGACGCCGCGCCCCGCGCCACCACCCGACTGGCAGGCCACCTGGCACGGTGAACCGCTGGAGTTGCCCGACGGCGGCATGCTGAGGTTGCAGCCGGAAAACGCGCGGCTGCATGCCCCGCTCACGGTGCACCTGCGCCGCGGCGGCGAACGCCTGAAGCCGCTCGGGGATGCACACACGCGCGATCTGCGTGATTTGCTTCAGCGCGCGCAGATGCCTCCATGGCAGCGCAGCGCATGCCCACTGCTGTACCTGGATGACGAGCTGGTGGCGATTGCTGATCGCTGGATCAACTCCCGCGGTGCCGCGTTCTTTGCGCTGGTCGGGGCTCGGCCACGCTGGCTTGCGACACCTTGACCGCGTTGGCCGTGACGCACAGCGCGCGCATGCGCAGATTGATTCCCGGCGGGCACTGGGTTAGCGTTGTCGGCCATGGCCAAGACCACCCCTATTGCAGAAAAAACCCCGCCGCCAGTCGACTTCGAACATGCGCTGGACGAGCTGGAACAGCTTGTCGCGCACATGGAGAGTGGCGAGTTGAGCCTGGAAGAATCCTTGAGCTCGTTCGAGCGCGGCATCGGCTTGTTTCGTCACTGCCAGCAGTCGCTGGAGCACGCCGAGCTGCGCGTGCGCCTGCTGCTCGATCCCGATGCGCCTGAACACGCTGAACCATTTGACCCCTGACGCCGAACTGGGTCCAGCGCTGCAAGCACTGATCGTCCGCGCCGACCGCGCGCTGGATCGGTGCCTGCCGCGCACCGCGCAGGCGCCCACCACGTTGCATCAGGCCATGCGCTATGCGGTGCTTGGTGGCGGCAAACGCCTGCGCCCATTGCTCGTGTATGCGACTGCCGAAGCACTGGGGAACACGGGCCTGGAGCTGGACGCACTGGCTTGCGCGGTAGAGTTGATCCACGCCTATTCGCTCGTGCACGATGACTTGCCGGCAATGGACAACGATGCGCTGCGTCGCGGCCGACCAACGTGTCACGTCGCGTTTGGCGAAGCGATGGCAATCCTTGCAGGTGACGCGCTGCAGGCGCTGGCCTTTGAGCTGCTCGCCAGCGATCTGGCCGCGGCAGCCAGGCCGGCCACGCTGGTGCAAATGCTCAGGGAGCTGGGTCAAGCCTGCGGCGCTGGCGGCATGGCCGGCGGCCAGGCACTGGATCTGAGCGCGATCGGCTGCGCCTTGACCCTGCCGGAACTCGAACACATGCATGCGTGCAAGACCGGGGCGCTGATTCGCGCCGCTGTGCGCCTGGGCGCACTTGCCGGCGACGCCGACGCA
>JBBSSI010000016.1:0-60541 GCA_038242205.1 Lysobacterales bacterium
GATGCCAAGCAGATACAGGATTTCTTCGGCAGTGCCCACGCCACCGGGAAAGACAATGATGCCGTGACCGATGCGCACAAACGCTTCCAGGCGTTTTTCGATATCCGGCATGATCACCAGATGATTGACGATCGGGTTTGGCGATTCGGCGGCGATGATGCCCGGTTCCGTAATGCCGATATAGCGATTGTTGTCGCGCCGCTGCTTGGCGTGCGCGATGGTGGCCCCTTTCATCGGCCCTTTCATGGCACCGGGACCGCAGCCGGTGCAGATGTCCAGGCCGCGCAACCCGAGCTGATAACCCACCATCTTGGTGTATTCATATTCCTCGCGCGAAATCGAATGTCCGCCCCAGCACACCACCAGATTGGGATCGATATTCGGCGCCAGGATGCGCGCATTGCGCAGGATCTCGAACACGGCCTGGGTCAGCCCGGCCGAATCTTCCAGGTCAAGCCCCAGCTGCTCCAGCTGGGTCGATACGTAGACAATGTCGCGCACCACGGCAACCAGCAGCTCGTTGATGCCGACAATGATCTGGCCGTCCACGAACGCCTGCGCGGGCGCATGCTTGAGCTCGATCTTGATGCCGCGATCCTGCTGCAGTACTTGCAGGTCGAAATCCGGATACTGCTCAAGCACCACCCTTGGGTCGTCACTGACGGTGCCGGACGTGAGCACGGCCAGGGCGCAGCGACGCAGCAGACCGTGCAATCCAGATCCGCTGGCACCGCGCAGCCGCATCACCTCGCTGCGCGAAAGGATATCCAGTCCGCCCACTGGCGAAATGCGAGCGCTCACGGTTGCCCGTTCGCTGGTTCGATGATCGGTCGGGCTGGTGCTATTCATGCTGCCTCTCTTCGTCGCTGTGCCGCGACTCATCATGCGTGCTTGAACATGTGCATCAGGCAGCTTGCTGCGCTCTCACACTGCTGGTCAAGCAGATAAAAAACCGGCGCCGCTGTGGGCGCCGGTCACATGCAACCAATTCATCAGCCAATCAATCAGCCATCAAAACGTGTATTTCACCGTCAGCAGCAGCGACCAGCGCTGCGCCAGGTCATCACCAAAGTTGACGTACGTCGGGATGACGCGCGGGCGGTAATTGCCGCTGGGATCCGTGTAATTTGCACCGCCGATGTCGTAGATGTATTTGCCCGTCGCCGAGTTCACACCATAGTAGTCAGCCAATGCACGTCCACCCGGGAAATTGACGCGCTTCTCGATGCCCCAGCTCTTGTCCAGCAGGTTGGTGAAGTTGTACAGGTCGAGCTTGATGATGCCCTTGTTGCCCTTGAAAATCCCCGGGATTTCCTGACTGAAGCTCAGGTCAATCTGGTTGATCCAGCCGGCACGATCACCATTGCGGCCAGCGATGCCGCCCTCGTGATCCTTCAGGTAATCGTTGCGCGCAATGTAATCGTAGAACTGGTCGACTTTCGCCGCCGTGGTCCCGCTGCGGAACTCGACCTGGCCGGGTTCTGGAATGAAGACCAGATCGTTGGTCAGGTTGTCACCATTGGCATCATTGCCAAACGACCAGCTGAACGGGGCCGCATTGTGGCCGTCATACAGGATGCTGGCGCTGGTCGAATAGTCACCGAAGAAGCGATGTTGCCAGTTGAGCGAAGCCAGTACGCGACGCGGGATCGAGTAATTCGACGGACTGGCGACATTTTCGCTCGGGTTGGTAATGAAGTTGTTGCCGTAGTTGGAACTGGCCGTGGACGAGGTACCAGGGTTGACCTCCGTGGTGCGGCTCCAGGTGAAGGCCAGGATGCCGGTCCAGTCGTCAGCAAACGGCTTCTTCAACGACAACGCCAGGCTGTCGGCCTTGCCGCGACTGGTGTTGGCCAGATTGATTGTGGTGGCGGTGAACGCCGGATTGGCCAGATTGCGATTGCGCTGCCCGGTAGCGCGCGGGTCCTGAGCAAGGTTCCTGTAGAAGCTCTGGCGGCCGTCGGGCAGCAGCACGGCGTTCGGCGCGCCGGTGTTGAGGTTCTGGAACAGGATGGCGTCACGTACCTGCAGGTGCTGGTAGTCAGCTGTTGCCACCACGCCCCACCACGGCAACTCGCGATCGAAACCCAGGCTCAGCTTCCAGACGCTCGGCAGGCGAAATCCAGGAGAAATGGTATTCACGGTCTGCGCGCCGCTGCCCGCCACGCCGTCGTTCTGAGCCAGCGGATCGGCGCTGAAAGGCGGCAAGCTGCCCAGCGTGCACGGCGGATTCTGGGTCGGTCCACAATTGAACTGGGTCTGGGTGACACCGGAGTTGGAATAAATGTTGCCGATCCACACGGTGGGCGGGTTGGAGATGAACAGACCCGCGCCACCCCGCAGCTGGGTCGCGTACTTGATGTCAAAGTTGTAGTTGAACGACAGGCGCGGCTGCACCACGCGGTTGCCGCTGATCGTGGTCTGGTTGGTGCGGCCAAAGCCACCAGTTGCCACGCGAGTTACCGGATTGACTCCGGGCGCGGCGGCGAACTTGGCGTTGTACAGCGGCTGGTCGCTGGTCAGCGGGATGTCAATACGCACGCCGTACTGCAGTGACAAGGCATTGGTCACCTGCCATGTGTCCTGCAGGAACAGACCCCACTGCTTGACCTTGAAGCTGGCGGCTACGTCGCCCAAGCTCAAACCGTCTGCCGGACGGTTGTAGCGATACTGCCAGTAGTTGCTGCTGGCGAAGTTCTCCAGGCCGGTCTTGCCGTTGAGGTCCTCAAACGTGTAGCTGCCATAGAGGTTCTGCAGGAACAGGTTGTAGAGGTTATCGCGCTCGTAGTCGAAACCGCCCTTGATGGTGTGGTCGTTGGCAAAGTACGTACCGGCCCACGCCAGGTTGGTGGTGCGCGTGCGCAGGATGTTCGCCTGGCTGGAGAACTCGGTGCCAAACTCGACTGAAACACCGTCCCGGAAAGTGTTTGGATAAACCCGAACATCCGGGCTGGCGATACCGTTGTACGGCCCGCGCAGCTGATCAAACTTGGCGTAGGACACGGTGGTGTCGGTGGAAAAATTCTGCGACCAGTCGTCATAGAAATGCAGCGCGTAGCTCTTGTTGTCCACCGCAGTGGTGTACCAGCCGCTGGACAACACCAGGTTGGTGTTGTTGCCGGTGATGACCGGCTTGGTCTCCTTGGTCTGGCTGTAGGTAAAGCTGGCGCGATGGTTGTCGTTGATGTTCCAGTCCAGCTTGCCCAGGTAACGCTTGTCTTCGAGGTTGGTGTTGCCGCCACCAAAGTCGCCCGGGTCGGCCAGTCCGAGGGACTTGGCGGTATCGATAACCTGCTGCACCTGGCTGGAGGTGAGGCCTGCAATCGGTGACGCGGCGCCGGAGTCTTCCGGACCAAACGGGCTGCCGGCGCCCACCTTGACGCTCTTCTCCAGAGACGCGAAGAAGAACAGCTTGTCCTTGATGATCGGGCCGCCAAACGTGCCGCCGCCGGTCCAGTTGCGGGCAAACGCGGTGTACTTTGCGTCGTTCTCGTTCTTGCCGATCATGTCGTCGTTCTGAAACACGTAGTAGACCGAGCCATGAAAGTCGTTGGTGCCGCTCTTGGTGACCGCGTTGACGTTTGCACCCACGCCGCGACGATTTCCCGTGTCGTAGTTGGCAGTGGAGATGTTGTATTCCTGAATCGTGTCCTGCGAAATCGGGGTGGAAAGCGTGGGCAGTCCGTTCGCATTCAAGCCAAACGGATCGTTGGCACTTACCGAATCGACGGTGACGTTGTTGTAGCGGCTGTTCTGCCCGACCGCGGAAAACTCGCCGCGCGCGCGGTCGGTGATGACGATGCGCGGATCGAGGCGCACGATGTTCTGGATTGAGCGGTCCGGAGTCGGCGTGGACTCAATCTCGCGCGCGGAGACGTTGGTCGACATGCCCTTGTTTTCCGAAGAAAACGTCTGCGCAAGAACATTTGCAGAAACCACCACGCCTTCGAGATCCTTGGCATCCTGCGGTGCGCCCATGGTCAAATTGACCGAGCGCGTCTGGGCCAGCTGCAGGTAGACGTTCTTCTGCTCGGCCTGGGTCAGGCCGGCTTTGGACACGGTCAGATCAAATGGACCGCCCACGCGCAAGCCCTGCGCCGAGTAGCGCCCGTCCCCATCCGTGGTGGCGATCTTGGTGGTACCGGAGGGCTCATGCAGAATCTGCACCGTAGCGCCAGCCACGGGTTGTCCGCTGGCGTCCATTACCCGACCGCTGACAGCAGAGGACGTATCTTGCGCGACGGCCGGCAGCGCCACAGCCAGCATCGAGGCGATGGCAAAGGGCAAAAGTCTGGCGCGGATTGAGCTATTCATTTTTTGAGTGACCCCTCAGGTCTCGCAACGATTGGATAGAGAAATATGCTGCTGGGAGCCGAGCCAAGCCCGGCGCGTTTCGACTGGACGCAACCCTGTGTTCAACCCATCCAGCGACGGTGCACGCGGCGGTTCCACGCGTTTCGACAAGCGCCTGCCCCAGCGTTAAGCAAACTTTAACAGATAGTGTATGACATCTAAATGGCAAGTTTACGGTTTTTTTGCGTGCGCCGACCTCCTCACGACGTGGAAAGAAGATGCGTCGATGGGCGTTGGCGCAGAGGCCGGTTTAGCGCGGAAAGTTGGGCGCTCCTTGCGCAATCAGCGCGCAGGATGCAGGTAACGCGCGCGTTTGGCGGGCTTGAGGTTGGCCAGATCGAGCATGACCAGGCCATCTACACATCCGGAGAAACCGGGATCCTCGCCGAAGCCGAGAAACTGCACGCCGGCTGGTTCCACCAGATCGACGTATTGGCGATACAGCACAGGCAAGCTGACGCCCAACGCGTCCAGGTGATGACGCAACTTGCCCAGTCCGGCCCTTGCATCCAGGCCTCGCAGTGATCGCTGCACGCCCTCGACAACCTCGCGCGACACCACGAACGGTTGCCGCGCGGCAGCCAGGCCGGGTGCGCCGAAATAGTGCTGGTGGGCCGCGACGATCCACTCGCGCGCCTCACGCGGCAACCGCACCGACATGCTGACCGGACCAAACAGATAACGCAGCTCGGGATGACGCTGCAGGTACAACCCAATGCCCTGCCACAGCTGATCCAGCGCCCGGGAGCGCCAATACGCTGGCGCGACAAAACTGCGTCCAAGCTCCATGCCCTGCACGAGTCGTGATTCGAGCGCAGGCGAGTAGGCAAACAGGCTGGAGGTGTACAGCCCGGCAATGCCGTGCTCGTCAATCAGGCGGCCGCCGTGGCCAAACCGGTACGCCCCCACGATGCGCAGCGCCACCGGATCCCACACCACCAGATGTTCGTACCAGGCATCGTAGGCATCCAGATCGCGCGCCGCACCGGTGCCCTCGCCCACGCGACGAAACGTCAGCTCACGCAGACGGCCAATTTCGCGCAATACCGCGCTGTCCACGCCACCTCGGAATAACCATGCCTGCTTGCCGTCGCGCAAGTCGGCCAGCTTGTCCGCCTTGTGCAGCTGGGCAGCTACCAGAGCAGCCGGTTCGGCAGGTGCAAGCGGCGCCTGGCCACCGAAGATCAATCCGCGATGCTGGCCCAGGCGATAGACATGTCGCCGCATCAACTTTGCCGACTGCCTGCTGCTTCCGCCGGCGCGCCGCTCCAACTCATCGGCGCTGACCAGCGGGCCAATGGTCACGCCAATGCGGCGTTGGCCCGGCGCCACGGCTTCACGCGGCAGCATCGCTGTGCTCAAAGGCTTGGCCAGCATGGACAGACCATAGAACCAGGCCGAGTTGCGCGCTGCCAGGTGCACGGGCAACACGGGGACCCGAATGCGTCGCGACAGGCGCGCAAAGCCGTCCGACCAATCGCCGTCCCGCAGTCCTGCCGGGCGCACGCGCGATACCTCTCCGGCAGGGAAAACGACCAACGCCTCGCCTCTTTCAAGTGCTCGAAAGATACCGCGCAAGCGCGATGCGGCACCGTGACCGAACACGTCCACGGCCAGCAGCAGATTGCGCAGCTGCGGCACAGCGGCAAGCCAGTCGTTACCGAGCATGCGCACGTCAGGGCGTACGGAGCCGATCAGCTGCAGCAGCGCCAGCGCATCCTGCATGCCCAGTGGATGATTGGCCACCACCAGCAACGGCCCGTCGGCAGGGATATTTTCGCGCCCGCGGGCGTGGACGTCATAGCTGGTGCCCAGCAGTTCCAGCACGCGCGCGACGAACGCCAGATCCTGCACATCGCCCGCACGCTCGAGCACGCGATTGAAACCGTCCTCATCAGCCAGCCGTCCCAACACTCCGGCAATGGGCCGCCGCAGCCGCGGATGTTGCGCCAGCCACGGCACCCGTTCGACCAGGGAGTGTTCGATGCTCAACACGTCAGGTCCTCCAGTCTTCCTTTGGGTCGATGACTGTGCAGCCGATCCGCCAACGGAATCAGCTCTGACCGCAGTCTCGGCGCAGCGGCGGCATGATCATTCAGGAGATCGTCAAATGCAGGAATGAGGCGATGCCGCCCAAGAACATCTGCACGGCCATGGCAATCAGCAACATGCCCATGACCCGCTCCAGTGCCGTCAACACGCTTTCACCAAGCCAGCGGTACAGGAACGTCGCGCTAAGCAGGATTGCTGATGTCGCCAGCCACGCCAGCAGCAGGGCAAGAACCCAATCTGCGGTGCGCCCCGGCTGCGTGTTGGTCAGCAGCAGCAGCGCCGCCATGGCCGAGGGTCCGGCCACGCCGGGAATGGCCATCGGCACGATGAACGGCTCCCCGTCGACAGGGCCACCGAAAATGCCGCTTCCATCGGTGGGCGGGAACACCATGCGAATGCCGATGAGGAACAAAACGATGCCGCCCGCAATGCTGATCGAATCGGTCTTCAACTGCAGCAGATGCAGCATGAATTGCCCACCGAACAAAAAACCCAGCAACACGCCCAGTGCAATCAGCAGTTCGCGCACCATCACCCAACGGCGGCGCTTTGGCGGCACCGGCTTGAGCAGGCTGAGGAAGATCGGCACGTTACCCAATGGGTCCATGATCAGAAACAACATGATCCCCGCCGAGAGGGTGGTCATCTGCGCTTCCATTCAACGTGTCCGTTGGGGGTGCATCATGGGTTGCATGCGTTGCGCAAATCCAGCACGGCGCCGCGCGCATCAGGCTGTGGTGCACCAAGCAGATAGACAATAGCTTGTGCGGTGGCTGCCGGAGTGGGCCATTGCGCGGCGTCTTCACCGTAATACGCCTTTTGCCGCAGCGGCGTGCGCATCGGTGCGGGCAAGACCGCATGCGTACGTAATGGACCGTCGTCGGTTTCCTCATGCAGGATCGAAACGAGGCGCTCCAGCGCGGCCTTGGATACGCCATAGCCGCCCCAGTGCGCACGCTGCAGAAGCTCCGGATTGTCCAGCACAAAGACCACTGCGCTGTCGTGCGCCTGCAACAGCAGCGGCAAGCATGCCTGGGTGAGCGCGAACGGCGCCGAGACATTGACGTGCAATGCGCGCAGCCAGTCATCGGGCTTGTGCACGCCGATCGGAGTCAGACCATTGAAGCTGGCCGCAGCATGCACGATGCCGTCGAGCCGGCCGCAGTCGCGCTCCACGCCTTCGGCCAGTGCAAGATAGTCACGCGGCGTGGCCACTTCCATATCCAGCGGATGGATGATCGGCGCGTCCATGCCTTCGCTGCACATGGCGTCATGCAGTTGTTCCAGTTGCCGCTTGCGGCGGCCGGTGATCACCACCGTCGCACCTGCAACGGATGCCGCCCGCGCAACCGCGCTGCCCAGCCCGCCATACGCACCCGTCACCACCACCACGCGATCGCGCAGCAACCCCGGCGCCGGCAGCCACGCGGGCGGCAGTCGAATCAGCGGCAATCCGCTCAATGCGAAACCCCGACTACATCGTGCGCCATGCGCTCCAGCTCGCCGGCCGCGTGCAGGTCTTCAATGATGTCGCAACCGCCGATGAGTTCACCCTGGATGAACAGTTGCGGAAACGTCGGAAAGTTGGAGAAATGCGGCAAAGCGGCGCGCACTTGCGGATCAGCGAGGACATTGACGCTGTGATAAACGGCGCCCGCGGTTGCCAGCGCCTTGACAGCGCGATTGGAGAATCCATCCATGGGAAGTTGCGGCGTACCCTTCATGAAGAGCACGATGGCGTGCTCGGCCAGCAAGCTTCTGATCTGTTCGTTGATGTCCATGGCTTGCGTTTCATCTTTACAATGCAGCGGGGTTGGTAGTGTATCAGTGAGGCATTTGCGCCCACTGCGCACCGACGCCCGCTTTCCCGTTCAACGTTGCACACAAGGAGTTATCCATGGCGATCACACTTCCGCCGCTGCCGTACGAAAAAAACGCGCTCGAACCGCATATCTCTGGCGAGACGCTTGAGTTCCATTACGGCAAGCATCATCAGGCGTATGTCACCAATCTCAACAAGATGATCGAAGGCACGGAATTTGCCGATGCTGCGCTGGAAGACATCGTGCGCAAGGCGTCAGGGGGCATGTTCAACAATGCCGCACAAACCTGGAACCACACGTTCTACTGGAACTCGATGAAGCCCAATGGTGGTGGCGCGCCCAGCGGCAAGCTGGCAGATGCGATCAGCAAGGCGTTTGGTTCGTTCGACAAGTTCAAGGAAGAGTTCAGCAAGTCCGCCGCCGGAAACTTCGGCTCAGGCTGGACCTGGCTGGTGCAACGTCCTGATGGCACGCTGGGCATCGTCAACACGTCCAACGCAGCCACGCCGATCACCGGCAGCGACAAGCCGCTGTTTACCACTGACGTGTGGGAGCATGCGTATTACATCGACTATCGCAACGCTCGCCCGAAGTACCTGGAAGCGTTCTGGAATCTTGTCAACTGGGATTTCGCGACCAAGAATCTCGCCTGACCGAACCGCGAATCGGAAAGAAAAAAGGCGCCGGCACCGGCGCCTTTTTTTGTGCCAGGCGCCTTTGCTATTGCAGCGCGAACGCGGCAGGACGCACCACCTGCGGACCATTGATGAACAGGAATCTCGCCGGGATGATTAGTCGCGCAGGACACACGATGTACGCCAGTCATCGCCGCGAGTCGCTGGGTGCAGTGCGACCCGATCAACCGGCCTCGACCATGGGAAGAGTATCCAAGTCGCATAAACCCGCCGCTGCCCGTCGCGGAGCAGAACTTCCACTGCAAAAACCTAGAGACAGCGAGCCCGGGACCGCCCTGCGACCCGCGGCTTCGCTTTCCTGCCTGATGCGAGCCAGTTGCTGAAATTGACCAGGGGTTGAACGCGAGAGCAGGTCAACCCGGGCCGATCGCGCGTAAAGCCTGCAGCGTGGGTTCTGCTTGTGGTTCGCGGCCAAGGGCGTGTGCCAACGCAGCGATCCGCTCTGCCAGCGTTGCCGCATCCGGCGCGCACACGGTGGCGTGGCCCGTCTTGCGACCGGGCCGCGCCTGTTTACCGTAGTCATGCCAGTGCGCATCCACGGCCTGCAGCACCGGTGCCATGGCTGGCAGCTCGCCGACCCAATTGAACATGACCGACACCCCACGCGCACCGGTGTCGCCCAGGGGCAGGCCGCACACTGCGCGTACGTGATTTTCAAACTGGCTGGTGTGCGCGCCTTCGATAGTCCAGTGCCCCGAGTTGTGCACGCGCGGCGCCATCTCGTTGCCAAGCAGCTGACCCGCCGTGGTCACAAACAGCTCCAGGGCAAAAACGCCAACATAATCCAGGCGCTCTGCCAGAGCGCGTGCCAGATGTGCGGCTCGCGGCTGCAATACGGCAATGTCGCCTGCCGGCGCCTGACTCATGGCCAGCACGCCATTGGTGTGCCAGTTTTGCGTCAACGGCCACGTGCGAAATTCGCCATCGCGTCCGCGCACCGCAAGCACCGACAATTCGCGTGCAAACGGCACGAACGCTTCCAGGATCAATCCGTGCTCGGCCGCTGGAGCGCTCAACGCGGCCCATGCCGCGTCCGCATCGGCCGGAGTCTTGAGGCGAAATTGTCCCTTGCCGTCGTAGCCGAAGCGCCGGGTCTTGAGTATGGCCGGCGTACCGATCGTCGCCAATGCTTGATCCAGCTCTGAACGCGTGTTCACCTCGGCAAATTCTGCGGTCATGATGCCGCACTCGCGAAACAGCGTTTTCTCGGTCACGCGATCCTGCGATACCGCGAGCGTCTCCGGCAGTGGCCACACCGCAACCCTGGAAGCCAGCGCGTGCGCGGTTTCAGCGGGAACGTTCTCGAAATCGAAGGTCACCACGCTTACCTGTGCCGCAAACTCCTGCAGCTTCGCCTGATCGGACCATTCCGCTACGAGCAGCGGCGCAATCTGCCCAGCGCAGGCGTCGGCTACGCCATCCAGAACCAGACATTTCACGCCCAGAGGAGCTGCGGACAATGCCATCATGCGGGCGAGCTGGCCGCCGCCAAGGATACCCAGCACCGGAACCTTGTGGGCACTCACAAGCGCGGGTCCGGTTGCGCCAGCACGGCCTGGGTCTGTCTTTCCCGCCAGGCGGCAAGCGCTGTTGCCAGCGGCTTGTCATGCAGGGCCAGCACCGCGGCGGCAAGCAGCCCGGCGTTGACCGCGCCGGCTTTGCCGATTGCCAGCGTGCCCACCGGAATACCAGCTGGCATCTGCGCAATCGACAGTAAGGAGTCCATGCCGCGGAGCGCCCTGGACTGCATGGGGACGCCCAAAACCGGCAGGCAGGTTTTCGCCGCGAGCATCCCCGGCAAGTGCGCGGCGCCACCGGCACCGGCAATGATGACCTGGAGACCGCGCGACGCAGCCTGCTCGGCGTAGCTGAACAGAAGATCCGGCGTGCGATGCGCCGACACCACGCGAACCTCGTGCGCCACCCCGAGTTCCGTGAGCACGGTCGCTGCGTGTTGCATGGTTTCCCAGTCCGAACGGGATCCCATGACCACGCCCACGTACGCCGATGCTATAACTTCTGTCATGGCCCAGCCGTCCAAAAGCCGCTATTGTACGGGCTTTCCCCCAGCGTCGGGCGCGCCCGCAAACCTACCCATGGACAAGCGTCTCCTCGATATTCTGTGTTGCCCGGTCAGCAAAACCCCGGTGCGCATGGTGAGCAAACAGGAGCTCGGGGTGCTGAATGCGGCGATAGTCGCGGGCAACGTCGACACGATCGCCGGTGTGCGGGTAACGACCGCTGTGAGCGAAGCGTTGATCACCGTTGATCGCAAGGTCATCTATCGCGTTCAGGATGGAATCCCGGTCATGCTGCCCGAAGAAGGCATTGGCACCGTGCAAATGGTCGAGTTCCCGACCAGCCCCTGAACCAGTCTCCACCTCACACTTGGGCCAGTGGGGGCATGACACACCGCGCAGTTTGGCCTATGGTCACTGTCCGCGCGCCGATTTTGCTCAGGGGCGCTTGTCGTGCTTTAGAGAAACGGCGATGAGTGAAGCGACCGAACCATCCTCAGTTACCCCTTTGAACGGGCGCGCGACCACCTCGCAGCAGCGCGTCGGCGAACTGCTGGGCGCAGTGCGCGGCATCGCCAACAAGCGCCTGTTGCAGTGGATCGGCAACATGTTCGAGCACGTCGATGACGCCTTGTTCGACCTGGCGGAGAAAGCCGAGAACAACGCTGCGCAAACGCGTTACTTTGACGGCATGCGCGAAGTGCGCAAGCGGCGCTCGCCGGTCGAACGCAGCTTTCTCGATGCCATCAATCGCGAGCTGGGCAACCTGTCGCAAGGCTCGATGCCGGACGCCGCTGAAGCGCTCGGGGCGACTGGCCAGGTAGAACTTTCCCTGGTTGCCGACAACGAACTGGAAGAGGCGCTGGCCATAACCAGCATGATCAGCAAGAACGAAGCCCGGCTGGCGCGTGACTTGTTTGCGGTCAACCAGCGGCTGTCGGTGATTTGCGGCGGGCGCAAGATTGACTACGCCAACAATCCGATGGCGCCAGCCATCCTGGCGCAGACCTTCCGCCAGGCGATGCATGAACTCAGCGCAGACATGCGCGTCAAGCTGATCATCTACAAGCTGTTCGATCGCTACGTGCTGTCCGCGCTTGAGGCGCTGTATCAGGAAGTCAACAGCGAACTCAGTCGTGCCGGCGTATTGCCGCAACTGCGCCATGAAATATTGCGCAGTCATGCCAGCGCCGGACCGCGCACCAGCGCCGCGCGCGCGCAAAGCACATCCGACCTGCCCACGACCGACGACGTGGGCGAAACCCCGGACAACCTGCTGCAAACCCTGCACGCTCTTTTCAGTGCGCGACGTGTGGCCACTTCCGGCATCGGCGGCGGCGTGCTCGGCGACAACGAAAGCTTCGTGCGCGGGTCGTCTGCACCGTTGCCCTCTGCCAGCGAACTGCTGGGCGCGCTCAGCATCCTGCAGAGTCAGAACAACAGCGCGGGAGCGGCCCCGCTCGGCTCAACTGACGACGCGCTTGTGCTCAATCGCGAGGAGGTGCAGCAACTCAAAGTGCAGTTATTGAGCCAGTTGGGCTCGCTGCGCGGCGAGCGTTCCAGCCGGGTTGCAACGATCGACGAAGACACCATCGACCTGGTCGGCATGTTGTTCGAGTTCATCCTTGAAGACCGCACCTTGCCGGCCGAGATGCAGGTACTTCTTGGTCGCCTGCAAATCCCCTATCTGAAGGCAGCGATCCTTGACCGCAAAATGTTTGCCCATCGGCAACATCCCGCACGCCGGCTGCTGGACAACTTGGCCGAGATGGCAAAAGGGTGGTCCAAGGAGGCCGATCGCGACGGTCGGTTTTACGAGAAGGTGAAGTCGATAGTGCAGAAACTGCTGCACGACTTTGATGACGACATGGGCATCTTTGACCGCTTGCTGGTCGACCTGCAGCAGTTCAACGACGTCAGCAAGCGCCGCTCGGAAGTTACCGAACAGCGGGTGGCCGAGTCGATACGCGGCCGCGAAAAGCTGGACATGGCGCGTCGCCGCGCCGCGCGCGAAATTCTCGAACGCATAGGCACGGTGCAGCTGCCGCCGCTGATCCACGGCATTCTGGCGCGCGCATGGGCCAACCATCTCGTGCTCACCGTACTGCGCCAGGGAGAAAACTCCCCGGAGTTCAAGGCCGCACTACGTTTCGTCGACGAGTTCATCGCCAGCACCAAACCCGCGACGGATCAGGACAGTCGCCAGCTTCTTCGCAGCATGCTGCCGGGTATCGAACGCGCACTGCGACAGGGCTTGGCGAACGTGGCGTTCCAGGCACAGGACATTGACCGCCTGCTCTCCCAACTGCACGCCTATTACCGCCAACAGCTGGGTGAGTCGGTCGATCCAAGCGAACTGGTGGCTATCAATACCGAAGACGTGGCGGTGCTGGCCATACCGGACACGATCCAGCCGCTGAGCGAGGAACCCAAGCTCGAAGAAGTGGCGCCACGTGATGACGTCAATGTTCCGCCGAACGGTCCGGAATGGCAGGAAGTGGAGGCGCTGCAGCCGGGCACCTGGCTGGAGTTCTGTTTCACCGAAGAGAATACGATCCGCGCCAAGCTGTCCTGGATCAGTCCGATGAGCGGTCGGTACCTGTTCGTGAACCGGCGGGGGCTCAAGGTTGGCGACTATGCGCCGCACGAGCTGGCAGTCCTGCTCGCCGATGGACGGGCCCGGGTGCTGGCTGCCAACGCGTTGTTTGATCGTGCCATGAACGCCATCGTCGGACGATTGCGCGATAACGCTCCGCCTGCGGCGGACTCGGCATCGCCCGCCGCTGCCAGCGCAGTGGACCCGGCCCAGGACCCAGCGTGAGCGATGGCAATCGGTTCGCGCTGCCCGCTGCCTCGACCATTGCCTCGGACATAGCGCGGGCATTTGCCGAAGACCTTGGCAGTGGCGATGCCACCGCCGTGCTCTTGCCGGCGGCGGCACGTGCAACAGCGGTACTGACCTGTCGCGATGATGCCGTGCTCGCCGGTAGCGCTTGGTTCGATGCGTGCTTCAAGTTCATGGATGCGGATGTCGACATTCGCTGGCACGCTCGCGATGGCGATCGAGTCAGCGCCGGCGCGACTGTCTGCGAATTGTCCGGCAGCGCGCGCGCGTTGGTGAGTGCCGAACGCTCGGCGCTGAATTTTTTGCAGTTGCTGTCGGGCACGGCCACGGTCACCGCCGCTTATGTGTCTGCCGTGGCCGGAACTGCGACTCGCGTGCTGGATACGCGAAAGACCATTCCGGGGCTGCGCCTGGCACAGAAGTACGCCGTACGTTGCGGCGGCGGCTGCAATCAGCGCATGGGTCTGTACGACGCCATCCTGATCAAGGAGAACCACATCATCGCTGCCGGCGGCATCGACGCGGCAATCCGCGCTGCGCGGCTGTTGCATCCAGCTCTGCCGCTGGAAGTGGAAGTGGAAACCCTGGATGAACTTGGCCAGGCACTCGGTGCCGGGGTCGATCGGATCATGTTGGACAACTTCACGCGCGAGCAGATGCTCGCGGCCGTGGCGCAGACCGCCGGACGCACTCCACTGGAGGTTTCTGGCAACGTGGACCTGGCGAGTATTGGCGAGTTTGCCCGCACCGGGGTGGATTTCATCTCGGTCGGGGCGCTGACCAAGCACGTCCACGCGGTGGACTTGTCCCTGCGCCTGCGCCTGAGCTGACTGCATTGGATGTCCGCGGTGCCTTGCATGCCGCATGAGGCGCCCGCACACTGCAGGCATGAGCAACCTTCACGACATGCTGCTGCTGCTGCTGTTGGGCACCACCATTGGCACGTGGCTGAAACTCAGCAGTGCGCGCGAGCGGGCTGTGCGCGAAGCACGGGCGCAGTGTCAGCAACATGGCGTGCAGCTGCTGGATGAAACCGTGGGATTGCGTGGCATTCGCCTGCGCCGGGTAAACGGCCTGCGTCGGGTGGAGCGCTGCTACGCGTTTGAAGTCAGCATTGACGGTCATGACCGCGAGCCGGGACGCCTGTGGATGATTGGCGGCGCGCTGACCAGCTTGAGCCTGCCGGTGATCAAACGCGCGCTGCCGGCTGAAGCCGGTGATGCATACCCGGCATCCATGCGCAGCAACGTCGTGCCGCTATCAGCGCGCGCGCGATTGCCGACCGATCGTTTGCAGTAGCGCCGCCTGACGGACGCGACCGGACGCGAGCGCGAGCTGTGCCATGGCTCACGCCAGCGCCTTGGCCTACTTGACCACGTGCAGGTGCGGTGCGCCACGTTTGGGTTTGTCACCGCCATCCCCGCCTGCAGGCGGAGTGGACACCGTTGCATTGGATCTGGACACCGGCGGCGGTTGATCACCCTGCTCTTCGGCAGGAAACATCATGCCCTGCCCATTTTCCTGAGCGTACAAGGCAAGCACTGCCCCAACCGGCACCCGGATCGATTGACTCACCCCGGAAAAGCGCGCCTGAAAACTGATCCACTCGTTGCCCAGATCCAGCTTTGCCACGGCGCGCATCGCCAGATTGAGCACCACCTGTCCATTCTTTATGACCTGGGCCGGCACGTTTACGCCATCCGCTGACGCATCGACAAGCAGGTAAGGCGTCAAATCGTTATCGGAGATCCAGTCGTAAATCGCACGCAATAGATACGGGCGATTGGAACTCATCGTTACGGGTTCAGTGGTTTCCATGATCCTGCCGCATGGCTTTTTCCTCGTCCGTCATGCTGCGCACAAATCCCTGGCTGTGAAACAGGCGCGCACCGTAATCCGCAATCGGCTTTCCAGTGCGACCAAGATCAATGCCCAGCCACGGCAGGCGCCACACGACCGGGGCAACCAGACAATCGACAAGACTCATTTCCGTACCCATGAAAAATTTTGCGGCCTTGAATACCGGCAACGTACTCAGCACGCCCTCGCGCAAGCGCTTGCGAGCTGCATCGGCCGCGCGGCCGCCGGCGCGGATCGCGTCAACCTCATTCAACCACTCCCGCTCGATGCGCACCGCTGCAGCTCGCATACGTGCGCGAGACAGCGGATCGATCGGCATGAGCGGTGGGTGAGGATAGCGTTCGTCCACATATTCACATACGACCGTCGTGTCATGCAGCACCAGCTCGCGATCAACCAGCGTCGGCGTACTTGCGTACGGATTGAGGTCGGGCAGATCCTCGGGCATCTTGCCCGGTTCGACCACGATGCGATCGTAGGTAACCCCTTTGGCTGCAAGCACCAGGCGCACGCGGTGGCACTGCACATCCTCGGCTGCAGTAAACAGCGTCAACATCGTGCGCGAACGAACGCTCTGCACCATGGGCGCTTCCCTGTCGTCGGCCGTAGCAGTGGCGCGCGACCGTCGCGTGCGAACGGTATCCATCAGGCTTCGTGTATGTCTTTCCAGTATTCTTTTTTCAGCGCGTACGCAAGCAGCGTGAACGCGGCCAGGAACAGCAGCACCCAGATACCGTACCGATGCCGCTGCAGCGCAGCCGGCTCGGACACATATTGCAGAAAATTGGTCAGGTCCCGGGTGGTCTGCAGGAACTGCGCAGGGGTCAGTGTGCCCGGCTGCGACAATTCCAGTTTTTCCACCGCTGCCTCCTGACCCGGCTTGGCCGCAGCCATCACCGCCGTCTGCAGCCCCTGCAACTCCCACAGCGGGAACGGCATGGACGCGTTCGGAAACACCGTATTGTTCCAGCCCACCGGACGCGTGGGATCGAGATAAAACGAGTTCAGGTAGGCATTGACCCAGTCCGCACCCTTGGCGCGCACTTCCAGCGAAAGATCCGGCGGCGCCTTGCCGAACCATTGGGTGGCAGACGCCCCGGGCATGTGCGAGATCACCGTTTCGCCATACTTCGCGCCGGTGAAGTTCAAGTTGTCCATCACCTGCGCTTCGGACAAACCAAGATCGGCGCCAATACGCTCGTAGCGCGCATACTTGAGCGAGTGGCAACCGACGCAATAATTGAAGAACAGCTTGGCCCCGCGCTGCAGCGACGCTTGATCGTGCACATCCGTACCAGCGGGTGGCAGCCCGCCCTCTTCTGCCGCCTGCAACGTGCCGGCAAACGCCAGCGCGCACGCCAGCGCTGGCGCAAAAAGGTACCGCTTGGACAGCCACTGGCGCTTAGTCATGCGTGATCACCCGATCGGGAACCGGCTTGGTTACTTCCCAGCCGAAATAGGTATATGCCCACAGGAAGATGAAGAACCCGAAGTAGATCGCCGTCATCAGCCGACCAAACAGGTTTTCCCAGAACGTCACATCGACGTCGCCGAACCACTCCGGGATCACTTCCGCGGTAATGCCGGCGCCCACCGCGCCGAGCATGAAGAATGACAGGACAAACAGCCCAAGCCCGACCTTGAAGCCGGTACCACGATAGCGGATCGACCTGACCTGCCCACGGTCCAGCCACGGCATGGCAAACAGCACCGCGATCGAACCGAACATCGCAATCACGCCCCACACCGCCGAGCCAAGAAACGACGGAATCATGCGCACGATCGCGTAGAACGGGGTGAAATACCACACCGGTTTGATGTGCGATGGCGTGGCCAGGTTGTTGGCCTGGATGAAGTTGTCGTGCTCCAGGAACCAGCCACCGAGCGTGGGTGCAAAGAAGATGATGAACGCGGCGATCATCAGGAAGAACCCGACGCCGACCAGATCCTTCACCGTGTAATACGGATGGAATGGAATGCCGTCGGTGGGCGCCAGCGGGCTCCAGCGATTGCCCTTGGGTCCGTGCTTGATGTCCACGCCATCGGGATTGTTCGAACCCACCTCGTGCAGCGCGGCCAGATGCAGCACGACCAGCAGCAACAGCACGATCGGCACAGCAATGACGTGCAGCGCGAAAAACCGGTTGAGCGTGGCGTCGCCGGGCAGGAAGTCGCCCATGATCCATTGCACCAGCGCGTCGCCGATAAACGGAATAGTGCCGAACAACGAGATGATCACCTGCGCGCCCCAGAACGACATGTTGCCCCAAGGCAGCACGTAGCCCATGAACGCTTCGGCCATCAGCGCCAGGAAAATCAGCATGCCCAGCAGCCACACCAGCTCGCGCGGCTTCTTGAACGAGCCATAGATGATGCCGCGGAACATGTGCAGAAACACGACGATGAAGAACAGCGAGGCGCCGGTGGAATGCATGTAGCGGATCAGCCAGCCCCACTCCACGTCACGCATGATGTATTCAACCGAATCGAACGCGCCGGCTGCGCTCGGGTTGTAGTTCATGGTGAGAAAGATGCCGGTGACGATCTGGTTGATCAGCACCAGCAGCGCCAACGAACCGAAGTAGTACCAGAGATTGAAATTCTTCGGCGCGTAGTACTCGGTCATGTGCTTGCGGTACATCGGCGCCAGGCCAGGTGCGCGCTCGCCAATCCAGTCGCCAATACTTGCCAATACCTTGGCCATCAGACTGTCCCCTTCGGATCCACGCCAATCTGGATCGTGGTGTCGTCAATGAAGTGATACGGCGGGACCGGCAGATTCTTCGGGGCAGGCACGCCGCTGTAGACGCGTCCGGAGATGTCGTAGCGCGACTTGTGGCAAGGGCAAAAGAAACCTCCCTTCCACTCCGGGTCGAACGGTTCGGGCTTGAGCGCAGGCACGTAATCAGGCACGCAACCCAGGTGCGTGCAGATGGCGATGATCACCAGCCACTCGGGCTTGATCGAGCGCGCTTCGTTCTGCGCGTATTTCGGCTGCTGGTCGGCTGAGGCACCGTCGGACTTGGGATCGACCAGTCGCGAGTCGACCTGCGGCAACGTGGCCAGCTGGGCCGGCGTGCGATTGACAATGAAGACCGGCTTGCTGCGCCAGGCTACAGTGAGCATCTGCCCGGCTTCTATCTTGGCCAGGGACTGCGTGACCGGCGCGCCAGCCGCCCGGGCCCGTGCGCTGGGCTCCCAGGACTTGATGAACGGCACGGCTGCCGCGACGACTCCAATGCCACCAACCACCACGGTGGTCGCTGTAAGGAATCGCCGGCGGCCGTGATCGACGACTTCATTCGCCATCAGGCTCTCCGGTACTTGCACAGTCATGAGGTTTGGGGCCCGCGAAAATCGCGTTAGTGTAGCGTCAGGGCTGGCCTCGTACAATAAAACCAGCACCGGAGGAGCACGACCAGTCGCAACGCATACCGGGCAGCGAATGCCCGCAACCACGACTGCATGCCAGTCGGCAGCGCAAGCCACGCCAGCCGTTCGCGCCTCGACGGCACCGCCAGCACCTCAAGCAGCCGCTCGTGTGCTGCCTTCATCACGGGTCTCAACGACACAGGCACAATGCTTCATACGCGCAAGGCCTTCTTCTGATGAAAACCGCTGTGAGCCTGGTCAGTTTCATCGTTCGCTTCGTCGTGCTCGGTTTGCTCGCCGCCTTCGTGATTGCCTGGTTCTGGCCAGGCAGCGGCAACCGCCTGCGCGAGCGCCTGGGAATGCATGCGGCGCCTTCGACCAGCATCGCATCCAGCGCTGACCGGGGCCCGGTCTCGTACGCCGACGCAGTTGCACTTGCGGCGCCTTCGGTGGTCAACATCTACGCCAACAAGATCGTCACCGAGCAAGCGCTGCGCATGTATGACGATCCGGTCTTGCAGCAGCTGTTCGGCGGCATGCCGACGACATTTCGGCATCGCGAGCAGACGCTCGGTTCGGGCGTCATCGTGCGCGCCAAGAATCAGGATTTCGTGCTGACCAACAACCACGTCATTGCCCGCGCGGCTGATGTCCAGGTGCTTTTGTACGATGGCCGCATCGCCAAGGCCACGCTGGTAGGCGCCGACGAGGAAACCGATCTGGCAGTATTGAAGATCGCTGCCAGCAACCTGCCGGCGATCGGCATGGCCGACTCGGCAGCGTTGCGCGCCGGAGATGTTGTCCTGGCCATTGGCAATCCGCTCGGGCTGAACCAGACCGTGACCATGGGTATCGTCAGCGCGGTCGGGCGACAGTTGACCAGCGGCAGCGCGGAAGATTTCATCCAGACGGATGCAGCGATCAACCTGGGCAACTCCGGCGGCGCGCTCGTCAATACCGCCGGTCAGCTGATCGGCATCAATACCTTGCTCATCGGCAAGGCCGCAGGCGCCGAGGGCATTGGATTCGCGATACCGGTCGGCGTAGCGCGCAAAGTGCTGGACGAGATCATCGCCACCGGTTTCGTCGTACGCGGCTGGCTGGGCGCGAACTACGCGTTCGTGCCGTTGCCCGCCGACAGCGGGCTGCCCGCGGCGGCGCGCGGCGCGCAAATCACCGACGTCTATCCGGACGGGCCGGCCGCGCAGGCGGGGCTGCTGGCGCGCGACATCGTGTTGCGCGTCGGCGAGCACGACATCACCGGCCCGGCGGACCTGCGTCGCGACGAAGCGGCACTCAAGCCCGGCACCGTGGTCGTGGTGTCAGGCCTGCGCAACGGCAGCCCGTTCCATATCAAGGTAACTCCCACTCGCCGGCCGCCGCCACAGCGAGGGACGCCGTAGCGCATTGCGGCATGCCGCGACGCAGCCCGCGGCCAAAGATCCGGCGGACTGCTCGACAGACGCTGGTCGCGCGCGCGTCTGATGTGCTGCCATCGGCGCGTCTTTTCGAGCCAGAACACTGGCTACATGCGCGCCGTCGCTAGCCTCGTCGTTTGCGCAGCAAGCGGCGGATGAATTGCTGCTCCGTAGCGTTTGCGCAGTGTTCCCACGCGCTGAACGTAGACCAGGGTTTCGGCGTAGGGCGGCACCCCGTTATAGCGCTGCACAGCTCCCGGACCGGCGTTGTAAGCGGCGGTGGCCATTTGCTCGTTACCGCCGAAGTTGTGCAACATCAAAGCGAGGTACCGCGCGCCACCGCGAATGTTCTGTTCGGTATTGAAGGCATCCAGCACGCCCATGTCATTGGCGGTACCGGGCATCAGCTGCATCAAACCTTGCGCTCCCTTGATCGACAACGCCCGGGGATTGAACGCGCTCTCGGCGTGGATGATCGCGCGTAAAAATGCTTCGTCCACGCCATATTCAATGCTTGCGGAGCGAATGCTGTCGGCATACGCGGTGAGGTTCAGCGCCACGCTGCCCCAGCGAATTGGCGAACGCAGATCACACGCGACGCAGGTGGCGATATAGCTGAAAAGCATGGTGACCGCGTGCCCTTTGACGCCTGTGGAGGGCCGCAGATTGGTGTACTCCACGCTGCCGTCGGCACGCACCACGCGATACACCGCGCCCTGCAAGACGCGCGGGCGGTCACCAGGCGCAGCCGCTGAGCCGTTTGCGGCAACGGCTCGCGGCGGCGGTGCGGTCCCGGCGATCGATTGCTGGTAGTTCCACTGACCCGGGACCAGCGTCGCCGGCTCTGCCGCAGTCAGGACGGTGCCGTGCGCGGCAGCGAGTGAAGTGCGTTGCACGGATGCAATGGCGAGCGGCCGCGCGTTGGTTTGCACCATGCCGGCAACTCTTGCCAACGTGGCGGGCTGTGCGCCATCTGCCCCGAGATTGCGGCCGGTGGTCGCCACTGCCGCAGTGACTCGCGTCAAAGTAACGCGCGCCGACGTCCGCGACGCAGTCCTGGATTGCGGCGAAGGCGTGGCAAAGCTGCTGACCTTCCTGCACTCGTGATAACCCGCCGTGCTGCTGCTGTAGGCGATCTCCCCCCGGCTACCGACGCAACGGTACAACGCACCGGCCTGCGCGCCTGGGGCCGCGAGCAGGCCCAGCAGCAGTACACAGACCAGCGCGATCCCGTACAGGATCCGGCAAACTGGGAAGCCCCGGGCCAATGCTTCGACGCTCCCCTGGTGGCGCATGACGTCGGACATGAGCGCAGTGTGGCGCCATGTGCGGCCCACGCCAAGTGCGCGCCGGCCAATTTGTGTGCGGCTGGTCACGTCCATGCCGCCGCGCGGCCTTTCGCCCCGGCACAGGCGCGCTGGAGTGCCGTCAACTCCAGCTGCCGCGCGTGTTGCAGAACAAGCTTGCGGGCTGCGCAAGTGCTTGATCGGCATGTAAATCGGCTGGTGGCTGCGGCGCCTTGCGGGTAAACTGCGCGGTTCGACACTAACTACAGTCCACGGTGCGCACGGCATGAGCGGCAAGCTTTTCATCAAGACCCACGGCTGCCAGATGAACGAGTACGACTCGGCGAAGATGGCCGACGTGCTGAAGGCGTCGCACGGCATGGAGCTTACGCAGGACGAGTCCGCGGCGGATGTCATCCTGATCAACACCTGTGCGATCCGGGAAAAGGCCCAGGAGAAAGTCTTCAGCCAGCTTGGTCGCTGGAAGGAGCTCAAGCACGGCAACAAGCCGGTGCTGATCGGCGTCGCCGGCTGCGTGGCCTCGCAAGAGGGCGCCGAGATTCTCAAGCGTGCACCGTATGTGGACCTGGTGTTCGGTCCGCAGACGCTGCACCGCCTGCCGCAAATGATCGAAGCGCAGCGTGCGACCGGCTTGCCGCAAATCGACATCAGCTTTCCACAGATCGAGAAGTTCGACTGCCTGCCTGAGCCACGCGCGGAAGGCGCGACGGCGTTTGTATCCATCATGGAAGGCTGCTCCAAATACTGCAGCTACTGTGTCGTGCCATACACGCGCGGCGAGGAACTGAGCCGTCCGTTTGACGACGTGCTGGTCGAAGTGGCCCAGCTCGCCGAGCAGGGAGTACGCGAAGTCAACCTGCTTGGGCAGAACGTGAATGCTTATCGCGGGCCGATGTTTGACGGTGGCATGGCCGACCTGGCGGTGCTGATTCACGCCATCGCGAAAATTGACGGCATCGGCCGCATCCGCTTCACCACCTCGCATCCGCTTGAATTTTCCGACTCGCTGATCGAGGCCTATGCCAACGTTCCGGAACTGACCAACTTCCTGCATCTGCCCGTGCAGTCGGGCTCGGACCGGGTACTGGCCGCAATGAAACGCGGTTACACCGCGCTGGAATACAAGCGCAAGATCCGCAAACTGCGCGCGGTGCGACCCGACATCTGCATATCTACCGACTTTATCGTCGGCTTTCCCACCGAAACGGCAGAGGATTTTGAGAAGACCATGGCCTTGATCGATTCCGTCGGCTTCGACCAGAGTTTCTCCTTCATCTTTTCCGCACGTCCCGGCACGCCCGCAGCCAATCTCGCTGACCCCACGCCGCTGACGGTCAAACGCGAGCGCCTGCACCGGCTGCAGGCGGCCATAAACCTCAACGCGAAGAACATCAGCGCGGCGATGGTCGGCTCGACCCAACGTATCCTGGTGGAAAAACCCAGCACCCGCGACGCCAGCGAACTGACCGGGCGCACGGAAAACATGCGCTTCGTCAATTTTGCCGGTGACCCGCGTCTGATCGGCCAGTTTGTCGACGTGAAGATCACCGCCGCAATGGCCAACTCTCTGCGCGGCCGGATCGAAACCAGCCAAGCGCTCACCGCCTGAACGCCCGTAGCTGGTACGGGCGCCAACCAAGAGAAGCCATGACAGCCAGTTCGACCCAACGCGACTTCACGCTTGATCCAGAAGACAACGCTCGTCTGGCCAATCTGTGCGGGCCATTCGACGAACACCTGCGCCAGGTCGAGTCGCGTCTTGGCGTGGCGATAAACCATCGCGGCCATCTGTTTCAGATCATTGGTGACGACGGTGGCGCACGCGCAGCGGAGAAGGTACTGCACGCACTGTACGGCGCGGCCGACGAAGAGTCCCTCACCGGCGCAAAGATCAATCTGCATCTGGCCGATTCAGGATTGGAGGTCGTGCGCGCCGAGGCGGCCGAGGCCGCGCAGGAGGTGGTCATCCGCGTCAAGCGCGGCATGATCAAGGCTCGTGGACCCAACCAGGATCGCTACCTGCATGCGATCGCCACGCACGACATCAATTTTGGCGTTGGTCCGGCCGGCACGGGCAAGACCTATCTGGCCGTAGCCAGCGCCGTGGAAGCGCTTGAAACCAATCGCGTCCAGCGCGTCTTGCTGGTTCGTCCGGCGGTGGAGGCCGGGGAAAAACTCGGCTTTCTCCCCGGCGACCTGGCGCAGAAGATCGACCCTTACCTGCGGCCGTTGTATGACGCGCTGTACGAAATGCTCGGGTTTGAAAAAGTGGCGAAACTGATCGAGCGCAACGTGATCGAGATTGCGCCGCTTGCGTACATGCGCGGGCGCACGCTCAACGATTCCTATGTAATCCTCGACGAAGCACAAAACACCACCGTCGAGCAGATGAAGATGTTCCTGACCCGCATCGGGTTCGGCACCGTCGCAGTGATCACCGGCGACGTCACCCAGGTCGACCTGCCACGCAACACGCAGTCCGGACTGCGCCAGGCGGTCAAGGTGCTGCGCGACATCAGCGGGATCAGCTTCACGTTTTTCACTGCCAGGGACGTCGTTCGCCACCCGCTCGTGGCCAAGATCGTCTGCGCCTACGAAGCGTTTGAACGCAACGACGAGGATCTGCAATGAGTCGGCGGTGCCCGCCCGTCGTTCTCAACGGACCGTCCACGCACGCTGCGGCAACGGCAGGTGCCAGCGCCAGGTCGGCGGCGCTGCAGAGCCCGCGCACCACGCCACCTGCGCACGCAGATGCGGCACCGTCGTTGCAGGTAAACGTCAGCTACGCGCTGCCTCGCACCGGCCTGCCGGGGTCGGCCAGCTTTCGCTGTTGGGTGGAAGCCGCCCTGCGCGGAGCCGGGCACAGGCGCCGCACGGAGCTGTCGATCCGCATCGTGGGCAGTGATGAGGGTTTGGCGCTCAACCACGATTATCGCGGCCGTGATTACCCTACCAACGTGTTGTCGTTTGCGGCCGAACCACCGCCGGGCGTGCGTTTTGCACTGATCGGCGATCTTGCGATCTGCGCCCCTGTGGTCGAACGCGAAGCTGTCGAGCAGGGCAAGTCAGCGCGCGATCACTGGGCCCACCTGACGATTCACGGCGTGCTGCACCTGCTCGGTCATGACCATTTGCACTCGGGCGAGGCGGAAATCATGGAGACTCTGGAGGCACGCGTTCTGGCTCGTCTCGGTATCGCCAATCCGTATGCCTGATTCGCTGCGGAATTTCTGCTGAGGCGTCCACCTGAAGCATCGCGTTATTTCCGCTAAACTTGAACACCGCCCCGTTTTGGGCAGTCATCAAGCGACAGATGAACGACGACCCTGGCAGTACCAACGGCCCGGCCCACCGCAACTGGTGGGACCGACTGGGCCACATGTTTTCCGGCGAGCCACGCAGCCGCCCCGAATTGCTCGCCGAATTGCGCGCGGCGCAGACCAACGGGTTGCTCTCGGCCGACACCCTCACGATGGTCGAGGGGGCGATCAAGGTCACTGAGCTGAGCGTCGATGACGTCATGATCCCGCGTACGCAGATCGTGATGCTGCCGGCGAACTGGGATTTGCCACAAATCATGGCCGCAGTGGTCGAATCGGGTCACTCGCGGTTCCCCGTGCACGGTGAAGACAAGGACGAAATTCTCGGCATCCTGCTGGCAAAGGATTTGCTGAAATTTTTTGGCGCCGAACAAGCGTTTGCCATCCACGACATTCTGCGCCCGGCCGTGCTCATTCCCGAGTCCATGCGACTGAACGTGCTGCTGGCCGAATTCCGGCTGTCGCGCACTCACATGGCGCTGGTGGTCGACGAATACGGCGGCGTCGCGGGTCTGGTCACCATCGAGGATGTGCTGGAGGAGATCGTCGGCGAAATCGACGACGAGCACGACGAGGCGGAGCCGGTACTCATGCACGAGCAGCCCGGTGGTGACTGGCTCGTCAGTGCGCTCACACCGATCGACGACTTCAACGAGCAGATCGACGCCGCGTTGCCCAACGAGGAATATGACACCGTTGGCGGCTTGATCACCTCTGAATTCGGCCACCTGCCGGAAGTGGGGGAACAAGCCACGATTGGCGCTTACCTGTTCCAGGTGACCGCCGCCAACAACCGCCGGGTACAGCAGTTTCGCGTCAGCCTCCAGGCGCAAGCGTAGGCGGATTGATGGATGTGAAGCGCTGCGTTTACAAGCGGTCAGCACGGCTGGCGCGTGCGTGCCAGCGCCTGCGCGCCCGCATGATCCGAAGCTCAATGTGGCTGGTTGCCATGCTGGCGCTGACGCTTTGCCTTCCCGTGCATGCAGCCATAGCCAACGCGCCGGGTGCGAATCTTCAGGTATCGCTGATCACCTACGGTCCAGGCGCAACCTACTGGGAGCGGTTTGGCCATGATGCAATCGAAGTGCGCGATCTGGGTTCGGGCGAATCGGCAAACTTCAACTACGGCCTGTTCGATTTCGATGAACGCGGTTTTTTGCTGAATTTCGCGCGCGGGCGCATGCGTTATCTGATGGGCGCGGCGCCAAGCGCGCTGGATGAAAGTCTGTACGTGCAGGACAAACGCTCCGTAACCCGCCAGCGCCTCGCATTGAGCGCGCAACAAGCCGCGGCGCTGCGCGACTTTCTGCTCTGGAACCTGCGCCCGGAAAACGCCGCTTATCCCTACGACTACTACACCGACAACTGCACCACGCGCGTGCGCGATGCACTTGATGCTGCGCTTGGCGGAGTGCTGCGCGCACAACTGACTCCACTTGCCGGTGGCATGACATTCCGTCGGCAAACCGCGCGCTTGATGAGTGCGCAACCCTGGTTGATGCTGGTGCTGGATCTCGGACTGGGGCCATACGCAGACAAACCGCTCAACGCTTGGCAGGAAAGTTTTCTACCCGCTGTGCTGCAGACCCGACTGCGTGGCATCCACCTCACCGACAGCCGCGGTCGCACCCAGCCGCTGGTACAGGCCGAGCAGCTGGTTGCGCCAAATCTTCTGGACGTTCCACCCGCGCAGCCTCCGGATCTGCGCTGGCCACTGGCGCTTGCCGGGCTGGGCTATGCCGGCCTGCTCATCCTTGCCGCGCGGGTTTGGTCACCTGGTTACGTAACGCTGGGTGTGCTTTTCCTGCTGGCAGCCGGTGTGGTGGGCTTGCTGCTGTTGGTGCTCTGGACGCTGACCGCGCATCACTCCGCATGGGCCAACGCCAACCTGCTGCTGTTCAATCCGCTGGCGTGGCTGCTGCTGCCCGCGCTGTGGAGCGCGCGCCGCGGGCTGCAAGCATCGCGTGTGTGCAACGCAGTGATGTTGTTGCAACTGGCGGCGATCCTCGTCGCCGTGTTGCTGCACATGTTACCCGGCACCGTTCAGCAGAATCAGCCATGGCTGCTGTTTGCATTGCCGGTATGGCTTGCCCTGGCGTGGACCTTGCGCCAAAGCCCGCGAGCCGCAGCGCGCGCTGTCTGACCGCGTCGCGTACGCTGCTGGCGTGCGCCATAGCGGCGGCACTGCCAGCGCTGCACAAACGCGTCGCCATCTGCCGCTGCGCTCCGGCGTGGATTCCACGCGTCACGGCTTTCTGCCGAATGCGGGAATCGGCGCAAGCTCTCACGCCGATGGCATGCACGTGCGCAATTGCCCTGCCTTGAAGTGCCGGGCATCATGCACGGATGAATTTGATCCCGCCAGCCACAACGTCCGAATCTGCGGACCAGCCGATGATCGTCAACTGCATTGCCTATCACCGTGATGGCAGCCGCATCGGCGAGATCAGCCTGGACGCAATCAGTGACGTACTGGCGCAGCCAGACACCTTTGTCTGGGTGGGTTTGCACGAACCAAGTGAAGCGCTGCTGCTGAAACTTCAGCAGGAATTTGGCCTGCATGACCTGGCCATTGAAGACGCCCACAACGCGCACCAGCGCACCAAGCTTGATGCCTATGGCAACTCGCTTTTCGTCGTCGTGCAAACCGCACAACTGGTCGACAGCCATCTGGCCTTTGGTGAAACGCACATCTTTCTCGGTGCTCGCTACCTCGTCAGCATTCGCCACGGCGCGTCGTTGTCGTACGCTCCGGCGCGGCGTACGTGCGAACAGACACCGGAACTGCTCGCGCTTGGACCAAGCTATGGCCTGTACGGCATTCTCGACTTCATCGTCGACAACCTGTTGCCGATCGTGCGCGATTTTCGTGAGGAACTGCAGCAGCTGGAGCAGGATATCTTCGCCGAGACTTTCAAACGCACCACCGTGCGTCGCCTGTACGACATGCAGCGCGACCTGATGACCCTGCGCCTGGGTGTCGCACCGCTGCAAGACATCATCAGCCAGCTCGTGCGTCTGCATCCGGGCCTGATTCCGGACAAGCTGCGCGCGTATTTCCGCGACGTTTATGACCATGTGTTTCGCGTCAACGAGTCGATCAACGCCATGCGCGAGATGCTCACCGCGGCGATCAACGTCAACCTCTCGCTGGTCACGTTCGGCCAGAACGAGGTGATGAAGAAACTTGCCGGCTGGGCTGCAATGCTCGCTGCGCCGACCTTGCTCACGAGCTGGTACGGCATGAACTTTGCGCACATGCCGGAACTCAAATCGGTCTGGGCCTACCCGGCAATCATTGTCGTCACGCTCGGCATCGTGGGCAGCATTTTCATCGGACTGAAACGAGCCAAGTGGCTGTGAATTGAAATCACCCGCGCGCAGGCGTGACGGTCGACGCAGCGTCGTAACTGGTGGAATCACCAGTCAGGTGTCCAATCCAATTGCGATGGCCCGCGACGCGCGCCTGCGCTCCTGCATGCGCCACCGGAACGCTCCGCCAATCTGTTTGAAATAACAGCTTCCTGACGGCTGCTATGTCATCGGCCAAGCGCGATCATTGGTTTGCCTTGGGCGCATCTGCGGACGTCCACCGCTTGAGCCAGGCATTGACCACATCGTGCCATTGCACGCTGTTGTGCGGCTTCAGCACCCAGTGGTTTTCATCCGGGAATGTAAGGAACTCGCTGGGAATACCGCGCCGCTGCAACGCGGTGAATGCGCCCAAGCCTTGCGTAATGGGGATGCGAAAATCCTTCTCGCTGTGCACCACCAGCATGGGCACACGCCAATCCTTGACGTAGTTGAGCGGGTTGAATTTCTCGTAATTTTCCGGATGCTCGAACTGGGTGCCGCCGTTTTCATGTTCCTCGAACCACAGCTCCTCGGTGTCGTAGTACATGGCGCGCGCATCAAACACACCGTCATGGTCAATCAGGCATTTCCACGGCTTGTTCCACACCCCGGCGATCCAGTACACCATGTAGCCGCCGTAGCTGGCACCGGTGGCACAGGCGCGATCGCCGTCAAGGAAACTGTATTTGGCCAGCGCCGTTTTCCACCCAGCCTTGAGGTCGTCCAGCGGTTTGCCACCCCAGTCGCCGGAAATGGAATCGGTGAACTTCTGGCCATAACCAGTCGAGCCATGGAAGTTCACGGTCACTACGGCGAAACCCTGCCCGGCGTAGGTTTGCGGGTTCCAGCGATAGCTCCAGCCATTGTTCATCGCCCCCTGCGGGCCGCCGTGGATGATGAACGCCACGGGATACGTTTTTCCCGCTTGATAGCCGACCGGCTTGACCACGTAGCCCTGGACGGTTTCGTTGTTCCAGCCGGCAAACCGGAAGAACTCGAAGTCACCCATGCGCACGTTTTTCAGATCAGCCGCGTTGAAATGGGTCAGCTGTTTGAGCTGGCTCTCGTCAGCGCCGGGCTGGCGCATGTCCAGCGCGTACAGATCCGCGGGCCGCTTGAGATCATCGCGCGCCAGCAGCATGCGTTCGTTGGCCAGCGAAAATCCGCTTACGGTTCCCAGGCCGGACAGCCGGCGTACTTCGCCGTTGGCCACATCGATGGCAAACAGCGGATGCTGCCCCTCATCATCGGCGGTGGCGTACAAGGTCTTGCCGTCGGCTGAAATGGTCAGGCCGCCGGGCGAGCGATCCCAACGCGGCGCGACCTCGCGCCTCTGGCCGGTGGCCAGGTCCAACGCGATGATGGCAAAGCGGTCAGCTTCAGAACCCGGCGTCTTCATTGCCAGGTAGTACAAGGTCTTGCCATCGGGAGAGGGCACCGGATAAGCATCCCAGGCTTTGTTTTCAGCGGTGAGGTTTTTAGCTGCAGTCGTGCCATCCACGCTCACGTGATACACATCGAAATTCGTGGACCACGGCTCGCTGCGCCCGGCAATTCGCACATCGAAGTAAACGCTCGCGCCATCGGCGGCAAACGCAAACTCACTGGCGTCGCCAAACGGCTTGCTCGGCACGTCACCGTCGATGCCGCGCGTCAGCAGCTTCGGCTCGGGTGGCAGTTGCCCGTTTGCATCGAAGCTGGCTACAAACAGCTGGTTCCGGCGGCCGTTTGCCCACGTATCCCAGTGCCGCACGAACAACTGTGTATGCAGCGTGCCGCTGGCCTTGTCCTGCGCGCGGGCGTCGACGCGCTGTCGCGTGCACGCCAGCGTGGCGCAGTCGGTGAACACCTCGTAAGTCAGCAAGACCTTCTTGCCATCGGGCGACAACTTGTAATTGCCAACGTCAAGCAGCGAGTGGCTCACCTGCAGCGGCGCGGCGTGATGATCCAGCTTCAAGCCGCCGGCATCGCCCAGATCAACTCGCCACAACTGCGTCACGCCTGCGACCGGAGCCAGGAAGTACAGGCTGTGACCATCGGCGGACCAGCTAGCGGACGAGCCCTTGTCCAGGACCGCCACCGGCGCAGCATTTGCGGTCGACAGATCCAGCACCTGGATGGCGCTGACGCCCTTGTTGGCGGCGTAGTCGGTACTGCGCACGGCAAACGCAGCGTAGCGTCCATCCGGTGACAACTGCGGATCGCTGACCCGGTCCATCATCACCAGATCCCGCACGTTGAACGCGTGCGCGCCTTGGGTCTGCGCAAACGTGGTGTCCACACCATCCGCCGCCAGCGCGGGAGCCGCCACTACCAGCAGCAGAGCGGCCATCAGGGGTTTCATCATTGCGCATCCTTGACTTGGGGCAAATGCTGAAGGTAAGCGGCAAACACCGTGCAAGCAAGTGTTGTGCGTCACTGGCTCCTGGGGCATGTGAATCTTTGGCGCGAGCGAAGCGCGGTGCATGGTCTGAATTTGGCCGTGCAAGGCCTGTTCGATGCGTGACCTAAGGGGCCGACACGGCGTGGCATGCCGGACGACGACGCCACTGCGAGGAGGCATGCTGCATACACGACAGCATGGTCATGGCGCGCGCTCAACCGATTCAGACCAGGGCCGAAAGCCGCTCCGTTTGCCAAGAAAGGCGGTACACACCAAGTCACACATCGGCGATCGCGGATGCGGCGGTGGAAATGCAGTACACCGACAAAACCAGACAAGCCAGTCAATTCATGGAATTCAGGGCAGCACGGCAAACGGCGGCGATCGCGGATCTGCCCCAAGAAAAGCAGAGCGCGTAATGCAAAAAGTGCCTCGCCATGAATGGCCCGGACGTACAAGAAAGGCAAAAACAAGCCCGCCAATAGCGGGCTTGTCTTGCGCATGCGGAGTAGCGCGTATTTGGCGGAGAGAGAGGGATTCGAACCCTCGATAAGGCTTTAAACCCTATACTCCCTTAGCAGGGGAGCCCCTTCAGCCACTCGGGCATCTCTCCGGGTTATTGCCTCCGCATTACAGCGGAGCGGCCAAGGATACCGGCCGTTGTGTTCGAGGTAAAGCGCGGGTGTGCGCTCAGTCGTCGGCCGACTCGTCAACGGCGGCTGACGGAATCGGCTGGACCGGCAAGACCCCGCCTTCCTGCTCGGCTTTGATCCGCAAATAAATCTCTTCACGGTGTACCGAGACGGTCTTTGGCGCATTGATACCGATGCGGACCTGATTGCCCTTTACGCCCAGAACGGTGACGGTCACCTCGTCGCCGATCATCAGGGTTTCACCAACCCTGCGCGTCAAAATCAACATGTTTGTTACTCCACAATGCTGTTGGTTTCAGACCCGTCGTTCGCATGAGGCCTCACCCCTGAGACTCATGCAGCACGAGTTTGCAACGATATGACCAAAGCTCACGAGCAGATCGGCTCACGCCAGAATGTTCCGCGAACGGTCTCGATTGGCGATGCGCTCTCTCCCGCACCTGTGCTGGCATGATACTGACAGAGCATGGTCGCTGCACGCAAAAACTTTCGTCATGCCGATTGATGCACGGAAAATCAGGTATTTTGCCCAGCCACCCAGGCCGGTAACCCCGACAGCAGCGCAGGTAGCTGTGGCGCGTCCGCGCCACCGCCCTGAGCCATGTCGGCACGCCCGCCGCCCTTGCCATCAATTTGCCGTGCAATGTGCGCGACGACGTCCCCTGCCTTTACCCGTGCCAGCGCGCTGCCGTGCACACCAGCCACGATGGCTACGCGGCCGTCCGCGGCGCCGGCCAGCAGGACTACGCAGTCTCCGAGCCGCTGTTTCAATTGATCCACACTGTCCCGCAGCGATTTTGCGTCCAGCCCTTCGAGACGCGCAGCAACCACCTTGACCCCAGCCACATCCACGGCCTGCTCGGCAAGCTCCGCGGTAGCCGAGCCGGCTGCCTTGCTGCGCAGGGAATCCAGTTCACGTTCAAGTTTCTTCTGTCGATCCAGAACCTGGTGCAGCTTCTCCACAGCATCTTCGCCGCTGCTGGCCAGCAAATGTGACAGCTCTGCGAGGACGCGCTCATGGGTGTCGATGTACGCCAGCGCGCCGTCTCCAGTTACGGCTTCGATGCGCCGCACCCCCGATGCCACGCCGGCCTCGCTGACGATCTTGAACAAGCCGATATCGCCGGTATTGCGCACATGCGTGCCGCCGCACAACTCGGTGGAGAAATCACCCATCTTCAGTACGCGTACGACATCGCCGTATTTTTCCCCGAACAAGGCCATTGCCCCGGTGCCAATGGCATCGTCATAGGCCATCTGCTCGATGTGCGCAGGCGCGTTGCCCCGCACCTGGAAGTTGACGATGGCCTCCACCTCGGCCAGCTCCTCGCGACTCAACGGCTGAAAATGCGCAAAATCAAAGCGCAAGCGGTCTGGCGCAACCAGCGAACCCTTCTGCGTCACGTGTTTGCCAAGCACCTGGCGCAGTGCGGCGTGCAACAAATGCGTCGCGGAGTGATTGAGCACGATCGACTGCCGGCGCTGCGCATCCACCTGCGGATCCAGCAGATCCCCGCTGCGCAGTGGTTGCTCGCCGTGCCAGATGCCGGCGTGGCCAAAAAATACGCCGCCCATCTTCAGGGTATCGCCAACCTCGAAGCGGCCGGCGGGGTTGCGCAGCTCGCCGGTGTCCCCGACCTGGCCGCCGGACTCCGCATAAAAAGGCGTGCGATCGAGGATCAGCAAACCCTGCTCGCCGTCGGCTAGCTGGTCCACCCGACTCCCGTCGCGCACCAGACCAAGCACCTTGCTTGACGCACTGCTCAGCGCTTCGTAGCCGAGAAACGTCGTGGCCGGCAATTGGCTGGCCAGGTCCGCGGGCATCAGTCCCTTGGCGGTAAAGCGGCCTGCGGCACGCGCACGCGCACGCTGTTCACCCATGGCGCGTTCAAACCCGTCCATGTCCACTGCAAGGCCACGCTCGCGTGCAATGTCGGCGGTAAGGTCGACTGGAAAACCGTAGGTGTCATACAGACGAAACGCGTCGGCACCAGCGATCGTGCTGCCGGATTTATGCGTCACCTCGTCAAATACGCGCATACCGTGTTCCAGCGTCTCGCCAAAGCGGCCTTCCTCTGCGCGCAAGGCAGCTTCGACAAACCCTTGGCGGGCGGCCAGGTCGGGGTAGGCGACGCCCATCTCTTCGACCAGCGGCTGCACCATCTTCCAGAAAAAGTCACCGCGCACGCCGAGCATCCAGCCATGCCGCAACGCGCGGCGGATGATCCGCCGCAACACATAACCACGGCCCTCGTTGGATGGCAGCACGCCATCGACGATCAGGAACGCACACGCCCGGATGTGATCGGCAATCACCCGCAGCGACTTGTTGCCCAGATCGGCAGTGGAAGTCAGTTCGCCAGCCACGCGAATCAAATGCGCAAACAGGTCGATCTCGTAGTTGGAGTGCACGCCCTGCAGCACCGCCGCGAGCCGCTCAAGGCCCATGCCGGTATCCACGCATGGCGCCGGCAATGGGCTCAGGCTGCCATCGGGCGCTCGGTCAAACTGCATGAACACCAGGTTCCAGATCTCCACATAGCGGTCGCCGTCCTCATCCGCTGAACCCGGCGGGCCGCCGGCAATCTGCGCGCCGTGGTCGTAGAAAATCTCGGTACAGGGGCCACACGGGCCGGTGTCGGCCATCTGCCAAAAATTGTCCGACGCGTATGGCGCACCTTTGTTGTCGCCAATGCGCACGATGCGTTCGGCCGGTATGCCGATTTCGTCATGCCAGATGCCGTAGGCCTCATCGTCACTTTGATAGACCGTGACCCACAGCCTGTCAGCCGCCAGCTTGTACACATCGGTAAGCAGCTCCCAGGCGTACACGATTGCGTCGCGCTTGAAATAATCGCCAAACGACCAGTTGCCGAGCATCTCGAAGAACGTGTGATGCCGCGCGGTATAGCCCACGACATCCAGGTCGTTGTGCTTGCCGCCAGCGCGCAGGCAACGTTGCACATCGGCGGCGCGTGCGTAGCCGGGCTTTTCGCTGCCGAGGAAAACGTTCTTGAACTGCACCATGCCGGAGTTGGTAAACAGCAACGTCGGATCACTGGCAGGTACCAGCGAGCTGGACGGCACGATGGCGTGGCCCCTGGCTCGAAAGTAATCGAGAAACGTGCTGCGGATGTCGGAAGTTTTCATGCGGCTCAGGACAGGTACGTGAGAAATGCCATTGCCGCAGACAAGCCGCGATCAGCTATCTGGATCGGCGGTTTCGTCTGTTTCGGCTTGGGTGACTCGGTGTACTGTGGAGGCGGCAAAGCCCCGGCGCAAGAGGAATTGCGCGCGCCGCATCCGCTCGGCACGGTCGGCACCGACCCCGCTGCCATAATGCCGGCGCAGCTGATCCTTCGCACTAGTGGCCCAATCGACGTCCACCGCGTCAACCATTTCGCGCACGCGTGCGTCGGACAAGCCATGGCTTTTCAGCTCCATGCGCAGGCGCAACGGGCCATAGCCACGCGCAATGCGACTGCGCAGCAGCACTTCGGCAAAGCGCTCGTCATCCTGATAGTGCTGTTCGCCCAGGCGGGCAATTGCGGCGTCTGCCTCGTCTCCGGCATAGCCGTCTTGAGCCAGTATGGTTTTCAGCTCTCGACGCGAATGCTCGCGCCGCGCCAGCAAGCCCAACGCCTTGTCATACGCGCTGCGGACGGGAGGCGCCGGTTTGTCCGGATCAGGGCGGCGCTTGAAATTCATGCACGCCGCGCACGGACGGACGCAGGAAAGTGGTAGAAACTTGCGGTCGCTGAAGCCGGATCACGCTGGACCCGCGCCGTTCGCACATCTGCGGCAACGCAGCTGGCAAACGCCCGCAGCGCGCGTGGCCCGGACATGCCGGGCCACGCGTTGGTCGTGGCGTTAAGTGGAGCCAGCGTCACGCCTCTTCGGCAACCTCTTCGGCAGCGGCGGCCACCGGCTTGCCCACGGGCACCAGCAGGCGATTGCGCAGTTCCTGGTCAATCTCGTTGGTCATTTCCGGATGCTCGCGCAGGTACTGGCGCACGTTGTCCTTGCCCTGACCGATGCGATCACCCTTGTAGCTGTACCACGCGCCAGATTTGTCGATGAGATTTTCCGTCACGCCCAGCTCGATGATCTCGCCTTCGCGCGAGGTGCCCTCGCCGTACAGGATCTCGAACTCGCACTTGCGAAACGGCGGCGCGACCTTGTTCTTGACCACCTTGACGCGGGTTTCCGAACCGATGATTTCCTCGCCGCGCTTGACCGCGCCAATACGCCGGATGTCCAGGCGCACCGACGCATAAAACTTCAGCGCGTTGCCACCCGTGGTGGTTTCCGGACTGCCAAACATCACGCCGATCTTCATGCGGATCTGGTTGATGAACACGACCAGCGTGCCGGACTTCTTGATGTTGGCCGTCAGCTTGCGCAGCGCCTGGCTCATCAGGCGCGCATGCAGGCCCACATGCGAGTCGCCCATTTCGCCTTCGATTTCAGCTTTCGGGGTCAACGCCGCTACCGAGTCGACCACCACCATGTCCACCGCGCCGGAGCGCACCAGCATGTCGACAATTTCCAGCGCCTGCTCGCCGGTGTCCGGCTGCGAGACCAGCAGGTCGTCGACCTTGACCCCGAGCTTCTCGGCATAGGTGGGATCAAGAGCGTGCTCGGCATCGATGAAAGCCGCCGTGCCACCGCCACGCTGGCAGGCGGCGATCACCTGCAGGGTCATCGTGGTCTTGCCCGACGATTCCGGGCCATAAATCTCGACCACGCGTCCACGCGGCAAACCGCCAACACCAAGGGCAATATCCAGGCCCAGCGATCCGGTGGAGACCACGTCAATGGCCTCGTTGACGCGATCACCCATGCGCATGATTGCGCCTTTGCCAAACTGTTTCTCGATCTGACTGAGCGCGGAAGTGAGCGCCTTGCGCTTGTTGTCATCCATCGTCTTGGGTTCCAGGTGAGCCATGAATAGGGAGCATGATCCGCTGCAGCGGTCTCACGGGCTGCGATTACCGGCAACTTCGCGCATGCGTGAGGCAAGTATCCCATACCGGTCAAGCGGCTCTGGCAGCGACTGGCGCATCAGCCTGTCAGGGTTTTGCACAGTCCGCTGAGCGCCGCCGCCACTGTCTGCCGACGCACTGCTTCGCGATCCCCGGAAAACTGGAACAGCTGCGCATGGGCATAGTCGCCGCGGCGCTTCCAGCTGATCCACACCGTGCCCACCGGCTTGTCCGTCGTGCCGCCGGTCGGCCCGGCAATGCCGGTGACTGCAATGGCGACACCAGCTCCCAGTCGGGCCAGCGCCCCGGAGACCATTTCCAGCGCGGTCTCTTCACTGACCGCACCGGCGTGTTCGAGCGTGCGCGGGTTGACTCCAAGCAGCGCCTCTTTCGCCTCGTAACTGTAGGTGACCAAACCTGCGTGAAACCAGCTGGAGCTGCCCGGCAGATCAGTCAGCGCCTTGGCTATCCACCCGCCCGTGCACGATTCGGCCGTCACCAGCATCAGCCGACTCTGCTGCACGGCCGTGGCTGCCGTTTGCGCAAGCTGCAACAGCTGTGCGTCCGTGGGGCTGACCGGCGAATCCATATACAACTCCTGAGTGAAACTGAATTGAGCAACGCTGTTTCCAGCGCGATTTTCTATCCGTCCGACACCTGTTTGCCAAGGCTCCAGGCAGCGAACGCGCTTGTCATCGGGAGCCACACAGTGCGCGCACCAGGCCAGCTCCCACAGAGTCTGCGCCAACAAGGACCCGCTCGTAACAGCCGTGGTCAACTGTGGCGAATTGCAGCGATGCCAGACCCTGTCCGAGCAATCGGGCTCGGCGTAAATGCCGGCAGGCAGCGCAGTTGGAGCCAGGACCACGCTGACAGATTCCACGCTTGGAATTAAGCCCGCGCTCGTTCAGATCTCCCAGCGCATGGCCCGCTTGGCGGACTCCACGCCGGTCAGTCACCGATGCGCAAAAGCTCCGAGGCCTGCGGTCAGATTTCGGGGCCGTGCGTGGCAAACACCCGGGAGGATCCATCCTTGCCCAACAGCAGCACGTCATAGCGTTCGGGCGCTCCCATTTCCATGCCAGGCGAACCCATGGGCATGCCCGGCGCTGCCAAACCCCGCGCATCGGGATGTTCAGCGAGCAGGCGACGGATGTCTGCCGCCGGGACATGGCCTTCGATCACGTAGCCGCCGATTTTTGCGGTATGACAAGATGCGGCAGAGGCTGGTACGCCCAGTCGGGCCTTGACCGCAGCCATCGATTGATCCTCGTGCGCTGTCACGGCAAAGCCCTGCGCCCGCATGTAGCGAATCCAGTTGACGCAGCAGCCGCAAGCCGGGTCGTGATAAACATCGAGCACGTTCGTCACCGCGGTGGTGGCCAACGCCACGGCCGGCGATAAAGCGATACCCAGAACGAGGGCGCCAAAAAGCCTTGCGAGCAGATGTTTCATGGTGCGTTCTCCGAACACGGCATGAACTGCCGCTGGGTGGGGATGGGTTCAAGGGACCGCGGCACAGCGTGAAACCGGGTTCTGGGGAAAACGCGCTTTGACCCAGCAAGCCACAGATGCTGATGCTCGCCCGCTTGGACCGCAAGATCAACCCGTTTGTGCCCTTGCTGCGTTGCCGGGCACGCAGACGTCGGTATGGCAGGCGTTGAGCATGGGAAAAGGGTTCGCGCCCGGTCCGGGCTGCATAGCCGCCACGCGGTCGAGCGTGCCGGCCGGAACACTGACCAGTCGTGGTCGGACATGTCGCCAGTCGGCAGCTGCGGCGTTGCTGTCGCTCACTTCGATCGCGCCGTGCGAATCGCCCCAAAATGCGGCCTGGCTGAAAGTGACCTTCATCTCACGCAGGGCATCTGCCGAAGCCTGCCGGCGAATGGCGAAAAGCAGCAGGCGCAGTAACGAACTTGTGCCCATGGGCTGACTAACCATTGTGGCAAACAGCTCACACGGGGGCCCAGGCTTGTTCCCGGGAGCCGTCGGCAAACAGCGGATGCGCCTGGGCTTCCGGCAGGGTCAGCACCGGAGTCACGCAGGCGTCGGCGGCTGCGAAGCGTTCGGCCCAGTACGCCAGCGGTTGCGTGGCCACCAGCGCGGCCACTTCTTCACGCAAGGCGCTGTTCTGCTCGGTGCCGGGCATCTGGCCGCGCTGCCAATGCCGTTCGATCCAGTCCGGTCGCTCGAACACTGCGCATGCGGCCTTCCAGAACTTGAACTCGAGCGCCGCGACGGCGAGCTGACGGCCGTCCGCGGTGGTGTAGAGGTTGTAGCAAGGCAAGCCGCCATTGAGCAGATCTTCACCAGCGCCCGGCGCGCGACCCAGCATCGGCGCGAACATGGCGGAAGTAGCCTTGGGCAGCAGCAGATGCGCGTGCACGCCGTGGGTCATGCTGATATCGATGTGACGACCGCCCCCGCGCCGCTGCGCGTCGAACACCGCGGCAAGAATCGCGATGCACGCCATCGAACTGCCGCCGGCCATGTCCCCCCACTGCACGTTGGACAGGGCCAGCTCGCCGCTGGGCGCGCGCATCTGGTCGAGCGCACCGGACATGGCCATGAAATTCAGGTCGTGCCCGGCCCGCTGCGACCACTCGCCGTGCTGGCCATAGCCGGTGATCGACACCATCACCAGCTTCGGATTGACGGTCTTGAGGCGCTCGAAGTCCAGGCCCATCGACGACAGGATGCCCGGGCGGAAACTGTCGAGCATGACGTCGGCCTCGACTAGCCACTCGCGCAGCTGGTCCAGATCGGCAGCCTGGCGAAAATCGATGCGCCGGCTTTCCTTGCCATGGTTCAGCGCGTCGAACAACGGGCCAAGCGAGCGGGTCGGATCGCCTTCCAGCGGCTCGACCTTGATGATTTCAGCACCCAGATCAGCCAGCATCCGCGTGCAGAACGGTCCGGGCAGATTGCGCGACAGGTCGATCACGCGCAGGCCAGCGAGCAACCTCGCCACGGCGTCGCGCTCAGCGCTCACGCGGCGCCCTCGAAGCGCCCGCCCTCCGCGGCCTGTCGCACCACGATGTCAGCCGGTGCGAAGCGCGCACCGTAGCGTTCGGCAAGGTCGCGCGAACGCGCCACGAAGCGTGCCGCGCCCATCGCGTTGATGAACTGCAGCGCGCCGCCGTGAAACGGCGCGAAGCCCCAGCCGAAGATCGAGCCGATGTTTGCGTCGGCCACCGAACGCACCACGTTCTCCTCGAAGCAGCGCGCCGCCTCGTTGGCCTGTACGAACATCAGCCGATCGATGAGTTCCTGCTGCGTGGGCTGTTCGGGCGTAGTCGGGTACAGCCGGGACAGTTCCGGCCACAAGGTTTTGTCTCTGCCATCGTAGTCATACAGACCCTTGCCGGTTTTCTTGCCCAAGCGCTCGTGCGTGCCGCCGACCATGCGCAACACCGCCTCACCCGGATGCTCGGGCAACGGCTTGCCTTCGGCCGCCAGATCCTTGCGCGTCTGGTCGGCGACATGCAGCGACAGGCTCAACGACACTTCGTCCTGCAGCGCCAGCGGCGGCATCGGCATACCGGCTTTGATGCCCGCGGCCTCGATCGAGCGTGGATGCACGCCTTCGCCGAGCATCGCCAGGCCTTCCATCACGTAGGTGGCAAACACGCGCGAGGTGTAGAAGCCGCGGCTGTCGTTGACCACGATCGGGGTCTTGCCGATCTGCAGCACGTAATCAAAGCCGCGCGCGAGCGTTTCGTCCGAGGTCTGCTCGCCGACGATGATCTCCACCAGCGGCATCTTGTCCACCGGCGAGAAGAAATGCAGGCCGATGAAGTTAGTCGGGCGCACGCTGGCCTTGGCCAAACCAGTAATCGGCAGCGTAGACGTGTTGGACGCGAACACCACATCGGCGGCAATCGCGGCCTCCGCTTTACGCGTGCATGCGGCCTTGACCTCGCGGTCCTCGAACACCGCCTCGATCACCAGGTCGCAGTCGTGCAGATCTTCGTAGCGGGTGGTCGGGGTGATCCGTGCAAGCAAGGCATCGCGCTTGGCCGGGGTGCTCTTGCCGCGCGCGATGGCCTTGTCCAGCAGGCCTTGCGCATACGCCTTGCCCTTCTCCGCATTTTCCATCGCGGTATCGAGCAGGATCACCTCGATGCCGGCCTTGGCCGACACGTAGGCGATGCCCGCGCCCATCATGCCGGCACCGAGGATGCCGACTTTGCCGACCTTGCGCGGCGCCACGCCGGCGGGGCGGGACTGACCCTTCTTGATCGCGTTGAGCTGATGCCACAGCGTGCCGATCATGTTCTTCGATTCCTGCGACATTACGCAGGCGGCGAAGTAGCGCGACTCCACCTGGCAGGCGCTATCGAAATCGAGCAGGCCGCCCTCGAACAGGCACGACATGATGTGGCCGATCGCAGGATAGTTGCCGTGCGCCTTGGCGTTGGCGATGGACGGCGCAATCGCCAGCAGCTGGACCACGCCGGGATGCTTGCTGTCGCCGCCGGGGATACGAAAGCCCGGCTTGTCCCACGGCTGTACCGGATGCGGGTTGGCCAGGCACCACGCGCGCGCTTTCTGCAGCAGCTCCTCGCGGTTGGCAGCAAGGTCGTTGACCAGGCCCAGATCCTTGGCCTCGGCGGCGCGCAGATCGGTGCCCTGGGTGATCAGCTCGAAACTCTTCTGGATACCGATCATGCGCGGCAGCCGCTGGGTGCCACCGCCGCCGGGCAGCAGGCCCAGTTTGACTTCCGGCAGGCCGAGCTTGAGTGCGGGATCGTCCAGCGCGAAACGCGCATGGCAGGCCAGCGCCACTTCCAGGCCGCCGCCCAGCGCGGTGCCGTTGAGTGCCGCAACCACCGGCTTGCCGCATTTCTCGATCCGGCGCAGCAGCGTCTTCAGATCTTCGCAGAGTGCGAAGGCCTCTTCGGCGCTGGTGAGCGCAATGAGCTGATCAATATCGGCGCCGACGATGAAAGTCGACTTGCCGGACGTGAGCACAAGGCCCTTGATGCCTTCTTCTTTCTCCAGTCGCTCGACGATGGCGGCGAACGGCTCGACCAGCGTCGGGTTGAGCACATTCATGGCGCGACCCGGCTGATCAAAGGTGACTTGGCCGATGCCGTCGGCGTCGATTTCGAGGGTAACGGTGTTGTGCGGGGTCATGGCGTGGCCCTCCTCAAACGCGTTCGATGATGGTGGCGATGCCCATGCCGGCACCGATGCACAAGCTGGCCAGCGCGATGCTCTGATCGCGGCGCTCGAGTTCGTCCAGCGCCGTGCCCAGGAGCATCGCGCCGGTGGCGCCCAGCGGATGGCCCATGGCAATGGCGCCGCCGTTGACGTTGACCCGATCCATCGACACGCCGAGGTCGCGCGCCGTTTTCATCGGCACGGTGGCGAACGCCTCGTTGATTTCCCACAGATCGATATCGGCCGGGCTCATGCCGAGTTTGCCCAGCGCCTTGCGACACGCAGCGGTGGGACCGGTCAGCATGATCGTGGGTTCCGAACCGACCACGGCGGCCATGCGCACGCGGGCACGCGGCTTCAGGCCGGCGCGGATGCCGGCTTCCTTGCTGCCCAGCAGCAGCAGCGCCGCGCCATCCACGATGCCTGACGAGTTGCCGGCATGGTGGACGTGATGAATCTTTTCGACCGTCGTGTATTTCGCCAGCGCGGTGGCATCGAAACCCATCTCGCCCATCTGTGCAAACGACGGCTTGAGCTTGGCCAGCGATTCAACCGAGCTGCCGGGACGGATCGTCTCGTCGCGGGCCAGCATGGTCATGCCGTTGAGATCCTTCACTGCGACGATGGACTTGTCGAAACGCCCCTCTTTCCAGGCGAGCGCAGCGCGACGATGCGATTCAGCCGCAAAGACGTCCAGATCCTGACGGCTGAAACCTTCGAGCGTCGCGATCAAATCGGCGCTGATGCCCTGCGGCACGAAGCCCAGCGCACTGTTGACGCGCGGATCCATCACCCAGGCGCCGCCATCGCTGCCCATCGGCCAGCGGCTCATCGATTCAACGCCGCCGGCAACCACCATGTCTTCCATGCCGGCGGCGATCTTGGCAGCAGCCATGTTGGTCGCCTCCAAACCCGAGCCGCAGTAGCGTGACAGCGTCACGCCGGCCACGCTCTCCGCCCAGCCGGCGTCAAGCACCGCGGTGCGGGCAATGTCCGCGCCCTGCTCGCCAACCGGCGTAACGCAGCCCAGCACCACGTCGTCGACCAGGGCGGTGTCGAGATGATTGCGTCGCTGCAACTCCTGCAGCAGCGTGCGCAGCAGCCATACCGGCGTGGCCTGGTGCAGGCTGCCGTCCTTTTTGCCTTTGCCGCGCGGTGTGCGCACGGCGTCGTAGATATAGGCGTCGGTCATGGGAAATCCTTGGCTGGGAATCAATGGGGTTTAACGGAAGCGGCCGTGCATCAGATGAAGCGTGACGCCAGTTCTTTCATGATTTCGTTGGTGCCGCCGTAGATGCGCTGCACGCGTGAGTCGGCCCACAGGCGCGCGATCGGGTATTCCTTCATGTAGCCGTAGCCGCCGAACAGTTGCAGGCATTCGTCGATCAGCTTGCACTGGTTGTCGGTGACCCAGTACTTGATCAGCGCTGCGCGGTCGACGCCCAGCTCGCCCTTGAGGTGGGCGACCATGGCCGCATCGACCAGCGCGCGCGAGGCCAGCAACAGGGCCTGGCATTCGGCCAGCTTGAAGCGCGTGTTCTGGAACGCGAAGATCGGCTTGCCGAACGCCGTGCGCTCCTTGGTATACGCAATGGTGATCTGCATCGCCAGCTCCATCGCGGCGATGCCGCCGATGGCCACGATCAGGCGTTCCTGCGGCAGCTCCTGCATCATCTGGAAGAAGCCCTGGCCTTCCTTGCCGCCGAGCAGGTTGTCCGTTGGCACCAGCACGTCGTCGAAGAACAGCTCGGAGGTGTCCTGCGACTCCATGCCAATCTTTTCCAGGTTGCGTCCGCGTCGGAAACCCGCGGCAGCGTCGGTTTCCACCACCAGCAGCGAAATGCCCTGCGCCCCCTGCTCCTTGTCGGTCTTGCAGGCGACCAGCACCAGATTGCACAGCTGGCCGTTGCTGATGAACGTCTTGCTGCCGTTGAGCCGATAGTGGTCGCCCTCGCGCGTGGCCAGCGTGCGCAAAGCCTGCAGATCCGAGCCGGTGCCCGGCTCGGTCATGGCAATGGCGGCGATCAGCTCGCCGCTGGCCACTGGCGGCAACCAGCGCTGCTTCTGCTGTTCGGTCCCGCAATGCAGGATGTACTGCGCGACGATGCCCGAATGCACCGAGCCGCCAAAACCGGCGATGCCAGCCTCGCCCTGGGCGTAAAGCAACGCAGCTTCGTGGCCGAAGTCGCCGCCACCGCCGCCGTATTGCTCCGGCATCGATGCACACAGAAATCCGTTGGCGCCTGCCTGCTCCCACGCCTCGCGGTCCATCATCCCCGCTTCGCGCCAGGCCGCGTCGCGCGGCGCCCACTTTTCCTTGAAAAAGCGCGCGGCGGACTCCTGCAGCATCCGATGCTCGTCAGTCATCCAGGCGGCTGGGAAATTTTGTATGGCCAAGTGACGTCTCCTGGGTGCGGGTGGGATAGACAGACGGGTGGCTGTCAGCAACGACTGGTAGGGGTGATTGCCCGATCAATCATGTCAGCTTGCCGCGCTGATTGAGCATGCGCGTCACGCCAAACCGTCCCCAGTCTGCACGTTTTCGCCTGCGCAGTACCAGCTTGGTGGCAGCGATAGCGCGTGCACCGATCGCAAGGAAACTTGTCACGCAGCGTGCGATAGGTTCGCGCAAGGCTGCTGAGTGCGAACGTTGACAACCATGGCAACGCGTCCGATGCGGACAGCCTCGCAACTTCATTCCTGCCGCGACGCGCGCACGTATGCAACGCGCTCACGCTGGCTCCTGCCGGATCGCACGCCGGGCTGCACGCTCCTCCATCCAGTCGTAGAGCAACGGCAACAGCACCAGGGTGAGCAAGGTGGAAGTGATCAATCCGCCCACCACCACGGTGGCGAGAGGGCGCTGGGTTTCGGCGCCCACACCGCTGGACAACAGCATGGGCACCAGGCCAAGGATCGCCACGCTGGCAGTCATCAGCACCGGGCGCATGCGCAGCGCCGTGCCGCTGATCACGGCATCGCGAACGGCAAGACCCTTTTCGCGTTGCTCATTGAGAAAACTCACCAGCACGATGCCGTTCAACATGGCCACGCCAAACACTGCGATGAAACCGATGGCCGACGGTACCGAAAGGTATTGACCGGTGATCGCCAGGCCGACAATGCCGCCGATGGTGGCAAACGGCACGTTGGCCAGGATCAACGCAGCGTGCTTGACCGAATTGAACATCGTGTACAGCAGAATGAAGATGAAGAAGATCGTGGCCGGTACGATCAGCGCAAGGCGTGTCAACGCGCGCTGCTGATTTTCGAATGCGCCGCCCCATTCAGAGTAGTAACCGGTGGGCAACTTCACCTGGCTGGCAATGGCGGCGTTCGCGTCCTTGACGAAGCCGTCGATGTCGCGTCCGCGCACATCCATCTGGATGACCGCGTAGCGTTGCAACTGCTCGCGGCGAATAAACGAGTAGCCTTCCGCGCTGCTCACGTCGGCGACCTGCGAAAGCTGCACCAGGGCGCCGCTGGCGGTACGCATGGGAATGCGCTGAATGGCCGTCAGCGACGCCTTGTCTGCGTCGTTCAGGCGCACGGCAATGTCGAAACGCCTGACGCCATCGAGCAGTGTCGTCACCGGCTCGCCGCCGATACCGTTCTTGACTACGGTCAGCACGTCGTCGGCATTCAAGCCGTAGCGTGCGAGCGCGTCGCGATCTACCTTGATGCGGATTTGCGGCTTGCCGATGTTCGCCTCCAGTGCCAGGTCGGCCACGCCGGGTATTGTGGCCAGCGTGTCCTTCATGCGTGCGCTGAGCCGGTCGAGCTCGGCCAGATCATTGCCATAAATCTTCAGCGCCAGGGTTGCGCGCACGCCGGAAATCAGCTCTTCGATGCGCATCTGGATCGGCTGGGTATAACTGACCACGGCCGTCGGCAGCGCCGCTGCCAGTGCTTTCTGCATGGCGTCTTCAATGCTTTGCAGCGTCTCGCCGTTGCGCCATTGGGTGCTGGGCTTGAGCGGCGTGTAGACCTCCATGTAGTTGACGTCGGCGGTCTCGCCTTTTTCGGCGCGGCCGATCATGGCCACGGTGGTGGAGACCTCCGGGAACTGCCTTTTGATCAGTGCCGATACCTGGTTGGAAATATCTATCGACTCGTCGAGCGAAGCCGACGGGATCGACGTGATGCGCCACATGATGGCGCCCTCCTTGAGGTTGGGCATGAACTCCTTGCCCAGAAACGGAAACAGCGCGAGGCTGCCGAGCAACGCGACGCCAGCAATGCCGACCACCAGCTTGCGTCGCGCCAATGACCAGGCGAGTACGGTCGCGTAATGCCGCTTGAGAAACCCGACCAGCCGGGTGTCCCGCTCCTGTTTTGGTTTGAGCACCAGCGCGGCCAGCACCGGGATCAGCGTCAGCGTGAGGATCAGCGAGCCGGCCATGGCAAAGCTGATATTGAACGCCATGGGCTTGAACATCTTGCCTTCCAGCCCCTGCAGGCTGAACAGCGGCAGGAACACCACGATGATGATCAGGATCGAAAACGTGATCGGCTTGACTACTTCGCGCGCAGCGGTCAGCACGGCGTCGGTGCGGTCGATCGGCAAGCCCTCGGCCCTGCGTTCGGCCATGATGCGGAACGCGTTTTCCACCAGCACCACCGCGCCGTCCACCATCATGCCGATGCCGATTGCCAGACCTGCCAGTGACATCAAATTGGCGGACAAGCCAGCCCGCTGCATGCAGATGAAAGCGATCAACATTGCCATCGGCAGAGCGACGACCACGACCAGGGCACTGCGCAATTCGCCGAGAAACAAGAACAGTACCAGCGCCACCAGGAGCGAACCCTCCACCAGGGCTCGCACTGCAGTACCTACGGCAGCATTGACCAGCTCGGTGCGCGCGTAAACCGGATTGACCACTACGCCCGGCGGCAGCGTCTGCTTGATGGTTTCCAGTTTGGCCTTGACTGCATCGACCACGCTCTTGGCGTTTTCGCCGATTCGCGCCAGCGCCATGCCAAGCACCACTTCCTTGCCATCACGCGTCACTGCGCCCGAACGCGGCGCCCCCGCTTGCGTGATCGTGGCCACGTCACGCACATACACCGGCGTGCCGTCATCCGTCTTGAGCACGATGTTGCCCAGATCCTGCGCGTTCTCGACCAGGCCCAGTCCGCGCACCAGATACTGCTCGCGGCCGACGTCGACAAAATTGCCGCCAACCTGGGCGTTGTTGGCCTGCAGCGCCGCGATCACATCCTTGAAGCCGAGCTTGTGCGCGATCAGCCGCATTGGATCGATGCGCACCTGCAGCTGCTTTTGCTGTCCGCCCCACGAGGTGACGTCATCGACGCCCGGCGCCGTGCGCAGTATCAAACGGATGGTCCAGTCCTGCAGCGTGCGCAGGTCCGTCTGGGTCGCTGCATTTTTCAGCTTGTCATCTGCGCGCTCGACGGTGTACCAGAACACCTGCCCCAGCCCGGAAACGTTCGGGCCCATTTCCGGCTTGCCATAGCCGGCAGGCAAGCGTTCGCCCACCTGTTGCAGGCGCTCGTTGACCAGCTGGCGCGCGAAATAGATGTCCATACTGTCGTCGAAATTGACCGAGACGAAAGACAGTCCGGACAGGCTTGTCGAGCGGATGTCCTGCACCTTTGGCAGGCCGGCCAACGCTGATTCGACCGGTGTCGTCAGCAGCAGTTCGACATCCTCGGCGGCCAGGCCGGACGCCTCGGTATACACGTTGACCTGCACCGGCGTGACGTCTGGAAACGCATCGATGGGCAGTTGCCGGATTGCCTGCAAACCCAGAAAGCCGATCACCAGGAAAATGATCAGCACCAGCACCTTGTAGCGCAGGGACAGTGCAACCAGTCGCTCCAGCATCATTCTTCTCCCAACTGCGAACGGAGCAATCGGGCCTTCAGCGCAAACGCACCCTTGCGCACATAGCTGTCACCTGCCGCGAGACCTTGGGTGACGACGGTCCAGCCGTCCCGGGTATCGCCGGTGACGATCGCTGCCGGCGCAAACTGGCCGTTCCCCGTGACGAGGAAAACCGTGGGCTGGTTCTGCAGCAGCACGACGGACTCGGCCGGAACAGCCAGCGTTTGGGTCGCGCTGCCGCCTGCCGCAAGGCGAACTTCGACCAGTTCACCGGGATGCAGCAGGTCCCTGCGGTTGTCCACTTCGATGCGCACCGGCACGGTGCGCGTGCGCTCGCTGGTCTGGTGCGAGCGCTGGATCACCCCGCCTGGCAGCGAGGTGTCCTGCACCAGGATGCGAACGTCGCCGCCGGGCTTGACCTTTTCGGCATCCGCTGGTGCCAGCTGGGCCTCGACCCAGACCGAATCCTCCTTCACCAGCGTGAACAGGATGCGGCCTGGTTCCACGCGTTCGCCAAGCAGAAACTCATCGGTGGTGATGCGCCCTGCAGTGGGCGCCAGCAATTCGAAACTGCCATCTGCCTTGGTCGATCCAGCCTTCAGCAAACCGCGGATCTGACCTTCTGAAAGTCCGTAGGCGCGCAGTTTGGCGCGGGCTTGATCACGCTGCACTTTGGACTCGTTGTAACGCCGTGCGGACACCGCTTGCGCACCGAGGGCGGCAATGCGCTGCCAATCCTGCTCGGCGACAATCAACGCGCCCTGCGTTTCGGCCACCTGCACGCTGGACAGCACAACAAGTGGCTGGCCGACCGTTACCACGTCACCCAGGCGCGCCTTGCGTGCGAGCACCTGCGACTCGACCCGCGGCGACACCAGCACGGTGGAATAGGCGTTGACCCGCACTTCGCCGGGCGCTTTCAGCTCGTCGGTCAGCGCACGTGTGGCCACCTTGTCGACCACGATGCCGGCGCTTTTCATGCCCGCAGCGTCCAGTGCCAGCGGATTGCCCACTGCGGCCGCCGCTTGCGCAAACGACGTGCCCGAGGTGGCAGCCAGCAGCGCGAGACACAGTGCGGCTTGCTTGCAGAAATGTGTTTTCATCGCAGGGCCTCCTGAGTGCGGCCATCGAGCCAGTCGCTGAGGCGGCCGGCGACCGCGAGATAGTCGAACCACGCCTGCCACGCCTGGCTTTCCAGGCGCACGCCGGACAATGCGGTGTCAAGGCTCTGCTTGAGCTGCACGAGATAATCCGAGGTGCTGATCTCACCGGCGTCCCAGAGCTTTTCCAGCAGCGCCGCGCGATCTTCAAAGGCGCCGGAACGGCCCGAGCGAAAGGCGGTCGCCGCGTCATGCAATGCCGCGTACCGCGTCTGCGCTTCCACCAGCCCCGCACTGAAAGCAAACTGTTGAGCACGCACGTTGGCCGCGGCCGCGTCGGCCTCAGCGCGGGCCGCGATGATTTCGGCACTGCCCGTGTTGAGCACCGGCAAGGGAATCGAGACGCTGAGACCAATGATCTGGTCGGAGCGCGAGCCGCTGCGCACCTGCCCTCCGGTCAAACCAAGCACCGGGTCGGAAATGCGTGCGCGCCTAGCAACCTGCACACCCGCTTCGGCGCTGTCTTGCTGTGCGCGGGCCCTGGCCAGTTCTGCCAAGGCAGCAACCGGCAACGGCGTGACGCTGGCCGAGGTTGGTGGCAGGTCAGATGGCAACGCCGGCAGGGCTCCCCGCTGATCGCCGCTGATCGCCCATAGCGCGCCGCGTCCAGCTGCTTCCTCGCCGATCAGCGCGGCCTGCTGCGCCTGCGCCTCGCCCAGCGCCAACCCAGCCAGGTCGCGCTCCGGGCTGCTGATGTCGCCTATCTGCAGGCGCTGCGCGGCGAGCTCGTCAAAGCGCTGCATGAGCCGCAGCCGGCGTCCGCCCAGCTCACTCTGTTTCGCCGCCAGCGCGGCGCTCGCCCAGGCCTTCAGCCACCGCACCGCAATGCCACGGCGGCGCAGCTCGTAGTCGGCCTCTGCCGCCCGCAGCAAGGCATCGCCTTGACCGGCACGCGCACGCCGCTTGCCGGACAAGTCCAGCGGCAGGCTGAGGCCGACTGCTCGCCGATTGACGTCCGCGTTCTCCGCATCCAGGTTCAGCGCTGGGTTGTAAATCGGCTGGGCTGCTGCGCGAGCGCGGGCGCGTGCAGCCTCAAGGTCAGCGCGGGCTGCCGATATTTCCGGTGTGTTCTCCCACACGCGATGAACTGCCGTTCGCAAGGTTGCAGGTGCGGCCACGACTGTGGGTGCTGATTTGGGTGCGGGTTGTGGCACAGCGCCAACCAATGCCGCATGCAACAGACATGCGGCGCCCACGGACGCCGTTCGAAAAACGGACATGCAGAAATCTCCTGAAAACGATCACGGGGCGATACGTCGCAAAAGCGGCGTCATCACAAAGCGGACGGTTTTTCAGGCGATGGGAGGGCGGTGCACCCAGCCGGCGATGGCCGCTGTGGGCAAGGTTTTCAGCGGCGTGGCCGCGGCAGGGACGTCAAGCCGCAGGACCGGCATCACCGCAGCAACGGCAAGCGGCACGTTGTGCGCGCAACTGCAGTGACAACCGCCCAGCTCGCCGAGCACGCAATCAGCGGCGGCTGCATCGGCGGACAGGACGCTTGCGAGAGCGACGGGCGTCGTCGCTGTCGTCACTGTCGCTGCGGTCGTTCCCGATACCAGACGCGGGTCCGGGTCATTGGACAGGCACACGGTGCCTGCGACAAACTTGAGGATCATCACCGCGACGGCCATCGCCAGCAAACCGCGATGGCGGCGCAGGCGAAAAAACAGTGATGGCGACGGGTGACGCATCTGGGAAGGATATCCATTCATGTGCGTGTTAGACAATTCCACCCGCATGAAGTCCGCGCAAGCGTGATTCCGGACTGATCGTGTGCTCAGCCCACTGCAGGCCACCCGCCGCCGGTGCACCAGCATCACCTTGCGGACACCCGTGATGGAGGATGGTCAGCCAGTGACGCGGCCAGTGCACCTGCCGGCAATATCCAGCGCCTCCATGCCGCCGCCTGCCCCTCGTGGCCTGAGCCGATGCCGGCGTCAGGAGGTTTCGCCCACCACGGGAGTCACCACCGATGCAATCCCCTGTCCTCGCCGCCGATCTGCTGCAACGCATGGACGCCTACTGGCGCGCCACCAACTATCTTGCCGTAGGCCAGATCTACCTGCGCAGCAACCCCCTGCTCAAGCACCCGTTGAGCCTGACCGACGTCAAGCCCATGCTGCTGGGTCACTGGGGGACCACGCCGGGCCAGAATTTCATTTACGTGCACCTGAATCGGGTGATCAAGAAGTACGACCTGGACATGATCTATGTTTCCGGCCCCGGCCATGGGGGACCAGCCCTGGTCGGCAACACCTACCTGGAAGGGACATACAGCGAAATCTATCCGGACATCAGCCAGGACGAGAGCGGGCTGCAGAGACTGTTTCTGCAGTTCTCCTTCCCGGGCGGCATTCCCAGCCACGTCTCGCCGGAGTGCCCCGGTTCCATCCATGAAGGCGGCGAACTGGGCTACTCGCTCAGCCACTCCTTCGGCGCCGTGTTCGACAACCCGGAGCTGATCGTCGCCTGTGTGGTCGGTGACGGCGAAGCCGAGACCGGGCCACTGGCCACGGCCTGGCACTCCAACAAGTTTCTCGACCCAGCCACCGACGGTGCGGTGCTGCCGATCCTGCATCTGAACGGTTACAAGATCGCGAACCCGACCGTGCTCGCGCGCATCAGCCACGAGGAACTCGAGCAGTTGCTGCGCGGCTATGGTTGGGCGCCGATCTTTGTCGAAGGCAACGAGCCAGCGCTGATGCATGAGGCCATGGCCAGCGCCCTCGATCAGGCGGTGGAAGCGATCAAGGCGTTCCAGCGCGCGGCGCGCCGAGATGGCGCTCGCGAGCGACCACGCTGGCCGATGATCGTGCTGCGATCGCCCAAGGGCTGGACCGGTCCGAAAGTCGTCGACGGCCTGCCGGTGGAAGGCACGTTCCGGGCGCATCAGGTGCCGATCTCGATCTCCGCCTCGACGCCGCCCGAACACCTGGAACAACTGGAAGCGTGGCTGAAAAGCTACCGACCCGAGGAACTGTTCGATGCCGCCGGTCGACTCTTGCCGGAGCTGGCAGAACTGGCCCCGCTGGGCACGCGCCGGATGGGCGCCAACCCCCACGCCAACGGCGGAATGCTTCTGCGCGAGCTGCGTCTGCCGGACTTTCGCGACTACGCCTGCGCCGTGCCGCAGCCGGGTGTGCGCGGCATCGGCGACACCCGTGTGCTGGGGCCGTTCCTGCGCGACATAACCACGCGCAACGAGAGCGAGCGCAACTTCAGGATATTCGGCCCGGACGAGACTCTGTCCAACGGCCTGGGGGCCGTGTTCGACGTCACCAATCGGCAGTGGAATGCCGACACCCAGGCCACCGACCAGTTTCTTGCCCCCAGCGGCCGGGTCATGGAGATGCTCAGCGAACACCAATGCGAGGGGTGGCTGGAAGGTTACCTGCTGACCGGTAGACATGGCCTGTTCAACTGCTACGAAGCGTTCATCCATATCGTCGACTCCATGTTCAACCAGCACGCGAAGTGGCTCAAGGTCACCGCGGAGCTGCCGTGGCGACGCAAGATCGCCTCGCTGAACTACCTGCTCGCCTCGCACGTCTGGCGCCAGGACCACAACGGCTTCACCCACCAGGATCCCGGCTTCATCGATCACGTGGTCAACAAGAAGGCGAGCGTTGTGCGCGTCTACCTGCCGCCGGACGCGAACTGCCTGCTGTCGGTGATGGATCACTGCCTGCGCAGTCTGAATTATGTCAACGTGGTGGTCGCTGGCAAGCATCCGGCGCCGCAGTGGCTGACCATGGATCAGGCAGTGAAGCATTGCAGCGAAGGCATCGGGATCTGGCAATGGGCCAGCAACGATCAGCAGGCCGATGCGCCGGACCTGGTGATGGCGTGCTGTGGCGATGTGCCGACGCTGGAAACCCTGGCCGCCGTGTCGATCCTGCGCGAACACCTGCCCGAGCTTGGAATCCGCGTGGTCAACGTGGTCGACCTGATGCGCCTGCAGCCGCAAGCGGAGCATCCGCATGGTCTGGATGACGCCGACTTCGACGCGCTGTTCACCCGCGACAAGCCGGTGATCTTTGCCTTCCACTCCTATCCATACCTGATTCACCGTCTCACTTACCGTCGCACCAACCACGCCAACATCCACGTGCGCGGCTACAAGGAGGAAGGCACGGTCACCACGCCGTTCGACATGACCGTGCTGAACGAGCTTGACCGTTTCCACCTGGTGATCAGCGCGATCGACCGGCTGCCGCAGATTGGCAATCGCGGCACCTATCTGAAGCAGCAGCTGCGCGACAAGCTGGTCGAGCATCGCCAATACATCCGCCAGCATGGCCAGGACATGCCCGAAGTGCGCAACTGGTCGTGGCAAAGTGCGATCAAGGAAAGCGAGTCATCATGACGTGTCCGCTTGATGCAGTTTGCATCGCGTGGCCCACATCAGCTCTCCCCAGGCGCGCATGGTGAGATAAGGATCGAGCGCACGATCGGATCGCGGGGCTTGGTTCGAAAATGACTTGACGGCTTGGTGGGTGGAACGCGCTCGCGGGGAGTGACTGACAGCCGCGGCAGCTACCGCCATGGTGCCGCTCAGGACAACGGCAGCGTGACCACGAATTCGCTGCCAAGGTCGCGGCCTGCGCTGCGGCCGACCAAGGTCCCGCCATGCGCCTGCACGAGATCGCGAGCCACCGCCAAGCCGATGCCGAGGCCACCGCTTGCATTCGGGAGGTTATGCGCATCCTGTACGAACAGTTCGAAAATCGTGGGCAGCATGTCAGCAGCGATGCCCAAGCCGTTGTCGCGCACTGAAATTGAGAGGACCTGCTCCGCGACTTCCATGCCAAGCGCGATCTCGCCGCCTTCGGGCGTGTACTTGCTGGCGTTGTCGAGCAGGTTGTTGAAAATCTGTTGCAACCTGATCGGATCACCGCGAACGTTCAACGGACCCGCAAGCAAGGCAACGCTAAAACGCTGCTGTCGGGCCTCCATCGCGGGTCGGCAGACCACCGCGGCTTGATCGAGTAGGTCCACCAGGTCCACGATGCCGAACTCCAGCCGCAGCTTGCCGCTGCTCAGGCGGGACCCATCGAGCAAATCATCGATCAGTCTCGCCATGCGGGCTACCGAATTGGTGATGATCAAAGCCAGCCGGCCGATCGGAGTGTCGTCACCGGCACTGCGGTGGGTCAGCATCTCGGTCGCCATGCGCAAGGGCGTCAGTGGATTGCGCAATTCATGGGCGACCATCGCCATGAACGTCATCTGGTCCTGGTGCGCCTTTCTTGCCTGCTCCTCAGACGCCTGCGCGAGCAGCGATGACTCCACCAGATGCTGATTGGCTTCACGCAGATCCTGCTGATGCGACGCGGCGCTGGCCGGCACCTCAGCATGAGATATCGCTGACGACGGCCAGCTGCTCAGCGGCAGCTCGGTGGAATTCCCCCCCACATCACTGTCGCTGAAGTACTGGAATCCGCCTGTGCCACGGCGCTTGCAGCGATACATGGCTGCATCCGCGCGATTGACCAAGGTTGCCGCGTCCTCGCCGTTTTCCGGATACAGACTGATGCCCACACTGGCCGATTGCGTCAGCACGTGTCCGCCGACATCGCCTGGAATGGTGAGTGCGGCCAGCAATTCACCCGCTACCAGACCCGCGTCCGAACCCTCGGAAATATCAGGCAGCAGCACCAGGAATTCGTCGCCGCCGTATCTGCTGACGGTGTCGGATTCCCGCAGGACGGATTGCAGACGTTGCGTCACCAGCTGGAGTACATGATCGCCGCTGGCGTGGCCCAGGTTGTCGTTCACCGCCTTGAAATGGTCGAGGTCCAGGAACAGCACGGCCAACCGTTTGCCGTTGCGGCGCGACCTGTCGATGGCATTGGCCAGACGATCGAGCCCCAGCGCGCGATTTGGCATGCCGGTCAGTCCATCGCGCTGATGTGAATCCTTCGCCGCAGCCAGACTGGCCACGGCTACCTCGGCGATCCTGTCGGCCCGCAATACGGCAAGCAGCAGTTTCTGATTTGCCTCCTGCAAGCGGGCGGCCTGGCTGTTGCTCAAGTCACCTTCAACATCGGCCAATTGTTTGCGCAAATTGTGCAGCTCGGCACGCAGCTCGTCCGCCCGTTCTTCGAGCGAAGCGACCGTGCGGCTGACAGCTGCCACGCTGGCCTGGTCAGGTTGAACGGTCATGACGACCAACCATCGTCAGCCCGGTTATGCACTATCGGTCCCGTTCGAGGGGTGCCCCGTGGACTCGCTGCGGGTCGGGCTGCCGCCCAACAAGCCTGTATAACCGGCAAGGATCTGATCGACCTTGATTCCGTCCGCATCGATGTGAAACTGACGCAGATCGGTCGAGTGGTCGCTGCCACGGATCTTCACTACCGCCATGATGCGCTGCAGCCGCCCCTCTACCTCGATATAGCGCTGCACGATGATGGCGTCGGTGAGGAAGGCGGTGCCGTACGGACTGAAGCGCAGCTCGGTATAGCGGTCTTCCAGCTCCGAAGTCATGAACAGCGTGACGCCGGTGGCGGCCAGAGCGGACACCATGTGCGCGAGCGATTCGCGAAAATCCTCGCGGAAGGTCGGTGCCACCACAAGCTCGAAGCCCGACAGCGAATCGATGACCACCCGAGTCGCCTTGAGGCGACGGATTTCCGCGATCAGCAGCGTGGCGATCTCATCCACCGACAAGGTCGATGCACGGGTGTTGACCACGCCGACGCGGTCGCTCTCGATCAGCTCGGCAATCTGGCGACCCCGCGATTGCGTGGGGCGCTGTTCGAACGCAGCAATGACGCCGGTCTCGCCAACGCGCGCTCCTTCGACAAGAAACGCCGCCGCCAGAATGCTCTTGCCCGACCCGGACGGGCCCGCCACCAGCAACGAATGACCGCGCGGAAGTCCGCCGTCCATCATCTCGTCCAGCGCCGGCACGCCCATCGAGAGGCGGCTGAAGATGGGCATGTTGGAACCGTGCTCGATCGTCGGGGTCACTGGGGGCGGTGCAAATACCCGAATGCCGGAGGTGTCGATACGAAAGGTGTGCAGCCCCGGCAAGGTCGGCTGGCCACGCATTTTGGTGATGTCCAGCTTGCGCACCATCGAGTTGCGCTGCACGCTCTGCTGCAAGGTGATCAGGCCGTCGGCCACGGTGAACACCGGGCTCGGTTCGGTGTCTCCGAAGTACTCACCGATGAGGAAGGTCGTGGCCTGCCAGCTGGTCATCAACATGCCCAGTTGCTGGACAAAGTGCTGCAGGGTGGTGAAAGCGTTGCCATTGCCGTTTCCGGCAAGAATCACCGAGCGGAAAGAGTCGACGAATACCAGCGACGGTGCGTGTGTCTCAACCTCCGCGACGATCCGTGCGAGCACTCGGCCCAAGTCGCCCGAAATGGTGTCGTCGGCCAGATTGACGAAGTGGATTGAATGGTTGATCTTCTCGCTGTCGAAAAACTCGAACTGCTGCTGGTAACGCAGCATTTTAAGCGGAGGTTCGCCCAGCACGGTGAAGTAGATTGCCGGGCGCTCGGGCTTCGCCAGAGCGAACATCATCTGATGCGCCAGCGTGGTCTTGCCGCACCCGGGTGGACCGGCGATCACATTGAACGAAAACTCGGGCAGCCCTCCGCCAAGTACCTCATCGAGCCCAGGTACTCCGGTATGCATGCAATGGATGGCAGCTTTATCGATGGTCATGACACAGTGTCCTGCTCGGCTTGGCCGCTTGAAGGTTTGTCCCATACGGGCCGTAGCAGCCGCTCGGTCAGCGATAGGCCAATCAGGGAGATCAGCAGATCCTGAAAGTTCTGCAGAAGGGCGACATTGGCCGCCAACGCGTTCGCTCTGCACTGCTGCCCCAAGACCGCCTGGATGGCGGCCAGTTCGTCAGGTTTGGCGCTTTCCTCGAACACCGCCGCCAACCACGGATGCGCGCTGCGCGTCAGGTGGATGCTGCGTTTGAACAAGGCCGCAACGCCGGTCTGGCCGATGATGGGAGACAACGCCGTACCTACATCTTTCCAGATCGAGACGGCTATCTCCGCGATGTGTGACGCATCCTCACCCGCTGCTGTCTGGCGGGCAAACAGCGCCTGCATCATTTGGGTTTCAACTGGCATCGGTGATTCGCGCTTTCCCTTGGACAACATGGTCAGGAGCCTACGCCCGGTGGCGGGCGGCCACGTGAAGACCCTGAGATCCAAACTTGGCGCCGGTCCATGGGCAGGTTGGTTTCCACTTGCACCTCGCGGCGCTATGCAGCAGCAAGTTGCACACTTTTGTGACGAACCACGGGCAGGTTCATCATTACGAATCAGCCGTCCTTCATAGAACCCTGCATCTGGATACTCGAATATCGATGGCAAATTTCCGGGTGCGCGGAATCCTCCGTTTGCCAACATCCATCTTCCCGGATTTCCATAAATTCTTCTCTGAGGATGATGGCTGTTCCACAGGCATGTCAATTTATTCCCGCACCTGCTCATGGCGCGCCGAGGATGCTCGGAAATCAGCAACCAAAAGGCAAAGCCTGCACGCGGTCATCTCACCGATGTCCAGGAAGTGCCTCCACCATGGTCGCACGCGCGTAATCCCGAAGTGCTGGTCAGCAGTTGGAAGTGCTGATCAGCAGTTGCTGGCTGGCGCTGACGGAGAGTCCCGCCTGGACTATCGCGCTGCGAGGGCGGGGCGGAATATGGCAAGCTTCATGCTCACGTCGCATGAAGAAACCGGTCGGGGTGGTACCAAATGCGCTGCGCTGCCACAAAGGTGCGTCTCCGGTAACAGTTGCCGCTAGCCAAGTTCAATAGCGTTGATCATGGCTGCGAAGGCAACCTTGAAGCTCCGCCACTTTTGTTCCATCTGTTGCAACATCAAGAATCCGTTTTATCTGTTGAGTTCCCGAGCTTACATGTCTGAAATTGAAACAAAGACGCACACGCCTTTCATGCGCCAGTATCTGGCGGCCAAAGCCGAGCATCCGGATGTGCTGCTGTTTTTTCGCATGGGAGATTTCTACGAGCTTTTCCATGACGACGCGCGCAAGGCGGCGCGGCTGCTCGACATCACGCTGACCCAGCGCGGGCAATCAGCAGGCGCTCCCATTCCGATGGCCGGCGTGCCGTATCACGCGGTCGAAAATTATCTGGCGCGGCTGGTGCACCTGGGCGAATCGGTCGCGATCTGCGAGCAGATGGGTGATCCGGCGCTGGCCAAGGGCATCGTCGAGCGCAAGGTTGTTCGCATCATCACGCCCGGCACGGTGACCGACGCCGCGTTGCTGGATGCGCGCCGTGACAACCTGCTGCTGGCGATCGCCGCCGGTGCGAACACGACCTACGGGCTGGCCTGGGTGGATCTGTCCAGCGGCCGCTTTCTGGTCAGCGAAGCGCCAAATGGCGAAGCGCTGGCTGCGGAGCTGGCACGCCTGCAGCCCGCCGAAACGCTGGTGGGCGAAGACGTGGCATGGCCGCAGCTAATCAGCACTTTGCCCGGCCTGCGCAAACGGCCGCCATGGCACTTTGACAGTGAGACCGCGACGCGGGAATTGAACCGGTTTTTCGGCACGCGCGATCTGGATGGTTTTGGCGTTGCCGGCATGCCCTTGGGCGTCGCCGCCGCCGGCTGCCTGCTGGGCTACATCGAGGAAACCCAGAAAAGCGCATTACCCCATCTCACCGGCATGGCCGTGGAAAACCCCAGCGAGACGATTGCGCTGGACGCGGCGACGCGGCGCAATCTGGAAATCGACACGCATCCGGGCGGGCGCATCGAGCACACCTTGCTTGGCGTGCTGGATACCAGCGTCACGCCGATGGGCGCGCGCTTGCTGCGGCGCTGGCTGAATCGGCCGCTGCGCGCCCGGGATATCTTGCGCCGCCGGCATCAGGCGGTCGGCATGCTTGTCGATCGCCACGCGCATGAAACCCTGCGCGAGCCGCTGCGCGGGGTCGGCGACCTGGAACGCATCCTGGCCCGCGTGGCGCTGCGTTCGGCGCGGCCGCGCGATCTGTCCACGCTGCGCGACGGCCTGGCTTGCGCCCCGGTATTGCGCGCGCAGATCGCCACGCTGGATAGTCCACTGCTGCATACGCTGGTAGAGCGCTTTGGTGACCACGCCGATAGCGTTGCGCTGCTGACCGCGGCGATCGTCCCCCAGCCGCCGGTACTGCAGCGCGACGGCGGCGTCATCGCCAGTGGCTACGACGGCGAACTCGACGAACTGCGCCGACTGTCCACGCACGCCGATCAATTTCTGCTGGACCTGGAGGAGCGCGAGAAGGCCGCCAGCGGCATCAGCACGCTGAAGATCGGCTACAACCGCGTGCACGGTTACTACATTGAAATCAGCAAGGCGCAGGCGGACAGGGCACCGGTGCATTACACCCGTCGGCAAACCACGAAGAACGCCGAGCGCTACATCACCGAAGAATTGAAAACGTTCGAAGACAAGGTGCTGTCAGCCAGGGAACGCGCGCTGATGCGCGAACGCGCGCTGTACGAGGCACTCCTGGACACGCTTACGACCCGGCTCGAACCGCTGAAACTCGCCGCCATCGCCATTGCCGAACTTGATGTGCTGGCGTCTCTGGCCGAGCGCGCCGAGGCGCTGGACTGGAGCGTGCCAAAGCTGACCGATGAACCGGGCATCGTGATCGAGCGGGGTCGGCATCCGGTGGTGGAAAAAGTTCTCGGCGAGCCGTTTGAACCAAACGACCTTGCGCTCGACGATGCGCGCCGCATGCTGGTGATCACTGGCCCGAACATGGGTGGCAAATCGACATACATGCGGCAGAACGCGCTGATCGTATTGCTGGCGCACATCGGCAGCTACGTGCCGGCCAGCCGCGCGGTCATCGGGCCGATCGACCGCATTTTCACCCGCATTGGCGCCGGCGACGACCTGTCGCGCGGGCAGTCCACGTTCATGGTGGAAATGAGCGAAACGGCGAACATCCTGCACAACGCGACCGAACACAGCCTGGTGCTGATGGACGAGGTCGGGCGTGGCACCAGCACGTACGACGGCCTTGCGCTTGCGCGCGCCACTGCCGTGCACCTCACACGGCACAGTCGCGCTTACACCCTGTTTGCCACGCACTATTTCGAACTGACGGAACTCGCCGGGGAATATCCGGGTATCGCCAACGCGCATCTGGACGCGGTCGAGTACGGTGAGCAACTGGTGTTCATGCATGCGGTTAAACCCGGTCCGGCCAATCGCAGTTATGGACTGCAAGTGGCCGCGCTCGCCGGCTTGCCGAAATCAGTGATTGCCGACGCCAAACGCACCCTGGCGGAACTCGAACGCGGCATGCGCGAAGCGCCGCCACCGGCTACTGAGTTATCCCCGCAACTGGGCTTGTTCAGCGCGGTGCAACCATCGGCCACGGAGCGCGCCATCGATGCGCTGGACCCTGACGCACTCACCCCGCGCGAGGCGCTGGACGCGTTGTATCGGCTCAAAGCCCTGCGCTGAACTGCCACGGCTCCAGCCAAACTCGCTCTCCCCCGGCAGTGCCAGGGGAGAGGATCAAGAGCACAGAGCCGTGGCTGCCGTGAAACCCCTGGGGCTCAACGGCACAGCGCCGTCGCTGCTGCGGAATCCCTGAGGCTCAACGGCACAGCGCCGTCGCTTGACTCCGTCTCCCGTGACAGCTCCATCGTCGGGGGAGAGGGTTGGGGTGAGGGGGCTGCTCTCGCCTCGCTCCGACAAAAAGCCCCCCCCCTCACCCTGCCCTCTCCCCCGGCTGCGCCAGGGGAGAGGATCAAGAGCACAGAGCCGCGGCTGCTGCGAAACCACTGAGGATTCAAGTCACAGCGCCGTCGCTTAACTCCCTCTCCCCTGACAGCTCCATCGTCGGTGGAGAGGGTTGGGGTGTGGGGGGGGGGTGCCCCGGCCGCCACCAAAAACCCCCCCCCCCCAGCCCCCAACCCCCCCGGGGCC
>JBBSSI010000017.1:0-59181 GCA_038242205.1 Lysobacterales bacterium
CAAGTGTGGGTAATTCATGCGACCAGCGTCGAGTCGAACAGATGAATGAATGTGCCGTTGTTGCCGGGTGTAAAGCAAGCACCTCGTGCGTCCGGCCGCGAAGTTATGCGCTACCTGTGTCACCAGCACCGTGCCCAGATGCATGGAGTCACGCCGTGCCTTGCCTGATCGCGTGGCCCGGACGTCCTGGTTGACGTTGCCGATGCCGGCATAAGTCCGGTTGAGCGCGATGCTTGCCGCCAACTGCGACGTGTTTGCACGGTGCACATGGATTCAAGGGTCAATCATCGGCGAGATCGCCTTCAGCCTTTTTTTGCAGACGTCGCCAGCCTGTTCAGCTGGTGCACAACGCGCTGAGGACGGCAGGAAGGATGCGTGCAACAGCGCAGAAGGCACGCGTTACCGCGGTGGCCAACGCGGTAGAATTGCCGGCTATTGTTTTTTGATCAGGGTTCGTCATGGCTCACGCGATTCCCGTTCCGGTTTTGACCGTTGATGGGCCATCGGGCTCCGGTAAAGGTACGGTCAGCGCTCGGCTGGCGCAGATTCTGGGTTGGCGGCTGCTCGACTCTGGCGCGCTGTATCGCGCGGTGGGTTATGCCGCCGGCGTGGCCGGACTGGATCTTTCCGATGTCGACGCGGTGACGCGCTGCGCGCTCAGCACGCGCATCCAGTTTCGCCCGGACATGGCCGGTGGTGCGGGCCGGGTCATCGTCAATGGCCACGACGCAACCGACGATTTGCGCACCGAAACCGCGGGTGGCGCGGCGTCGGCGATTGCGGCCATGCCGTCAGTGCGCGAGGCATTGCTCGATATGCAGCTGGCGTTTCGCAAGGCTCCTGGCCTGGTGGCTGACGGCAGGGACATGGGTACGGTCATTTTCCCCGATGCCCGGTTCAAGGTTTTTCTTACTGCCAGTGCCGCAGAACGCGCCAAAAGACGCTATAAGCAGTTGAAGGAAAAGGGTCTTGGCGTTACACTCGCCGCCCTTCAGCGTGAGATTGAGGCGCGTGACAGTCGCGATGCATCGCGGGCCGTCGCGCCGCTCAAACCCGCCGACGACGCTGTGCTGGTGGATACCACTGGCATGGGGATTGAGGAAGTCGTCGCTAAAGTATTCGCCATCGTGCGGTCGTGATTGCGGCCTCGTGTTGGTTTTTGCGCCCCCGCGTGAGCGGGGGATTTGTCCTGGTTGAGTGGGTTCCCAAGGGGATCACCACGAAGCCCATCACCGGTGGACGTGGGTTTTCTGCGTAATTGCGTTCGCAGGGCCACGATCCTTTCCCACTATGGAATCAACATGACTGAAAGTTTTGCCGAACTGTTTGAACAGAGCCAGCAGGCCATCTCCAAGCTGAAGCCCGGCGCCATCGTTACCGGCATCGTTGTGGAAATTCGCAACGACGTTGTCGTCATCAACGCTGGTTTGAAGAGCGAAGGCATCGTCCCGATTGAGCAATTCAAGAACGAGCAGGGCGTGCTCGAGGTGCAGGTAGGCGACGAGGTGAAGGTAGCCCTCGAAGCTCTGGAAGATGGTTTCGGTGAAACCAAGCTGTCGCGCGAGAAGGCCAAGCGCTCGATGGTGTGGGACGACCTGGAGCAGGCGTTCGACAAGGAAGAGACTATCGTCGGCATGATTTCCGGCAAGGTCAAGGGTGGCTTTACCGTCGATATCAAGGATGTCCGTGCGTTCCTGCCCGGCTCGCTGGTTGACGTGCGTCCGGTGCGTGACCCGGTTTACCTCGAGGGCAAGGAACTCGAGTTCAAGATCATCAAGCTCGATCGCAAGCGCAACAACGTGGTGGTCAGCCGCCGTGCCGTCGTCGAGACCGAGTTCTCCGAAGAGCGCGAGAAGTTGATGGAGCGCCTCGTTGAAGGTGCGGTGCTCAAGGGCGTGGTGAAGAATCTTACCGATTACGGTGCATTCGTCGACCTTGGCGGCATCGATGGTTTGTTGCACATCACCGACATGGCCTGGAAGCGCGTGCGGCACCCGTCCGAGATCGTCAATGTGGGCGACGAGCTGGACGTGCGCGTGCTCAAGTACGACAAGGAGCGCAACCGCGTTTCGCTTGGCCTCAAGCAGCTTGGCGATGATCCGTGGGTTGCCATCGCGCGCCGTTATCCAGTGGGCAGTCGTTTGTTCGGCAAGGTTTCCAACGTCACCGACTACGGCTGCTTCGTCGAGATCGAGCCGGGCGTCGAGGGCCTCGTGCACGTATCGGAGATGGACTGGACGAACAAGAACGTCAATCCGGCCAAGGTCGTGCAGGTTGGCGACGAGACGGAAGTCACCGTGCTGGATGTGGACGAGGAGCGTCGCCGCATCTCGCTCGGCATCAAGCAGACGCGCTCCAATCCGTGGGAAGCGTTTGCAGCGATGCACAAGAAGGGCGACAAGGTATCCGGCCAGATCAAGTCGATCACCGACTTTGGTGTGTTCATCGGCCTGGAAGGCGGCATCGATGGCTTGGTGCATCTGTCCGACATTTCCTGGCAGGTGTCCGGCGAAGATCTTGTGCGCGACTTCAAGAAGGGTGACGAGATCGAGGCCGTGGTGTTGGCCGTTGATCCGGAGCGTGAACGTATTTCGCTTGGCATCAAACAGATGGAGCAGGATCCGTTTGGCCAGTTCATGGCCGCCAATCCACGTGGCGCCATCGTCAATGGCACGGTGAAAGAAGTTGATGCCAAGGGCGCGGTGATTGATCTGGGCGAAGGCGTGGAGGGTTACCTGCGCGCCAACGACATTGCCAAGGAGCGCATCGACGATGCCACGCTGCACCTGAAGGTGGGCGACAAGGTCGAGGCCAAGTTCACCGGCATGGATCGCAAGGGTCGCCAGTTGGCACTGTCCATTCGCGCCAAGGATGAAGAGGACGTTCCAGAGCCGGCGGTCGTCGATTACGCGTCTGCCGCAACCGGCACGACCAAGCTTGGTGCGTTGCTCAAGGAACAGTTCGACAAGGCCGATTGACGCCGCACAGCTGCACAATACACGGGGTGGCATCGCGCCACCCCGTCGTTTCATGTCACGGACATTGGGGCCCATGACCAAATCTGAATTGATCGAAGCGCTGGCCAGGCGGCAGACGCATCTTGCGTTTGCGGATGTGGAGATGGCCGTCAAGAGCGTGATCGAACAGATGAGCTACGCGCTCTCCCACGGGGAACGCATTGAAGTGCGCGGATTTGGCAGCTTTGCACTGCATTTCCGTCCGTCCCGCATGGGTCGCAATCCCAAGACTGGGGAAGCGGTTGCGCTGCCCGGCAAGCATGTGCCGCATTTCAAGCCCGGCAAGGAACTGCGCGAGCGGGTTGATTTGCCAGAGCCAAGCAACAGTCATTGAACTGTGGATTGCGCTGCGCAAGGCGCCTTTTCTTCCTGTCGCCGTTGTATTTGAGCGTCAATGAAGTGGCGGTTGCATCATCTCGCGCGCGATCACCACGTCTAAAATGTGCGCGCGCTGTCTGTGCCTGCCAGCCTTGATCAGGTAAAGTCCGCGCATGCGCTTACTTGCCTTGATCATCCTGGTTGCGTTCATCGTTGCAGGCGTGGTGGTTGGCGCACTCAACGCGGAACTTGTTGATTACGATCTGGCTTTTTTCCAGCTGCAGTGGCCCAAGGGTGCGGCTTTGCTCGGAGCGCTGGTGATCGGCTGGTTGTTGGGTGGTTTGACGGCCTGGCTCGGCATGAGCTCCGCCGCTCGGCGTGAAAGTCGCCGCAGCCGTGCACAAGCTGCAGCCAGCAAGAAGCCCGCGGCCGCCCCATGAATTTTCTGTATCTGCTGGTGGCCCTGGTGCCAGCGGCCTTTTCAGCGGGTTGGTGGGCATCGCGGCGCCTTGGTGCAAGGCGCTCTGGCGCCCGCGCCAGTGAGTTGTCGTCGGACTACTTTCGCGGCTTGAACTATCTGCTCAATGAAGAGCAGGACAAGGCCATTGAAGTCTTCCTGAAGTTGGCCGAGTACGACCACGACACGGTGGAAACGCATTTGGCGTTGGGCAATCTGTTCCGTCGCCGCGGCGAAGTGGATCGTGCCATCCGCCTGCATCAGCATCTCGTCTCCCGGCAAGGGTTGTCAGAGGAGATGAAGACGGTTGCCCTTCTAGAGTTGGGTGAGGATTACATGCGCGCCGGTTTGCTCGATCGCGCCGAAGCCCTGTTCTCGGACCTGGTGGCGATGGATGCGCATGCTCCATCAGCGTTGCGTCATTTGATCGCGATATATCAGCACGAGCGTGACTGGCACAAAGCAATCGAGCATGCGCGGCGGTTCGAGTTGATGACCGGCGAGGATGAAGCGCCGACGATCGCGCAATTTTACTGCGAGCTGGCGGACAGGTCCCGCCAGCATGGCGCACACGCAGAGGCGCGCGACTACCTGCAGCAGGCATTTGCCTGCCTTCCGCAATGCGTCCGTGCGTTCATGCTCATGGGTCAGCTGGAAGCCGAAGATGGCCGTGATGACGCAGCCGTTGACGCCTATGAGGCAGCCATTGCTGCCGACACGGCGTTTTTGCCCGAAGTGCTGCCGCCATTGCTCTCAAGCTACGCGCGCTCGCAGCAGATGGAACGCGCCGAGAAATTTCTGACCGGCATGCTCGAGCAGTATCACGGCGTATCGCCAGTGCTTGCCTTGACCAACCTGTATCGACAGCGCGATGGTGAGCGCGCAGCGGTGGATTTTCTCACGACCCAATTACGCCTGCGACCCTCGGTACGCGGCTTGATGGCGTTGATTGACGCCACCATGGACAAGGTTGGCGGGGAAGCGCACGACAACTTCCTGATCTTGCGTGACCTCACCAAGAAATTGCTGGAAGGCCAGGCCATGTATCGCTGCAGTCGCTGCGGCTTTGGCGCCAAGGCGCATCATTGGCAGTGTCCGAGCTGCAAGAGCTGGAGCACGATTCGACCGATCCACGGCGTCGCCAGCGAATGACATGCGCTTGATCCCTGCCAGTGGATGGTTGTTTGCTGCCTGGCTGATTTCGCTGCTGCTGGTGTGGGGTGCGATCGGCTACACGCGTCGGCGCGGCATGCTTGATCAGCCCGGGCGGCGGCGTTCGCATGGGCAGCCCACTCCTCGTGGTGGCGGCGTCGGTATCGTGGTCGCCATGCTGGTTTGCCTGCCTGGAGTATTGGGCTCGGGACAGTCGCCATGGTCGCGCGGTTTGGTGTCTGCGAGCGTGACAGCACTGGCACTGATCGCACTCGTCGGCTGGTGGGATGACCGCCATTCGCTACCGGTCCTGCCGCGGCTGGCTGCGCAGGTGCTGGCTGCAAGTGCGTTTGCCGGCGCGCTGCTGGGCGGGCTGACATCGTGGTGGTGGCTGGTCTTGTTGTTGCCGGCCGGTGTATGGAGTATCAATCTGCACAATTTCATGGACGGCATAGATGGATTGCTCGCTTTGCAAACAATGTTTGTGGCCAGCGGCTTGACGTTGCTGGCGTGGTCGGTGGATCAACCCGCCCTGGCGCTGGCTTGCGCTGCGCTGGTGATGGCCACACTCGCGTTCTGGATCTTCAACCGCCCGCCCGCACGGATCTTCATGGGGGATGTCGGCAGCGGCAGCGTCGGCTTGATGATTTTCATGTTCAGCGCAATGTTGTGGCGTGTCGATGCACCATCGCTCTGGCCGGTGATGATCCTTTCTTCAACGTTTGCGGTAGACGCCAGCCTGACGCTGCTCACGCGCATCGTCCACGGTCGACGCTGGTACAGTGCACACCGAGAACATGCGTACCAATGGCTGGTACGTAGTGGCGCAAGCCATGGACAGGCGTCCTTGGCGTATCTGCTATGGAACTTGCTCGCGGTCGCGCCCCTCGCCTGGTGGGCTGCCAGTCAGCCATCCCGGGCAATGCTGATTACCCTCGTTGTCTATGTAGCCGCGTCAGCCACTTGGCTGGTGCTCAAGCGCCGCATCCTGCGCCGTCGTCCACCCAGGTTCCGTCATGCTGCTGCGTAAAGCCGTTGCTGCCATCCACCCGCGCATTGCCGTAGTCATCCATGATCTGGCCATGGTCGCGCTTGCGTGGTGGTTGTCCAAGGAGTTGCGCTACGCCTTGCAGCCCGATGAGGTGGTGACGTTCCGCGCGCTGGAATTCCCGATCGTGCTGCTCGCGCAGGGACTGATCATGCGCTGGACGGGTTTGTACAAGAGTGTTTGGCGCTTTGCCAGCCTGCCCGACTTGTGGAACATATTGCGCGCGGTGGCTACCGGTACCGTGGTGATAGCGGTGCTGCTGTTTGTGTATGACCGGCTGGACAATGTGCCCCGATCCGCACTGGTGCTGTATGCCGCCGTATTGACCGCGCTGCTCGGCGGCCCGCGGCTTGCCTATCGTTTCTGGAAGGACAGTCGCGCAAGTCTGCCGGGAATGGATGACATCAAGCGCGTGCTGATCATTGGTGCCGATCGCGCCGGAGAAGTGTTGTCGCGCGATCTGCAGCGCGACGGTTCTCACCAGGTGGTGGGCTTTGTCGATGACAACCCCTCGCTGCGTGGCGCCGTGATCAATGGCGTGCCGGTGCTCGGCCACATTGAAAACTTGTCCACACTGGTGCAGATGGCCGCAGTACAGATGCTGCTGATTGCGCTGCCGGAAGCCAGCGTCGCCGAGATGCGCCGGGTGGTTGCATTGTGTGATGGCACTGGTCTGCCCTATCGAACGCTGCCGCGGCTCGAAGATGTGTTGGCCGGGCGCGCCCAGGTGGGCGAAATAAAGGAGGTCGCCATTGAAGACCTGCTCGGACGCGATGCGGTTGAGCTGGATTGGACGGCTATCCATGATGAGCTGAGCGCGCGTCGCGTATTGGTTACCGGAGGTGGTGGATCCATTGGCGCGGAGCTGTGCCGACAGGTTGCCCTGCTGGGCGCGCAGGCGCTGACCGTGGTCGAGCACAGCGAGTACAACCTGTATCGAATTCTTCAGGAACTGCGCACCGACTTTCCCGAGCTCATCGTTGACGGCGTGCTTGCCAGCTGCGGTGATCTGGTGGCCATGCGGCGGGCGGTTGCAAACGCCATGCCGCAGGTCGTGTTTCACGCGGCCGCATACAAGCACGTGCCACTGTTGCAGGGACAATTGCGCTCATCGTTCCGCAACAATGTGCTGGGCACGCGCACGGTTGCCGACGTGGCGGCGGCGGCGGGGGTGGAGTGCTTTGTGATGATCTCCACCGACAAAGCCGTCAATCCCACCAGCGTCATGGGTGCATGCAAGCGCGTCGCCGAGATCTATTGCCAGAACCTGGATGCACACACGAGCACGCGGTTTGTCACTGTGCGGTTTGGCAATGTCTTGAATTCAGCAGGGTCGGTCGTTCCGTTGTTCCGCCGGCAGATTGCGGCCGGTGGTCCGGTGACGGTCACGCACCCGGAAATGACGCGCTACTTCATGCTGATTCCCGAAGCCTGCCAGCTTATTCTGCAAGCAGCGACCCTGGGCAAGGGCGGCGAAATATTTGCGCTGGACATGGGTCAGCCCGTGAAAATTCGTGATTTGGCCGAACAGATGATCCGGTTTGCGGGAAAAAATCCGGGCGCCGGGGTGCCAATCGTTTACACCGGGCTGCGGGCGGGCGAAAAACTGTTCGAAGAATTGTTTCATCCGCTGGAAAACTACAGCGCTACCGCGCACGCCAAGATTTTCCTGGCCCAGCATCGCGAAGTATCATGGGACTTGTTGCAGGCGCTGCTGGACAAGACAGCGGATGCAGTGGCAATTTTTGATGAGGAAGAACTGCGCCGCTGCGTATCAAGCTTGTTGCCATCGTTCCGCTGGAGCGAAGTGGCGCAGCCGGATAACGTGGTGTCGCTTCGCCGCAACGAACCCCGGGAGATGTGAGTGAGCAAGCCTCTACGCAAGGTCGTGTTTCCAGTCGCCGGACTGGGCACGCGTTTTTTGCCGGCAACCAAGGCCGTGGCCAAGGAAATGCTGCCGGTGCTCGATCGGCCGCTGATCCAGTATGCAGTTGACGAAGCAGTGGATGCTGGTGCGGACACGCTGATTTTCGTCACCAATCGCTACAAGCATGCGATTGCCGATTACTTCGACACTGCCTACGAGCTGGAAGCGAAGCTGCATCAGCGCGGCAAGGAAAAATTGCTCGCGCTGGTAAAGAGTACGCTGCCGCGCAACGTGCGCGCAATCTTTGTGACGCAGCCAGAAGCGCTCGGCCTCGGGCATGCGGTGCTTTGCGCCATGCCGGTGGTGGGCGATGAACCGTTCGGGGTAATTTTGTCCGATGACCTGATCTGGAATGGTCCCGTCGGCACGCGCAAGGGTGCGCTGCGGCAGATGGCGGAGCTCACTCACGCGCAAAGCGCGGCAGTGATTGCCGTGGAAGAAGTGCCACACGCCGATACCGACAAATACGGCATTGTCGACGCGGTGGCCGTGGATGCGTACAGCATGGTGATTCGCCACATGGTGGAGAAGCCCAAGCCAGCGAGTGCGCCATCGAACCTGGCCGTGGTGGGTCGTTATGTGCTACCCGGTCGAATCTTTCAGCTGCTTGCAGAGACTACGCCGGGGGCCGGTGGAGAAATCCAGTTGACCGATGCCATTGAGGCGCTGCTGCGCGAAGACGGCAAGGTTCTGGGTTGTCGCTTTGAAGGATTGCGATTTGATTGCGGCACCAAGGCTGGCTTGGTGCGGGCAACCATGCACATGGCGCTGCAGGATCCGGAACTCGCGCCGATCGTGCGTGAGTTTTTGCAGCAACTTTGAGCCCGCATCCGCGCCGGTTTGTTGCTGCTGCGCGGGCCGCCGCCAAGCGCAGCATGTCAATATGACGCTGGCGGAGACGCCCTCGTATTACCGCGCTACTGCCACCGTCTACGCGCCATACCTGCCGTTGGCTGGCAGTGGGCATGCCAGAGTTGTGGTCATCGGTGGTGGCTTTGCCGGATTGAATACCGCACTGGGTCTGGCCGAGCGCGGCGTCAGCGACGTGATGCTGCTGGAGCGCGAGCAGGTAGGTTTCGGCGCATCGGGACGCAATGGCGGGTTTGTGTTTGCCGGCTATTCGCTCGGTGAACAAGCGCTGCTTGATCAGCTTGGCGCCACTCGCGCCGCGGCACTGCACGCGCTCACCCGCGATGCCGTGCGGCGCATTCGCCAGCGTATCGGCACCCATGCCATTGCCTGCAACGCGGTGGATCAAGGTGTCATCTGGGCGAACTGGTTTCGCGACCCGACCGTTTTGAGACGGCGCCAGCAACTCCTGGCCGAGCACTACGACACCCATTGGCAATGGCTTGCAGCAGACGAGTTGCGGCAACAGATATGCACGCGGCGCTACCAAGGCGGTCTATACGAGCGCGATGCGCTGCATCTGCATCCGCTCAATTATGCCATCGGTCTGGCCAGCGCCTGCGCTGCACACGGCGTTGTCATCCACGAACAGAGCGCTGCCATCGGGCTGCACCGCGAAGGCACGCAGTGGCGCATCAGCACGGCGCACGGAGAGCTGCGGGCCGATCAGGTGGTACTGGCCTGCGGTGGCTACCTGGCTGGCCTGCGCCGCGCGGTAGACCGCTCGGTCATGCCCATTGCCACCTATGTCATGGCAACCGAACCACTGCATGGCCGCCTGGACGATTGCCTGCGAACCCAGGCAGCCATCTATGACAGTCGATTCGCGTTTGACTATTATCGCGCGCTGCCGGATACGCGGCTGCTGTGGGGCGGGCGCATTTCCATTCTTGATCGCTCGCCGCGCGCGGTGCAAAGATTGTTGCGCGCCGACCTGCTGCGCGTGTTCCCGCAGCTGAGCGGCGTGAAAGTTGACTACGCGTGGTCGGGATTGATGAGCTACGCGCGACACGAGATGCCGCAGATCGGCGGTGATGATCAGGGCTTGTGGTGGGCCCAGGCATTTGGCGGCCACGGTCTGGCACCGACATGTGCGGCGGGCGAATTGCTTGCCGCCGCAATTGCCGATGGCGATGATCGCTGGACGCAGTTTGCCGATTTCGGTCTGGCCAGCACGCACCGACCACTGGGTTATCTCGCCGCCCAGGCCAGCTACTGGTGGCAGCAGGGCCGCGATCGACTGAAGAGCGCGCTGGAAGGATGAGCACAGAATCGCCCGACAGCATGGACACGATCTCATGGGCCGACTTCAGCAAGGTGTTGCTGGTGGCTGGTACGGTCGTGCGCGTGGAAGCATTTCCCCAAGCGCGCAAGCCTGCCTGGAAAGTCTGGGCGGATTTCGGTGCCTATGGCGAAAGGAAAACCAGCGCGCAGATTGCCGCTTTGTACTGCGCGCAGGATCTGCTTGGAAAGCAGATCGTTGGCGTCATCAACTTTCCCAGCAAGCAGATCGGACCGTTCCAGTCCGAGTTTCTGTTGACCGGTTTTCCCACAGCGGAAGGCGTGGTCATCACCACCGTTGAAAGGGCGGTGCCCAATGGCACGCGCATGGCGTAACGCTGGTCGCGCGTATCTCGACGGCGAGCAGGTTAGTGAGCGACCGTCGCCTGCTTGCGCTGTTGATCGAGCCACACCTCCAGCCCCTGCGCGTTGAGTTCAATGTCCATCTGCAGCACTTCGCTCAACCTGGCGCGCCCGCCCTGCCAGCCGTGCGCCTGGGCACGCGTGGCGTACAGGGTAGTGAGGGTACCGACCAATATCTCATGGCGGTCGGGTTTGCCGTCCGCGGCGCGGGCAAGTGCCACCATCGCATCAATTTGCGTGTGCAGGTCGGCAGCCAACCGCTGCACATCCTCGATGCGCCCGTAGTGCGTTGGGTACATCGCCTGCGGCTGCAATGCCAGCAAGCGGTCGATGGACGCATGCAGAGCCAGTGGATCAAATTGCACCGGTGACGTGGTTGGCAGGATGAACGGGCCGGCAGCCGTATCAAAGTCGCGATATGACAAGCCAAATACATCGCCCGTAAAACACGCATTTGCCCGGGCGTCGTACACCGCGATGTGATGCTTGGCGTGGCCTGGCGTGTCGATGCAGCGCAGCGGGCGACCAGCCAGGTCGATGATGCCGCCATCCGTTGCCTCGGTGACGCGCGCGGCAGGTACGGGAATCAGCCGTCCATATGTTTGTTCCATCACCGCCTCGCCGTAGACCGCACTCGCGCCGGCCCATAACTGGTCCGGATCGATCATGTGCCGGGACCCGCGCGGGTGCACGAGCAACTGGGCGTTGGGCAGGTGTGTCATCAATGCGCCGGCGCCTCCGGCGTGATCCAGATGTACGTGGGTCAGGATCAACCAGTCGACGTTTGCTGGCGTCAGCCCCGCATCGTCCAGTGCCGCAAGCATGCGCGGCACGGAAAACGCCGTGCCGCAATCGATGAAGGCCGCGTGCCCGTTCTCGACAATCAGATACGCTGCGTCAAACTGCGGACGGAAAAAACCGGTGTCGATGGTGTGGATGCCGTGCGTATCTGCCATGGGGTTCTCGTGGGCGGACAGAACCTGAGCATAGCCATTCACCTGGTCGTGGTCACCCGGATCCATCCGCAGCGTAGACTGAAAGGCACGGCTGTAGCTGCAGCCGCGGCCGCGTGCCCCCTGGAGAATGGTTCATGACAAGCTTGCGTCCCGCACCGCCTTGGCACGTGTCCCGCTGGTTCAACAGTCCGCCGTTGACGCTGGATGATTTGCGCGGGCGCGTGGTGGTTGCGCACGCGTTCCAGATGCTGTGTCCGGGCTGCGCGGCGCTGGCGTTGCCGCAGATGCAGCGCGTGCACAAGGCATTTCCCGCCGAGCGCCTGGCGGTCATCGGTCTGCATACGGTGTTTGAACATCACGCGGTCCAGGGGCCGCTCGCACTGGAGGCGTTTCTGCACGAGTACCGTTACACGTTTCCGGTGGGCGTGGACATGTCCACCGACGGCGATCCATTGCCACAAACCATGCGCGCGTACGCGATGCAGGGCACGCCCACCTTGTTGTTGATCGACGCGCAAGGACGCTTGCGCGAGCAACACTTTGGTGCCGTGGATGATCTGGCGCTGGGCGCGGCATTAGGCGGACTGCTGGCCGAGGCGGATCAGGTCGCGACGCACTGACTCAAGCGCCGTCGCCCGTGGCGGCGACCACGCCGCGCGCCACCGCGACCGACGCAGCTGCTGGCGGTGCGATCAGTTTCCGGCTGATCCGCTCGCAGGTGTGACACGCCAGATGGTATTGCCCACGTCGTCGGCTACCAGCAGCGCGCCGCGGCTGTCCACGGCAACGCCGACCGGCCGTCCCTGCGCCTGTCCGTCCTTGTTCAAAAAACCAGTCAGCACGTCTTCGCTCGGCCCAGACGGCATGCCATCGGCGAATGGAACAAAGATCACCTTGTAGCCACTGCGCGGCTTGCGATTCCATGAGCCGTGCTGGCCAATGAACGCGCCATTGACGTAGTGCGCAGGGAAAAGTCGAGCGTCGTAGAACGTCAGGCCGAGTGAGGCGGTGTGCGGTCCCAGCGCATAGTCGGGCACCAGCGCGGTGGCAACGAGTGCGGGGTTTTGCGGCTTCACGCGCGCGTCGACGTGCTGGCCGTAGTAACTGAAGGGCCAGCCATAGAATCCGCCGTCCTTTACTGACGTCATGTAATCGGGTACCAGGTCACTGCCCAGTTCGTCACGCTCGTTGACCGAGGTCCACAACGCGCCGCTTTGTGGTTGCCAGCCCATGCCGTTGGGATTGCGCAGGCCGGTGGCAAATACGCGCGACGTTCCGCTGGCAATATCCACCTGCAGAATGCGCGCGCGGTCTGCTTCCACCGCCAGGCCATTCTCGGCGACGTTGCTGTTGGAGCCAACGGTGACATACAGCTTGCTGCCGTCCTTGCTGGCGATGACGTTTTTGGTCCAGTGATGATTGAGCGTGCCGGCAGGCAGATCGATGATCTTGCGGCCCGGCGCGTTGATCTTCAGCTCGCCGGTGCGGTAGGGAAAGCTGAGCAAGGCGTCAGTGTCGGCGACATACAACGTATTGCCGACCAGAGTCATGCCGAATGGTGAGTGCAGATCCTGCAGCAGCACGCTGCGCGTGTCGGCAACGCCATCACCGTTCGTGTCACGCAACACGATGATGCGATTCGGACTGGGCACGCCTGCGCCGGCGCGCGCCTGTACCTTCGTGGCCACCCAGCCCTTGATGCCTTTGCTGTCCTCGGGATTCGGCGGGGTGTTGCTCTCGGCCACCAGCACATCGCCATTGGGCAGTACGTACAACCAGCGCGGATGCTCAAGCCCGCGAGCGAACGCCTGCACCGCAAACCCTGCTTCGGCGTGCGGCATGGAATCGGGCGACCAGCCGATGGCTTTGGCAACATGCACGGTGGGAAGCAGGGTCTTCACTGGCGCAGGCAGTTCCGGATGCGACCCCATGCCTTGTTTGACATGCAATTTCGCCATATCGCCGCAGCCGCTCAACAACAGGGCAAACACAACGAAACATGCGCCAGACCAGCAGGGAAAGTTGATGCGATGCATGGCGTGCTTCCGCGGGGCGAGGGTGCCTTGCATCTTACCGGTACGCGCGTTCGGGTGAACGCACGTCTGCGACTGCTGGAACTACCACTGCAACAGCAGTTTGCCGATGTGCGTGCTGCTTTCCAGCAACGCGTGTGCGCTGGCGGCTTCGGCGGCGGGAAACACTTGCTGGATTACCGGGCGCACCGTGCCGGCGCTCAGCAGTGGCCATACCTTCTGGTGCAGAGCAGCGGCGATGGCATGCTTGAACGCGACAGGTCGCGCGCGCAGCGTGGAACCGGTAAGCGTCAGTCGTCGACGCATGATCACCCCGGCATCGATGCTCGCGTTGGCACCTCCGAGCGTGGCAATGAAGACCAGTCGTCCGTCATCCGCAAGCGCATCGATCTCGCGCACGATGTAATCACCGGCGACCATGTCCAGGATCACGTCCACCCCGCGGCCGGTGGTAGTCTGCTTGACCACGCTGACAAAATCCTCCTCGCGGTAATTGATGGCACGCTCGGCCCCAAGCTGCACGCACGCAGCGCACTTTGCGGCGCTGCCGGCGGTGGCAAACACGCGATGGCCAAACGCGTGAGCGAGCTGGATCGCGGTGACGCCGATGCCGCTGGAGCCGCCTTGCACGAGTAACGTCTCGTCCGCGCCGCGTGGGCCACGGCCGAGCTGACCGCGATCAAACACGTTGCTCCACACGGTAAAATAATTTTCCGGGAGCGCGGCCGCTGCCAATAGATCCATTCCTAGCGGAATCGGCAGGCATTGGGCGAGCGGTGCCACCGCGTATTCGGCGTAACCACCGCCGGTTAGCAGCGCGCAGACAGCGTCGCCCAGCTTGCAGCCAAACGGGTTGTCGCCGTTCAGATCTCCGGCGATCAGCGTGCCGGATACTTCCAGACCGGGCAGGTCCGAGGCACGCGGCGGTGGCGGATACCGCCCTTGGCGTTGAAACACATCTGGTCGATTGATCCCGGCGGCCGCCACCTTGATCAACACTTCACCCGGTCCGGCATGTGGCAGCGGACGGCGAGTCAGCTTCAGCACTTCCGGACCTCCGGCTTGGCTGATTTCAATCGCTTGCATGGTCGTCATGGCATGTCCATCTGGCTGATGTGGGTACAAGGCGCGCAGGATGTCAGCAAAGTGTCGCCGCATCCATCGACGCCAGCGTGCATTGCCGCACTGCGACAGCTTGGTCCGTACTTCTATTACCGCCCGTCGCCACTGCAAACCAATGACAAGCGCCAGCGATCGGGTGGCACCACTATGCGAATCGTGCCCGCATCACTGCGTGCTGCAAATCCGCGCCCAGTGCAGTCACTGGCTGACACCACACGCGCGCGATCAATCACATTCAGGCAGGCAGTATCGGCTGCGGAAAATGCTGGCGAACGCTGGAATGAAGACGCCGCCGGCCCGCGTAGCGAGACGGCGATCGGCTTGAGTGAACTGTCATGTTGCAGACTCAACAAGGCTCGCAAAGGTGTCAAATGCTTGCTCTGCTGCGTCACCGGCACTGCCAATCAGGTAACCCCACCCGTAAGAGTGACGCTCCGATGATACGAGTTGCTTGACTCGCTCAATTGACCGATCTTTCTCCATTGCAGCGAACATTAGAGCGGCAGTTGCGAGATGAGCCTGATAGCGGCCACGATCCTCGGCACGATGCGTTGAACTCGCACTTTCGCCTAGTACGGCAATGTAGTCCGCCAGTGCACTCCGTATAGATTCCATAATTCAGCCTGCGACATAACACGTGAATAGCCGCCAGTCAGTGGCCGCCCTGAGCGGCCAGCTCAATGTGCACGGTGGCTTTGGCGATCAATCACCAATCGGTCGGTCGGTAGTCCTTGAGGAATTTCCCCCACACGTGCTCGCCACTGTTGATGCCGCTGATGATGGGATCGACGATGCGCGCTGCGCCGTCGATGATGTCCAGCGGTGGGTGGAAGCGTTCCTCAAGCACTTTTTTCGCCGCCAGCGCAGCGGGGTCTTCATCGGTCACCCAGCCGGTATCGACGCTGTTCATGTGGATGCCGTCGTTGTGGTAATCAGTGGCCGACGTGCGCGTCATCATGTTCAACGCGGCCTTGGCCATGTTGGTGTGTGGATGACGCGTGGTCTTGAAGTTGCGATAAAACTGGCCCTCCATCGCTGAAACATTGACGATGTGCTTGTCGAGATTGGCGGTGCGCAGCATCAGCGGCTTCAGCCGTGCGTTGATGATGAACGGGGCGATCGCATTCACCAGCTGCACTTCGAGCAATTCCACCGAGGGTACTTCGGCCATCAACAAGCGCCACGAATTACGCTGGCGCAGATCGATCTGCTGCAGGTCCTGATCCAGGCGCCCGGTCGGGAACAGGTGACTCTGCGCCAGCAGTTCGTCCGGCAGCAACGGCAGTTGTGACAGCTGCGCTGCGTGCGTCAAACCGGACAGCTGAGCTTGGCCGCCCAACGGTACGATGGATGCGCCGTCGGTTTCCGGCAGAATGTGTGCGCTGCGCAAACCCTCGTACTGTCCAACCAGCTGGCGCACGTGCTCGGGCATGCTCTGCAACGCCGTCGTTTCGCTGTGCATCATGTGTGCATAGAAGTCCGGCGGGCGGCGCACGGTCTGGCAGGCATTGTTGATGATGAAATCCAGCCGCGACCGCGTGCCCACCAATTCGTGGCAGAACGCTTCGACACTCGGCGTGTGGCGCAAGTCCAGCCCGTAAATCTGCAAGCGCTGACCCCAGTGGGCAAAGTCCGCCTCGGCTGCATAGCGGGCGGCCGAGTCGCGCGGAAAGCGCGTGGTCACGATCAACTCGGCACCCGCCCGCAGCAGCTTCAATCCCGCTTGATACCCAATCTTTACCCGGCCGCCGGTCAGCAGCGCAACGCGGCCAGTCAGGTCGGCCAGCTCGCTGCGCTTTGCGTAATTGAATGCCGCGCAGGTCGGACACAGCTGATCGTAGAAAAAATGGAGTACCGAATACTTTTGCTTGCAGACGTAGCAGTGCTTGGGCTCGATCGGCTCGCGTGGCTGCTCCGCATCGGCGTTTGGGTTGACGTCATGCGCCAGAAAGCGCTCAGGCGCGAACGCGCCTGGCGTACTGAACACGGGTTTGCGCCGCAGTGCACGAATGCCGGTTTGGTTCAACACAGCGTCTTCGGCGCGGACTTTTGCAGCGTGGCGCGCTTTTTCAGCGGCTTTCAACTTGACTCGGCGCGCACCCGGTTCAGGGTGATACATCTGCGCCACGGCCTGGTGCAAACGCTCGCGATCAACTGCCGGCAGACGATCCAGCAGTTCCCGGTCCGTGGCGACCATCTCCAACAGCGCCGCCGCGTCACGCAGGCGTTCCAGCAGCGCCGCGTCATTGTCATCGGCGGAGGATGTGATAGTGGGTATGGGCAAAAGGGCGGTCCGCTATTCAATGGCAGGTTTCGCGATGGGTTTGTACAACGCGTCGCGCAGCTTGAGAGGGACTGCACGAGCCGGCTATTTTGCCTGCTTTGGGAAAAAGTTTAAGAGCGTGCTGCTGCCCACGCTTGCGTATCCCTGCCGACGTACATGCAAGGGCGGATAAATGCGGCCATATCCGCTATTGCTGGCGCAGGCGGTGATCGGTATCATCCGCGGATGACAACGATTCGTATTCGTGATACGTGGCGACGGCTGCTGCTGGTGCTCCTTCTGGCTGGCGTCTCGCCGTGGGCCACTGCTGCCCAAAACGTCGCGTCCAGCGTGCCGCAGACGTGGCAAATGCTGGACTACCTTGCTACCGACTATGCGGGAGCGGTGCAGGACGGCGCGGTCATCAGTGCGTCCGAATACGCGGAAATGCGCGAGTTTTCCACGACGGCGCGCAAACAGTTGCAGGCATTGCCCTCAACTGGCGCTTCGCCGGCTTTGCTCGCGCAGGCCGATGCGCTGATTTCCTCCGTCACCGACAAGGCGGCGCCGGCCAAAGTAGCCATGCAAGCGCACGCCCTGGCCGATGCATTGTTGCAAGCCTATCCCGTGCCCATGGCACCGGACCGCGCCCCGGACCTGGCGCGCGGTGCAGCCCTGTATCAATCGACCTGCGCCGCTTGTCATGGCGCGACCGGTCGCGGCGATGGCGTTGCCGGCTTGCAGCTCGATCCCCGCCCGGTGGATTTCACTGAGCAGGCACGCGCCGACGAACGCAGTGTGCTGTCCCTGTATGAAGTCACCACCCAGGGTGTTGCCGGCACGCCGATGGTCAGCTACGCAAAGCAGTTTTCTTCGACGGATCGCTGGGCTATCGCTTATTACATAGGATCACTGGCCTACAGCGGTGAAGCAGCAGCGGGTGCACAACGCTGGCCGGACGACGCCACCGCTCGCGCCGAGATCGCCAATCTGAAAGATTTGTCGCATGCCCGCGTGGCGCAAGTAAGCGCCTCGCTCGGTGCCCAACGCGCCCGTGAAATCATCGGTTATCTGCGCGCGCATCCGGATCAGGTACAAAACGCGCTGAACGGGGTTCCGCTCGCGCGCGGCCGTCTGGCGGCCAGTTTGACCGCTTATCGCAGCGGCGCTTCCGCAGAAGCATCGCGGCTGGCGCTGTCGGCTTACCTGGACGGCATCGAACCGGTGGAGCCGCAGCTCAATGCGCGGGATGCCGCGCTGCGCGTGCAGATCGAGACGGCAATGGGCGCCTACCGCACCGCGCTATCGCAGCAGGGCGACACCGTCGCGATGGAAAAACGGGTCGCGGACATTGACGCGTTGCTGGTGCGTGCGCAGCAAATCGTGGCTGACGGCGCCAGTGACGCCACCTCCACTTTCGTCGGCGCATTCACGATCCTTTTGCGCGAGGGTCTGGAAGCGTTGTTGGTCGTGATCGCACTGCTGGCTTTCCTGCGCAAATCCGAGCGGCCCAAGCTGGTCCGCGCGGTGCATGCCGGCTGGATGCTCGCGCTGGTGGCCGGCGGCATTACCTGGGCCATCGCCACTTATGCAGTGTCCATAAGCGGCGCCAGCCGCGAGCTGGTGGAAGGCTTGTCGTCGCTGTTTGCCGCCGTGGTGCTTCTCAGCGTGGGTCTGTGGATGCACCAGAAGAGCATTGGTGGACGCTGGCAGGCATATCTGAAAGGGAAAATGACGGCGGCCGTGAATCGTCGCTCCGCCTGGTTCTTGTTCGGGCTTGCTTTCATTTCCGTGTATCGCGAAGTTTTTGAAACGATCCTGTTCTATGCCGCCTTGTGGAGCGATGGTCAGAAGTTCTGGTTGCTCGGTGGCATTGGTGCCGGCGTCGTGGCTCTGAGTTTGATCGCGTGGATACTGATGCGTACCAGCAGGCGGCTACCGCTCAGCACCTTCTTCTCGGCCAGTTCCGCGCTGATCGCCGTGCTGGCCGTCGTGCTGACAGGCAAAGGCGTCTCGGCCTTGCAGGAAGCGGGCTGGGTAGCGGTGAATGTTGTGCCGATACCGCATATCGAGCTGCTGGGGATTTATCCCACATGGCAAACCATCGCGGCGCAGTTGCTTATCATCGCGCTGTTGGCCGTGGGCTTCGTCTTCAACGTGCAGCGTGGCCGCCAGCTGTCCCGCGCTTCGGGCGTGATGGCATCTGGCACGCACTGATTGTGCAAGAGATTCAGTGCAGTCAGCATTCAACACGCTGACGGTTTGTTCTTTTAGTCATCTTCTGCCCTGCATGGCAGATCCAATGCATGAAAGATTTTCGCGCCTTCGGCCGGATCGCCGCCTGCGCAATTCGTGGCTTGACGCTGCGCCGGGCGACAACGCAAAGTGAGCCATGCGTAGTGTGGAGCTGTGTCATGACTCCCCGCCACATCGACGTCAAACGCTACACTCGCCAGTCACCAGATCAACCCCGCGCGAGTCACCGAGCATGAGCAACACCAACGCAGCCGCGGTGCCCGAAAAGATCACGCGCATGACGCTCCTGCGCTGGTTCGTGCGCATCAGTCAGCACCCTTCAGCCATCCTTTTGTTTGTGCAGCTGGCGGGGCTGCTGTTGTATCCGTTCATTGAACAGACGCGGGCCGCGCGCGCGATGCTGGGAACGTTTGGCGTGCTGGTGCTGGTGCTGGCCATTTTGATGGTGCGGCGTACGCCGGGGCGGGCGTGGATCAGCTTTTGCATCGCGGTGCCAGCGGTCGCGTTCAACGTGATCGACATGACCATGGGCGTGCCGCAGCTGCGCCCATGGTGGGCGGCACTGGAAGCGCTGTTTTATTTCTATGCCGCCGGCTGCCTGATTAGTTACATGCTGTCTGACCGGCGCGCGACTACCGACGAGCTGTTCGCGGCCGGGGCCACTTTCACTCTGCTGGCCTGGGCGTTTACCTTCGTTTATGTGCTGTGCCAGATACTGCAGCCGGGGTGCTTTTCCGCTGCGGTGAACCCGCACGCGCCGCGCACGTGGACGGAGCTGCTGTTTCTGAGTTTCGCCTTGCTTTCCAGTACGGGCATTGGTGACGTCATACCCATCACGGTGCACACGCGCGCAGTGGCTGCGCTGGAGATGTTCGTCGGCGTGATGTACATCGCACTGGTTGTCTCGCGCCTCGTCGGGCTCAGCGTGATTCCGGCGCGCCGCGAGGATTGATCCATCGTGTGCGCTGACCAGCGTGCTGTCGCCGTGCATGCAAGACGGTGACGCTGGCTCTGCGATAGGCGTCCCGGTTTCTTTTACTCGCCGCAACCGGGGCGATGAAAATCAGGCTTCATGGCCGCGGCGTGCTGGCATTTGCGTTTCATCGCAGTGTGCGCAGGGTGCGAACGCGCTCAGCGGATGGATCGCTTGCCCGTGCCGCGCGCCTCCCGCGCCTGCTTCACCCACAATCGCCAAGAGTCTCGTGCCAGCGCTATCCGCGGGCTCGGTTTGCGGGGCGGGTTCGAGCGCAAATGCAAAGCTGCGATACGCACGCCGGTTCGGCCACTGGGATAAAGGCGCTCGCAACTGACGGACATCACGGACATTGCGCGGCTGCGTGCAGCATGATGCGCGGTGCTCACGCGCAATCCTTTTCTTCAGGTACGTCCATCCATGAACAGCGCTTTGCGTATTGGCATTCTCGGTCACGGCCGCTTCGGCGCGGCGTTCGCTGCGCTGCTGGCCGAGCACCGCTACAGCTGGCTGGGTTGGGACAGCGTGAGTGCGGTGCCCCAGCCGCACGCGGCGGCAAGCGTCGTCGACTTGCTCGCGCGCTCGCAGCTGATCGTGCTGGCGGTGCCGGTTGCGGCGTTCGAAAGCGTACTGCGGGAGCTGCGCCCGCAGCTAGGTAGCCAGCATCAGGTGCTGGACGTGTGCAGCGTCAAGCAGCATCCATGCGCGCTGATGGATGAAATACTGGGCGACGCCATCCCGCATGTTGGGTGCCATCCGCTGTTTGGTCCACTCAGCATGGCGCGCGCGGAACCACTGCGCACGGTGCTCTGCCCAAGCCCGGGCCATGCCGCGACTGCGCTGCAGGCGCGTGCGCTGTTCGAGTCGATCGGCAGTGAGGTGACCGAGATGGACGCGGCCGCGCACGACCGGCACATGGCGCTGACGCATGCCATGGCGTTCTTCATTGCCCGTGGCCTGCTTGATCTGGGGTTGGGCGACGATCTGCGCTGGACACCGCCGAGCTTTGCGGCGCTGGCGGCGTCCATTGCGGCGGTGCGCGCCGATGCGGGACATTTGTTCAATGCGATCCAGACGGAGAACCCGTACGCGGCGGCAACGCGCGAGCGTTTGATCGAGGCGCTCACGCTCATTGACCAGCGCCTGGCACAAGCACCGGCTGGCGGCAACGCATTGGCCATCCCGGGCATTCCCGGTCTTGGCCTGCATTCGCCCGCGCTGCTGGAAGTGCGCGAACACATTGACGAACTGGATCGCGAACTGGTCGCTCTGTTGCAACGCCGCTGCGAACTCAGCGCGCGCGCAGCACTGGCCAAGCGCAGCGTCGGCGCGCCGGTACTGGACGCCGATCGCGAGCGCGCGCTGCTGGAACAGCGTGGGCAGTGGGCGGAAGCGGGTGGGTTGCCCGCAGATGTCGTGCAGGCGGTGTTTCGCCAGATCCTGGCGATCAGCCGCCGCGCGCAGGGCTGAAGGCATCGCGTGGCGCGCACGTCCAACTGTGCTTGAATAGGCCCGATGACGGTTTGCCCCTGCGTTCGCGCGCCTGAGATGGATTGCCATGCCTGTGTTGTCCGGTGAAATCGTGCACGCCGTCGGCGGCGTGCAGGGATTCGACACGGACGCGCGCATATCCGCCGCCGCAGCCCTGGCGTTCCGCAAGAGTGGCTTCGGATTTTGCGTGCGCTACCTGTCGCGCGCCACTCCACAGTCCGCTCGCGATTTGTCCCATGCAGAGGCGGAGGTGATCCTCGCCAGCGGCATCGGTTTGATGGTGGTGCAGCACGTGCTGCGCGCGGGCTGGGTGCCCGCAGCCGCGCGCGGGAAGCAATATGGCATCGGCGCTGCCACAAATGCGCGAGCCGTGGGGCTGCCCCCCGGAGTGACGGTATGGCTGGATCTGGAGGGCGTGCGCAGCGGCGTCGACAAGGCCGACGTGATTGCGTATTGCAACGCGTGGTTTGCGCCGGTCGTCGCCGCCGGCTATGTCCCGGGTCTTTACGTCGGTGCCAACTGCGGGCTGGACGGTGACGCGGTGTACTGGCGCCTGCGGACCAGACACTACTGGCGTTCGGGAAGCATCGTGCCCGAGCTGCCGCATCGCGGCTATCAAATGGTGCAGCGGTTGACGCAGACGCCCGACGTGGTCAACGGCATCGCGATCGATCGCAACGTCACCTATATCGATGCCTTCGGGGATACGGTCACCTGGCTTGCGCGCGGCGTAGATGTGCCATAAGGGGTTTGTGGCCGCGCCGGAGACATCCGGCGCACCGCTCACACGCGCTCAGCGGTTGCCAAGCACGGACACTGCCGGCGGCCTGCATCGATTCACCACGCTCAAATCGGAGGCGGCGCACTGCCTGCGCAACCTGGCAGTGATAGTTCCGCAGTCAATCGCCTCGGCTTCAACGCACGGCATGCGCAAAGCGCGTCAACCAGGTGCAACAGTCCAGTGTCCAGGCAACCGCGCTGCACGCTGGCGCTGCATATGTGGCGCCGCATTTCAAAATCCCTCGCTTGCCGGCAATGGGTCGAGCTGGCCGGTCTCGGCGACGCGTGTGCGGTCACGCACTACACTTGACGACCAGACTTCCGAGCAGTTGTGCGATGACCCAAGAACCGGATGCAACCGCAGTGCCTGTCGAGCCAGATTTTCGCTGTGGTCTCGTCGCCCTGGCTGGACGGCCAAATGTGGGCAAGTCCACGCTGTTGAATGCACTGATCGGCTTTCGTCTGTCCATCGTGAGCCCGCGACCGCAGACGACGCGGCATCGCATCCTGGGGATTGCCAACAGTGCTGCCGGGCAGATCCTGTATGTCGACACGCCTGGCCTGCATCAGGGCGCCAAGCGTGCGATGAACCGCAGCTTGAACCGCGCCGTGCGCGCGGCTATCAACGATGTGGACGTGGCGGTGCAGGTGATCGAGGCCGGACGCTGGACGGACGAGGATGAGGCGTTGTACGCAGCGCTGCTCGAGCAGCCGTCGCCGCGCCTGCTGGTAATCAACAAGGTCGACCTGAACAAGGACAAGACCGTGATGCTGCCGTTCGTGGCCAGGCTTGGGGAAAAGCACCAGTACGACGAAATCCATTACGTGAGCGCGCTCAAGAAACAGGGCCTGCAGGCACTGGAACACGCGATACTGCAGCGGCTGCCGATGCAACCGGCGGTGTATGCCACCGATGAGGTGACCGATCGCAGCGAACGCTTTCTTGCCGCCGAGATGGTGCGCGAGCAGCTCATGCTGCGCCTCGATCAGGAACTGCCGTACGCGACCACGGTGGAGATTGAACAGTTTCACGATCGTCCGGACGGTATCGCTGAAATCCACGCCATCATCTGGGTCGAGCGCCAGGGCCAGAAAGCCATTGTGATCGGCGCCTCCGGTGCACAGCTCAAGGCGATCGGCACGTCGGCGCGACGCAACATGGAGCGCATGTTCGCGCGCAAGGTGTTTCTCAAGCTGTGGGTGAAGGTCCGCGAAGGTTGGGTGGACGACGAGAACATGCTGAAGAGTTTCGGTTATACCGATTGAGGCCAGGTAGCGGGATCATTTCGCTGCACGAATCAACTGATCTCACGCTGGTCGTGGCGGCGCTCTGTATGCATGGATCGTCGTGCCACGCCTGCGCTACGCGCCACGGCCGCCATGCGCAGCAGACGCTTCGGCCGGCCGCGCCCGGCCGGCAGCATGGTTCGGGATAGAGCTGACACAATGATGTTTTCCGCGGCAGGCCCTCGCTGCTGCTCTTCGTCCTTCAGGCTGTGCACGCTTCGAACCCATGCGCATCGAACAACAACCCGCATACGTTTTGCACGCGCGCGCGTACCGCGAGACCTCGCTGTTGCTCGAATGCCTGACGCGAGATCAGGGGCGCGTCGGGGTCGTGGCGCGTGGGGTGCGCGGCGAGCGCTCGCGACTGCGGCGCGCGCAACTGGAGCCGTTCCAGGATCTGCGCATGGACCTGCTGCTGCGCGGGGAGCTGGCCACGCTGACCGGCGTGGAGAGTTCTGGTCCGGCGTTGTCGATCACGGGCGACGCCGCGCTTGCCGGTTTGTATCTCAACGAGCTGGTAGTGCGCATGACCGAGCGCAACGATCCTGCGCCAGCGGTGTTTGCCGCCTACGCACGCACGCTGACCCGGCTGGCCGGCGACGAGCCACTGGCGTGGACGCTGCGCCGCTTTGAACGTGATTTGCTGGACGCCATTGGCTACGCATTGCCTTTGCAGTTTGACGCGCACAGCGGCGAGCCGCTGGACCCGTCTGCGAGTTATCACTATCACGTTGGCGACGGCGCGGTGCGCTGTGCGCCGGGCACCAATCTGGCATTGCTGGGTAGCGACCTGCTGGCCTTGTCCAACGATCAGCCGCCTGATGCTCGCGGCTTGCTTGCGCTGCGCGACATGATGCGCACGGTCATCCGTTTTCATCTTGGTGGCGGCGAGCTGCGCTCATGGCGTGTGCTGGCCATGACCGGTTCGCGGCGCTGATTGGTCAGTCGGCGGTCTGCGTCAACGCACGCAAGGTAGCGTGCAGCGCAGCGCGAAAGTGTGACCATTCGGCGTTATCCGCGCCGGCGCGCCCGGACCCCACCTGCAGCGCCGCTGCCGCATTGGCCAGTTCGTCCGCGCCACAAAACCCGCAGGCAGCGCGCAGGCGATGCAGGCGCTCGCTCAAGGCCAGCGGATTGCGCGCCAGCGCATCCAGCTGTCGGTCCAGGTTGACCAGTTCTTCCAGCAGCAGCATGCGCAGCGCGCGCAGCGTCGCGTAATCACCACTTGTGCTCAAGCCGCTGTCGTCATCCAGCATGCTGGCCGCGTCACCGGCCGCTGGAATCAGCGTCAGGATTTGCTGCACCTGGGCGAGCGTGCACGGTTTGCGCAGGATGCCGACGAAACCGGCAGCCAGCAAAGTACGGCGATGCTCATCGGACTCGTCCTCCGCGCTGCTGGCCACCGCCGTGCTGGCGCAGCACGCCGCCGCGGGGTCGCAGCGCAGTTCGGCCAGAATCTCCACGGCCCCCGCGCCCGGCATGCGGCAATCGAGCAGCAGCAGATCGAAGCGCTCGGTGCGGGCTACTTCGAGCGCCTGCAGGCCGTGGTGACAGGTGTGTACATGCACGCCCATCTGGCGCAGGCCGTCGCCGAGAAATCGACTGCTGGCCAAGTCGTCATCGGCCAGCAGTACCCGGGTCGTTGCGTAGGCAGATTCCTGGTTGCACCGCGCAGTTTTCTCACTGCACATGCTTTGCATCCTCGTGGTTCATCTGAGTTTGGCAGAATGGTCAGGAATGGGCATCGGATCACATCACGTTTTTCTGCTTTGTGTCGCGTTGCTGTGGCTCGGTAGTGGCTCGTGCGCGCAGGCGAAAGTGCTCATGCAGGCGCAGGAGTTGAACGCCCCGGGCATCAGCCTGCGCGGGCTCACGGCGAGCGTTGATGAAAATGCGGACGGCGGAGTGCGCGTACACGTGGTCGCCGCGCAGGCCAGCGTTCCGGCCATGGGCTGGCGCCGACTGGGGCTGGTGGCGGATGGCACGCTGCGGCGCGACGATCGCCAGCGCTGGATATTTTCCGGGGACATGCGGCTGACCTCGGCGCCGGGTGGCGCACTGAGCAAGGCCAGCGTCGAGGTTATCGTCAACGGGCCGGCCAATACCCTGGTAGTCAACTTGCAGCAGGGCGCAGCACAGGTTGGCGCGTGGTTGCCGCTGGACCAGACCAGCCACGTCCAGATCACCATGAAAAAACTCCCGGCCGCCTGGCTGCAGGGCCTGCTCAGCACCATGTGGTCCGGCCGCACCACGGCAGGACACGTAAGTGCCGACCTGGCGCTGGATATGCGCAGCCGGGGCTTGCAGTCGTCGGGCACGTTTGCACTTGCACAGGTCGCATTCGAGACGCCTGCCGGTACCTTGGCAGCGCAAACCCTCGGGGCAGCCGGACGCTACAGTCTTGACACCACGCAGGGGCCTGCGCAGATTGATCTGGATGCCAGTATCAGCGGTGGCGAGTTACTCCTCGGACCGATTTACGCCCGCCTGCCCGGGCACGCCGTGCAGATGGATCTGCACGCGACTGCGCAGCGCGGCGAGGTGCAATTCAGTCGCCTGCGGGTGAACGACCCCGATGCGCTGCAACTGGATGGTGCCCTGGGTTTTGATGCCAACGGTGCATTGACCACATTGCAGCTGGCGGACTTCCACGCCAGCTTTCCGGCCGCACACGCACGTTACGGCGAAGCCTGGCTGGACACTTTGGGCTTGCCCAAACCAACCATTACTGGCGAGTTGAACGGCGGGGTCGATCTGCGTGCCGACGGCCTGCACAGCTTCCGATTCAACACGCCAGGCATGAGCTTTCGCGATGCCGGTGGCCGCGTAACGATCACCGGCTTGCGCGGCGCGCTGGATTGGGCGAGGCAGGACGATCGCCCCGCGACGACCGTGGCGTGGGACGCCTTGCAGTTCTACCGGGTGCCATTTGGCAGCGCGCAGTCTGCGTGGCGCAGTCGCAACGGTACGCTGGCCTTGAGCCAGGCGCTGTCCGTACCGCTGCTCAAGGGTACGCTGCGGATCGGCAGCCTGGACTGGCGACCCGATGCCGCACGCGGCCAGCGTCTGAGTACCTCGCTGGCGCTGACCGATGTGGACATGACTGCTTTCAGCCAGGCCATGGGTTGGCCCGCGTTCCCCGGCACGCTGGGTGGTGCGATTCCTTCCTTGCGCTGGGTCGATGATCGCATTGAGCTGGATGGCGGACTGTCGGCAAACCTGTTCGACGGTTATCTCGCCCTCACCGGGCTTTCCTTGCAGGACCCGTTTGGAGCCACGCCGATACTGGCTGCAGACATTGCCCTGCAGCACCTGGATCTGGGCGCGATCACCAGCGTTTTTGACTTTGGCAGCATTACCGGCCGACTGAATGGCAGCATTGATGGCCTGCGCCTCGTTGGCTGGAACCCGGTAGCGTTCAAGGCACAGATGCTGGCCGCTGACGGCGGTCGCATCAGCCAGCGTGCGGTCAACAATCTCACCGCCGTCGGCGGCGGTGGCGGGGTTGCGGCCGGGTTGCAGGGCGCGGTTTTGAAATTGTTCAAGACGTTTGGCTACAAGCGCATTGGCCTCAACTGCACGCTGCAAGGTACCGTGTGCCAGATGAGCGGTCTGGAGAAAGGCAGCGACGGCTACACTATCGTCGAAGGTAGTGGACTGCCACGTCTGCAGGTCGTTGGCCATCAGACCCAAGTCGACTGGCCCACGCTGGTACGGCGTTTGCGCGACGCGATTGCCGGCGCGGCGCCCGAAGTGCGTTGAGCTAGCGCAGTAATTGAATATTTGCTTTTCGTCACCTGGAGTCATGCATGCAAAAGCTCGCCTACATTCTTCTGACTGGTCTTCTGGTGACGCTCGTTGGCTGCGTCACGATCAACGTCTACTTTCCCGAAGCGGCGGCGCAGAAAGCCGCGGATCAGTTCATTGGCACTGTGCTTGGAGAGCAGGGCACTGCGCCCAAACCAGCGCCCAAAGCGCCGCCAGCCGCGAAACAGCAGCCTTCGGCGATGTTGCTGGATCTGTTGATACCCGCTGCCTATGCCGCAGATACACCAAACGTCCTGATTGCAACCCCGGCCACTGAAGCGCTGCGGGCAAGCATGCGCGCGCGCGTTGATTCGGTGCTGCGCGGGTTGCTCGACAGCGGTGCATTGGGGTTTACGCATGACGGCATGGTGGCGATGCACGATGCGGCCAAGGTGCCGCTGAGCCAGCGCGCTCAGGCCAACGCAGCGGTGTCTGACGAAAATCGCGATCGCGCCAAGCTGTATCGCGAAATTGCCAGCGCGAATGGTCATCCGGAATGGGAAGCGCAAATTCGCGCTACCTTTGCGAAGACCTGGATCGAGAAAGCGCACTCTGGCTGGTATTACCAGGATGCAGGCGGCGCCTGGAAGCAGCGCTAGCAGTTTGCGCAGCCGCGGCAGGCATCTGCAGGAGCTGACGCGGGCGCACCTCGCGCTCGCGTTTTTCGGCGACGCGGGTGTAGCTGGTGCTGCGGCATGCGGACGCGGCCGAGCACGGATCGGTAATAATGGCCGGTCCGTCCGCCCGTATTGATTTCCCTGCCCATCATGTCCAGAAGCAACAAGGTATCGCCGCTCCCGTTTGAAGCCGTCATCAGCGATATCGGTCACGACGGCCGCGGGGTCGCACGCGTGGATGGCAAGACGGTGTTTGTGACGGGCGCCTTGCTGGGTGAAACGGTTCGCCTGCGCTTGCGCAAGCGCCACCGCAATTTCGATGAGGGTGATCTGGTCGAGGTCATTGACCCTTCACCGCATCGGGTAGATCCGCTTTGCGCCCATTACGCAACTTGCAGTGGTTGCTCGCTGCAGCACCTTGACGCTGCCATGCAGATTGCCGGCAAGCAGCGCGTCCTGGCCGACAATTTCACGCGAATCGGCAAGGTCGCACCGCAGGCATGGCTGCCGCCGCTCGTCGACCAGCCGTGGGCATACCGGCGCAAAGGCCGTTTGTCGGTGCGCAACGTGGAAAAAAAAGGGCGCGTGCTGGTGGGCTTTCGCGAACGGGAAAACCCGCGCTTTGTCGCCGAGGTCCGCCAGTGCGAAATCATGCACCCGGCGCTTGGCCCAAAGGTCGGTTTGCTGGCCGACATGCTTGGCACACTGGATGCGCTTGACTCCATTGCGCAAGTGGAGTTTGCCGCTGGTGATGACACGGCGGCGCTCGTGTTTCGGCACATGCAGCCGCTGAGCGAACACGATCTGGCCGCACTTGCCGGGTTTGGACAGGCGCACGATCTGGCCATCTACCTGCAACCATCTGGCAACAGCAGCGTGCACCCGCTGTGGCCGGCGAATCCGCGCCTGGCCTTCAATATTCATGGCGACGACGCACGCTTCGCAGACGTTGAACTGGAATTCCAGCCGCTGGACTTTGTGCAGGTAAATGCGGGCATGAACCAGCGCATGGTGGCGCTGGCGCTGCAGCTGCTAGACCTGCAGCCAACCGATCGCGTGCTCGACCTGTTCTGCGGTCTGGGAAACTTCACTTTGCCCATTGCCCGCCGCGTCGCGGCGGTAGCCGGTGTGGAAGGGGATACCGACCTGGTTGCCCGCGCCGCACAAAACGCAGTGCACAACGGTATCGTCAATGCCGATTTTTTTGTGGCGAACCTTTTTGAGAATCAGCATGCCGCCGGGTGGGCCAGCCAGCCGTGGGACAAACTGCTGCTTGATCCGCCGCGCGCCGGCGCCGACCAGCTGCTGGCCTACCTGCCGCACGCGAGCACCAAAAAGGTGGTCTACGTTTCGTGCCATCCAGCCTCGCTGGCGCGTGATGCCGGCATTCTCGTGCACCAGCACGGATTTACCCTGCAGGCGGCCGGGGTTATGGACATGTTTCCACATACCGCACATGTGGAATCCATCGCGTTGTTTGCGCGTGGCTAGAGCATGCGTGCCCAGTAGCCGGAGGCTGGCTTGATGGCGACTGAGATCGAGCGCAAATTCCTGCTGCGTGATGCCTCGTGGCGAAGCGCAATCGAACACAGTGAACCCATGCGTCAGGGTTACCTGTTGGGCGCGCAGGTGCGGATGCCGGCCGAGCGTGCGCTGGCGTCGGTGCGCGTGCGCGTCGACGGGACGAGGGCCTGGCTCAACGTCAAGCAGGCGGTTGCCGGCATTGCTCGCGCCGAATTTGAATACGCCATTCCGCTTGCCGATGCGCAAGCGATGCTGGCCACGCTATGTGGCGGCGTGCTGCAGAAGACCCGGCACCTTGTTCGCGTCGACGGCACGCTGTTTGAGATTGACGAGTTTGCTGGCGATAACGCAGGCTTGATTGTGGCGGAGGTGGAACTGCCCGCCGAGGACGCGCCATTTCCGCGCCCGCCATGGCTGGGAGTTGAGGTCAGCACCGTGCGCCGATATTACAACGTCAGCTTGATCGACTATCCGTATCAACAATGGTCTGCCATCGAGCAGGACGCAGGTGACAGCACATGCTGATGATCGGCCTGGCGGGACTTGCACCGAGCGAACAGGAGCAGGCGTGGATGGCTGCGCCGTGCGTCGCCGGCGTGCTGTTGTTCACGCGCAACTTTGCGTCGCGCACGCAGCTGCTGGCGCTGTGCGCGGCGATCCGCGCTGTCGGCAATGGACGCCTGTTGATTGCAGTGGATCAGGAAGGCGGTCCGGTACAGCGCTTTGGCGAGGGCTTTACGCGTTTGCCCGCCCTGGCGGCAATCGGCGCCGTGTACGACCGCAATCCGGCGCAGGCCGTGCGCCTGGCCGAGGATCACGCCTGGGTAATGGCCAGCGAGCTGCGCGCCAGCGGCGTGGATTTCAGTTACGCGCCGGTGGTCGATCTGGCGCGCGGGAACGCCGCCATCGGCCTGCGGGCGTTTCACGCCGATCCGGGCGTGACCGCGGAGTTGGCGCAAGCGTACGTGCGCGGCATGCATCTGGCGGGCATGGGTTGCGTGCTCAAGCACTTTCCCGGCCACGGCTCGGTCGGCGCCGACACGCACAAGGAGCAGGCGCTGGACCACCGCAGCCTGGATATCATCCGCCGCGACGATTTGCTGCCGTTCACGGACTGCATTGCGGCGCATGCCGAGGCGGTGATGATGGCGCACGTGATCTATCCCGCAGTGGATGCGCAGCCGGCGGGCTATTCCGCGTTCTGGATCAAGCATATTCTGCGCGGCGAACTGGGCTTTGCCGGCGCGGTCATCAGCGACGACATCAGCATGGCTGCCGCTGGCGCCGCAGGTTCCATCGGCGCGCGCGTGCGGGCGCACCTGGCCGCCGGCTGCGATCTGGTGCTGGCGTGCTTCCCCGACGTGGTCGCCGAGGCCATCGCGGCGATGCCGATGGTTGCAGGGCGCCAGAATCACGCACTTCCGCGCGTACTGCAGGCACTGCATGGCGAAATGGGCAGCAGCTGGGCCGAGCTGGAGGACAACCCGCAACGCGACCATTTTGTCGCTCGCATCACGGCATTGAACACCGCCCAAGGAACCATATGAATATGCAGCTACCGTCACTTGCCGATGCCCTGGCCCGGGCCGAACTGCTGCATGCGCGCGGTGAATTGCAGGCAGTCATTGCTGCTCTTGGCGCGCGCATCGACATTGCGCTGGCCGGAGAGCGCGCGGTTTTCCTGACGGTAATGAATGGCGCGCTGATTTTTGCCGGCGAGCTGGCTTTGGCCATCCATACCGATCTGGAGTTTGACTACGTGCATGCCACGCGTTACCGGGGCAACACCACCGGTAGCGAACTGAAGTGGTTGCGCGAGCCGGTGGTGGAGCTGCGCGATCGCGTCGTCTTGCTCGTCGATGACATCCTTGACGAAGGCCACACGCTGCTCGCAGTGCGCGAGGACTGCTATCGGCGTGGCGCACGCCGCGTATGGATTGCCACCCTGTGCACCAAGGCGCACAACCGGGTTGCCGAGGGCATTGCATCGGATTTCAACGGCGTGGTGCTGCCTGATCGCTACGTGTTCGGCTTCGGCATGGACTATCACGAACAAGGTCGCAACCTGCCGGGTATTTACGCATTGCCAGCCGATTGATTGGCGCAAGCCGGGCGCGCAGGCGCGATCCCGTTGCGGGTTCAGGCGCTTGCGCGTGCAGCGGCGCCAGACAGTGCCCGCGCGGCGTGATGCGTGCGCGGGCTGTCTTTGCCTGCGACAGGGGAGGAGGTTACCTGCCAGGCAGGATGCTCAGCGCGAGATCCTTGAGCCGCTCGCCGAAATTTGCAGTGAGCGACCACGGGCTGGGTTGGCGCACCACGTGCAGACTGGCACCGCGCTGATCCAGCACGCTGTAGTCGCTGTCTCCATTTTCATTGCGAAAAAAGCGCAGGTCGACGACCGCATCATTCACGCGCATCTGGCGCAGGGTGATCTCGGGTAGCCACGGTGGCAATTGCGGATCGACAAACAGCATGCGCAAGGGCGCAAACGGCTGCAAGCCGAGCATGGCCTGCAACAGCGTGAAGGTCGTCGTCGCCGACCACGCTTGCGGCATGTTGGCCGCTGGATAAAGGGCGGGAAAAGGATGATCGTGATCGCGCGGATGCCCGCTGATGCACTCGGGCAAGCGGCGAAAGTCGAACAGCGAAGCTACGTCAAACTGCGCACGGCAGATACGCTCCACTTGTTCGTGGCAGCCGTAGCGATAGGCGCCCACGGCAAACGGTCCATGTTCCACCGGCCACACGCTGCCGCGATGGTACGAGTACGGGTTGTACGCCGGATTGCTCGAGGACAGCGTACGCAAACCCCAGCCGCTGAACATGTCCGGTTCAAACAGGCGGGCCATGGTGCGCTCGACCAGATCCTTGTCGACAATGCCGGTCGCCACGCAATGCGCCGCGTTTGAGCCGATGGAAGTTACCTGCTTGTCCTGGCCATCAAGGGCCATGGCAAGAAAGCCGGCGTCCTCCATCCAGAATGCTTCATTGAAGCGGCGCTTGAGTTCCTCCGCTTCGTGGTACAGCTTTTTTGCCTCGTCCTTGCGGTCAAACCACCACAGCACCTCGGCCAGATTGAGCTTGGCTGCGTAGACGATCCCCTGCTCTTCGCTGGTGGCGATCGGCGCCTTTACCTGGCTGCCGTCCGCATACACGATGGCATCGGGGGAATCCTTCCACGCCTGGTTGGCTACGCCCTGGCTGGAGCGCGTCTGATAGTGATGAAAAACGCGCCCGTCGGAGGCCTGATCCATCCATTGCAGCGCCTTCAAGGCCGGCTCGATATACGGCGCTACCGCTTCCTTGTCACCGGTCCAGTGCCACAGCTGCGCCAGCACAAATGGATAAAAACCAGGTGCGGTAACCGTTCCGTAGTAGCGTGCCTTGGGGTCGAAATTGAGGACTTTCAGCGGCCCGGTATGCACCTCGTGCACCATGCGGCCAGGCTGTTCGTCGCGCCAGTCATTGACCTGTGTGCCCTGCGACCGCGCCAGTATCGGCAGCGTGCCGCGCATGACTTCGGGGCCGAGCAACGCTGCTTCCCACGCGGCGGTCAGCGTGTCACGGCCAAAAATGGCGACGTACATCGGCAAGCCGGCGGCAATCGTCCACGCGTGTGGGCCCTGATCGAGGCGATGCATGCGCAATGCGGCCAGGTCGCGCGTTGCCTGCTGCAACGCGTCGATGACCACTGCGCTCATGCCTTGGCTCGTGGCCGATTCAAAGTGCGTGGCTTCCGCCAGAAACACGGCCTCGCTCTGGCTGGAATCACCGAACGCGCGACAGGCCGACGGCGGCAGCAAACGCTGATCTTCAATCAGCGCAGTCCAGTTAAGGCACACGTGCCAGGTTTTTTGCGGCTCGATATGCAGGTCGAAATGAATGCGCTCGCCGACGTAGCGCGGCGGCGAGGCGGCGTGGTCGATGCGCAGTTCCAGTCCGCGCCTCAGTTTGGCCGTGCCGGTGTTGCCTTGGTGATCGAAGGTATTCTGCGCGACATAGTTGAACGTGAGCGTGTGGGCATCGGCAAGCTCTTGCCACACGCGTGTCAGCTCGCCGTGCTGTTGGCGCTTGCCCTGCGTCTCGCCCTGGTCGGCGAAATCACCGTCCAGTTCAATCGTCAGCCGCACGCTTACCGCGGTCTGGGTGAAATTTGTGACGTCCAGATCCTCGTGCATGCCATCGGCCAGCACGCGGGTGACTCGCATCTCGATCGTCTGCTGCGCGCTGCCTTGCGGCGCGTTCAGGCTGCCGGCTTCGCTGTCGAAACCGGGCGCAGTCACGATGTAGTAACCAAGCCAGCTGTCATGCGCAACGCGCGACAATGCGACCGGTTCGGGCTCCTCGTTGTTGATCAGAAAGCGATAACGCGACAGCATGCGTGTCTCGTGAACGAACAATCCCTGGTCGGGCTTGCTGTCGAGAAAGCCGTTTCTTTGCGTTGCCAAGACGGTCTCGCCATGGTTGATGTAAACGGTGTTGTCGCGTACGTTCAAACGCACGAGGCTGTGGTCGATGGCCATCTAAAATCATTCCTGCAATAAGTTGATCAAACCAGTCTTGCGCAACGCGCGTTGAGTAGCGGGAAGTCAAGGCGAGCGCAAGACGAGGCGCTGAAGTCAGTAGTGGATGGTGGCAGGCACGTCTTGGTCATCATAGGTTATTGACCTGACTGCAAACGCCGCAGCTGCACCGGTTCCGTCCACGTGGACAAGCCGCTCTACGCATGAGCGGGCTGCTCGAGCGTGGCCGTCGACGCTTGCACGCCAGGCGCTGGCCGCCAGCAAGCGCAGTGCCGGCTTTTTCAGCAGGTACAGTTTCCCAGGCTCTTGGGCGTTGGCCAAACGCTTCCGTCAATCCGCGCTGGCGGCCTCCGAAATGCCGTGGAGCCGCTCGCTGAGCACGAAGCCGCCGCTGCGGATCTCCTCTGCTGATGGCGCACGACCCATCTTCAACAGCAATTCAAATGCGTCCATGTCGGCATCATGTTGCATCCCGGCGGCGGCCACGGTTCGCTGTCCGTCGAAGCTGAACTCGATGAAGTCGAGCTTGCCGACGTCACCCCAGACGTGGCGCGGCGCGTCGCCGCGCGCATGGCCAACGTAGCGCAGGCTCTTGCCAAATTGCCCGGTCCAGAAAAATGGCACGCGGCGGTCCATGCCCGTCCCCGGCTGACCGAGCACAGCCAGCGCCGCCACCATGCCCTGCTGCATGGCGACGCGCCAATGCTCGATGCGCAAAGGCCCGAGTACGGTCGGCGCAAGTGCGATGTCGCCCACGGCGAAGATGTTGTCCCTGACGCGCATGTGTTCGTCCACCCGCACCGCGCCTTTATCGTCGGCAAACTCCTGCAGCAATTCGCTGCGTGGCGTCACCCCCAGACCCAGCAGCACGAGCTCGGCCTTCAGCATTTCACCGTTCTCCAGCTGCACGCCGTCGGCATGGTCAGCGCCGGTAATCCCGCGCAGGCCGCTGCCGAGATGAAAGACAACGCCGTGCGATTCGTGCAACCGGCGCAGTTCGCGTGCGGTCCCAGGACTCAGCATGGGCTGCAGTACCTCGTCCTTGTTGCCGATCACGTTGACCGATTTTGCAGCATGGTCCGCGCTCAGGCTGGCAGCAGCCTCCATGCCGATGAAGCTGGTGCCGACGATGACCACATGCTTGCCATGCGCAGCTTTCTTCAGCGCCACGGCGTCTGCCAGGCTGCGCAGGGTGTGGACGCCGGGCAGATCGACGCCCGGCAGGTCGACTTTGCGCGGCCTTGCACCGGTAGCGACAATGAGGAAATCGTAAACAAGCGGCTCACCGCGTTCCAAGATCAGCTGGTTTTTATCCGGCTCGATGCTGAGTGCACGCGAGTAGCGCCGATCGATGTGGTTGTTCGCCGCCCAATTCTCGCCGCCCACGCCAATCTCGCCCACATCCGCTTTGCCAGCCAGGAACTGTTTGCTCAACATCGGGCGCTCGTACGGCGCGGCGTGGTCGGGGTCAACCAGGGTCACCCGGCCAACGAAGCCGTGCTGACGCAGGGTGTGCGCTGCCATGAAGCCACCACCACCGGCGCCGACGATAACCACATGTTGATCGCTACCCTGGGGTGCTGGCTGGGGAAAAGAGAGCCTGGATTCCAGATCGACGATGCAATGTTCGCCATCGCGCCGTACCTGATAACGGGTCAGGCCCTCGGTGGCCAAGGGTTCAAGCAACGCGCCGCTGTGCGCGTCGAAGGTGGCGTGGTGCCACGGACAGATCACGCGTCCAGCGCACAAAACGCCCTGGCCAAGATCTGCTCCGGCGTGCGGGCAGTTTCCTTGAAAGGCGCGATAGTCGCCACCGGCACGCACGATCAGAATCCTGCGCTTGCCGTGGGCAAAACTCTTCATCGCACCGTCGTCCACGGCATCGGCGTTAAACGTGAAAGTCGACATGTCAGGTTTCCTTCAAGCAGTTCATACATAGTGCGCGTGTCCGCTTCAGCGTTGCGTCAAGACGCGACTGCCCGCGGAATGTTTTCGCCGCCGTGATTGTTGCTGCGCGCCTGACCGGGCGACAGGTCTTCGGATTGCAGGACCACGACCCTTGCCTGCGCCCGTCGAAGATGGCGATGGGTCCGGTCGCGGTGCATGGCGTGGCTTATGGATGGCGCGGCTGACTTCAATGCCGTCACGGGGTTGGGTGCGCAGATTCAGCCGATTTTCGCGCGCGTTATCTGGCGCCGCGCAGGGTGCATGTCGCTGCCGACGTCCTGATTCAAGATTGGCCAATATCGCGCTGCCTGATGCCGCGCACGAGGGCGTTTCAGCACGCCTTCACCGCCATTCCATACCGGCTGTTCATCGCGACGTCACGCAGCAGATGGTCCATTGAATCTGCGCAGCCGCGACGTTGAACCGCAGCGTGCAGGTACACAACTCGTGGTCAACATCTATCCAAGGGGTCGGATCAATATCATGGATCTTGGCATCAAGGGCCGCTCTGCGGTCGTCACCGGCGGGGCTGGTGGCATCGGACTTGAAACTGCGCGCAGCCTGCTTGAAGAAGGGGTTCGCGTATTGCTCACTGACATTGACGAGGAGGAATTGAAAGCCACCGTCACGACGCTCGGCGGCGCGAGCGATCACCTGCAGTCTGTGGTCGTCGACCTCGCCGACCAGGCCGGGGTGGAAGCGCTGCGCGATGCCACCGACTGGGATCTGGATATTCTGGTGCATACCGCGGGCGTCACCGGCGCCAAGGGCGATCCGCTTACGGACATGACGGATGAAGACTGGAGCGAGGCGTGGAATATTGACTTCATGTCGGCCGTGCGCGTTGCTCGCACGCTGGTCCCTGCGATGGTAAAACGCGGCTGGGGCAGGGCAGTTTTTGTAACCTCGGAGAACGCGGCACAGCCGTATCCGGATGAGGCGGTTTACAACGCTGCCAAGGCCGCCCTTTTGTCTTTCGTAAAGGCGACCGGCCAGGTGTACGCGCCGCAGGGCGTGCTGATCAATGCCGTGGCACCGGCGTTCATTGCCACTGACATGACCGACGGCATGATGAAAAAACGCGCCAAAAAGCTGGGTGTCAGCATGGATGAGGCCATCCAGTCGTTCCTCGAGGAGGAGCGGCCGTACCTGGTGCTCAAGCGGCGCGGCCGACCGGAGGAAGTGGCGTCGGTGATCGCGCTGTTGTGTTCAGAGCGCGCCAGCTTTGTCGTCGGCTCCAACTGGCGCGTGGACGGCGGCTCGGTGATGTCCATCGACACCTGAAGTGTTGCGTCCGGAGGCTTGCCCATGTCGTTGACGATGCTGCAGCGGATTGCCGATGGGCCATTCGAAGGCTGCGTGTCGCGCAACGAAATAGCCGCGCGGATCGCAGCCATCGACCTGGGCGAGCAACCGTCGGACATGCGCAGAGGGTTTGCGCGACTCCTGCGCGGCGATGCCGCCGGCACGCCGCCAACCGTGGGGCGTGCGCTGAACCTGGGCGGCGTTGACGGCCTGTGGATACCCCCGCCGGTAGCCGCGGCGAATCGCCTGGTGCCTGGCAGCGCGCCGCTAGTGGTCTGGATGCACGGTGGCGGCTACGTGTTTGGGTCACCGCAAACGCATTGGCGGGTCGGCGCCGCGATTGCAGCCATGGCCAGCGTTGCGGTGTTTCTGCCGCATTACCGGCTGGCGCCGGAGCATCCGTGGCCCGCGCAGCTGGACGACGCCAAGGCTGTGGTGCGCGCGCTGCAAGGCGTCGGCCAGCGCGTGCTGCTAGGGGGCGACAGTGCGGGCGGCCACCTGGCACTGACCACGGCGCTGGCTCTGGCGCGAGAGGGGCACGCGATCGACGCACTGCTTTTGTGCTCGCCGAATACGGATCGCTCGGGATTGAACAAGACGCGCCGCGCCAACAGCGCGCGTGATGCGATGAATGACGACGAGCAAGACACGGCGCTGGCTCGACTCGCGTTCGGCGCGATGCCCGTCGGGCATCCCGAAGTGTCGCCGCTGCTGGATGACCTGTCGCTGCTTCCGCCAACGCATGTCGAGGTGGGCGAGCACGAAGTGCTGCAGGACGATGCGCTTCTGCTGGCACGTCGCGGTCAAGCAGCGGGCGCCCGAGTTGACTGCCACGTGGAACGTGGCGTCCTGCATATGTGGCAGCTCTGGACGCCGTGGTTTGCGCCCGCAAACACCTCCATCGCGCGCCTGGCAGCATTTGTTCGCACTCAGCTGCGCTGACTGCGTGCACGCGCCAGATCAGGCCGCACCCGTTTCAACCATTCGACGCCCATGGGCATCGGCCGACTGCATGCGCGGCTGATTGCGCCTGACGTCGCGGCATCTGGCTGAGCGCGCGCAGCGCGACGCCGAAGCCTGCAGGCCAGCCGGCTCAGTCGCTGGCCGATCGCATGGCGGTGCCAGAGTGGATACGTCTGGAACTTCGGTCAGACATTGCAAGCTTGCTCAGCCTAGCCGCGCCTTGATCCGGTCTGCCACGCGCAGCGCGTTGGCGATGATCGTCAGCGTGGGGTTCACCGCACCGATGGAAGGGAAGAAGCTGGCGTCGGCAATGTACAGGTTGTCCAGCTCGTGGGCCTTGCAGTCCAGGTCGAGCACCGAACTGGCAGGGTCGATACCGAAGCGCGCGGTACCCGCCTGATGCGCCGTGCCGCCAATAGGGATGTTCTTGCCGAAATACAGGCTGCGGTCAAGCAGCACCGGGTGCGCGTCCAGCTTGCCGAGGATCTGTTTGAGTTTCGCTTTGAGTCGCCCGTGCCCTTCGATGTTGTTTTCATGTACCTCCAGCAGCACCTTGTCGCCGTCGTAGCGGATGCGGTTTTCCGGACGCGGCAGGTCTTCGCTGGAAAGCCAGAAATCCATCGAATGCCGCGCCATGGTTTCAAACGGCATCTTTGGCAGCCAGTCCAGCCAGGATGGCAACGCTTCGCCACGGATCTGCGCAGCCTGGGACTTGGCGCACATCTGCATCAGTCCCAGCGGATAGTCCCAGTCGTCGCTGCCAAAATACCAGTCGCTCAGCGCCAGGGTTTTCTGGAATACGGTGTCATTGGGCTCGCGCAGCACGGCCATCAGCACCGACTGGTTGTGGCGCATGTAGTTGCGCCCGAGCTGATCCGAGCCGTTGGCCAAGCCGTGCGGATGCCTGTCGCTGGCCGAACGCAGCAGCAGCAGCGCCGAAGACAGCGCACCGCAGGCCACGACCACAATGTCCGCGCTGTAGCGTTCCTGCTCGCCATCGCGGGTGACGTTGACGGCGCTGACGGACCTGCCGGTTGGATCGGTTTCCAGCGTTGACACGTAAGCGCCGGTGAGCAGCGTCAGATTCGGGTGGGCCTTGAGCGCCGGATCGACACACATGACCTGCGCGTCGGCCTTGCCATTGAGCGGCGACGGGTATCCATCAAAATATGGCGTGCGGATGCAGACACTGTCGGGCGTGGTCTTGCCATTGATCTCGTCCAGCAGAATGCCCATCGGCAAATGGAACGGATGCAGGCCTTCCCCGTGCAGGCAGTCGTGCAATGCCTGCACGCGCGGCTCGTGCGCTACGGCGGGGTAAGGATAGGGGCCGCTCGACCATGGTTCATTGGGGTCCTCACCGCGCTGGCCGTGTACATGAAACAACTGCTCGGCCTGCGCGTAGTACGGCTCAAACACGTCGTACGGCAAGGGCCATGCAGGGGATACGCCGTCCTTGTGGACAATCTGGCCAAAGTCGCGCTCGCGCAGGCGAAACAGCGCTGCGCCGTACATCTTGGAATTGCCGCCAACGTAATAGTGCAGGCCCGGATGAAAGCTCTCGCCGTCCAGACCGTGCCAGGTTTCCTTGGCCTGGTACATGCCTTCGACAAACACCTTGTGCGAATCCCAGTTGTCGATGGAGCGCGGCAGATAATCGCCGCGCTCCAGCAGCAGGATCCGCTTGCCGGTGGGCGCCAGCTTTTGCGCGAGCGCAGCGCCGCCGGGCCCGCTGCCGATGACGATCAGATCGTAATGGTTGTCGGCCATGATCAATCAGCCGCCGGTGGCGAAGCCGGGGAAAAGGGTCATGCCGCCATCCACGAACAAGGTGGTGCCGACTACGTAGTCGGACTGGTCCGACGCCAGCCACACGGCCGCGCGCGCAATGTCGTCCGGCTCGCCGATGCGGCCGTACGGAACCAGTTTCAGCAGGGACTTGAGTGCTGCTTGGGTATTCCACGCGCTGGTATTGATTGGCGTACGGATTGCGCCGGGTGCAATGGCGTTGACGCGGATCCTCTGCGGCGCCACCTCCTGCGCAAGGCTTTCCATCAACTGCCGGATGCCGCCCTTGGACGAAGCGTAGTTGGCGTGTCCGGCCCAGGGAATCTCCTGGTGCACAGAACTCATGCAGATGATCTTGCCAGCTGCACAAGATGTTTGTGGAACAACGCCGCGACGCACAAACTCGCGCACGGCTTCACGCGCGCACAGGAACTGGCCAGTGAGGTTGACGCCGATGACTTTGTTCCATTGCTGCAAAGTCATCTGCGCGAATGCGGAGTCGCGTTGCAGGCCGGCGTTGGCGACGAGGATGTCGACCGTGCCGAATGCCTCGATCATCTGCCTGAACATCGCACCGACCTGGTTTTCGGCTGATACGTCAGCCTTTATCTTCATGGCCTTGACGCCGAAGCCGTGCAGTTGATCGACTACTGCCTGCGCCGCGGCGTCGTCGTCGATGTAGTTGACCACCACGTCGGCGCCGGCCGCGCCCAGTGCCAGCGCAACGGCGCGACCGATCCCGGAATTGGCCCCGGTGACAATGGCCTTTTGTCCCTGCAACAGGCGGGCAACCAGTGGCTGCGGTGGCGTGGACTGCGAATCGTTCTGCGCTGGCATGTTCTTCTCTTGGAGTGGTACGAGAAAAATAGCACCATGCCCGGCTGCTGGCGTGAGCGGAACGGCAAGGCGTGGAATGCACCCAACGTCTTGTCGGGTTCAGCGCGCCGCGCCCATCGCAAGCGTCTACCGATGGCCGCACGCCGAAGCCGTCCGGCCCGATAGCACAAGATCGACACCGCATTCACCGCGCGCACGGCATGCTGCAGGCTGCGCCACTTGGCCGATCCCAGTGTTCAGTCTGTTCGCCAGCTTCCTGATTCGCGTCATTCTCGTCGCCTTGTTTTTGCCGTTCAGCGCGCTGGACAAGCTGCTCAATACCCGCGCGGCGGTGGATGACGCGCAAGCGACGGCGCATTCGCGTCCGCTGTCGTGGCTGCTGATTGGCGCGGGCATCTGCATCGAGGTGATGATGTCGCTTGCCGTGCTCACCGGGGTCATGGACCGCCTGGCGGCGATGGTTCTGGCCGGCTATTGCGTCGTGACCGCACTGCTCTGGAAACAATTCTGGAAGGTCGCCGATTTCCGCCTCAAGGGCCCGAGCAAGGGACGCGACGTGTTCTGGGACTTCATGAAGAATTTCGCCCTTGCCGGCGGCTTCCTGCTGCTAACCACCGGCGGCACCGCCTACGGCGTACACCATTTTCTGCAGCACCCGCTGTCTTCGACGCATCCGTACCGAACGGTCCAGCCGGATGCGCACGCTGCGGATGCATCCACCGCCTATTTGCCCGAAGGAGTTTCGCCATGAATGAGAAAGCCAAGCCCAAAGTTCCGTATTGCCATCTGTGGACCGACAAGGATGGCGTCAGCCACCAGGACGCATGTTGCTTCACCGAGTTTGATCTGAGTTCCATCGGCAGCGGCGCGGACCCGCAGTGGAAGGGCAGCAAGACCAAAGGCAAGATGACCGTGATGATGACGGTGCTCCCGGTCGGCTGGACCGGCGACTGGCACGAGAATCCTCTGCCGCAGTGGATCGTGCCGCTGTCCGGACGCTGGTCGGTGGAGGCCATGGACGGCACGCGAATGGAGTTTGGCCCCGGGGAGATATCTTTCGGGGGCGACCAGAACTGCCGTGAAAAAGACGGCCGCAAAGGCCACCGTTCCAGCACCGTCGGTGACGAGCCGGCCATGTTGATGCTCGTCCAGTTTGAAGACATGCCCGCGCCGGATTCACCGTGCGCGTTCAAGTGAGATATGCGCCATGAGTGATACAGACGGCTTTGTCACTTTTGATCCCATCTTCAACCAGTACGTGCTTCCCAACGCACCGCTGGAAGAGCTTGCTGGCGGATATCGCTGGGTCGAAGGACTGGTGTGGATGGGTGACGCGAACTGCCTATTGTTCGAGGACCTGCCGCGCAACCGAACCATGCGTTACATCGAGGGCGCTGGCGTATCGGTATATCGCGAGCCTTCGCACTACGCGAATGGCCAGTGTCGTGATCGCCAGGGCCGGCTGATTTCCTGCTCGCATCACGATCGCTGTCTGTATCGCACCGAGCTGGACGGCAAGATCACCAAACTGGTGGACAGTCACGCAGGCAAGCGACTCAACGCGCCGGACGGCGTCATCGTCAAGTCCGATGGCACGATCTGGTTTACTGATCCGCTGTATGGCATCCAGCGCGACTACGAGGGTGGCAGACAGGAATCGGAGCAACCGCCAGCGCTGTACCGGTTCGATCCGCAGAGCGGCAAGATCACCATCGCGGCAGGCGATTTCGACGGTCCCAACGGGCTCGCGTTCTCCCCGGACGAGAGCCGGTTGTATGTCAGCGAAAGCGGCGACATGACCACTGAAAACCCCAAGCAGTACATCCGCGCGTTCGACGTTGACGCCAATGGCAGACTGCACGGCGGGGAGATCTTCCACAAGATCGAGCCGGGCTTTGCCGATGGCATGGTCGTGGATGAGGACGGCAACCTGTGGTCCAGCGCGGCCGATGGCGTGCACTGCATTGATCCGGCCGGACGTCTGCTCGGCAAGGTGCTGGTACCGCATGCGGTGGCCAGTCTGGTTTTCGGCGGCTACTGGAAGAACCGTCTGTTTATCGGCGGCTCGCATACGTTGTATGCAATCTTTCTCAACCGGCGAGGTGCAGGATGGCCATAGGCGCAAGCATGGACGGCGTTCGTGTGGCCGGCCTGGGCCATGTGCGCTTGTGCAGCGCGCAGGCCAGCGTGCTGGTCGGGTTTTATGAGACGGCGCTGGGCTTTCACGAAACAGCGGTCGAGCATCTTTCCGGGGCACGCTCGCAGGATCGCTTTGATGTCAGCGGGCGCTCGCTGCGGATCACGCTGGAACTCGGCGCGCAGAGAATCAAGCTGCTGCAGTTTGTCGATCAGCCCGGCCGCGCTTACCCCGCCGGCAGCCTGTCGTCGGACCGGATCTTTCAGCATTTTGCCATCGTGGTGGCGGACATGGCCGCGGCCATGGCGCAACTTTCGCAAGCGCCGGGCTGGACGCCGATTACCTTGGGCGGGCCACAACGGTTGCCTGCCAGCTCCGGCAGCGTTACCGCATTCAAGTTTCGCGATCCCGAGGGCCACCCACTGGAACTTCTGCAGTTTCCAGCGGACAAGGTGCCGGCGTACTGGCAGCGGACGCAAGCGCAGAGCCCTTTTCTTGGCATCGACCATTCGGCAATCTGTGTGGCCGACACGGCGCGCAGCGTGGCGTTCTACGCCGCGCTCGGGCTGGATGTTGCCCATCGCTCGGTAAACGATGATCCGTTGCAGGCTCGTCTGGACGATCTCGAGCAACCCCACGTCGAGGTCACCACGATGGCTCCCGCACAATCGCCAATGAATGTGGAACTGCTGTGTTATCGCGGCGCGAGCGCGGATGACGGCCTTGATATGCGGGCGAATGATGTCGCGGCAACCTGCCTGGTTTTTGAGCCTGATCCGCAGTCTCTGGGTCATCCCGCCGGTCGCGGCCCCGTGCAAAATCTGACCGATCCGGATGGACATCGCCTGGCGATCGCGTGGCAGGATGCCTGATTGCTGCGGCAAGAATATCGACGCGCATTCCGACGCCGCCATGCTGCCACTGTTCCACCGCGTGCCACTGACATGATCGGCTGGGCAATTCCAAACTTACTGTCCGCTGCAGGTTCCCGCGCGGGAGCTGGCAGTGGGCGCGTGTCCGCTGGCGACCAGCGGCGCGAGCCGTTCAATCAAGCAACGCAGCTGACGTGCTCTGGACCGCGTCTTCGCCAGTCACTGACCATGCCGAGCGGTGATCGAAAGTAGAGGCCAAGGACTCCTCGGGATTTCTATTCTTTGTCCACTTGCAATGTCAACAAGCCATCGCCAATCGCGCACGACAGTTTCACGCCGCGGATGGAAAGATCGCGGCTCTTTCCCCCGCGTGGAGCGTTCCATGGATGCCATCCAGCTGCTCAAAGCCGATCACAAGAAAGTCAGCGAGCTGTTGACCGAGCTTGCTGGCACCACCTCGCGCGCAGTGAAAAAACGTGCCGAGCTGCTGGAAAAGATCCGCGTGAATCTCGCGGCGCACGTTGCGATCGAGGAAGAAATTTTCTACCCCGCGTTCAAGCAAGCCGGTAAAAAGGAAGAGGCGCAGATGTACTACGAGGCGCTGGAGGAGCATCGTGCCGCCGGTGACCTGGTGTTGCCGGACTTGCTCAATACCAAGCCGGACAGTGAAAAATTTACCGGCCGGGTCAAGGTGTTGAAAGAGCTGGTTGAACACCACGTCAAAGAGGAAGAGGACGAGATGTTCAAGACCGCCAGAAAACTGCTGTCCAAGGCCGAGCTCGCCCAGCTCGGTGAGCGCATGGAACAACACAGGGCCGAGCTGGTCGCGGAACTCAGCTGAGTACCTGAATCCCAGCGTGGCTGCACGGGCCTGATGGGTCGGTTTGCGCACGCGCGCATGGTCCCATCACGACGGCCCGACCAGGCCGGCCCTACCGCGACGGCCGGATGTATGCGCGGAAACTTGCCGGAGCCTCGGCTGCGGCATCCACACGGCAGCATCCGGCCGACTCCACGTCACCTTCCGGCGTTCAAGGAGCCTGGCTCGGGCCGGTTGGCGGTGAGGGACGTCACGCCAGCTGCGGTCCGCGGTTCGCGGTTCGCAGCGAATAGTCGCCTGCGCTGCATCCCTCGCCGCGTGAGCGCGCTTGTCGGGGCCTCAATTGAACGCAGTGTCGAGGACCATCATCAGCACGAAGCCGATCATCAAGCCGCCGGTCGCGAAGTTCTCGTGACCCTGGCGATGCGACTCGGGAATGATCTCGTGGCTGACGACAAACAGCATCGCGCCGGCGGCAAAACCCAGTCCGAGCGGTAACAGCAGCGGCACGCTTACGACGACGGCAGCCCCCAGCACGGCGCCCACCGGCTCGATCAGCCCTGAAGCCATGCCCACTGCCACCGAGTAACCGCGCCCATAGCCGGCGGCCATCAACGCAATCGCAACGACCAGACCCTCTGGAATGTCCTGGATCGCTATGCCGGTGGCCAGCGCCAGACCAGCAGCCGGATCCGTGCCGGCAAAGCCGACGCCAATGGCCAGACCCTCAGGCAGGTTATGCAGGCAGATGGCGAACACAAACAGCCACGCTCGCTTGAGTCGCAGCGACGAGCGTCCTTCGGGCCCCTTGATGAAGTGCTCATGCGGAACAAGCCAGTCAAGCAGCATCAGCAGCGCCGCGCCGAACAGGATCGAGAGGCCGACGATGCTGCCGGCCTGCCAGGGTCCGGCGCCGTGGCTCTGCGCGGCCTGTATGCCCGGCAATGCCAGCGAGAACGCGCTTGCGGCCAGCATCACGCCAGCTCCGAATCCAAACAGCGTGTCCTGCATGCGCTGTGACAGTTGCCGCGAGAACAATGCGGGCAGCGTACCGACCGCGGTCGCGCCCGCTGCCACGCAGCCACCGATCAGCGCCAGCATGACCGGCGAAATGCCGGTGATCATGCGCCGACGTTCAAGTCGATGGTGGTACTTGAGTGGCAATCGACAGACATGTATTCCCTTGCGGCGGTGATCAGCACGGTGCGCGCATGACCGGAGTGATGCGCCGATGGCCGCGCTATAACGCCGAGAGCCGTCGTCGGGCTTGGCGCTGCCAGCATAGCGAAGGTCTGTTCCAAAGCAGCATGTGCGGTTTCATGCAGTCCGCTGCAACTGCCTTGCCCGGGTCAGGCGCAGCAGCGACAGGCCTGGACTTCAGCGCCTGCGTTGTGCAGTTCACCCGCTGCATCACGGCTGCGCTGGCAGCGCCATGCGCAGGGCCAGGCTGGCCATGATCCACAGTGTGCCGCCGACCATGATGGCGAGAAGCAGCGCGGAGAACAGCAGCAGTTGCAGGTCGTCACGATGGCGCTTGAAGCGGATGTGCAGGAAGCAGCCTAAGTGAACGCCCATTTGCACCAGCGCGCACACGCCAATGGTGATCAGCAAAGGCAGTCGATCAACCAGATGCCAGTGCACCAGCGCAAACGGCAATACGGTAAGCGTGAGTGCCAGCACGATTCCCCAGACATAAGAGCGAAACTCGCGATGTTCTTCGGCGCGCTCGTGGGTCAGCTCGGTGTGCAGCGCATCCATCATGTCAGCCCCGCCAGGTAGACCACCGAAAAGATCGCAATCCAGACGATGTCCAGGAAATGCCAGAACAACGCCAGGCGCATGATGCCGAGCTTGGTCTGCGTGTCCAGACCATGACGGGCGAGCTGGCCGAGCAGGCTGACCATCCACACGCAACCGCCCAGGACATGCGCTCCGTGCAGCGGCACCAGGCCAAAGAACGCCGAAAGGAATCCGCTGCGACTCGGCACGCCGCCCTTGGCGATCATGCTCGCGAAGTCGTGCAGCTCCAGGCCGAGGAAAGCGATGCCCAACAGCAGAGTCGCCAGCAGCCAGCCGACCAGCCTCGCGTTGCCATGTCGATACTTGAGCGCCAGCGACGCCATGCCGAAAGTGAAGCTGCTGGCCAGCAGCAGCATGCTTTCGAGGAAGACGCTGCCCAGCGCGTAGAGCTCGCGCGGCCCGGGTCCGCCGGCAGTTCCCTGCAACGCGATCACATAGGTGGCGAACACCAGTCCGAACAGGACCGCATCGCTCATCAGGAACGCCCAGAAGCCGAACATCAGGGTGCCCGCAAGTTCGTTGTCCTTGCCGTGCGCAGGGCCGAGGTTCAAGCCCGGATAAGTGGCGCTCTGTCGGCTCATGGCACCGCTCCGTCGGCGTGCTGCTGCGCCAGCCCGGCATTGGCCCGCGTGCATTCGTCCGCGCGCGTTATGGCCGTCGCGCGGGTGGCCGCCTCCATCCACCGCCGGTCCTCATCACGCACGGTTTGTGCCGCAATGATGCGCGTGGTGTCCCGCGTGAAGCCGCGCAGAATCATGCTGGCCAGCGCCGCCAGCACGGACACGATCACCAGCCACCAGATATGCCACACCAGCGCAAAGGCGAGGACGAATCCGATCAGCGCCACCACCGGTCCCATCGCGCTGTTCTTCGGCAGCTCGATGTCGACGTAATGATCGGCTGGCAGATAGGCGCGCCCTTGCTCCTTGGCGGTAGTGAATGCATCGCGCCCTGTGACCTGCGGAATCACCGCAAAGTTGTACTCCGGCGGCGGCGCCGACGTTGCCCACTCCAGACTGCGGCCAGCCCACGGATCGCCGACGAACACGCGGTTTTGTTCGCGCTGGCGGATGGATACCCACAGTTGCCGCAGCAATGCCAGCAGGGCAAAGACAATCAGCAGCGCGCCGCAAAAGGCGACCCATTCCAGCGGCACATACGCAGGCTCGGTATAGGCCACGGAACGCCGTGGCAGACCCATCAGTCCCAGCGCGTACAGCGGGAAAAACGCCAGCACGAAGCCGGAAATCCAGCACAGTGCCGAGACCATGCCCCAGCGCTCGTTAAGCCGAAAACCGAACGCCTTGGGAAACCAGAAATGGTAGGCGGAGAGCATGCCAAACAGTACGCCGGGCACTGCCACGTTGTGGAAATGGGCTACCAGGAACACCGTGTTATGCACCTGATAGTCGATGCTCGGGTTGGCCAGCAGGATGCCCGTCATGCCGCCAAGTACAAACAGCAGGATGAAGCCGATCGAGTAAACCATGGGCACCGTCAGGCGCACGCGCCCACGGAACATCGTCCACATCCACGCGTAAACCTTCACGCCGGTGGGAATGCCGATCAGCATCGATGCGATGCCGAACACGGCGTTGATGTTCGCACTCTGCCCCATCGTGAAAAAGTGATGCAGCCACACCGTGAAAGACAGCAGTGCGATCGCCATGGTCGCCATCACCAGCGCGCGAGAGCCAAACAACGTTTTGCCTGAGTAAGTGGAAATGACTTCGGAGAACACGCCGAATGCCGGCAAGATCAGGATATAGACCTCCGGATGGCCAAACAGCCAGAACAGGTTGGCGAAATTCATCATGTTGCCGCCAAGGTCGTTCGTGAAAAAATGGAAATCAAGGTATCGGTCAAGCGCCAATTGCGCTGTGGCTACGGTCAGCGGCGGCATCGCGAAAATCATGATGATGGCGGTGCATAGCGCAGTCCAGGTGAACAGCGGCATGCGCATCAACGTCATGCCCGGCGCACGCTCCTTGTAGATGGTTACGGCAAAATTGATCCCGCTGAACATCGATCCCAGCGAAGCCAGGCTCAATGCCCATATCCAGTAGTCCGGACCAACCCCGGGGCTGAACGTGGCCTCGGTATACGGCGGGTAGCCAAACCAGCCGCCGGTAGAGAATTTGCCGATCACCAGCGAGACCATCACCAGCGCTGCGCCGGCCGCCGTCAGGCCGAGGCTGATGGAATTGAGTACCGGGAAGGACACATCGCGCGCGCCGATCTGCAGCGGCATCACGTAGTTGATGAGGCCGGTGAGGAACGGCATGGCCATGAAGAAGATCATGATCGTGCCGTGCGTGCTGAACAACTGCGCAAAGTGTTCCGGTGAGAGGAATCCGCCTCCGAGCCCCACTGCCTGCTGCGTGCGCATGAGCAGCGCTTCGATAAGCGCGCGCGTCAGCATCACCAGGGCGATGACCACGTACATGATGCCGATTTTCTTGTGGTCGGCGCTCGTCAGCCACTTGCTCCACAGCGGGCGCCACAGGCGATGACGCGTAAGCAACGCGGTAACCACAACCGCGCCGACCACCACCATCAATGCCGCGCCGGTACCAATGCAACCATTGATGAGGTTGCTTCGCGTGGGGTGCTGCAACATGTCCCAGAACGGCAGCGATGACCACTGCAGGCGGCCCAGTGGATGGGCAAGCGCGTCGCCCGCGCTCATCGCTGGATCTCCGTTGCCGAAACAGGCGCAGCGACCGGTGCGGGCGATGCCGGCGTCGGCTGATTCAATCTCACCTCGATGACCGGCTCCGCACCAGCCATGGTCGCCTTGACCACAGCGGTGAACAGCGAGGGATTCACGTTGGAGAAATAGATATTGCCGTCCTTCGCAACTGCTGGCGGCAGGGCAGCCAGGAGCTCCGCGCGGGTGCCGCGTTGCGCGATCAGCTTGAGCGTATGCGCATCAAGTGGAATGCCTTTCCCGCGTACGCTCGCAACCCAGTTCTGGAACTCGCTTGGTGGCATCGCCACCGCTGTGAATTTCTGCTGGTGGAAGCCGTCGCCGTTGTACATCGTGTTTTCTCCGAGCGAACGTCCCGGTTTGCTGGCCTGCAAATGCAGCTGCGACACCATTCCGCCCATCGCATAAATCTGGCTGCCGAGCGCCGGAATGAATAGCGATTGCATGACGGTGGCCGAGGTGAGCTGGATGGAAAGTGGCCGTCCAACCGGAATCGCCAGGGTGCCGATGCTGGCGATGCCCTGGTCCGGATAGATGAACAACCACTTCCAGTCGTAACCGATGGCCTGAATGCGCAGCGGTGGCTGCGCCGAGACCAGCGGCCGGTAGGGATCGAGGCGGTGGACATCGCGCCATATGAAGAACGACAGTACCGCCACGATCAGCACCGGGCCGGTCCAAGCGGCGATCTCCAGCCAGCGCGCGAACTGCCACTTTGGCGTGTACTTCGCCCGCCGGTTGCCGTAGCGATATCTCCATACAAAAATCGGCAGCAGCAGAAATATCGGACCGGCAACCAGGATGGCCATGACGCCCAGCACTTCGTAGAAATGCCAGCGCTGCGCGTCGGCGATCGGACCCTGCGGATCGAGAAAGCTCAAATGCGTGCTGGTGCTGCAGGCCGCCAGCAACAACGCCACGAGCAAGAACACAGCGCAGCGGGTCGGACCAGCAGCTGCGCTGACCAGTGCGCGAATCCGCGGCGAGTGCTTGCGCTGGTCCACTCGCGCTGCACGCCGCTTGCCGACGCGTCGCGCACCGGGCATCAAGGGTGATCGATCATCGACTCGCTGCACCACGCGCATCCTCGAGATTATGCAGGCGCAGATGTTCATGTGCCCAGAAGGGAAATACGACCCAACATGCCAGCGTCATGCGCTCGCGCCGCGCGCGCCAAGCCAGCCACCGGCAAAGCCCAGCTTCTGCAAGCCTTGCCGGATCACTGGCGAGTTTCGCGTCAGCTTCCAGATCAAACCGCTGCGCGCGTTCTCGATCATCATCACGACCAGTCCCTGGTCCAGACCGAAACAGGACGGAGCGATCCAGCCTTCCGGGCCATCGCCGGGCAGGGACGGATTGATGGCGCCGACAAACCGACCGTCGCGCAGCGCTCGCGGGTAGGTCTTCAGCATCGCTTGCACGCCGGGCAAGGCGAGGTCGGGGAGATGCGCCATGCAAGTGGCTGCAGCCCATGGCACCAGCGTGCCGTCGTCCGGGCCGGCAGTGACACCGCGTGCCGCATAACCAAGGAATGTCCTGTGCTGGTGATTGCGCATGCGCAATGTGCCCGATGGACCCTGGCATGCGGAAAGTCCCCAGATGTCGCCGCCGTAGCCGACGAAATTGAACGGGTTCAGTTGTGCATAGTCATGCTGCACGTGGATGGCGCGTCGCGTGTTTTCGAAGTAGTCGAAGTCCGCGAAGCGGCTGATGAAACCGTCCTGCAGGCCGCGCAAATCCAGCCACGCCTGCGGAAACAAATGTATGAACAGCGGCTTGGCATGAATCCATTCCAGGCCTGCATTGTGGTGCCAGTGATACCGTTCGGTGTCCTGCTCGTAGGTCGACTTGGGGATGGCGTGCGCAGTGGAAGCCGCGCCAAGCGTGTACATCAGCAGCGCTTCGGTATAGCCGGCCCAATCGGCCTTGTGGAAGCCGTCCGCCGGCATCCAGGCCTGGTTGATCTCGCCGTTGTCATCCAGCGTCCACGCCCAGTCGACGCGTTCGACGAGCGTGTTCGTGAGCGAGCGGACCTCGCGTTCCAGAGCATCATCGCGATCGAAGTATTGCGCCGCAACCAGCATGCCGCCGAGCAACATTGCGGTATCGATGGTGGACAGCTCGCAGTCGTGCGCGCGCTTGCCGCTGTGCATGTCGAGAAAGTGATAGTAGAAGCCGCGGTGGCCGGTGGCGGCTTCGCCCTTGCTCTGCTCGCTTGCATGGAAGAAGCGCAGCGTTTGCAGGACCAGCTCAAGCGCGCGTGCACGAGTGAGCCAGCCGCGCTCGACCGCTATGGGGTAGCACGACAGGCCAAATCCGGTGGCGGCAATGCTTGCCGCTGCGCCGGCGCTGGAGCTGTCGGCGATCAGCGCGGTGACGGGGTCGGCATGCGCAATAAAATAGTTGAACGCAGCCGATTGCAGCCGCTCCAGCAGTTCGCTCTGCTCAGCCGTGAATGCGTGCGGCGCGGGCGCAGAACTCCCCGCAATCTCGGCGTGTTTGTTGTCTGCGGGCGCGAAGCGCAGTTCGATCGCGGTGACCGATTGCGCCTGCACCTCGATGCACATGGCGCCGATCTTGCCGTCGCGCGTGACCTCGATGGCTTCGCTCTGCAGCCGCGACGCCTCGATCATCTCGGCGACTTCGTCCAGAGTCGGATAACGCGGCTGGCCTTGCAGCTTCCACGTTGCTTTCGCGTTTGCATGTTGCGCATCAATGCGCACGGCGTGCGCGCTCGCCACTTCGGGCAGGTTGAAGAATTCCAGATCAACCGACTCGGCCTTGACCGGATGCAGCGGCAGCGCAAGGTTGACGATGATGACCGTAGCGGATTGGTCGGCCATGGTGACCCACACTTGCACCGTGTCGTGTTGCCCGCTTACCGCCAGCCTTTGCGAACCAAGCCGATGCAGGATTTCATAGGCGCGGTAGGCCGGTTTGGGGATGCCGTGAATGGTCATCAGGCCGAAGCCACCCTGAAACGGCTTGGACGGGAAGTAGTTCTCCTCGAAGATGTCCGAGAACGTCCAATAACTGTAGGCGTCGACCAGCTCGCCCATGTTGAGCAGGGTCTGCATGATGTAGGCGGCCGCGTACGGCTCGTCATGCAGCTCGTCGCGCGGATTGGAGGATGTGCTCCATTCGGTGTAGTACAGCGGCCGGTCGCCAACCTGCTTGCGTACCGTCTGTGCGCGCTCGCGCAGAATGCCCAGCGAACTCTTGGACAGCGCCTGCTGGGTGTCGTCGCCGGGGCTGCCGAACGCGTCGGTCGGATAAGTGTGCGTGCTGATGAAATCCGGTGGCACGCCAGCCTTGCCGCAAAATTCCAGAAACTCGTCGATCCACGCGTTCTGCGCGGTGACCGGGCCGCCCACGGTCAGTCCGGCATGCACGTGCTTGAGCGCCTTGTGCGTCACTTCAAACAAGTGGAAATAATCTTCACGGCTGCCGGTCCAGAAACTTGCCAGGTTCGGCTCGTTCCAGACTTCCATCGGCCACAGCGAGACTTCCTGCGCGCCGTAACGATCAATCCAGTGGCTGGCTGCCCTGGATACCAATGTGGCCCACGTGCCGTAATCGGCCGGCGGCGTGACGTTGGCCTTGTAATGGAAGACCTGCTGATTGCCCGAAGAAAGCGCCGCCGGCATGAAGCTCCATTCCACGATGGGGCGCATGTCGATCGAGCGAATGAAATCGAAAATCTGGTCGGCGTTGTGGAATGAATAAATCAGCGTGTCATCCTGATCGATGACGGTATCCATGTCGTCGCCCAGCAGGCCATGGAAGCGCACATGCCGAAAGCCAAGGTCTTCGTGACACTGGCGCAGCTGGGCTTGCCAGTCGGCGCGCAGCGCCAGCGTAGCGTGGCCGCTGCCCACGCAAAACTCCCAGAAGTGCGATAGCGGATCCGGCTTTCCGGAAAAATCGCAAGTGAAACGGGTAGACATCGATGCGTGCCTGGAAGGTAAAACGAAACAGCGCAGTGCGCCGTGCGTTGCCATTATCTGACCGTGCTACGCAGCCTGGACTCGCAGCCGCGACGCGCGCGAATCATGCGTCATGGCAGAGCAGCGATGCGCCACGTGATCACGCGACCGTACTCGCCCGATTGTTACCGCAGCAAGAATGCCTGCTGCGCAACGGACAAGTCAGCGCGCCAGAAGTTTCGCGTCCGTCGCCAGAAAAAATGTTCACCCGATGAAAACACGCAATGTGTTTTGGTGACGCAATATTCCAACGCGAGAAACCAAAATGAGCCAGACCGTCGCCGACTTCCTGCTGCAGCGTCTCAGTGACTGGGGCATTCGTCGCGTGTACGGCTATCCGGGCGACGGCATCAACGGCATCATGGGAGCGATGGGTCGCGCCGCGGAGCGCTTCGACTACGTGCGCGTGCGGCATGAGGAAATGGCCGCCTTCATGGCCTGCGGCCACGCCAAGTTCACCGGCGAGGTCGGCGTCTGTCTGGCCACTTCCGGCCCCGGCGCCATCCACCTGCTCAACGGCCTGTACGACGCCAAGATGGACCACATGCCGGTAGTGGCCATTGTCGGTCAGCAGGCGCGCAGCGCACTGGGTAGCGACTATCAGCAGGAGGTGGACTTGCAAACCCTGTTCAAGGACGTCTGCGGTTACGTGGAGACCTTGATGACGCCGTCCCAGGCGCGCCACGTCATCGATCGTGCGCTGCGCATCGCGGCGGCCGAGCGGTGCGTGACGTGCATCATCGTGCCGAACGATCTGCAGGAATTGGATGCCGTTGCCAGCCCGCCGCGCAAGCATGGCGAGGTCTATTCCGGCATCGGCTATGCCAACCCCAATCCGGTTCCCTCCGACGCCGATCTGCAGCGTGCGGCCGATGTGCTGAATGCCGGGCGCAAAGTCGCGATCCTGATTGGCGCCGGCGCGCTGCAGGCCGGGGATGAAGTGGTGGCCGTAGCCAATCGCCTGGATGCGGGCGTCGCCAAGGCGCTGCTCGGCAAGGCTGCGCTCCCGGATGATTTGCCGTTCGTGACCGGTTCAATCGGCTTGCTGGGTACCAAACCAAGCTGGCAGATGATGAACGACTGCGACACGTTGCTGATGATCGGCACCACGTTCCCCTATGCAGAGTTTCTCCCCGAGGACGGCCAGGCGCGCGCAGTGCAGATCGACATCAACCCGCGCAATGTATCCATGCGCTATGCCACTGAGGTCAACCTTATTGGTGACAGCGCGCAGGTGCTCAAGCGCCTGCTGCCGCTGCTCAAGCCCAAGGACAATCCGGACTGGCGCGAGCGCATCGAACTCAACGTGCGTAAATGGTGGCGTGCGCTGGAAGCCAAGGCCATGCAGCCGGCCAATCCGATCAACCCGCAACGAATCTTCTGGGAGCTGTCGCCGCGCTTGCCCGATGACGTGATCATCTGCGGCGATTGCGGTTCGCACACCAACTGGTATGCGCGTGACGTCAAGATGCGCAAGGGCATGATGGGATCGCTGTCCGGCAAGCTGGCAACCATGGGCTGCGGCGTGCCGTATGCCATCGCCGCGAAGATGGCGCACCCGGAGCGACCGGTGCTGGCCATCGTCGGCGATGGCGCGATGCAGATGAATGGCAGCGCCGAGCTCATCACCGTCAAGCAATATTGGAAACAGTGGGGCAGCCCGACGTTCGTGGTCATGGTGCTGGCCAACCACGATCTGAACCAGGTGACCTGGGAACAGCGCGCCATGGCCGGCGATCCCAAATTTGCCGCGGCCCAGGATGTGGAGGATTTCCCCTATGCGCGTTATGCGGAGGAGATGCTCGGCTTCAAGGGTATTCGCGTCAGTGATCCGGCCGAGCTCGGCCGCGCGTGGGAAATGGCATTTGCCGCTGACCGTCCGACGCTGATCGAGGTGATCTCCGATCCCGACGTGCCGCCGCTGCCGCCGCACATCACGCTGGCGCAGGCCAAGGCTTACGCCGAAACGCTGCTCAAAGGCGATCCCAATGAGTTGGGGATCATCCGCCAGAGTTTGCGCGACCTCATGGCGGGCCTGCTTCCCGGTGAGAAAGACTGACGATCGTGAGCGGCTCCGCAAAAGCGCGTGGGAAGACGACCCAGCGAGATCACTCGGGCGCACTGCGCGGGGCGCATCCGCGCATCGATGATGTGGAGGTGATGGCTTTCACGGTGCCGACAGATGCGCCCGAAGCAGATGGCACGATCGAATGGGACGCGACCACCATCGTGATCGTTTCGATAAGTGCCGGTGGACAGCAGGGCATCGGCTACACCTATGCGCACAAAGGCGCAGCGCTGCTGGTGCTGGATCCGCTGCGGGATGTGCTGCTGGAAGCCGATCCGCTGGATATTCCCATGCTGTGGGCGGCAATGCAGCGCAGCCTGCGCAATATCGGCTGTCCCGGCATGGGGCTGATGGCGATCGCTGCGGTGGACCACGCGCTGTGGGATCTCAAGGGCAAATTGCTCGGGTGCTCCGTGGTCGATCTGCTGGGACACTGTCGCGCCGCAGTGCCGGTGTATGGCAGCGGCGGCTTCACTTCGTATCCGGTTGGGCGCGTGCAGGAGCAACTTGCGCATTGGGTGGAGCAGGGCATCACGCAGGTCAAGATGAAGGTGGGCGCTGACCCGGTGGATGATCCGGATCGAGTGCGTGCCGCGCGCGAGGCAATCGGCGCGGATGCTGGCTTGATGGTCGACGCCAATGGTGCTTACAACCGCAAACAGGCGCTGGCCATGGCCGAAGAGTTTGCCCGCCAGCGCGTCTCGTGGTTCGAGGAGCCGCTGCCGTCGCGTGATCTGGATGGGCTGCGGTTGCTGCGCGATCGTGCACCTGCCGGAATGGATATCGCGGCAGGGGAATACGGGTGGGGCGTGGACTATTTCCGGCGCATGCTGGCGGCCGGTGCCGTGGATACGCTGCAAATTGACAGCACCCGCTGCGGCGGGTTTACCGGGTTCGTGCGCAGCGCCGCCGTCGCACAGGCGTTTGGCATACCGGTTTCGGCACACTGCGCGCCGCATCTGCACGCGCACGTGTGCAGCGCGGTGCCGCAACTGCAACACGTCGAGTATTTTCACGACCACGTGCGCATCGAATCGATGTTCTTTGACGGCCTGCCCGAGTTGCGCGACGGCGCCTTGCACGTGGACGCCAGTTGCCCCGGAATGGGCATGGTGCTGAAGACTGCGGATATCGAACGCTATCGGGTGCGGTTGTGAGGCGCCCGCAAAACAAGAGATGTGCGTTGAACCATCGCCGTGCGCTTGTGTCTGTGGCGTGCAGCGCCAATGCGCCAAACATCGTTGGCGCGCATCTTCAACTCGAGGCGCGGTGCTCGCAGACCGATCCAAGCGAGCGACCGGCAGGATGCATTGCTTCCACAACACGATTCACCACGGCCTGCATCGGCAGCCATTGACAGGAGCAGCACATGCAGAAGAAAACCCAGGTGGTTGTCATCACTGGCTCGTCAGCCGGGGTCGGGCGCGCTACGGCGCACCGCTTTGCGCGAGACGGTGCCAGCGTTGCCTTGCTTGCTCGCGCCAGCAAGGCGCTTGACGGCGCGGTGGCGGAGTTGCGCAACATGGGCTGCAACGTGCTGGGCATTCCGGTGGACGTCGCCGACCCTGCGCAGGTCGAAGCTGCAGCGGAACGCGTCGAGCAGGAACTCGGGCCCATCGATGTCTGGATCAATGCCGCCATGGCAACGATCTTTGCGCCGGTGAGCGAGATCAGCGCCGAAGAGTTTCGCCGCGCTACCGAAGTCACTTATCTGGGCACCGTGCACGGCAGCATGTCGGCGCTCAAGCGCATGCGCGCGCGTAACCGCGGCACGATCGTGCAGGTCGGATCGGCACTGGCCTATCGCGCCATTCCGTTGCAGTCGGCCTACTGCGGGGCGAAGTTTGCGATTCGCGGGTTTACCGACGCGCTGCGCGTGGAGCTGATGCACGACAAGAGCAAGGTGCACGTCACCATGGTGCAGCTGTCTGCGTTCAATACGCCGCAATTTCAGTGGGGCCGCACCCGGCTGCCGCGCCGTCCGCAGCCGGTGCCGCCGATTTTTCAGCCGGAGGTTGCTGCCGCCGGCATCCATTACGCCGCGCAGCATCGGCGGCGCGAAGTGTGGGTTGGCTATCCGGCGGTCAAGGCGATCATCGGCAACGGTCTGGTCCCGGGGCTGGCCGATCGCATCCTGGCCAAGCAAGGCTACTCTGGGCAGATGGACGATCAACCCGTTCCGGCTGATCGGCCCGACAACCTGTTTGAGTCGGTGGACCGTGACTTTGGCACGCACGGACGCTTTGACGACCGCTCGCGTAGCTGGAGCGCGCAGTTGTGGGCGACGACGCACCGCGGCGCGGTGGCGGCGGGTGTGTTTGGCATTGCCTGCGTGCTGGCCAGCGCGCTGCGCGGGCAACGACGCCGAGGCGAGCGATGAGGCAGGCACTTTCTGGCAGTGGCGCGCTCGCGCTCACATTGGGTGGGTTGACAGCCGCGGCGGCGCTGCTGAGCGCACGCCAACGCGTGCGCGCGCCACGACATAGCTGGCAAGCAGAGTCTTCGCTGGATACGGCAAGCGGCCATCGAGCCCACGCGGCGCGCGGCTTCAGCCGCAGCTCTTCGCTGCTCGCGCTTTCCGTGCTGGCTGACAGCAGCGTGGAGCATTATCGCGGTTCATTTGCGAACCCGGCCATGTTCGTTCCGCTGGTTTCGGCCACGCTGTCGCTGTTTGCCGGTGTGCACGCTGGGCGCGATCGACGCGCTGCGTCGCACAAGCTGCGTCACGGCATCCATGCGTTTGCCGCCTTTGCTGGATTAGCCGGCACCGGCTTTCATTTGTACAACGTCACCAAGCGGGTGGGTGGCTGGAGCTGGAACAATCTTTTTTATGCCGCGCCGCTTGGTGCGCCCATGGCGCTGTTGCTGTCCGGTGGCCTGGGCGCGATGGGCGAGGGTCTGCGCGACGCACCGGCCGAGCAGCGATTGCTGCTGGGTATGCCCGTCGGTCGCACGCTGTCGTTTGCGGTCAGCGTCGGCTTGCTGGGTACCGTGGCCGAAGCCGGCCTGCTGCATTTCCGTGGCGCGTTTCAGCACCCGGCCATGTTCGCGCCGCTGGTCATCCCACCGATGAGTGCGGCGCTGCTGGCGCATGCCGCGCTGAGTCGTCCGCAGCCGCGGCCGTGGACGCGCGGATGGCTGCGCTTGACGACCTGGCTCGGACTGCTCGGCGTGGGCTTTCACGCTCGCGGCATTGCGCGCTGCCACGGCGGCTGGCGCAACTGGAGCCAGAACCTGCTGAGCGGTCCACCGCTGCCGGCACCGCCAAGTTTCACCGCGCTGGCCATCGCCGGCCTGGCAGCGCTCCGCCTGCGGGAGATCGAGCGATGAACGACGAGGCAGCACTCACCCGCTATCCCGGCTACGACGTGCTGGCCAAGCGCGATACGCCGTCGTGGGATCCGATTACCCGCCAGGTGATCGCCAAGCGTCTGGGCGCGTCGTTGCAGCCGAAGTTTCTTGATCACACGCAGTGGACCGCGGCCCTGGCGTTGTGTGCCTGCATCGTCGCGCAACCTGCTGGCCGCCCTGCCGTGCCGGTGGCAGCCATGCTCGATGCGCGCTTGCTGGAAAACCAGGGCGACGGCTGGCGCAATGCGCGTCTGCCGCCGCTGCGCGATGCGTGGCGCACCGGGCTGGCCGCACTCGACGATGAGGCCCGGGCTGCGCACGGCGTGCCATTCGCGCAGCTGCAAAATACGCAGCAGCTGACGCTGCTTGAATCGATGCAGCGCGGGGAACTGACCAGCGCCGCATGGAATAGCATGCCAGCGGATTTGTTTTTCAGCGACCGCGTCCTGCATGACCTGTACGGCGCGTACTACTCGCACCCGGACTCGTGGAG
>JBBSSI010000018.1:0-52622 GCA_038242205.1 Lysobacterales bacterium
CCATGCAACGCCCAGCAGTGGCACCCAGATGAGCTGACTCTTGAGGAAAAAGCGCAGAAACGGAATCCGCCGATTGAAGACCTTTTGCAGTACGGGGATATCCACCCAGCTTTGGTGGTTGCACAGCACCAGATAGCGGCCATCGACCTTCAGACCGGCAAGCCCTTCGATATCCCAAGCAGTCTGGCTGAAGGCACTGAACAGGAAGTTGTTGACGCCTATCCAGCTTTCCGCCATTGCCACCAGCACGCGCGACAGTGCGCGGCGCACCACGGGTATCGGCAGCAGCAGTTTGATGAGCGTTACCGCCAGCAGCGGAAGCACGTGCAGGACGATATTCAACGCAAGCAGCAGCATGGCGAGCGGTATGCGAACGGCGCGCGGCAGCGAAGCAAACATCGTGACCATCCAGGCTCGGGGGATTCAACAGGGTAACGCAACAGCGCATGACGCAAGCACGGATCCGGCCAGACCGGCGCGGCCACGGCGCGCTATTGGCAACGCGCAGGGATCTACAAAAGCAGCTTGCGAACCTTGATGAGCGCGGCGATGAAAGCGTCCACTTCTTCCCGGGTGTTGTAAAACGCAAGGGACGCCCGCAGCGTCGCCGGCACGCCGAAAAACTGCATCAACGGATGCGCACAGTGGTGACCCGAACGCACTGCGATTCCCTGCAAATCGAGCAAGGTTGCCAGATCGGAAGCCTGCGCACCTTCCAGCAGGAAGGAAATGACCGGCTCCTTTTCCCGCGCGGTTCCAATGATGCGCACGCCGTCGATTTCCTGCAGGCGCGCGGTTGCGTAGACCAGCAGCTCGTGCTCCCAGGCCTGGATCGCCGGAAAACCAAGCGCGTTGTAATAATCGATTGCGGCACTGAGTCCGACAAAGCCGGCAATATTGGGAGTACCCGCCTCAAACTTGTGCGGCACCTTGGCAAACGTCGTTCCGTCGAAGCGCACTTCGCGGATCATGTCGCCGCCACCAAAAAACGGCGGCATCGACTCCAGGTGCTCGCGCTTCGCCCACAGCGCGCCGGTTCCCGTCGGGCCAAGCATCTTGTGCCCGGTCATGGCGTAAAAATCGCAACCCAGCGCCTGCACGTCCACCGGGCGATGCGGAACGGCTTGGGCCCCGTCCACCAACAACGGAATGCCGCGACGATTGCACTCGCGCGCGAGCTCGCGCACGGGGTTGACCGTACCCAGCACGTTGGAGACATGTCCGACACATGCCAGCTTGACCTCGGGCGTGAGCAGCTCGAGGTATTTCTCAACGATCAGTTCGCCGCGTGCATCAATCGGCGCCGCCTTCACCGTGGCACCGCTGCGCGCGGCAACCAGCTGCCACGGCACGATGTTGGCGTGATGCTCCATCACCGTGGTCAGGATGCTGTCGCCGGCTTTGAGTCGTGGCAGCGCATAGCTGTATGCAACCAGGTTGATCGCCTGCGTCGCGCCCGAAAGCAGAATCACCTCATCGGGCGACGGCGCATGGATGAAAGCCGCCAGCTTGCCGCGCGCCGCTTCGTACGCTTCGGTTGCCTCTTCGCCCAGCTGATGCACGGCGCGTGAAACATTGGCGTTGTGTTCGCGGTAGTGCCCGGACAGGGCGTCGATCACTGAGTTGGGCTTCTGACTGGTATTGGCGTTGTCGAAATACACCAGCGGTTTGCCGTGCACGCTGCGTGCGAGCAGCGGAAAATCCTCGCGCACGCGGTGCACGTCGAACGCGGCGAGTGGAAGTACTGACGCTGATGCGGTCATTCGATCATCCTGGTGTCCATGCTGGCTACGCGGCGAGGTGGTGGAGTCAAGCAGCACTTGCGAGTTGAGCCGAGCCAGCCTTCGCCTGTGCACAATCACGCAGCCGAAGTGCAAGCCCTAAGCTGGCAGGTGCATCATCAGCATCTCGCCAATATGCTCGCGCAGCGCCGCGTTGGTCATGTCACCAAGCACGGCGCGACAGAAGGCAGCGGTAAGCAGCGCACGGGCATCAGCCAAGTCGATGCCGCGCGAACGCAGGTAGAACAGCGCCTGCTCGTCGAGTTGTCCAACCGTGGCACCGTGCGCCGCCTGCACTTCGTCCGCATAAATTTCAAGCTCGGGCTTGGTATCTATCTCGGCGTTCGGGGAGAGCAAAAGGTTTTTGTTGGTCAGGTTGGCGTCGCTGCCATCGGCGCCGGATGCAACCAGTACCGCCCCGCGAAATACACCCCGCGCACGCCCACTGGCGACCCCTCGCCAATGGGCGTCGGACGTGGTGTTCAGCGCCTGATGCCGAATGTGCAGCTGCGTGTCCATGTGCTGGCGACCATGTGGCATGAACACACCGCGGCCAGCAAAACGCGCTGCATCGCCGACCAGGTCCACCTGCAGGTCATGGCGCATCAGCGCACCACCCAACTCCACGCTGTGCAGCGTCGCGTGTGCGTGCGCGTGCAGTCGCAGACTGCTGCGCCGGAGCAGGCTGGCGCCGTCCGCGTTCTGCAGCACGACATGGTTCAGCCGGGCACCCGCGCGCACCTCAATATCAGTAACCAGCGTGCCCAGATGCGCCTGTTCGCCGTTGCCCACATGCTGCTCGACAAGGGTCAGCTCGCAATCTTCGCCCAGCTCGATGATGCTGCGCAGGTGCCACGCCAGATCCGTCGGCGCTACCGCGCCGGCAAACACCAGCTGCACCGGCGCGGTGAGCTTTGCACCAGCGGCAACGCGCAGCACGACTCCATCTGCCGCACTTGCCGCATTGATGCGCGCAAACGCGTCGCCAATATCGCGGTAGTGGCGGGACAGCACAAAACGCAACGCTTCGGCATCCTCGTCGAGCGCGCGTGACAAGGGCTGCAATAGCAGCCCGGCGGGCAAGGCATCGAGTGCCGACAGATCCGCACGAAAGACGCCGTTGACGAACACCAGGCGCGGACCGTTGACGCCCGGCAAGGCAAACAACTGTGCGTCGATCACGCGTGCGCCGGCGTCACTGTCGCCACTGGCAAAAGTGCGCTGCGACAGTGCGCGCAGTGACGTGTACTTCCATGCTTCCACGCGCGTGTCGGGCAAACCGCTGGCAGCGAACGATGCGCGATTTTCCTGCCGTGCGGCGTCCAGCCAGCTGATGTCGCGCCGCGGCAACGGCGCGGCCAGCAGCGAGGCGAGCAACGGCGAGCGGTCCGGACTGCTCATGCATTGGCCCCGGTCTGGCGCTGCTCGCCGATTCCGGCATAACCTTTTTCTTCCAGACGCAGGGCGAGCGATTTGTCACCGCTTTCCACGATGCGCCCGCCCGCCAGCACGTGCACGAAATCGGGCACGACGTGATCCAGCAGGCGCTGGTAATGCGTGATCATGAGGAACGCCCGCTCGGGCGTGCGCAACATGTTGACGCCGGTTGCCACCTGCTTGAGTGCGTCAATGTCCAGCCCCGAATCGGTCTCGTCCAGGATCGCCAGTTGCGGCTCGAGCAGCGCCATCTGAAAAATTTCGTTGCGCTTCTTCTCACCGCCGGAAAAGCCTTCGTTAACCGCGCGATGCAGCAGATCATCGGGCAGCTTCATCACCTTGAGTTTTTCGCGCACCAGCTTGAGAAACTGCATGGAGTCGAGGTCCTTCTCACCGCGCTGCTTGCGCTGTGCATTCAGCGCCGTGCGCAGGAAATACGTGTTGTTGACGCCGGGAATTTCCACCGGGTACTGGAACGCCAGAAACACCCCGGCCGCTGCGCGCGCCTCAGGCGCCAACGCGAGCAGGTCGACTCCATTGAACGTCACCGTGCCCGCTGTCACCTCGTAGCCATCGCGTCCGGCCAGGACGTTGCCCAGCGTCGATTTGCCGGCACCATTGGGTCCCATGATCGCGTGCACTTCCCCGGCATTCACGGTCAGATCGATCCCCTTGAGGATTTCCTTGCCGGCAACACGCGCGTGGAGATTTTCAATTTTCAGCATGATTCATTCTGCAGTTTGATAAAGCCAGGCGCTTCGGACGGGCTGGATGTCGGGGTCATAGCCGCCAGCGATCAGCACCCGGCCATCCCGAAGCTGCGTGGCGGTGGAAAAGGCAAGGTCGGCGCCAAGCTCACCGCCGACGGTAGTGAAATGCTCACCCTTGCGATCCAACGCCTCGACGGTGCGGCTACCGCCGGCGATCAGCGTGCGGCCGTCGTCCAGGCGAACGACCGCGTCCAGGAACTTGTAGCGTGCATTGCGCATGGTTGGCCCGGGAGTGGTGTGCGACATTCCTGGCCGCCACAGTTCGCTCTCGCGATACTGCTGGGCGGACTCGCGCAGGCCTGCACCGCCCATGATCAGGACGCCGTCGCCCACCGCCACGGCAGCGTGCTTGTGTCGCGCCTTGTGCAAATGACCCACAACTGCAAACGCCGCGCTGACCGGGTCAAACAGCTCCAGAGTATCGACAAGCTGGCCGCGGGCAGAGGAGCCGCCGGCAACCAGTACCCGACCGTCGTCCAGCCGGGTGGCGGTGTGCGACATGCGCGGCATCGCCATGTCCGCTACGGGCCGCGAGCGCCCGGTAGCCGTGTCGTACACCTCGGCACTGGACAGCCGCTGCATGTCCCGCGCGTACCCGCCGACCATCAAGATCCGGCCATCGTTCAGCAAGGTGGCGCTGAACCCATCGCGCGCTTGCAAAAGTTTGCCGTGCGCAGCGAAGCTGCCGACCGCGGGGTCGTATACCTCGACCACGTCGGTCGCCCCGCCGGGCGTCCAGCCACCAAACAGGAAAACGCGGCCATCTGCCAGGGAAAGCGCACGATGTCCGGCCCGCGCCAGAATCAGTCGACCAGCCGCTGCAAAGCGTTTCGTCGCAGGATCGAAGATGACGGCATCGCTGCTGATGCCTTCCTCGCAGCCGCGGGCATGGCAACCTCCGGCCAGCAGCACGCGGCCGTCGGCAAGTCGAGTCGCCGAATGCGCAGCACGCGCGGCGGACATTCCGGCGATGGCCGCAACCTGCCCGGCGCTTTCGGCGGCTTCGCTTGCCGGCGCGGTGGCAAGCAGCAGCGCGAACACTGTCACGCCAGCGAAAAGCTTCATCCCACCGCGCCTTCCAGCGATACTTCGAGCAGCTTCTTCGCCTCCACGGCAAACTCCATGGGCAGCTCGCGAAACACCGTCTTGCAGAAGCCGTCGACGATCATCGACACGGCGTCTTCCTCGCGAATGCCGCGCGACCGGCAATAGAACATCTGGTCATCGGATATTTTTGACGTGGTCGCCTCGTGCTCGACGATGGCCGTGGGATTTTTCACTTCGACATATGGAAACGTGTGCGCACCGCACTGCTTGCCGATCAGCAACGAGTCGCACTGGGTGTAATTGCGCGCGTTGTCAGCCGCCTTTTCCACCTTGACCAGGCCGCGGTAGCTGTTGTTGCTGTGGCCGGCACTGATGCCGCGCGAAACAATCTTGGAGCGCGTGTCCTTGCCGATGTGCAACATCTTGGTGCCGGTATCCGCCTGCTGGAAATGGTGGGTCAGGGCCACTGAATAAAACTCGCCGACGGTGCGGTCGCCGCGCAGCACGACGCTGGGATATTTCCAGGTAATGGCCGAGCCGGTCTCCACCTGGGTCCAGCAGATTTTCGAATCATTGCCGCGACATTCGCCGCGCTTGGTCACCAGGTTGTACACGCCGCCCTTGCCGTTTTCGTCACCGGGATACCAGTTTTGTACCGTCGAGTATTTGATCTGCGCGCCTTCGAGCGCGACCAGCTCGACCACGGCTGCATGCAGCTGGTTTTCGTCGCGCTTGGGCGCCGTGCAGCCTTCGAGGTAGGAAACGTGACTGCCTTCCTCGGCGATGATCAAGGTGCGTTCAAACTGCCCGGTATTCTGCGCGTTGATGCGAAAGTAGGTACTGAGCTCCATCGGGCAGCGCGTGCCCTTGGGAATGAACACGAAGCTTCCGTCGGAGAACACCGCCGAGTTCAACGCAGCAAAAAAGTTGTCGCCGATGGGCACGACGCTGCCCAGGTATTTCTGCACGATATCCGAGTGATCGCGGATCGCCTCGCTCATGGAACAGAAGATGACGCCGACATCCGCCAGCTGCTTGCGGAAGGTCGTGCCGACGGAAACTGAATCAAACACCGCATCCACGGCCACGCCGGCCAGCGCGGCGCGCTCATGCAGCGGCACGCCAAGCTTCTCGTAGGTCTCGAGAATTGCCGGATCCACCTCGGCTAGCGATTTGGGCCCGGCCTTCGGCGCGCTGTAGTAGCTGATGGACTGGTAATCAATCGGCTCAAGCTTGAGCTTGGCCCAATCCGGTGCGCGCATGGTCAGCCAATGGCGGTAGGCTTCCAGCCGCCGCTGCGTCATCCACGACGGCTCCTGCTTGATCGCCGACAGCTGACAGATGGTGTCCTCGTTCAACCCTGGCGGCAGGCTGACGGTTTCCAGCTTGGTGACAAACCCTGCCGAGTACGCACGGCCCAGCGCCTCGGCCACTTCGGCGTTGTCGCGCAAGGTAGCCACACTGCTTGATTCACCGCTCATCGGCTGATCCATTGGAGTTCCATCGGCAGATGGCATGACGGTTGACTCGACCGCGCGGTTCACGGCGCTGATACCGCTAAACGGCGCGCAACGATCTGGCGAGGCGCGCTGCGTTTGTGCATGTCCGCCAGACTCACCGCGCGCAATGCATCGTCGAGAATTGTGCTGATCTGCTGCCAGCTGCCGCGAACGCCGCAGCTTGATTCGCGGGCGCATTGGCCAACGCCAAGGCTGCACTCAGTCACTGCGATGGGACCTTCCAGCGCCACGACAATTTCGGCCAGCGATATATCTGATGCCGCGCGCGCCAACCGGTAGCCGCCATTGACACCGCGAAAGGACTCCACCAGCGCAGCGCGACTGAGCGATTTCAGCAGCTTGCTGACCGTGGGCAATTCCAGACGCGTTGCCTGCGCAATCTGCACGGCGTTGAGCACATCATCTTCATGCGCGGCCATGCAGGTCATCACGGTCGCGGCATAATCGGTGAGTCGGCTAACGCGTAGCATGGTTGTGCTCGGCAGCGGCGGGTTCAATCGGGACCAAAATGGTACTGATTAAGCGGCTCAGCGTCAATCATGGGCATGCGATGGCCGTGCAGAATCCCCCGCTTGCAATCGCGCGCCTGCACTGTTTGCGAGCAGGTCACGCACCTCGTGCAGCGCCGCCTCGCCACGATGCAGATCGCCCGTTAAGCTGGGCCGGGATTTCTCCACTTCGATCAATCATGAACTCCTCTGTGTCGCGTGCAGATGCCCGCCTTGTCTGGGCCCGCCAGGCGCTCGGTGATGAGCTGTTGACGCTGAGCCCGGCCTCGACAGATGCCAGTTTTCGCAGCTATTGGCGCACGCAGCATGCCGGCCAGAGCTGGATCGTCATGGACTCTCCGCCAGCGCTGGACGATCCCCGTCCGTGGCTAGCCATTGGCGCCCGACTGGCAGCTGCCGGCCTGCACGTGCCGGCGGTGCGCGCGCACGACCTGGAGCAAGGCTTTTTGCTGATCGAAGACCTCGGGTCACGCCTGTACCTCTCCGAGTTGCGCGATGACACCGCCGACGCGCTGTACGCGCCGGCACTGGACGCGCTGCTGCGCATGCAATGCATGGTGGATGTGCGTGATCTGCCCGTTTACGACCGGGCGTTTCTCAGTCGCGAACTGGAACTGATGCCCGAGTGGTTCCTCGCCAGACACCTCGGCTGCACGACCACGTGCGAACAACGGGAAGTGCTGGAGGCGGCGTTCACCACGGTGCTGCGCGCCGCTCTGGAGCAGCCACGCTGTTTCGTTCATCGTGACTATCACAGCCGCAACCTGCTGGTCCTGGAAAGTTCGCCCACTGCGCTTGCTCACTGCGCTCCGGGCACGCAGCCGCCGCTCCTGGCCAGTCCCGGCATCATCGATTTCCAGGGCGCCGTGCATGGGCCCATCACCTACGACCTGGCGTCGCTGCTGCGCGACTGCTACATCCGCTGGGATCAGGATCGCGTCGCGGCCTGGGTCGAGAGCCATCGCCAACGTTTGCTGGCTACGCGCTGGCATTCGGATATACCCGATCAAGCACGCTTTCTGCGCTGGTTTGATCTCACCGGCATGCAAAGACACATCAAGGTGCTCGGCATTTTTTGCCGCCTGCACTATCGCGATCACAAGCCGGGCTATCTGGGCGACTTGTCGCGCGTGTACGCCTACGTTATCCAGGTAGCGGAGCGTTATCCCGAATTGCACGCATTCGGCGCGCTGCTGCGACGTCATGTCGGCGAGCGCGATCTGTCGTTGGTGGCCGGCACGTGAGACATGCGCTGATCTTTGCCGCCGGCCGCGGCGAACGCATGCGACCGCTGACCGACCACACGCCAAAGCCCTTGCTGTGCGTTGGCGGCAAGCCGTTGATTGCCTGGCATCTGGAAAGCCTCGCGGCCGCAGGCGTCACCGACGTGGTGATCAATACCTCGCACCTGGCCGGCCAGTTTCCGGCCACGCTTGGCGATGGCACGCGCTGGAACCTGCGCATACACTATGCCTACGAGGGCACCACGCCGCTGGAAACCGGCGGCGGCATGTTGCACGCGCTGCCGCTGCTTGGCGACGGGCCGTTCATCGTCGTCAACGGCGACGTCTGGTGCGACGTTGATTTCGCCAGCTTGCCGGTCACGCCGTGCGCGCTCGCGCATCTGCTGCTGGTGGACAATCCGGCACATCACCTGCGCGGCGATTTTGCCCTGGATGCACACGGCATATTGCACGCCACCGCCGAAGCAACGCTCACATACAGCGGCATAGGCGTGTTTCGCCGCGAGCTGCTGGCCGACTGGCAGACACACATTGGCGACGCGCCCGGCGCGCGGGAGCATCCTGCGCGATTCAAGCTTGCATCGGTGCTGTACGCGGCCGTGGAGCGCGGCCGCATCAGCGGCAGCCACCATCATGGCGCATGGGCGGATATCGGCACGCCGGAGCGCTTGGCGCAGCTGCAGGCCGCACTTCGCACGGATTGAAAATCCACAAGCAGCGCATGTCACATCCGCAAACGAAAACGGCCCGGCATGCACCGGGCCGTTTCCTTCTGCGCATCGTTCAGTGACGCCAACGCGGAGCCTGGAAAGCGCTTAGGGACGCCGCGCGAGCTCCGGGTTTTCCTTGGTTACCGGCATCAGATCCTTCTTCGATACGCCGAGCCACAAAAGGATCGGGCTGGCGACAAAGATCGACGACAGCGTGCCGACGACAATGCCGATCAACATGGTGATCGCAAACCCGTGCACCACCGGGCCGCCAAAGAAGTACAGGGCACCCATCGCGATACCGGTGAACAACGAGGTGATGATGGTTCGCGACAGCGTATTGTTGATCGAGCGGTTGAGGATTTCTTCCGGCTCGGCCTTGCGTGCCAGTCGGAACAGTTCGCGGATGCGGTCAAACACCACCACCTTGTCGTTGATCGAGTAGCCGATCACCGCCAGCACGGATGCCAGCACGGTCATGTCGAACTCACGCTGCACCAGCGCGATGACGCCGAGCGTCACCAGGACGTCATGGATTTCAGTAGCTACTGCCGCGATCGCGAAGCGCCTCTCGAAGCGGATCCAGAGGTAGGCCATGATGCCCAGGATCACGAAGACCGCAGCCACGGTGCCGTCACTGCGCAGCTCCGCACCGACCTCGGAGCCGACATAGTCACGGCTCTTGAGCTTGGCATCCGGGCGCGCAGCCTGCAGTTTGCTGGTGACGTCGGCGGCAATGCGATCCAGATTGACCTTGCCCTCCGCCGTCTGCAGCGCCTCCGGATCATCCTTGGGCTGCATGCGAATGGACACCTCGCGGGTGCCGCCGAGCGCCTGCACGATGGAGTGTTCCATGCCGCCCTTGGCCAGCGCCGCACGCACGTCAGCCACTTCCACGGGCTGATCGTAGTCGACTACCAGCGATACGCCGCCGGTGAAATCCAGCCCGTAATTCAGGCCGCGCACGCCGATCAACACCACCGAGGCGACCATCAGGATGATCGCGATGGCAATGCTGTAATTGCGCATGCCGAGGAAGTTGATATTGCTGTTGTGGTTGAAAATTTCCATGCTGGGTTCTCTCAATGGAAGTCCGTTTCCAAAAGCGGCCATCCATGGCCGCCCTGTTCAATAGGCCGCTTACACCGACAGCGTCTTGAGCTTGCGATGGCCATGGATGGCCGCGGTAAACGCATGGGTGAGCGTCACCGAGGTAAACAGCGATGTCAAAATACCAATCAGCAGCGTCACGCCGAAGCCCTTGATCGCGCCGGTACCCATCGTGGTCAACGCCAGGGCGGCGATCAGGTGGGTCACGTTTGCATCCAGAATGGTCGACCACGCCTTCTCGTAGCCGGCACGAATTGACGCGTGCGGACTGGAACCATTGCGCAAGTCCTCTCGCACGCGCTCGCAGATCAGCACGTTCGCGTCAATGGCCATACCCAGCGTCAGCACGATACCGGCGATGCCCGGCATGGTCAGCGTTACCCCGATCAGCGACATCACTGCCACCAGGATCACCAGGTTGAAGAACAGCGCAATATCCGCCACGAGGCCAAACAGTTTGTAATAGACCGCTGCCGCCCCGAGCACCAGCGCCAGGCCCAGCATCACCGCCCGCAGACCCTTCTCGATATTGTCCTGGCCCAGACTTGGGCCGATGACGCGCTCCTCGACGATATCCATCGGCGCGGCGAGCGAGCCGCCCTTGAGCAGCAGCGCCAGTTCGGAAGCTTCCTTCGGGCTGCCCAGGCCGGTGGTCTGAAATTGTTTGCTGAACGGACTGGCGATCGACGCGTCATTGATGACCGACTCGGTGATCTTTGCCGTGCGCACCTCCTTGCCGTCCACCATCTTGGTCTCGACCACGCGCTCGACGTACACCACTGCCATCGGCTTGCCGACGTTGGCGTTGGTGAAGTCACCCATGCGCGCGGCACCAGCGGCATTCAGGGTCACGTCCACCTTGGGCGTGCCACTTTGCTGGTCGATACCCGAAGAAGCATCAACCAGCTCGTTGCCGGTGACGATGATGCGCTTGCTCACCAGCACCGGCGCCTTGGTGTCGCGCATGTAATACAAATTCGCATCCGGCGGAATATTGCCGGTTCGCGCTGCTTCCTGCGCCTGCGCATCACCGGCCTGGCCAATGCCCGCGCGGTACTGCAGCGTGGCAGTGGCACCGATCAGCTTTTTCGCTTCGGCCGGATCCTGCACGCCGGCGAGTTCGACCACGATATGGCTGTCACCCTGCTGCTGTATCAGCGGCTCGGAAATGCCCAGCGCATTGATGCGATTGCGCAACGTACCCAGGTTCTGCTTGATCGCATTGAGCGACATGTCGCGCAATTTGTCCGGCTTGATCACCACGTTCAGCACAAAGCGGTCACCCGTGCTCGGGCCGTTGGCCATGTTGAGATCGGGGTATTCATTGCCGATGATCTCGCCGGCCTTGTCGCGGTCGGCAGCCGAACGCAGGATCACCGTGATGCCGTTGCCGGCGCCCGCTTTGCGCCCTACCGATTCATAGCGCACGTTTTTCTGACGCAGGACCGACCGCACGTCATCGGCGTAGCTGTTTTCCTGCTTGTCGATGGCGTCTTTTTGATCCACCTGCATCAGAAAGTGCACGCCGCCCTGCAGATCCAGTCCGAGCGGCATCGCCTTGGCGCCGATCGCCTGCAGCCAGTGCGGCACCGTCGACTTGGGTTTGAAAGCCACGGTGTAACCATCGCCCAGCGCTGCCTGGATCGTGTCGGCGCCGACCTTTTGCCGATCGGTATTGGCAAAGGTGGCCAGCAGGTGATCGCCGTCAACCACCAGTTCGCCCGGCGTGGCCTTGGCCTTTACCAGCGCGTCCATCGCCTTCTGGCGTACCGCGGAATCGATCGGCGGTGCCGTGCGATTGGCCGTGACCTGCACGCCAGGGATGGCCAGAAACGCATTTGGCAGCGCGTAGAGGACGCCGAACAGCATCACTGCCGCGACCAGCCAGTAGCGCCAGCGAGGAAAATCATTCATACCTTGACCCCATGAGACCCGCGGCCCGAAGCCGCGGCGGAAACCAGCAAAGGCAAGCACTCAAGCAACAGACGATGCCCTGCAAACGCGAGCAAATCTTCGCAAGACGGCGTTCAGCCTGATTTGAGCGAACCTTTCGGCAGCACTTGTTGCACAGAACCCTTCTGCACTTTGACCTTGACGTTGGCTGCAATCTCGATCGTGACAAAGGTCTCGCCCAGTTCGTCCACGCGCCCGGCGATGCCGCCATTGGTCACCACTTCGTCGCCCTTGGCCAGACCTGCTACCAGCGCGCGATGTTCCTTCTGCCGTTTCATCTGCGGGCGGATCATCATGAAATACATCAGGCCGAACAACACGCCCATCATCAGGATCAACGACATGCCACCGCCCTGGGGCTGCGCAGTCGCGGCTTGGGCCAGCACGGCAGGTATCGGAAAACTCATCGTGTGTCTCGCAGTTTGTGGCGCAGCCCGGAGTTTTGGCCAAACGCCTGAGAAAAGATTGGCAATTATGCCACGCGCCTGAGCACGGCGCACCCGGCTGCGCACGGGCTGGCGCAGCCCAACCAGAACAACCATCGCGCTTCGACGCGCGCCTGCGTGGCCAGCACGCATGCCGCAGTCCGCTACGCTTCCGGCGACATCCGCGCTGCGTGGAATTGCTGCACAAACCTGTCCAGCGCATGGCCGGCAATGGCATCGCGCAAGCCGCTCATCAGGCGCTGGTAATAGCGCAGGTTGTGCGCGGTGGCCAACTGGCAGCCAAGAATCTCGTTGCAGCGGTCCAGATGACGTAAATAGGCGCGTGAGAAGCCGCCAGCGCACGCATGGCAATCACATCCCGCCTCGACCACGCGGGTGTCAGCGGCAAACTTTGCGTTGCGGATGCGCAAGGTGCCGCTGGCGGTGAACAAAAATCCGTTGCGGGCATTGCGCGTGGGCATCACGCAGTCAAACATGTCGATGCCGCGACACACCGCCTCGACAATATCTTCCGGGCGGCCCACGCCCATCAGATAGCGCGGCCGGTCGGCGGGCAGCAGCGGCACGGTGAAATCCAGCGTCCGCGTGCGCTCGGCCTCGGGTTCGCCGACCGCCAGACCACCGACGGCGTAACCGTCAAAGCCGATGTCGACCAGGCCCGCAGCGGATCGACGCCGCAGGTCTTCATGCACGCCGCCCTGCACAATGCCAAACAGGGAGTTCGGATTGTGCAGCTCGTCAAACGCGCGGCGCGAGCGCGCAGCCCAGCGCAGACTCAGCTCCATCGAATCGCGCGCCACCCGCTCACTCACCGGCTCGCCCTTGAGCAGGTACGGCGTGCACTCATCAAAAACCATCGCGACATCCGAATCCAGAACGGTCTGGATCTGCATCGATACTTCCGGTGACAAGAACACCTTTGACCCATCCACCGGTGAGGCAAACGTCACGCCGTCCTCGGTCAACTTGCGCTTGTGCGCCAGCGAAAACACCTGGAAGCCACCCGAATCGGTGAGGATCGGTTTGTCCCAGCCAATGAACTTGTGCAGCCCGCCAAACTCCCTGATGACGTCCAGCCCTGGCCGCAAAAACAGATGGAACGTGTTGCCCAGAATGATCTGCGCGCCCACTTCGACCAGGTCTCGCGGCGTCATCGCCTTGACCGTGCCATAGGTGCCGACCGGCATGAATGCCGGGGTTTCCACCGTACCGCGCGCAAACGTTAGCCGGCCACGACGGGCGGCGCCGTCGGTGGCATCGAGGGAAAACTGCAGTGAAGTCATCTGTGGATTATCGCCAATTGCTGCATGTTCCGGGCAACGCCGGCGGCCGGAGACTCGCGGCGGCATGCCGGACATTGATCTGAGAGCGAGCCGGCCGCGGCCAGCAATGCGCCGCCAGCGTCAGGGCAAGATCAACATTGCATCGCCATAGGAAAAAAACCGGTAGCGCTGCTCGACCGCATGCCGGTATGCATCAAGCATGTATGCGCGTCCGGCGATGGCCGATACCAGCATCAGCAAGGTCGACTGCGGCAAGTGGAAGTTGGTGATCAGGCCGTCAATGCTGGTTACGCGATAACCCGGATAAATGAAAATTTGCGTCTCGCCGACGAATGGTTGCACGCGGCCGTCGCTGATTGCGCTTTCCAGCGCGCGCACCACCGTGGTGCCGACCGCGATTATCCGCCCGCCTGCCGCTCGCGTGCGCTGCATGTGCGCGATCAGTTCGGCACCGACGCTGAGCCACTCGCGGTGCATGTGATGGTTTTCCACCTCGTCCTCGCGCACGGGCTGGAACGTGCCAGCGCCGACGTGCAGCGTGATATAGCCGAACTCGACCCCGCGCGCCGTGAGTGCCGCCAGCAAGTCCTGGTCAAAATGCAGGCCGGCGGTGGGCGCCGCCACCGCGCCCAGCTCGCGCGCATAAACGGTCTGATAGCGCTCGCGATCGCGCGCATCCGGCTGTCGCTCAATATACGGCGGCAACGGCATCTCGCCGAGCTTGAGCAGCAGCTTTTCCAGCGGCTCCGGCGACTCGAAGCGCAAATGGAAAAAATCATCGTCGCGGCCGAGCACGACTGCGTGGCTGCCATCGGCCAGCACGATAACGCCGCCGGCTTTGGGCTTTTTGCTGACGCCAAGCTGCACCGTGGCCTCGTGCTCGCCGGTAATGCGCTCGATCAGGATTTCCACCGCGCCGCCGCTGCTCTTGTGCCCGTGCAGGCGCGCGGGCATCACGCGGGTATCGTTGAACACCAGCAAATCACCCGGGCGCAAGAACTCCGGTAGCTCGCGGAATGCGTGATCCGCGCGGCTCTGTGCGGCAACGTCCAGCAGCAGCAGTCGGCTTGCCGAACGCTGCGCCAGCGGCGCCTGCGCGATCAGCTCGCGCGGCAGAGCAAAATCAAAATCGGATTTTTTCAAGACGGGCTGGCCCAGGCTCGCGCGTGATGCGCAGCTCGCCATTATCCCGCAGCGCGCTCTTGCTGGCACCCGGCGTGCCGGCATGGCAACCCCGGACCAATGGCTACCCGCTACAACCAACCTTTCTGTCGCGCCAGTCGATACGCCTCGATACGATTGCCCACCCCGAGTTTGCCTATGGCTTCGGACAAGTAATTGCGCACCGTGCCCTGCGACAGATGCAGCACCGCGGCAATGTCACCGGCTGATTTGCCTGCGCCGGCCAGACGCAATACCTGCCGCTCGCGGTCATTCAGCGGGTCGGCTTCGGACCACGCATCCAGTGCCAGTTGCGGATCAATCGCGCGGCCACCGCGCTGCACGCTGCGCAGGGCCTCCGCCAGATTTTCCGCAGGTGCATCCTTGAGCAGATAACCGGACACGCCGGCATCCAGCGCGCGGCGCAGGAAGCCCGGGCGCGCGAATGTGGTAACGATGACCACCTTGATCGGCAACGCCTGGCGCTGGATACGCTGCGCCAGCTCCAGGCCCGTGAGGCCAGGCATTTCAATGTCGGTAACCAGCACGTCCGGGTGCAGCCGCTGCAGGTCGCGCCAGGCCGCTTCGCCATCGGGCGCCGAGCCGAGTACTTCGATATCGGGCTCCAGCTTGAGCAGCGCCGACAGCGCGCCGCGCACCATGGCCTGATCTTCAGCCAGCAGCACGCGGATCATGCCGGTGCCCCGCTTCGTTGAACCGGCAGTCCAGATCGTTGCCGAATCATCATCTCTCGCACCAGTAAGCAAGGCCCGGGTCAGGCAACAGAGTGTCCGCTTGCCGCGCTGCAGGTCAGTTCATCGGCGGGCAGCGTCAATGCCGATGACGGCACCAGCCGCAGCGCCGGCACCGGCGCTTGCATTATCAGACGCGTGCCTCCGCGCCGCGGCGAGCTGAGCTGCAGCGTGCCGCCGATCGCCTGCATGCGTTCACGCATTCCGCGCAAACCGTTGCCGTCGCCATCGATGCCGCCGCGGCCGTTATCACTTATCAGCATGTGGAAACTGGCCTGTTCGCGGCGAAACTCGACTTTCGCTGCGCTGGCTTCGGCATGCCGTGCAATATTGGTTGCCGCTTCTCGCAAGACCAGCGAAAAAGCCCGCTCCGTTTCCTGCGGCAAATCCGCCGGTGGCTGGTCGTAATCGACGTGCACGCGTGAGGATTCAAGCAGCAATTGCGCCGATGCCAGTTCAGCTGCCAGGTCGGCGGCACGGATGCCACTCACCGCGCTGCGCACTTCGGCCAGCGCAAGCCGCGCTACTTTTTCGGCCTCCACCACTTCACGCTTTGCCGCTGCCACGTCGCGATCAAACAATTTGCGTGACAACTCCAGTTTCAGCGTAATCAACGAAAGCGTATGGCCGAGCAGATCGTGCAGGTCACGGCCGATGCGTTCACGCTCGGCGGTCGCTGCGAGACGGCGAACTTCGTCGTGCGAAAGGCGCAGTGCGGCGTCCGACTCCTGACTCATCTGCTCGATCGCGGTGATCGTGCTCACGGCAAAAATCGAAATCGGAATGATGATCAGCAGTGACAGAGGAAATCCGATCGACCACGCCAGCGTGACAAACGAGACATTCAGCACCGCAAGCCGGATGTAGTAAGCACGCAAGGACATGCCGCCAGGACGCAGCATGATGCAACCGTATATGAAGTAACTCAGGCCGCTCGGATACCAGCGCAACGTCGCCAGGCTCATCGCGGCCATGGCAAGTGCGTAGAAATGGGCCGTGCGCCGCGGCGCCAGCTGGGCCTTGGCGAACAGCAGCAGGAACACCGGATAGGAAGTTGCCGTAAGCACCAGCCACGTGCTGTTGTAACCGCTCAAGCCGCCGTTGAACAGCGGCACGACGAAAATCCAGAACGACCAGATCAGATGCACGCAGTCGAGCCACGGCGACTTGCCCAGGCGCACGTGCTCGGCAACCCGCGAATCGGACGCCGGTGCGAACCAGCGTGCGATATGCCGGGTGATCATGCTGCTGGCGACCGCGTGCTGGACATGTCTGCCATCCTAATTCAACCGAACCGACGCAGGCGCCGCGCCGCCAGCAGCAAGAACACCACGGCAACGGCCATCAGCATCAGCACGTGCCCCAGCACGGATTGCTGGCTGTTGCCCACGGTTGATTGCGTCAGCTGATTCAAGTGGTAGGCGGGCCAGATCGGTGCGACGCGCTGCACCACAAGCGGAAGCATGGACAACGGCAGCCACAAGCCGGACAGGAACGCCATCGGCAGGTAGATCAAATTCAGCAAGCCCGGGGCGCCCTGGCCCTTGATCAATGTGCCCACGAACATCCCCAACGCGCAGAAAGGCACCACGCCAAAAGTGCCGCTTGCGAGCAGTGCCAGCATCTGCAACGGGCTCAGGTGCACGCGCGCCAGCCAGATGCCGATGATCATCAACAGCACCACCACCACGCTTGCCACCATCATTGCCATGATCATCTTGCCCAGCAGGTAGGCAGCTGGCGGCATCGGCAGTGCCCGCTTGAGCGTGAGCAGCCCGCCGTCCCGTTCGACTGCCAGCGATGCGCCGAAGCCGAACAGTCCGGGGCCGATGATGCCAAACGCGCTGTAGCTGGCCAGCAGATAACGCGCAGCAGCAGCGTCACCGTGGTTGAGGAACACGCCAAACATCAGATAAAAAATGGTGGAAAACAGGAGCATCGGCAGGATGAATTCCGGCGAGCGGAGATATCTCAGGCACTCGCTGCGTGCTTCTTGCAGATAGGCGCCAAACACTCGACCTGGAGTCATGCCGATGTTTGCAGCGTCAGTACCAGCCGGGACCACTTTCATTTCAGGCCGCCTCACGCAGATGCTTGTCCGATGCGCTTGCGAGGTCGCGGGTCAAGTCGGCGAAGGCCTCGGCCAGGCCTGCTCGCTGCACTTCGAGTTCATCGAGGTTCGTATCGGCATCGAGCAGCCGCCGCACCACGGTCTCGGCTGCAATCGCCGAGACAAATAGTTTTTCGCCATCGCGGGAAACCGCACCCACCTCCGGCCATGCGCGCACGGTTTCGACCGGCAAGACGCTGCGGCAACGAATGCGCTTCAACGCAACGCGCGCGCGCAGTGCGTCGACGGTGCCTTCATGGATGGTGCGCCCATGCGCCATCACGCAGACGCGGTCGGCTAGCGCTTCGGCCTCTTCGAGATAGTGCGTGGTCAGCAGAACCGCACAACCTTCGGCCAGCAGCTGGCGGATCGCATCCCACAGTTTCTGCCGTGCATCGATATCCAGGCCAACCGTCGGCTCATCAAGAAACAGTATCTGCGGCCGACCACAAAGTGCCATCGCGAACTGCACGCGACGCTGCTGGCCCCCGGACAGATGCGCGTACGGTCGCTGCAAAACATCAGAGATACCCGCCAGCGCGGCGCTTTGCGCCAGGCTGCGCGGCGCCGGGTAATAGCTTGCCGTCAGCCTCAGCAATTCGCCCACGCGCAAGGTCGGCGGCAGGTCGGCGCGTTGCAGCATCACGCCAATGCGCCGGCGTGCCTGAATGCGCTGCGGATCCTGGCCAAACAGTTCGACGGTGCCAGCATCGGCGCGAATCAAACCGAGCAGCAGACCGATGGCAGTGGTCTTGCCGGCCCCGTTGGGCCCCAACAGCGCGACCAGCTCACCGCTTCGCAACTGCAGATCGGCACCGTCCAGCGCGGTGATTCGCCCGTAGCGTTTAACCGCAGCAGCGAGGCGGGCGAGCGGAAAATGGGCAGGCGGCATGAGCGTTTCTCCAGTGCCACGCATCCTGCGCCGGAGCGTGCGCGCCGGGCAGTCGCTGGCGTCAGCCATCGCGCGTGACAGCCATCACCCGGACACGCACGCCCATGCCACCGTCACAGCCCAGCCACTGCGCTGCCAGCCCCCTGTCGGAAGTGCCGCGATGATCCCGGGCCAAAAGCTCCGCGTAGCATGCCTCTGACGCCCGCTTGTCGATACCGCCGGCCAGCGTAAAGCTCTGCAGGGGGTACCGGCCCGCAACGCCGCAAGGTATCCTGTATCGGCTACCGCACGCGCGCGACTGTCGCTGGTAGCGCTTTTTTGCACAGACGAACGCCGCACGACAACGCGGCGAACCGCGTCACGCATTCATCCGCCCGGTGGACCACGCAATGCGAGCGTCCTGGCCGGCCGATTTATCAGGAGGTAGCGTCATGAGCGTAATCAATCAGCTGCGCGAACTGCGCGATTTCGGCGGCAAGCAGCGGACCATCGGGCTGGATGACGCCACGATTGAGCGTCTGGCTGCCAGCGATGCCATGCTGGTGCAGGCGATTACCGAAGCCGCTGTGCGCCATCGTGCACTGCGGGCCGATCTGACTGATTTTCTCAAGCTGGACGAAGATGAGCAGATCAGCCAGGCCCAAGCGGGCTTTGTCAATTTTTACCCTGATGATGCCCTCAACCCATACGTTCCAGCTGCCGGGCGCGGTCCATGGGTAGTCACTTTGAAAGGCGCCGTGCTGCACGATAATGGCGGCTACGGCATGCTTGGTTTCGGCCACAACGAGCCGGCCATCCTGCAGGCGATGTCACAGCCGCAAGTGATGGCCAACGTGATGACCCCGACCATAGCGCAATGGCACTTCACCAAAGCCATGGATCGCGAGCTGGGACGAGCCCACGGCAAGAGTCCGTATACCCGCTATCTGTGTCTGAATTCCGGCTCCGAATCGGTGTCGCTGGCCTGTCGCATCGCTGAAGTGAACGCCAAGCAGATGACCGACCCCGGTGCGCGCTATGCCGGGCGCACGATCAAGCGGCTCGCGGTAAAGGGCGCGTTTCACGGCCGCACCGAGGGTCCGGCGCTGTATTCCGATTCCACGCGCAAGACCTACAAGCAGTATCTGGCCAGTTATCAGCACGAGAATTCGGTCATCACCGTTGCGCCGTACGATGTCGCGCAGTTGCAATCCGTTTTTGCGGATGCGGACAAGCACGGCTGGTTCATCGAAGCGATGTTCCTGGAGCCGGTGATGGGCGAAGGTGATCCGGGACGAGCGCTCAGCGTGGAGTTTTACCAGGCCGCGCGCGAACTGACTGCGGCCCATGGCACCTTGCTGCTGGTTGACTCGATCCAGGCCGGCTTGCGCGCACACGGTGTCCTGTCGATCATCGACTATCCAGGTTTCGAGAATTTGCCGGCGCCGGACATGGAAACATTTTCCAAGGCGCTCAATGCCGGGCAATATCCGCTGTCGGTGTTGGCGGTCACGCAGGCCACCGCTGACCTCTATCGCAAGGGTATTTATGGCAACACGATGACCGGCAACCCGCGCGCGCTGGACGTGGCGGTTGCCACCCTGGGCTTGTTGAACGACAGCGTCCGCAAAAATATCCGTGAGCGCGGCAAGGAGTTTGTCGACAAACTCAATGCGCTGAAGGGCGAGCTTGGCGGCATGATCACCAAGGTGCAGGGCACCGGCCTGCTGTTTTCATGCGAGCTCTCCGCAGACTACAAATGCTACGGCGCCAATTCCACCGAGGAATACATGCGCGAACACGGCGTGGGAGTCATTCACGGCGGTGCCAATTCCCTGCGCTTCACGCCGCACTTCAACGTCACCAGCGCCGAAGTCGATTTGATCGTGGCACATGTGCGCGCCGCTCTGCGCGAGGGACCGCGGGCAACAAAGGCAAAGGCGGCCTGAAGCTTCGCCCAGGCAGCAGCCGACACACGTGCGCGGCAAAATACTGCGCCCGTGTGGGGTTGCGCCGACTGCGTGAATGCGCGAGCCCTTCCTAGACTGGTACCGCCGGTATTCGCCGGAAGCCAGGAGGACTCAAGCATGTCAAGTTCACTTCATCTGGTCGCCGCCGGCGCGATCTTCGCCGCCGCTGCTGCCTTTGCCGCAACACCCCAAATGAGCTACGCCGCGACCCCGGCCGCAGCCAGCAGCAGCGCAACCAAGACTGCGTCCAGGACCCGGACGCCTCAACAGCAGCGCATGTCCGACTGCAGCCACCAGGCCAAGGCCGAGGGCAAGAAGGGCCCCGAGCGCAAGACGTTCATGAGTACCTGCCTGAAGGGCTCACACACGGCGGCGGCCAGCACATCTGCACAGCACAAGACCAAAGTGAAAGCCGCGACCAAGGGCGACGGCGAAGGTTGAGTCTCGCCCTGCGCCTGATGTCTCGCCATGGCGCCAGCCATGGCGAGACATGCCAACGCGGGTCGGCAGCTGCTGCAAGCTGTGCCAGGACGCGAATCATGCACCGTTGCGGCCCCATGAATGGAACCAGCATGGCCGGCTGCGTCCAGCCAGCGCGATACCGGCCAGTGGCATAGACTCGGGCACGCCGGGATCCGCCGGCAATCCGAAGGCCAAAAAAATGACCATGTCCCTGCGCTTGTTCGTCGCCGGAGCCGCACTCGCGTTTGCAGGAATGACGTTCGCCGCCGTGCCGCAGACAAGCGCCTCTGCCGCAAGTCCGACCTCGTCGGGCAAACCTCACACGGCGCAACAGGAACGCATGATCGACTGCAACAAACAGGCGACTGGTAAAAAAGCGCTGAGCGCAAGAGCTTCATGAGCACCTGCCTGAAGGGCGGCATGGCCGCCGCACCGTCGGCCAAGGCGACTCAGCAGGAGAAAATGAAAACCTGCAATGCCGACGCCAGGACCAAGGCGCTCAAGGGAGCAGAGCGCAAGACCTTCATGAGCAGCTGCCTCAGGAGCAACGGGTCGCCCACGACGCCGTGACACCCGTGCGATAGCACTGTTACCCGGTCAACGCTTCCAGCGCACGCACATGCAGCCTGCGTGCGTGCGCGGAAACGTTGCGCCAAGCTGTTCTTCCAACCCCGCGCTCGCAGTTCGTTTGCCGATGGAGCACGCATGAAGGTAGTCGAGGTTCGCCACCCCCTGATCCAGCACAAGCTCGGACTGATGCGCGACGCCGGGATCAGCACCAAGGACTTTCGCGAGTTGTCGTCCGAAGTCGCCTCGCTGCTCACTTACGAGGCGACCAGGGATCTGGAAACGCTGGAAGAGCAAATCACCGGCTGGGCTGGACCGGTTGCAGTAAAGCGCATCAAGGGCAAGAAAATCACCATCGTGCCGATCCTGCGTGCCGGACTGGGCATGTTGCCAGGCGTACTGGACATGATCCCGTCAGCCAAGGTCAGCGTGATTGGCGTGCAGCGCAACGAACTGACTCTGCAGCCAGTCGCCTATTACCAGAAGCTCAGCAGTCGGATGGACCAGCGCATTGCACTGATCGTCGATCCGATGCTGGCTACCGCTGGCACCCTGATCGCAGCCGTGGACATGCTTAAGGCTGCCGGCTGCACGCGGATAAAGGGCCTGTTTCTCGTGGCCGCGCCCGAGGGCCTCAAGCGCATTGAGGCCAGTCATCCGGACATCGAGATTTACACCGCGTCGATTGACGAGCGTCTGAATGAGCACGGCTACATCCTGCCTGGACTGGGCGACGCCGGTGACAAGATTTTCGGCACCAAGCAGCTGTCCACCGATAGCTGAATCCGTGCAACGCGGCGCGGAAATGATGACTGACCGCGCGCGCCCGAAAGCTTGGGCTTCCGCGAGACTGACCCACTTCGCAGCGCTGGCTGTGTCCGCCAGCACTCGGCTCAGCACGAATGGCAGCGGCCGCCCGACTCCACCGTCGTGCCTGCTGCAAGCGACCATCTGCCCGCGGACGACGAAGCGCGCGAGCTAACGTCCGAAGCGGTCAGTGGCTTCCAGCAACTGATGCTGGTTGCCCGGCTCGAATGCGGAATGGCCAGCGGTCTGCACAATGCGCAGATCCGCCTCCGGCCACGCCCGGTGCAGATCCCACGCGCTGCGCAGCGGACAAACCACGTCGTAGCGACCTTGCACGATCACCGCCGGTATATGCCGGATACGGCCGATGTTGCGCAACAGCTGATCGTCGTGTTCGAGGAACCCGCCATGCACGAAGTAATGGCATTCAATACGCGCGAATGCCAACGCAAAATCGTCTTGGGCACTCGATTCGATGTACGACGAATCCTGCATGAGGTAGCTGGTGGCGCCTTCCCACACCGACCAGGCGCGCGCGGCAGCGACGCGCACTTCGCGGTCAGGGCTGGTCAGGCGCCGATGGTATGCGCTCATCAGATCTCCCCGTTCGGCCTCCGGTATTGCCGCCAGGTAAGTTTCCCAGGCGTCCGGATACAGCATGCTGCAGCCTTGCTGGTAGAACCATTCCAGTTCCTGGCGGCGGAGCATGAAGATGCCGCGCAGGACCAGTTCGCTGACCCGGTCAGGATGGGTTTGCGCATACGCAAGCGCCAGCGTGGAGCCCCACGAACCGCCAAACACCTGCCAACGATCGATCGCCAGATGCTCGCGCACACGCTCCATGTCGGCGACCAGATCCCAGGTCGTGTTGCCACTGAGCTCCGCGTGCGGAGTCGATTTGCCGCATCCGCGCTGGTCGAACAATACGATGTGGTAGATCGCCGGATCGAAAAAGCGTCGGCATTTTGGACTTGTGCCGCCGCCCGGTCCGCCGTGCACGAAGACCGCCGGCTTGCCATGCGGGTTGCCGCTCTGCTCGTAGTACAGCGTGTGCAGTTCGGAAACCTTGAGCATGCCGCTGGCGAACGGTTCGACTTGCGGATACAACGCGCGAAGTTCCGAGGACATGGTGGCTCCTGGCTAATGACGAACAAGCACCGAAGGCTAGCACGCACAGTTTTTCAGCTGGTCAGCGCGGCACAAACAACTTGCCGGGATTGAGGATGCCATTGGGATCGAACACCTTGCGCACGCCGCGCATCAGTTCGATCTCCGCCGCGCTGCGCGTGCTGAGCAGATACTCACGCTTGACCAGGCCAATGCCGTGCTCCGCCGAGATGCTGCCGCCGTGGCGCTGCAAAGTCGCTGCCAGCAGCTCGGTGACATGCTCGCACTGCGCAATGAATTCAGCGTTTCCGAGCCCGTCCTGGGGCAACACGTTGATGTGCAGATTACCGTCCCCAATGTGGCCGAACCAGACCACTTCGGTCTGCGGATATTCTCGGCTCAGCAACGCCTGCATGTCGCGCATGAATGCGGGGACCGCACTGACGCGCACTGACACGTCGTTCTTGTACGGATGCAGCGGCGCAAGCGCCTCGGTGATGCCCTCGCGCAAACGCCACAAGGCGGCTGCCTGGCTGTCGCTGTGCGCCAGCACGCCGTCGCTGACCCAGCCCTGCGACTGCGCGTGCACAAACGCGGCCAGCGCCACTTCCTGATCAAGTTCGCCAGCGGCATCAAACTCGGCCACAACGTAATACGGGTAGTCGCCCTCCAGCGCACGCTGCGCGCCGTGCGCCAGCACGTGGCTCAGCGCGCGATCGGTGAAAAACTCGAACGCCTGCAGCTTGAGGCGGGCACGCAACAGGGCAAACACGTGCATCAACGCTTCCATGCTCGGTAACGCCAGCAGCATCACTTGCGAAGCCGGTGCCGGGTCGGTCAGCTTAAGCACCGCCTCCACAACGATGCCCAGCGTCCCTTCCGCGCCGATCAGCAAGTGTCGAAAATCGTAACCACTGGAGTTCTTGATCAGGCCGCGATTGAGATCAAGCAGCTCGCCGGCCCCAGTCACGACTTTCATCCCGGCTATCCACTCGCGCGTATTGCCATAACGGATGACGCGAATGCCGCCAGCGTTGGTCGCGATGTTGCCGCCTATGGAACACGAACCGCGTGCCGCCAGATCCACCGGGTAGATCAGCTTGTGCGACGCTGCCACATCGTGCACAGCCTGCAGGGTGATGCCCGCCTGCACCGTCAGCGTGCGATCCACAGCGTCGAAATCCAGCACGTGGTGCATACGCTCCAGACTCAGCACGAGCTCGCCGTGGGCTGCTACCGCACCGCCCGACAGTCCGGTACGACCGCCGGACGGCACGATGGCCACGCCTTTCTCATTGGCCCACTGCACGATGATCTGCACTTCCCGCGCGCTGGTCGGAAGCGCAACGGCAAGCGGCGCTGGCAACCATCGCCGGGTCCAGTCCTGACCGTAATGCTGCAGATCGCTGGCTGTCGCAAGCACACGCAGCTCGGGCAGGCGCAAAACCAGTTCGGCAAGGTGGGCAGCTACCATGTTGGACTCCGGGGGACCTGCACAGCCTGCCATCCCCGGCCTGGTGCGTCCACTGCTGCGCCGCCGCAAAACTGGGCGATTTCTGGCATAGTCATCCGCGAACGCTCGTCATGGCCGACACATGCATACGTCTTATCCGAAACAAGATATCAGGGTGCTATTGCTCGAAGGCGTCAGCGCCAGTGCCGTGGACAGCTTCCATCGGGCCGGCTACAGCCGGGTGGAACTGCATTCCGCCAGCATGTCCGACGCAGAACTCAAGAAGCGCATCGCCGGCGCGCACATCATCGGCATTCGTTCGCGCACGCAGCTGACCGCCGACGTGATTGCAAGCGCCTCCAGGTTGATCGCCGTTGGCTGTTTCTGCATAGGCACCAACCAGGTCGACCTGGACACAGCGCGCAAGGCCGGCATACCGGTGTTCAACGCGCCGTATTCGAACACGCGAAGTGTCGCCGAACTGGTTATTGCCGAAGCGATCATGCTGTTGCGTGGCATCCCGCAGAGAAACGCAGCCTGTCACCGCGGTGGTTGGGCCAAGTCGGCCAGCGGTAGTTATGAGACTCGCGACAAAGTGCTTGGCATCGTCGGCTACGGTCACATTGGTACGCAGGTTGGCGTGCTCGCCGAGAGTCTGGGCATGCACGTGATCTTCCACGATATCGAAAACAAGTTGTCACTCGGCAATGCGCGCGCCGTAGCGAGTCTGGATGAACTGCTCGAGCGCTCCGACGTTGTCACTCTGCACGTGCCGCAAACGGCCGCCACGCGCGACATGATTGGCAGCGAACAACTCGCGCGCATGCGCAAGGGCGCGATGCTGATCAACGCATCCCGCGGCAGCGTCGTGGATATCCCGGCGCTCGCCGATGCGTTGCGCAAAGAGCATCTGGCCGGTGCCGCCGTGGACGTTTTCCCGATTGAGCCCAAAGGCAATCAGGATGTTTTCGCATCGCCACTGGTGGGCATGGACAATGTCATCCTCACTCCGCACATCGGCGGCAGCACGCTCGAGGCGCAAGACAACATCGGCACCGAAGTGGCCAGCAAACTGATCCGTTACAGTGACAACGGCTCCACCCTGTCGGCGGTCAACTTTCCGGAAGTCACGCTTCCCGAGCATCCGCACAGCTTGCGTCTGCTGCACATTCATCGCAACGCTCCGGGCATCCTGTCGCGCATCAACAAATTGTTTTCGGCCGGCAACATCAATATCGATGCGCAGTTTCTGCAGACTGACGCGGACGTGGGTTACGTGGTCATCGACGTGACTGCCGACGAGGAGCAAGCCAGCGTGCTCAAGGCGCAGCTCGCCGCCATCCCGGGCACGCTGCGCAGTCGCGTTCTGTATTGACCGGACAAGGCGCCAGGCAAGAGCGGACGAGCCGCCCCAGCGGCACGCAGCAGGAATCGCACGCACAAAAAAAGCGCCAGTCACGGCGCTCCTTCGATTGTGCTGCATTGGTCGGGGCGGCGAGATTCGAACTCGCGACCACTACACCCCCAGCGTAGTGCGCTACCAGGCTGCGCTACGCCCCGACGGAACAGCAGTCGCAGATTCTAGCAGCATCCCGGTCGCAGCCGGAAGCGTCTGAGCTCAGCGCCGCAACAGCGTCAGTACTTCTTCCAGCTCCATGCGCACCTGACGCACGACTTGATGGGTGATGCTCGCCTCCACCCTCGCCTGCGGACCTTCAAGCCGAGCGCGCGCCCCGGTAATGGTAAAGCCTTCCTCATACAGCAACGAACGGATCTGCCGAATCATCAGCACATCGTGTCGCTGGTAATAGCGCCGGTTGCCACGGCGCTTGACCGGATTGAGCGCGGGAAATTCCTGTTCCCAATATCGCAGCACATGGGGCTTCACCGCGCACAGCTCACCAACCTCACCGATGGTGAAGTAGCGCTTGGCCGGAATCGGCGGCAGCTCGGTGTTATTTCCCTGATCCAGCATATCCTTCGACTCTCACCTTGAGTTTCTGTCCCGGGCGAAACGTGACCACGCGCCGCGCGGAGATGGGAATCTCCTCGCCGGTCTTGGGATTGCGCCCAGGCCGCTGGTTCTTCAAGCGCAAATCGAAGTTGCCGAAGCCGGAAAGTTTTACCTGTTCCCCACTCTCAAGTGCTTCGCGGATGACCTCGAAATAGGCATCCACGAATTCCTTGGCTTCACGTTTGTTCAAGCCTACCTCGATGAAAAGTCGCTCGGCCATCTCCGCCTTGGTCAGCGCCATTTCATCCTCGCAACTTTGCCTGGCATGTCTGCTCCAACGCAGCTATCGCTTCGCGCACGCAGCGATCCGCGTCGTCGTCAGTAAGCGTGCGTGAAGCATCCTGCAAAATCAAGCCCATGGCCAGACTTTTTCGATCCGGATCCACGCCTTTGCCGCTGTAACGATCAAACAAGCGCAACGCGGCAAGTTGCGCACCAATAGTGGAACGCACCACCTGCTCCACCTGGGACCAGCGAACGTGTTCGGGCAGGTCGAAGGCCAGATCGCGACGCACTGAAGGAAAGCGTGGCACTGCTCCCGCGCGCGGCACGCGGCGCATCAATGCCGGCTCCAGCGCCAGTTCCAGCATCTGAATGTCATCGCCCAACCCCAGCGCGTGGGCCAGCCGTGGATGCATGCTACCCAGGTAACCGACGGCTACACCGTCATGCAACAAACGCGCAGCGCGACCAGGGTGCAACCAGGGTGGCAAGGAAATGCTGTCGACGCTCCAGCGCTGCGGCTCCCCGCCCCACGCCAGCAACGCATCCAGGTCCCCTTTCAAATCATGAAAATCCACCGCGCGTGACGCTTCGCCCCATTGTTCTGCGCGAGCACTGCCGCAGGCAACTGCCGCCAGGGTCGGCGTCTCCAACGGCGGATCGCCGGCGGCAAATACCCGACCAAGCTCGAACAAGCGCACGCGTGGCTGCTGGCGCGCACGGTTGTGGACGAGCGCTTCGACCAGTCCGGGTAACAAAGACGGACGCATGACCGCCAGGTCGGCAGACAGCGGATTGGCCAGCGGTACAAGCCCATCGACGAATCCCCAGCGGGAAACTGCGTCACTGCCCAGGAACGCAAGGTTTACCGCTTCGTGATAGCCACGCACCGCAAACTGTTCGCGCACGCCCGACGCGGTCAACCGGCCTTCCGGCTCAATCGCCAGCTTCAACGCACCGGACGGCGAATGCGTCGGAATATTGTCGTAGCCAAATATCCGCGCCACTTCCTCGATGAGGTCCTCTTCGCGCTCAATGTCAAACCGACGGGTCGGAGCGGTCACCAGCCAACCCTCGTCCGTGGACGCAACGCGCATACCCAGCGCGGTAAAGGTGCGCAACACTTCGGCATCGCGCACGTTGACCCCCAGTACGCGTGCCAGCCGTACGCGGCGCAAGGCAATGGCCGCTGGCGGCAGCATGTCGGCAACGCGTTCGGCCACCACGATGGGACCCGCGTTACCGCCGGTGATGGACAACAACAGTTCGCTGGCACGTTCCAGCGCGCGCTGCGGCAATTGCGGATCTACACCACGTTCAAATCGATGTGATGCTTCGGTGTGCAAGCCCAGATTGCGCGCACGCCCCATGATCGCGTGCGGAGTGAAGTGCGCAGACTCCAGGAAGATGTTGCGCGTGTGCTCGGTAACGCGCGACGCAAAGCCGCCCATGATGCCGGCCACCGCCAGCGGTGAATCCTGGTCGGCGACCAGCAGGTAGGTTGCATCGAGCGTTGCCGTGTTGCCATCAAGCAACTGCAAAGTTTCGCCGCTGCGGGCATGGCGCACCACGACGTCACCATGCAAGGTGTCGTTGTCAAACGCATGCATTGGCTGGCCCAGCTCCAGCATCACGTAATTCGTCACGTCGACCACCGGGTTGACCGGACGCACGCCGCCACGGCGCAAACGCTCGGCCATCCACAGCGGCGTATGCGCAGCCATGTCAACCGCTTCGATGACGCGCCCGAGATAACGCGGCGCATCGCTGCCCGCCTGCAGTTGCACGTTGCGCTGCGCACGGCCGCGCACGGCGACAGCGGCCTGCTCGGTCACCTGCACCGTTCCGGCAAACAGTGCCGCGACGTCATAAGCCACTCCCAGAACGCTCAGACAATCGGCACGATTGGGAGTCAGGCTCAGCTCGATACTGGCGTCCGGCAAGCACAGATATTCCAGCAGCGATTGGCCCACTGGCGCTGCGTCGGGTAGCTCGAGCAAGCCGGCCGCGTCGGCGTCCACGCCAAGCTCGCGCGCCGAACACAGCATGCCCAGGGATTCAATGCCGCGCAGCATGGCGCGCTTGATGACCACACCGCCTGGCAGGTTGGCGCCAACCGTGGCCAACGGCACCTTGATACCGGGCCGCGCGTTGGGTGCGCCACAGACGATTTGCAGCGGTGTACCGGTTCCCGCATCCACGCTGCACACGTGCAAGCGCTGCGCGTCCGGATGCTGCGTAGCGCTGATGATCTGCGCCACCACTACACCGCTCATATCCGCGCCGAGCACGGTGACGTCTTCCACTTCCAGACCGGCCATGGTCAGCGCGCGCGTCAACGTGTTCCGGTCAGCATCGATCGTGACCAGCTCGCGCAACCAGTTTTCAGAGAATTTCATGAAGTGGGGCCGGCAAGGAGCAAACGGAAGGAACCGGAAAAATCGACAACCAGGACAGCGCACACTGCATCAGCGCTGCGAGCTGAGCGTATTTTTCGACGTGCCCGGTCACGGCGCATCAGGCAAACTGCCGCAGGAAACGCAGATCGTTTTCAAAGAATGCCCGCAGATCGTTCACCCCATAACGCAGCATGGCAAACCGCTCTACCCCAAGGCCGAACGCGAAGCCGGTGTAACGCTCCGGGTCGATCCCGCAGTTGCGCAATACATTTGGATGCACCATGCCGCAACCAAGGACTTCCAGCCAGCGCGTATTGCTGTCGCCGCTTGCCTGCTCAAGATCACTCCAACGAATGTCGACTTCCGCTGAAGGCTCCGTAAACGGGAAATAGCTTGGGCGAAAGCGCATCTCGAAATCGCGCTCGAAGAACGCGCGAATGAATTCGTGCAACGTGCCCTTGAGGTCAGCGAAGCTTGAGGTCTCATCAACCAGCAGCCCCTCGACCTGGTGAAACATCGGCGAATGCGTCTGATCGGAGTCGCTGCGGTAGACCTTGCCCGGCGCAATGATACGTATGGGCGGTTGCCGCCCTTGCATGCTGCGAATCTGCACGGGAGACGTATGCGTGCGCAGCATGCGCCCATCGCCAAAATAAAACGTGTCGTGCATGGCCCGCGCCGGATGCAGCGGTGGAAAATTCAAGGCTTCGAAATTGTGCCAGTCATCTTCAATTTCCGGCCCATCTACACGCTGGTAGCCGAGGCGCGCAAAGATCGAGGCGATGCGCTCCAGGGTCAACGTGATCGGATGCAGCCCGCCGCGTTTGCCGTCACGTCCGGGCAAGCTGATATCCAGCGCTTCGGAGGCCAGCCTGCGATCCAGCTCGCGCTGCTCGAGAGTCTCCTTGCGTGCTCCAAGAACCTCGCCCAGGCGCTGCTTGATCTGGTTGACCGTCGCTCCGCGCGCCTTGCGTTCCTCTGCCGGCAGTGCGCCAAGCGACTTCAGCGCCGTGGTGACCACGCCACTTTTGCCCAGCAGGCTGACGCGCAGCGCATCGAGCACCTCCAGGGTGGGCGCGTTGTCGATATCCGTCGTCGCGCGCGCGGCGACGCTCTCCAGATCGTCCATCAATGCATCCCCGCGATTGCCCCAACAAAAACGGGGAGAAGGCGTTGGCCTTCTCCCCGCGAACGTCCACTCTTCCCGACAGTGCGGCCATGTTCGACCGACCCGATCTTTCGATCAGGGATGAGCACACAAACTACGCAGCCAGACTGGCCTTGGCTTTTTCGGCAATGGCCTCGAACGCCTTGATGTCATGGACGGCAATATCCGCCAGCACCTTGCGATCGACGGTTATGCCCGCTTTGGCCAGGCCATTGATCAAGCGACTGTACGTGAGGCCAAACATGCGTGCCGCGGCATTGATGCGCACGATCCACAATGCGCGAAACTGGCGCTTGCGCTGTTTACGACCGATATACGCGTACTGACCAGCCTTGATGACAGCCTGGTTGGCAACGCGGAAGACCTTGCGGCGGGCGTTGTAATAGCCCTTGGCACGGCCGATGACTTTCTTGTGACGACGATGGGCGGTGACGCCGCGCTTTACACGAGCCATGATTTAATCTCCTCGCCAGTCAATACGGCAACATGCGCAGAACACCCGGGGTGTCACACGCCTTGAGATGATTCTTGGCACGCAGGCCGCGCTTGAGCTTGGTCGACTTCTTGGTCAGGATGTGTGACCTGTAGGCGTGACCGCACTTGATTTTGCCCGATGCGGTCTTGCGAAAACGCTTCGCAGCCGCCCGGTTGGTCTTGATCTTGGGCATGAAATGTTCCTTGTCCGGTTTCTGACTGATCTGGCGGTGGCATGCTCATCAGAGCTGGCCACTCTTTCCGTCCTGCCAAGATCGGTGCACGGCCTGTTCCTCGCTGGCCGAACTGCGGATTGTACGGAGTTGGCAACCTCAGCGCCAGCGAATTCACTGCTTGCGCCCACCTGATCCCGGATGCCTGGCAGCTTCGCAGAGCACATCTCCGGAGCGCGCGCAGGTTGGTCATGGCTCTGGATAGCCATTTGCGCCGCGCGTTATCTGGACCGATCGGCAGGCCGCTGGCCGCGTCACCTGTGCGCGGAAAGTCCTTTTACTCGCGTCTGGCGTTACCGCAATCGATGGCCAGCACGCGGTCCCGCGCATTCCGTCCAGCGCGGACCGATGGGCCCAGCTTCGCCATGCTGTCGTGGAGACGCGGGGCGAATCCCGCCCTTACACGCCAGGAATGGTGAGTACCGTACCTGCGCGCACAACATCATTACTCATGCGATTGGCGCTCTTCAACAGGCCGATACTGACCCCATACTGATGCGCGATGCTGAGCAGACTCTCGCCGCGTGTGACGCGATGCACGCCGCCCGGCGCGCCATTGTCCGTGCCAGATGACCGCCGCGCAACCAGTCTGACCCTGTTCACTGCCGGCACCTGGGGCGAAATACTGACTGCGTCATCGTCGCCAGCCGCACTCCCGGTGCTCGCCAGCACCTCGCCCTGGCGAGCGCCAGCCTGCGCGGCAAACCACGTACCCGGAGGCGGAGTGGACTCGAAGTAATTCTTCACCCCGCTCATCACCGCGGTAGCGAGCAATCGCTGATGTGCGGGATCGCGCAATTTACGCTCTTCCAGTGGATTGCTGATGAATGCCGTCTCGACCAGGATCGAGGGCACATCCGGCGAGCGCAAGACGACAAAATTGGCACGCTCGACATAGCCGCGATGGGTCGGGCCCAAACCGCCCAACGCCTTGAGCACGTTGCCGGCCACGGCATCACTTGCCTGCATCGCGTAACCCTGCTGCAGATCCAGCAAGACCTTGGCCAATCCATCGTCCTTGTCATCCAGCGAGACGCCGCCAATCAGGTCGGCGCGGTTCTGTCCATCGGCCAGCCAACGAGCCGCCGCATTGGTCTTGCCACGCGGCGACAGCACCCAGACCGACGAGCCCCTGGCATCACTGCTGGTGAAGGAGTCGGCGTGAATGGAGACAAACAAATCCGCGCTGTTGTCCCGCGCAATTTGATAGCGCTGCTTGAGTGGAACGAATTCGTCATTGGCGCGCGTCAGCACTGCCTTCATGCCCGGTTGGCGGTTTATCTGTGCCGCCAGATCACGCGCTACCGCGAGCGTGATGTTTTTCTCCTGCGTGCCGCCCGCGCCGTTTGCGCCAGAGTCCTTGCCGCCATGTCCCGCGTCAATGGCAATCACCACCTTGCGCTGGCCGTTCAACAGCGCCGCGGCCTGACTTGAGGCAACCATGCGGCTGCGTGGATGCGCGGCACGCACGTATGCAGGCGGTGGGGCAACATCCGCGTGCAAGGGTTGAACAGCCGGCGCAGAAACCCGCGTGAGATTTACCGGCGGCGCATGCATGGCTGACTGGGCTGATGCCACGCGGGCCGAACCTCCATCTGCGCCATCAGGATATAGATCAATCACCAGACGGTAGTCCGCACCGGTTGTCGGCTTGAGCAGAAAGCTCTTCATGCGGCTGGATGGGTCCACCTTGGCCGTCAGTTGCAGGCGGTTGCCCTGGCGCGTCGAACTCATGCCTTGATACAGGCCGCGCGCACCGGGATTGGCATAACCGTCGGCCAGCCGGCTGTCACCCAGGTCCACCAGAAGATGATCGCCCTTCTGGCTGATTCTGTACTCCAGTGGGCCGGAGGCGACGAACACCACCCGCGTGTGACTCACGTCGGCCCATACGCGCGCGGCGCTCACGTCGGCAGCATGCGCCGGACGCAAAAACGCACCCGGCAAGACCGCGGCAAGGACGGCAACGCAACGCATGTTCAGATACTTCCGCATGGGCCGCATTGAATCCCACTCGATTCCCGAATGCAAGGACGTTTTCCTTTGAATATCCGCAACCTGCGCTTCTTTCATCAACCATTATCAAGCTGAGACGCGCATTCGCTGCCGATTTACAGCACCCCGCAGCTGCGCTGGTCTGCACGAAACGTTTGTTCAAACAGTAACTTGCAGCGATTTCGCAGCCGCGCAAAAGCGCTCGAGCACCTGCTCGCCGCGCGCGCTGCAACTGCGTAGCGACGCGCTGCGCCCGAGGCCCGCATAATCCAGATAAAGCGCCAGGTCAGCCGCGGGCAACGCCCCTGCGCCGCGCTCCGCCCACTCCACCAGGATCAACGCCGCCGGATCAACCAATTCGTCAAGCCCCAGCCATTCTAGTTCACCGGGATCGGCAATTCGATAAAGATCCAGATGCCATGCTGGTCGGGCCGCTGCGATATAGCTTTCCAGCAGCGTATAGGTTGGACTCTTGATGCGGTCGGTGACACCGAGTGCCGTCAACAAGGCGCGCGCGAAACTGGTTTTGCCGGCACCCAGCGGTCCGTGCATGTACACCACCAGACCACTGTCCAGAACCATGGCCATGGCGCTGGCCAAGGCCATGGTGGCCGCCTCATCGGGCAGCACGAAATCCTGCGTTGAAGTCACCTCACTGATCATCGCTTGCATCGCATCCTTCGCTTGGGCGCTCATTGACCAGTGCGCGCAACGGCTGCAGCAAATCGGTGGCGAGCAATCCGCGCTCACCGGCTTGCGCCGCCCGGTCGCCAGCGCGCGCGTGCAAGCCCACCCCAAGACCGGCTGCCTGCCAGCCGCTGCAACCTTGCGCGAGCAGCGCAGCAATGATTCCAGACAGGATATCCCCCATGCCACCGGAGGCCATGCCCGGATTGCCCCACGGGCAGACGTCCAGACGGCCATCTGCGCGTGCGATCAGAGTTCCAGCACCCTTCAACACGACCACGGCGTTGTAGCGCCGTGCGATTTCGCGCACGGCAGCGAATCGATCGGTCTCCACTGCACTGGTCGATATCCCGAGCAGGCGGCCCGCCTCACCGGGATGTGGAGTCAACACGACAGGCGTGACGAACGCACGTGGTGCTTCGGCCAGCAAATTCAAACCGTCGGCATCGAGTACCAGCGGCGTGCCTGCCGCCAGCACGGATTGCCAAAGTGTGCGTCCCCACGCCTGTCGGCCCAGCCCCGGCCCGAGCACGACGACACTGGCTCGCTCCAGCAGCGGGCGCAGCGCGGGTGCATCGCCAACCGCGTGCACCATCAGTTCCGGACGCGGCACATTCAACATGGCCGCGTGCACGGGATGCGTCGCGACGCTCACCAGGCCCGCGCCGCTGCGCAGCGCGCCCAAGCCGGCCAGGCACACGGCGCCGCTCATGCCCGCATCGCCGCCCACCACCAGCACGTGACCGTTGTCACCCTTGTTTGCGTAGCGCGCACGCCGTGGCATTCCCTCCACGCGCAGCGTGCGCGCGTCTACCAGCGCGCAGGCTGGCAACGTGTCGGGGACGCCCAGCGGGGACAGCTCCAGCGCTCCAACGCAATCGGCAGCGCGTCCAGTGTGCAATCCCCGCTTGTGTGCCACAAACGTCACGGTGACGTCGGCGCGTATCGCAACACCGGGACAATGCCCGGTATCTGCATCCAGGCCGGAAGGAACATCCAGAGCCAGCACCGGCTGCTGGCTCGCATCAATGCGTTCGATAAGCTGTGCGGCCATAGTTCCCGGCGCGCGATTCAGACCAATGCCATACAAAGCATCGACGTGTACATCCGCGTCGGGCAAAGGGTCCGTGCCGCTCCATATGTGGACCGTCCCGGCGACGCTTTCCCAGGCGCTGCGCGCCATTGCCGCCTCACCGGTCGCGCGCTCAGCCAAGGCCAGCATGTGCACCTGCAAACCGCTTTCGCGCGCCAGCGCGCCAAGCAGAAAGCCGTCGCCGCCGTTGTTGCCCGGCCCGCAGTAGATCGCAATGCGCCGCGCCTGTGGCCAATGCCTGCGCAAACTCGCCAGCGCTGCGGTCACAGCTCGACGCATCAGCTCAAAGCCGGTGATCTGCAGCGCCTGCAGCGCCTCTGCCTCGATCACACGCAACTGTGCCACGGTGTAAAGGTCACGGCTGGGCGAGGACGTCTGCATGCGGGAATTATAGACTTGGCACATCGTTACAATGCCGATGTGACCCGCATCGACCCGCACCCCACCATCGACTTTGTCGCCCTCGCCGGCGCCATCAAGCAATGGTCACGTGAGCTTGGCTTCGCCGATGCCGGGATCACGGGGACACAACTGGACGAGGATGAACAGCATCTCAACCGCTGGCTCGACCACGGTTACCAAGGGCAGATGGAATACATGGCGCGCCACGGAACCAGGCGCACCCGTCCGGCTGAACTTCAGCCCGGCACGCGGCGGATCATCTCGGTGCGCATGGACTACCTTGCGCCTGCCACGCACGATGTCTGGGACACGTTGAACGACGCGGACGCCGGTTTCGTCTCGCGCTATGCATTGGGTCGCGATTATCACAAGCTGATGCGCAGCCGTCTGCAAAAGCTTGCCGAGCGCATCCACGCGGCAGTCGGTGATTTTGGCTACCGGGCTTTCGTCGATTCAGCGCCGGTGATGGAAAAGGCGCTTGCGCGCAACGCCGGATTGGGCTGGGTCGGCAAACACACCGTGCTGATCAATCGCGATGCCGGCTCGTACTTTTTCCTGGGCGAGCTCTACACCGACCTGCCACTTCCCGTGGATGTCCCGGAGACCGACCATTGCGGCACGTGCACCCGCTGCATCACCGCCTGCCCGACCGGCGCCATCGTCGGGCCGTATCAGCTCAATGCGCAGCGCTGCATTTCCTACCTCACCATTGAACTCAAGGGCAGCATCCCTGAAGATCTGCGCGCGCCGATGGGCAATCGCATTTTCGGATGCGACGACTGCCAGCTGGTGTGCCCGTGGAACAAGTTTGCAAACGTCGCGACGGAAGCCGATTTCGCGCCGCGACACAGTCTGGACAGCGCCAGACTCGTAGAGCTGTTTGCGTGGAGCGAAGAGGAATTTCTCCAACGCACCGAAGGCATGGCAATTCGCCGCGCCGGCTACGAGGGCTGGCTGCGCAACATTGCAGTAGCGCTGGGCAATGCGCCGACGTCAGCCAGTGCGCGTGCTGCGTTGCATGCGCGCAGCGCGCACCCATCCGCCGTAGTGCGCGAACACGTGGCGTGGGCGCTCGGCCGGCACGCCGCAACAACTGCAACGCCGTAACCGCGGTAACGGGCACCGACCGCGGTCAGCGGACGGATTTCAGTGCAGGGCAATCGCGACAAGCACGCGTAATTCAGACCGCGGCCATCTGCGTGGGAATGGTGTGGTTCGTGCGCTTGACGCGGTTTGCGCTGTCAACGTACACGCACGTGGGCTGAAATTGCTCCAGCTCCGCTTCGCTCACCTGCGCAAACGCGGCGATGATGATGATGTCTCCGGCCTGCGCGCTGCGCGATGCGCTGCCATTGACCGAGATGATGCCCGAGCCATCTTGCGCACGCAGCGCATAGGTGACAAAGCGCTGCCCGGTGTTGACGTTCCACGCGTGGATCTGCTCGTACTCGCGGATGCCGGAAGCCTTGAGCAGCAATCCGTCGATAGCGATCGAGCCTTCATAGTGCAGCTCGGCGTGCGTCACAGTGACACGGTGAAGCTTGGCCTTGAGCATGTTCAGGTGCATGACGTCGTTCCGGCAGGGACAGCCTGCAAAGGTGTGCATTATCGGGGCGCTGGCGCTGCACTGCAACAAGCTGGTATGCAATGACCTCGCGTCAATCCAGCAGCAGATTGTCGATCAACCGCGTATTGCCCAGACGTGCCGCGATCAAGGCTACCAAACCATCACGCTCGTGTTCGCCAGGAGCAGACAAGTCTTGCGCACGCCGAATCACCGCGTAATCGGCGGCAAACCCGGCGCGCACAAGGCGAGCGCTGGCCACACGCTCGATCGCCTCCCAGGCATGGCCGGCAGCGAGCAGTTCGCGCATCTTCAGCAAGGTGGCATGGATCAACGGCGCGCGCTCACGCTCGTCAGCGGACAAATATTGATTGCGTGAACTCAGTGCCAGGCCATCCGCCGCGCGATGGATCGGGGCGGCCAATATGCGCACTGGCAGCGACAGGTCGCGCACCAGGCGCTCGATCACCTTCCACTGCTGATAGTCCTTTTGACCAAACACAGCCACGTCCGGCTGGACCAGATTGAACAGTTTGCACACCACAGTGGCCACGCCGTCAAAATGCCCAGGCCGATGGGCGCCTTCCAGCACTTCGGTGATTTCCGGCACGCGCAAACGCACGCTGTGCTGCGCGCCGTAGGGGTAGATGGTGTCCACCTCGGGCGCAAACAGCAGGTCGCAGCCTTCATCGGTCAAGGCCGTGCGATCAGCTGACAGCGTGCGTGGATATCGCTCGAAGTCCTCGCCCCGGCCGAACTGGGTTGGATTGACAAACACGCTGGCAATCACACGCTCGGTGCGCGCGCGCGCCAGTTTGATCAGCGCTTGATGGCCCGCATGCAGGTTGCCCATGGTTGGCACAAAACTGACGGTCTCACCCTTGGCGCGCCAGTTGCGAACGGCTGCGCGCAACGCGGGAACATCTTGAACGGTCTGCATGATCGACGCTGCGCGGTCAGTTGAAACAATGCTCTGGCGCAGGGAACGCGCCGCTGCGCACATCCTGCGCATAAGCCGCGATCGCCGCCGCCACCGAGTCGTGTCCGACCAGGAAATCCTTGCTGAATTTCGGTCGCTTGCCCGGAGTGACGCCGAGCATGTCGTGGATTACCAGCACCTGTCCGTCACAATGTGGACCGGCACCGATGCCGATGACGGGAATACTCACCGCCGCAGCCAGCCGCTGGCCCAGCGCGCTGGGTACGCCTTCTACCACCAGCAACGCTGCACCCGCGGTCTGCACGGCCTGCGCTTCAGCCAGGATGCGCTCGGCGGCAGCATCCTCGCGACCCTGAATCCGGAAGCCGCCGAATTTGTGCATGGACTGTGGCACCAGGCCCAGATGCGCGCACACGGGGATGGCACGCGCCACAAGTGCAGCAATTGCTTCAAGAGTGTGCGGCGCAGCGCCTTCGATCTTGACCATGGCCGCTCCAGCCTCACCCACCAGGCGTGCTCCGGCTTCCAGCGCGTGTGCCACGTCGCGGTCGGCCATGAACGGGAAATCTGCCACCAGCAAGGTTGCCGTCAGGCCGCGAGCCACGGCAGTGGTGTGATAGACCATGTGCTCGAGCGTCACCGGCAAGGTGCTGCGATGGCCCTGGATCACCATGCCCAGTGAATCACCGACGAGGGCCACATCGATGCCGGCGGACTCGAGTTGCCAGGCAAAGCTGGCGTCGTAGGCAGTCAACATCACGATGCGCTGACCGGCTGCCTTCATGGCCTGCAGGCCCGGTACGGTGACCGGCTTGCGCGCGGGAACACTGCTGCTTTGCACGTACACGGCATACCTCGTGGGTGGAAGCGCCTCTCTGGACGCGCGGTGCACAATTACATGATGCGTTCGCAGCCGCCAAGATCAAGCTGCGTCAGTTGCCGTGCGACCGTCAGCGTTGGAGTCAACAGCAACGCGGGGGCAATGTCGTTGAGCGGCAACAACACAAACGCCCGCTCGCGCAGACGCGGATGCGGCAGGGTCAGGGCGTCATCATGACACTGCACGCCATCAACATGGAGCAAGTCCAGATCCAGCGTGCGCGGACCGTTGACCACGCCGCGCACGCGGCCGGCACGTTGCTCGATCACCAACAGCGCGTCGAGCAGTGCGTGCGGGGGCATCGCCGTATCCAGCTGCACCGCGGCATTGACAAACTGCGGTTGATCCAGCACGCCCCATGGCGCCGTGTGATAAAGGAACGAGCGTTGCAGCACGCTCGTTTCCGGCAGTCGTGCAAGCGCCTGCATGGCCTCCAGCACCTGACGACGGGGATCATCCAGGTTGCTGCCAAGCGCAATGTAGGCAATCGTCACGCCGGCCCTGACTTGCCTGGTCGCTGGCGTCGACGACGCGGACGTGGTGGCCTGGCCGGGGTCGGCAACGCCGCATTGTCGATGGCCCGGTTGCCCGTTGTGGCCGGCAATGCCTCGGATAACAGCTCAGTTGGCAGCTGCTGCGCATGAGTCCACCAACGCCCCAACTCGGCCATTGCCGGGGACTCGCCACTGCGCAACAGCAGGAAATCATACGCCGCGCGAAACCGTGGGTGCGCCATCAAGCGAAACACCCGCTTGCGCTGGATCTGTTCGAAGCGGGGTTGCAACGCCCAGATTTCCTCCATGGTGAACGTGAAACGCCGCGGTATGGCCACGCGTTGGCACTGCTCGGCAATGGTCTGTGCCGCAGCACGCCCCCAGGCATCGACTGCAGGCACACCTTCGCTGATCGAGTGCAACGCGACATCACGTACTTCGCCCCACAGCAGCACCGCAAACAGGAATGCCGGGGTGACCGACCTGTCCGCATTGACCCGTTCATCAGTATTTGCCAAACCTTGCTCAACCAGTGAACGCAGCGCCTTGTCGCCGTGGTTGAGGGCGCGCGCGGTGGCCGGAAACATGAATTTCAAGAGCCCGCAATGCTCGAGCATGCGGAAGCTCTTCAGACCCTGGCCGCTCAGAAACATCTTCAACGTTTCGTCAAAAAGACGCGCCGGCGCCGCGTCACCGAGCAGCGGCCCCAGATCCTCGAACGGTTCCATGGCGGCATCATCAATGCGCATGTCCAGCTTTGCCGCCAGACGCGCAGCGCGCAGCATGCGCACGGGATCTTCGTGGTACCGGATCTCCGGATCGCCGATCAGACGCAACACGCCGTCTTGCAGATCCTGCATGCCGCCGACGTAATCGCGCACCGAGAAGTCACTGATGTCGTAGTACATCGCGTTGACCCGAAAATCGCGACGTACGGCATCTTCCTCGATCGTGCCCCATATGTTGTCACGCACGATGAGCCCATCCACCAGCCGCCGATCGCCTTCGCCGCCTTCCTCACCAACGCCGCGAAATGTGGCCACTTCAATTATTTCCGGACCGAACACCACATGCGCGAGTCGAAAGCGCCGTCCGATCAGTCGACAGTTGCGGAACAGGTGCTTCACTTGTTCGGGTGTGGCGCTGGTGGCGACATCGAAGTCTTTGGGCCGCCGGTCGAGCAACAGATCGCGCACCGCACCACCTACCAGATAAGCGGTATGACCAGCCTCATTGAGGTGGTAAAGGACGCGCAATGCCCCTTTGCTGATGTTCTTGCGCGAGATGTTGTGCTGGGCGCGCGGAATGATCCGCAACGCTGGCGTGGTGGCGGTCGCTGATTGGCGGTTCAAGCGTTTGAAGTCCTTGCGAGCTGGGATGCCCGGACACTCCGGCAAAGCTTGCCGGAGTGCAGCTGCAGGCGCCTGCGCGAACGTCACCAGACGAAGCTGGCGGGGGTGCGACTGGCATTGCCGGGCTAGTCAATTCCGCTATACTAGCGCGCCCCGCAGCATAACGCTCCCTTCGTCTAGTGGCCCAGGACACCGCCCTCTCACGGCGGGAACACGAGTTCGAGTCTCGTAGGGAGCACCATCTGTTTTTGCGCTTGCGTGTCGCGGCCCGCCGCACTTGGTCAATGCGTCTCGCGTATGTCCATACTGATCGCTGTATTCAGCGCTGGCATGCGTCGTCAATGATCAAGAAAACACGCGCGCTCGCCGCAGGCTGGCCGGGTGCTGCGATCGACGGCGCACTGTCCTGCACACGCCAGACCGGGCAAGTGGCGGTCCATCTCGGCCCTTCTCACACCAGCCGCCTGCAGCGATAATTGTTGAGCCACCGATCGGGAGCTACGCGTCATGACCTTTGTTGTCGTCGACAACTGCATCAAATGCAAGTACACCGATTGCGTTGAAGTGTGTCCGGTGGATGCGTTTCATGAAGGCCCGAACTTTCTGGCCATTGATCCGGACGAGTGCATCGATTGCACACTTTGCGAGCCGGAATGTCCGGCCAACGCGATCTATCCGGAAGACGACGTGCCGGCCGGACAGGAAGGTTTCATCGCGCTCAATGCGGAACTTGCAAAAGACTGGCCGGTTATCACGGCTCAAATCAATGCGCCCGCGGATGCCACTGAATGGGACGGCAAGCCGGGCAAATTGCCGTTGCTGGAGCGCTGAAACAGGCGCGCGCCACGGCACCAATCAAGGCTCGGATGTATGTACAAAAACGCCGCCAGAAGGCGGCGTCTTGCATGACGGGATCAGTGCCTGCTGTTCTCAGCGGCTGCTGTTCTGTGTACCTGCCCGCATCAGTGCATGCCCCGATCAGTGCGTGCCCGGATCAGCGCCTGCGCGAACAAGCACGCAGGCAACCAGATCAACCGCCCAGGCGCGACTTCAGCCCGTCGATGATTTTACCCACCGCCGCCGAGTTGCCCTGCGCGCGCACTTCGCTGCCACTGGTGCCGCTGCTGCCAATGTTTATGCGTACCTCGTGTGACGCACTGCCCGGTGCGTTGTCTGCGGAGTTTTTGTCCCGCCCGAACACGCGTCCGAAAAACCCTGATTTTGCCTGCGCAGTGTTCGCTCCGGCCACGCTCAAGACATAGCTATGAGCAGTGTCGTCATGGCTGAGCACCTTGCCAAACGAGTCACCCTCCAAGGCCTGGCCTACGCGCCGGTACGCGTTGTCGACCGAATCGTTCATGACGAAACCGTCGGTCACCTGCGCACCCGCCGCGGCGACATCGTTTGCAGCGGGCGCATTGGCACCGGGCGGCGGAATCACCAACGCGGCTGATGTGGATGGACGATCCAGGCCTGGCGGGATCTCCAGCGGCGCTTCCTGCTGCGCGGTCTTCCACGCTTTATGCGAGCGGAAGATGCCGCAGCCCGATACCAGCAACGCGCTGAGCACTACTGCCGGGACGACTGCGAGGAGCGAGGTTTTCTTCATGTAATAAGGTTCCGTGAGATAGGTCGAGCAATCATTACCCTGCCGCCACCGACGCCAAGGATGCCAGAGTGGACAGCGTCGCGTGCAATTGGTCACGCTCCGGACCGTCGTGCCATTCCAGCAATGGCAAGCGCAGCCGGGCCAGACCCAGGCCGAGCATGGGCAAGCCAGCCTTTACCGGAATCGGGTTGGGCGCAACCGACAGCGAGCGCAGCAAGGGTTGCAGCGCATCGCGGGCAGCACACGCGCCAGCGGCATCACCGCCCGTCGCGGCATCACACAATGTCCGAAACAATTGCGGCACCAGGTTCGCAACTACCGAGATCGTGCCCGCGGCTCCAGCCAGCATGGCCTGAACGGCGCTGTCGTCATCACCGGACAGATAGACGAAATCATCGCGCACAAGTTCCGCCAGCGCGCGAATCCGTTCGTTGTCGCCGCGCGCTTCCTTGATTCCGATGATGGCCGGATGCTCGCGCAGCAGCGCGACCACATCCGGTTGAATGTCGCAACCAGTACGCCCGGGCACGTTGTACAAGATGATGGGCACGCCGGCATGCTCAGCCACTTCGGAAAAGTGCCGGCGCAAACCCTCCTGGGTGGGCCGCACATAATATGGTGCCACCACCAGCGCGGCATCGGCGCCCAGTGCCGCGGCATGTCGCGTCGCGGCCACGGTCTTTGCCGTGGCCGCATCACCGGTGCCGGCAATTACCGGCACTCGCCCATTCACACGCTCCAGGGCAAACGTCAGCAGGCGGTCGAACTCGTCCGGCTCCAGCATGTGCGCCTCACCGGTGGAACCAGCCACCACCAGGGCTTGAGTGCCGCCGGCAAGCTGATAATCCAGCAAGCGCCCGAACGCTGGCAGGTCGAGTGCGCCATCGGCCATGAACGGCGTGACCAGCGCACAGATACTTCCACGGATACTCAACACGGCATCGACCTCGGGCAAGCGGTACATGTTACTTGTCGCGTTGCACGGCGGGCAAGTAAGCTTGACCAGAGTAATCTGCTCCTTCCGCATGACGCGGAACCCACGCCGCAGGCACAATCACTTGAAACCCACGTCAGTCTCCGTGCGCGCCGGCGCCGATACCCAATTGCTGATTCATGCGAGCGCGCCCACTGCCCAGTCGCCGCTGCTGGCGTTATCCAAACGCATTGCCGACGCGGGCTGCAATCTGGCCGAGTCGCGCGTCTCCACGATCGGTTCTGAAATCTCCCTGATGCTGCTGGCCTGTGGCGCGTGGGATGCGCTGGCGAAGCTGGAAACTGCGCTGACCAAGCTGGCGCGCGATGAAAGCCTGCGCCTGGTGCACTACCGTACTGGCCCGCGCGAGACCAGCTCGCATCAACTGCCGTATCTGGTGGAGGTGGTCGCTGCCGATCGCCCCGGCATCGTGGCGCGCATCGTCGAATTTTTCAGCCAACACGAAATCAGCGTTGAACAGCTCAATTCCACTCGCTATCAAGCGATGCAGACCGGTGCAGAGATGTTTCAGGCGCAATTCACCATCGGCATCCCGGCAGAGATTCACATCGCCGCATTGCGCGACGACTTCCTGGAATTGTGCGACGGGCTGAATCTGGACGCCATCATGGATCCGGTCAAGTTTTGAGGATGACGCAGTCGCCGGGTCCCGGCAAGGGCTGTTTTCCACTTGGGTACACGCGTTAATCTGGTGCCGCTGCCATCGCAGGGGAGAGCACCGTGCGCAACCTTCAACCAAGCGTCTTCATCCTCGCCATCACGCCGCGAAAGCCCAATGCCCGTGATGTGACTTCTACCCACGGCAGGGACGAATGACGGTGGACATTGGCAAGCGCGTGCCCGCGCTCACGGGCCAGACCGGCGATGGCACTGCGCTCAAACTCGGCAGCTTCAAGGGCCAGTGGGTGGTGGTGTACTTCTACCCGAAAGACAGCACACCGGGCTGCACCATTGAAGCTCAGGAGTTTCGCGACCTGAATGGGGAGTTCCTGGCGCATGACGCCCGGGTTATCGGCGTGTCCCGTGACTCGGAAAAATCGCACGCGAACTTCGCCGGCAAACAGTCTTTGCCCTTTCCGCTCATCGCCGATACGGACGAAACCTGGTGCCGCGCTTTTGACGTGATCCATGAAAAGGTTCTTTACGGCAAGCGTCACATGGGCGTTGTGCGCAGCACGTTCCTCATCGATCCCACAGGGAAGCTGCATCAGGAATGGCGCAACGTCAAAGTGGCTGGACACGCCCAAGCGGTGCTTGATGTCCTTTTGGCGCTTTAGTCATTGCAACAGGAACCCGGTCGGCAGCTCGAGCCGGAGCCGCTCCCAATGCCGCCCCATGAATTTTCGCGCGCGGTCGCCGCTGTGCCGCGCATCTCCACCACCTGCCTGCGAGGACTCTTCGGCATGACCGGAAGCAAGCGCATCTACGCCCTGGACACGAATGTCCTGTTGCATGACCCCACCTCGCTGTTCCATTTCGAGGAGCATGACGTCTTCATACCGATGACCGTGCTCGAGGAGCTCGACGAAAAGAAGAAAGGCGCATCGGAGGTCTCACGCAACGGGCGGCAGGTCAGTCGCTTTCTCAATGAGCTGGTCGAGCAGGGCCGGTCGCACGACTTGCGCGACGGTCTGGAGTTGTCCAACCCGCATGGGATCAAACTCAGGCGTGGTGCGGGCGTTGGCCGCCTGTACTTCCAGCAACGCACGAGCAATGGTCAGGGCAAAGCCGACAACCAGATCCTTGCCGCAACCATTGAACTGCGTGACCAGAATCCCGAGCGCACGGTCATCCTGGTCAGCAAGGACATCAACCTGCGGATCAAGGCCAGCATCTACGGCATCGTCGCCGAAGACTACGAAAATGACCGCGCGCTGGATGATTTTTCCCTGCTGTATACCGGCGCCGCCGAGCTTGCGGAAAACTTCTGGGACCAGCATCCGGAGGTGACGTCATGGAACGACCACGGCCGCACCTTCTACCAGCTTGATCGCCATGAAGACGAGGAATGGTTTCCCAATCAATGCCTGTATCTGCCCGGCGAAAATGCTGTCGAACTGCGCGTGCTGCGCCTGAATGCACAGGCTGCAACGCTGCTGTTGCTGGACGATCACTCGCACGCCAACCACCACGTCTGGGGCATCGGTGCGCGCAACCGGGAACAGAATTTTGCACTCAATGCGTTGATGGATCCGGATGTCGATTTCGTCACCCTGCTCGGCAACGCGGGCACCGGTAAAACCTTGCTGGCTCTGGCCGCGGGTCTGGCGCAAGTGATGGACCAACAGCGCTATCGCGAGATCATCATGACGCGCGCCACGGTATCCGTCGGCGAGGACATCGGTTTCCTGCCAGGCACGGAAGAGGAAAAGATGACGCCGTGGATGGGTGCGTTGACCGACAACCTGGAAGTGCTGACCAATCCTGATGACGGCGGCAGCTGGGGGCGCCAGGCGACGAACGATTTGCTGGCAGCGCGCATCAAGATCCGCTCGCTCAATTTCATGCGTGGCCGCACCTTCCTCAACCGTTACCTGATCATTGACGAAGCGCAGAACCTGACGCCGAAGCAGATGAAAACCCTGATCACCCGCGCCGGTCCCGGTACGAAGATCATCTGCCTGGGCAACGTCGAGCAAATCGACACGCCGTACCTCAGCGAGACCACGTCCGGGCTCACCTACGCGGTGGACAGGTTCAAGCAGTGGGAACATTCAGCGCACATCACCCTGCGCCGCGGTGAACGGTCACGCCTGGCCGATTTTGCGGCGGAGACACTCTAGGCCGGCCATCGGTCAATCGAGTCTATCGGCGGTTTTCCACGATGCAGATGCGCAACGCTCTCCTCCCGGCAGCCCCGCTGCCGTGGAGTAAATGCTCACACCAACTCCATGCGGATCGCCGAGCCATAACGATGGCGGTTCGGAGCCGGACAGCCGCAAGCGGGTAGAATGCGCGGTGTTGTCCCTGTCCCTGTCCGCGTCGTGATCATCACCATGCTTTTTGTCCCACGCCTTGTCTTGCTGAGCGTGCTCGTCGCATTTGTCCTGTGCGTGCTTGCCGTGCACTTGCGCGGACGCAAGCGGCTGCGCTTCACGCGCCAGCTGGTTGACCATTCGGCGGTATTTGCGCCCTACAACCTGCTGATGTACGCGTTTTCCGCAGTGCCGGCGCGGCCGATCCTGGACCGTCGTGGCTTTCCCCAGCTCGATTTGCTGCAGGCGAACTGGCAAACGATCCGCGATGAAGCGCTGCATCTGTTTGACGAGGGCTACATCCGCTCGGCGGAAAAGCACAACGATGCGAGTTTCAACAGTTTCTTCAAGCAAGGCTGGAAGCGCTTCTATCTGAAGTGGTACGGCGAGCCGCTGGCGTCAGCCGAGGCGCTGTGCCCGCAGACGGTGGCGCTGCTGCGATCCATCCCGGACATCAAGGCCGCGATGTTTGCCACCCTGGCGCCCAACAGCCGGCTCAATCCGCACCGCGATCCGTTTGCCGGTTCGTTGCGCTACCACCTGGGCCTTATCACGCCCAACTCCCGCGACTGTCGCATCTTCGTCGACGGTGAGGAACACGCCTGGGGTGATGGCAAGGACGTGGTGTTTGACGAGACATATATCCACTGGGTGGAAAACAAGACGGACCAGACCCGAGTGATTCTGTTTGCCGACGTCGAACGCCCGCTGCGCAATCGCTGGATGCGCGCAATCAATCACCGCGTCGGTGAGTTCATGGGCAAGATCACCGCCTCGCCCAACAGCGACACCGACGCGGAAAAGACCGGCTTCATCAATCGCGTTTTTGCTTTCAGTCAGCGCAACCGCGGACATGGCGGTACGTTCAAACGCAATCACCGGCGCCTGTACAAGATCAGCAAATACGTTGGCATCTGCGTATTGCTGTGGGTGCTGATCGCAGCACCGTGGCCGTTTGTGCGCTGAGCAAGCGCTCGCGCCGTCAAGTGCGCTGAGCCGATTCAAGCTGACAAACCGTTGGCCCCGCACGCAAGCAGAAGTGAGCGCGAGCATACATAGGCGCGGCGTCGTCAGCGCTGGATGTGCGCGGTCACCGCGTCGGCAAAACTTTCGGTGTTGCCGCTGCCGCCGAGATCCGGCGTGATGCGTGCCCGATCCGTCTCTACCGCGGTGCGGATCGCGTGGCGCAGCTGCTCGCCCTTGGCGCTCAGATTCAGATGGTCGAGCATGTCGGCCGCCGCCAGCAGCAGCGCGCACGGGTTGGCGATGCCCTTGCCGGCAATGTCCGGCGCCGAGCCGTGCACAGCTTCGAAGATCGCCACCTCTGCGCCAATATTGTCGCCGGGCGCGAGACCCAGGCCGCCGATCAACCCCGCGCACAGATCGGACAAAATGTCGCCGAACAGGTTGGTGGTGACGATGATGTCGAACTGCTGCGGATTCATCACCAGCTGCATGCAGGTGTTGTCCACGATCATCTCATTGAAAGTGATCTGCGGGTATTCGCGTGCAATGTTGCGCGCCACGCTGAGGAACAATCCCGAGCTGGTCTTGAGAATGTTCGCCTTGTGCACCGCCGTGACTTTCTTGCGCCCACGCTTGACCGCAAGTTCAAATGCGTAGCGCACGATGCGACTGCTGCCCTTGCGCGTATTGCGGATCAGCGACAGCGCGGTTTCGCCATCGGCTGAAAGCGTCTGGCCTTCAGACAGATAAGCGCCTTCGGTGTTCTCACGCACGGTGATGATGTCGATGTTGTCGTAGCGTGACTTGGCGCCTGGAAAACTCACCACCGGACGCACGTTCGCATACAGCTCGAAATGCCTGCGCAAGGCCACATTCACCGACGTGAACCCATCGCCAATCGGCGTGGTCAGCGGTCCTTTGAGCGCGACTTTGTGCTCGGCGATGCTGGCCAGCGTTGCCGGCGGCAGCAGCTCGCCGTGCTTTTGCAGCGCCGCCAGACCCGCCTCGACGCGCACGTAAACCAGGTCAGCGCTCAGCGCATCCAGCACGCGCAGGGTTGCCGCCATGATCTCCGGACCAATACCGTCGCCCGGAATCACGACAATTGTCTTGCTCATCCAAAATCCTCGTTATTTGCGCGGCGCGACGCGCAGCAAAGCACGCAATGCGCACGGAAAGCCGGCGATTATGATCGCTGGCAGGCGCCAGCAACAGTGCTCAGTGGCGTACACCGCCTGCGTGCGGTCGCGCGCAGTTCGGAAACGCACGGCGCAGTCGCGCCGGCGCAAGTGGCCGGCTACGCGTGATCGGCGCAGGTGCCGGTCGGCGCCGACGGATCTGATTCAAGCTGATCCAGCAAATCCACCGCACGGCGCAGGTGCGGTATGACGATGGAGCCGCCTACCACCAAGCCAACGCTGAAAACCTCGAACATGGCATCGCGTTGCACGCCGGCTTGCCTGCATTGGCCCACGTGATAACTGATGCAGTCATCACAGCGCAGCACCAGAGCCGCCACCAATCCCAGCATTTCCTTGGTGCGCACATCCAGCACGCCGGCTTTGTAGGTCTGCGTGTCCAGCGCAAAGAAACGCCGCACTACCTGGTTGTCCTCAGCCAGGATGCGCTCGTTCAAGCGCTGACGAAACGCCGCGAATTCGGCCAGAGCTTCGGTCACGGAGAAGGCGCCAGCAACTGTGCAAGCCTGCCGCTGCGATCGGCCGCAACCAGGTTGTCATAACCGCCAACATGCTGGTCGTTGATGAATATCTGCGGCACCGTGCGTGCGCCACCGCTGCGCGCCAGCATGGTTTCGCGCTGTGCCATGTCCACATCAACGCGCACCTCGGTCCATTCCAGCCCCTTGGATTTGAGCAAATTCTTGGCCGCGACGCAGTATGGGCAGCTTGCCGTGGAATAAATCTCGATCTTGGACATGGCGGCACTCAACCTCGATTGCAGATGGTGAACTTCACATGGGGACAGGCGGTGACCTGTACAAGCAGCCGGCGAGCGCGGCGGAACCGAACCGGCAAGCCACGGTCACAGTGCTATCGTCCTTCATTATATGACCATGCCACCACGACGACTCTTGCTGCGCCCGCTGGCGGCGTTGCTCAGCGCAACGCTTGCGTTTGCCGCCGGCGCTCAGCAGGACGTTCGCCTGCCCGACCTTGGCAGCTCGGCCAATGCCTTGATCTCGCCGCAGGAGGCGAAGGATTACGGCGCTTCCATGCTGCGCCAGATGCGTGCCCTGGACATGGTCGTGGACGATCCGCTGCTCGATGAATACATCAACGATCTCGGCTATCGACTGGCATCCAACAGCAGCAAGCCGAAGGATCACTTCGCCTTTTTCATCGTGAAGGATCCGCAGATCAACGCCTTCGCGGCACCGGGCGGCTACATCGCAGTCAACTCCGGCCTGCTCACCATTACCCGCAGCGAGAGCGAACTGGCGGGCGTCATCGCGCATGAAATCGGCCACATCACGCAGAACCATTTGCAGCGCGCGTTCGAGGATTCGAAAAAAGATGCGCCGCTGATGGCCCTGGTCCTGCTTGGCGCGATCGCAGCGGGCGCCACCGCCGGCAGCGGTGACGCGCCCATGGCGGTCCTGGCGGGCGGCCAGGGGCTGCTGGCGCAAAAATCCATCAACTTCACCCGCAAGGACGAGATCGAGGCCGACCGTGTTGGCATCCAGACCCTGGCCAATGCCGGCTTCGACCCCGATGCCATGGCCACTTTTTTCGGCCGTATGCAGGATGCACTGAGCACCGGTGCCGGCAGTGAAGACGTACCGGCTTTGCTGCAAACGCACCCGGTGACCGTAGCGCGTATCAGCGATGCCAAGGCGCGTGCAGGCGCGTTGAAAACCACGCAAAAAATGCGCCCGACCGGCACCACGCTGCAGTCCGCGCAGTGGGCCAGAAGCACCGCACCGATCGCTTTCGTCCGCGATCCCACCCAACTCACTGGCATCAGTCCCGTCACGGCTGGAGTAGACACCTACGACCTGATGCGCGAACGCGTGCGCGTACTGGCCGGCAGCGCGCCCAAGCTGGCAACCTACTATGCGTCCAGCCTGCAGGAAAATCGCGCCTTCGACACGCCGGCCAACCGTTACGGCTATGCGCTTGCCCTCAGTCGCAGTGGCCGCGGTGCGCAAGCGATCGGCGAATTGACCCCACTGCTGCAGGCGCATCCGGACAATCTCATTCTCAAGCTGGCGCTGGCCGACGCGCGCCTGCAAGCCGGACAGCGCGCAGCTGCATTGGCCATTTACGACCAGCTCAACATTCAGTCGCCGCGCAACCGTGCCGTGGCCCTGGCCTATGCCAATGCGCTGACCACCGATGGCAGCAAGACTCAGGCAACCAGCGCCGCGGAGCTGCTGCGCCCGTTGCTCGACAACGCCGTGGAGCCGGAGGTTTATTCCGCCTACGCGCGGGCGAGCAGCAAGGCGGGAGACGACGTGCGCTCGGCCGAAGCGTTCGCCGACGCCAGCTATTACTCCGGCCGGCCATTTGACGCCATGGAACAGCTGCAGCGCATGCTCAAGCGCACCGACCTGGACTACTACGCGCGCGAACGCATCCAGGCGCGCATCGCCGAGTTGACACCGCTCGTGCTGGAGTTGCAAAAGCGGAAGGTCAAAACCGAGGATCGGCCCGATACCAACTCGAGTCCGTGAGCGCTGGATCGCGGAAAGCGCACTTGGTCGGCTTCAGACCAGCACGCCGGGAAGTGCGTGCCATGTCCCTCACGCGCACCGACACCATGCCCGCACGAGGGCCAGATAGTTCTCGCAGCGCTTTGCGAGTCCAAGTGAACAGATGGCGGTCAGTGCCCGTGCTGAAACGCTGCATCCATTTGGACATCCGCTTGCAGATCTTCAGCCGTCTTATCGCTCGCGACCGGGCGGAAGCACCAGCAGATTGATGCCACAACGCGGCGCATGGACGTGTCCGCGCCACGTCAGGCAGAATCAGCCCACTGCAGTGGGACGACAACCCGGATGTCCACGAACGTTTACTCACTGCGCGCCCATGCCGTTGAAAACCTGATCGCGGTCAAGCGACCGGACATCCCGCTGCGCGTGGTCGCGCGCAACACCGCCGCCGTGGTCTTGCCGTTGCTGCTCGGGCTGGCTACGGGTCACCTGCAAGCCGGCCTGGGCGTGGCGGCCGGCGCACTGAACACGATGTTTTCCGATCAACCGGGCCCCTACCGCCAGCGACTGCGTCAGCTGCTGCTGGCGACCTTTGCCGCGGGATTGGCGGCGCTGCTGGGTTTTCTGATTGGCGGACAGTTGCTGCCGCTCATGCTGGTCACCGCCGCATTCGGATTTTTTGGCGGACTGCTGGTGGTCTTTGGTGCAGACACCGCCCGCGTGGGAATGACCAGCATCATCCTGCTGGTGATCACCGCAGCCACTCCAACTTCGCTGCATGACGCCCTGCTGGCCTCGGCGCTGATCGTTGCTGGCGGCCTGCTGCTGACGATGTTCTCGCTCGCCGCGTGGCCGTGGCAACGCTACTGGCCGGAACGCCAGGCACTGGCGGCGGTGTACACCGGGCTGGCTGCACTCGCGCAGCAGCCCACCCAGGAAGACAACGATGCGCCGGCGCTGACCGACGTGATGACCACCGTGCAGCGCACGCTGCTCGGGGAACACCGCGCGCATGGTCGCGCGATGGAAGCGTTTCGCGTACTGCTCGAGCTGGCCGAACGCATGCGCCTGGAGCTCACCGCCATGACCGAGCTGGGTGCGATGCAGGCGGCCACCGCGTCCGTTCGGGCGAACGTCGCACAAGTGCTGAGTGCGATAGCTGAAGCACTTACCCATGGCGCCGCACCCGAGCATGCCACGCGCGCCTTGCACAGCTTGCAGCAAAGCGAAAGGACGCTGCTTGTCGATCACCCCGACGTCGACAACGTCGCCGCGCACCACCCCGCGCTGGCCGGCCAGCTCGCCGCCGCCATACGCAACGCCGACTGGGCCGGCGGTCGCGGCGAATTGCGCGCCAGTGCGGCCGAAGTTCGCCTGCCGCAGGCGCTGCGCAGCAATGCTGGCTGGGCCACCGGGCG
>JBBSSI010000019.1:0-48465 GCA_038242205.1 Lysobacterales bacterium
CGATATGCCGGCCAACATCACCGCCTCGATGGAGATCCACCCGGTACGCTGGATCGATGAAGCACTCGGCATTGCGCTGGAGCGTCCGCTGCAGCCCAACCCGCCACGCGCTGCGGTGGATGTAGCCAAAGCGCCGGACGACTCGTCCGATGAGCCGCATGCGCTGACGCACTGACACGCCATCACAGACATTCGCGACCGGCATGTGCGCCTTCCTGCCGGCCGTGTTTTGTCACGGTCTCCCCGCTAGTCGCTTTGCGGGTATTTTGCAAGCTTGCGCGTCAACTGCCGAAACCCGGTGAACCGTTGCTGCAGCTTGTGTTGCGGTGGTCAGCAGCGCACTGGTATAAAGGTGCCACCGCAGTCCCGGCGCGCACTCATGCGCAGTGACGCGGCTTGCGTAAAGCACCTGGCTCCAAAGCCCACCATCCAGCGTTGCGTGTGTTCGTCGCCAGAAGAATCGCGCTCGCTGCACATCACAAGGGAAACCTCAATGAATAAAACCGATCTGATCCAGGCCATTGCCGACACCGCCGAGCTGACCAAGGCTGATGCGAGCCGCGCGCTCGAGGCGTTTTTCGCCACCGTGCAGAAGTCGTTGAAGAAGGGAGAGGATGTCTCGGTCGTCGGCTTCGGCACGTTCACAGTGCGCAAGCGCGCCGCGCGTGTCGGTCGCAACCCGCGGACCAACGAAGCAATCAAGATCAAGGCATCCAAAGTGCCCGCCTTCAAGGCTGGCAAGACCCTTAAGGATGCCTTAAACTGAGCGGCTGACGCTTGGTTGCGGGTGCTTAGCTCAGCGGTAGAGCGTCGCCTTTACACGGCGGTGGTCGCAGGTTCGATCCCTGCAGCACCCACCAGAAAGAATGCGGAGCGGTAGTTCAGCTGGTTAGAATGCTGGCCTGTCACGCCGGAGGTCGCGGGTTCGAGTCCCGTCCGCTCCGCCACAGTTCGCAAGGGCGCCCGTGTGGCGCCCTTGTTGTTTGGCTGCGCAGGTTGCCGCCGGTAGTTGGCGGCACTGCATCCGCCATTGCGCCGGGGCGTCGTTTTCAGTGCTTCCGGGCAAGGATGCCACGTGCTGCGCGCGTGTTTACCACATTGCGGGAAGGTTCAAATGCTGCAGGCAATGCGAAACAAGATGCACGGTTGGCCGTCGATTCTGTTGCTCGGCGTCAGCGTGTTTGCGATGTCGTTTTTCGGCATGGAGGGCTACCTCACATCGCGCGATGCCACTTATGTGGCGAAGGTTGGCAAGCAGGAGATCAGCCAAACCGATCTGCAGGACCGAATGAACCAGTTGCGCCAGCAAGGCACAGCTGAGCAGGGTGACAAGTTTGACTCAAGCGTGCTGCAGAAGCCTGAGGTCAAGCAGCAGGTACTGGACGGCATGATCGATCAACGCTTGCTCATCGCGGCCACCCAGGACTGGGGTCTGCGCGTAAGTGACAAGGCGGTGCGTGACTATATCGCAGCGATTCCGCAATTCCAGCTCAACGGCAAGTTTGACCCGACTTCCTATCGTGCGTTCCTGGAAGGGCAACGTAAAACCGTAAGCACGTTTGAAAGCGACATCCGCACGTCGCTGGCTGAGCAGTTGCTGCCGAGCGCAATCGCTGACACCACGATCATCAGCGATGCACAGCTGAATCAGTTTCTCGAGCTGATTTCGCAGCGGCGGGACCTGCGTTACATCCTGTTGCCGAAGCTGGTCGGAGGCGACCAGAAGGTCACCGATGCGCAAGCGCAGGACTATTACAAGGCACACGTGGCCGCTTTCATGAAACCCGAGCAGGTCTCGGTGAAATATCTCGAAGTGGACGCAGCCAGCCTCAAGCTGGACGACACCGCCGACGAGGGAGAGCTGAAAAAGCGTTATGAGAACGAGAAGCAGCGTTTTGTTCAGCCCGAGCAGCGCCTGGCGTCACATATCTTGATTGACGTGCCGACCAACGCCACGCCAGCACAGCAGAAAGCGGCATTGGCCAAGGCCGAGAAAATTGCAGCTGAAGCCAACCCCGCGGATTTTGCTTCGTTGGCAAGCAAGGAGTCCGGTGATGCCGGTTCCAAACGACAGGGTGGCGACCTTGGCTGGCTTGAAAAAGGTGTGACTACCGCGGCGTTTGACAGTGCCTTGTTCGCACTGGACAAGGGTCAGATTTCCAAGCCGGTGCTGTCGACAGACGGCTACCACATCATCTGGCTACGCGATGTTCGCGCGGGTGCCTCCAAGCCGTTCGCCGAAGTACGCGAGCAGCTGGCGAAAGAAGCGTCCGCATCTGAACGTGACCGCAAATACAATGAAGTAGCTGGCAAGATGTCTGACGAGACCTATCAAAACCCCTCGTCGCTGGAGCCTGCTGCAACGGCGCTTGATCTTCCAATCAAGACAACGGCCTTATTTTCGCGCGAAGGCGGTGAAGGGCTGGCTGCGAATGCCAAGCTGGTAAAAGCGGCATTCAGTGATGACGTATTGGTACAAGGCAACAACTCCGGATTGATCGACCTGGGTAATAATCACTCGCTGGTGGTGCACGTGGAAAAGCATGTTCCGGCAGCAGCTCGACCGCTCGCCGAAGTGCGCGCAGACGTGGACCAACGGGTGCTGGCCGAGCGCAATGCCGTAGCCGGCAAGAAAGCCGCTGATGCCCTGCTGGCACGCGTTCGTCAGGGAATGAGTATGGACGCTGCAGCGACAGAAGCCGGTGCCAAGGTGCAGACGGCCGCCGCTATCGAGCGTACTGACACCAGCGTGGCCGGACCTCTACTGGTGCAGGCATTCCTGCTCCCGCATCCCGCACCGGGCAAGTCCGTGTTTACCGCAGTGGATCTGCAAGACGGCACTTTCGCCCTTGTTGCTCTGGACAAGGTGCAGCCTGGCGATTTGTCGAAGGTTGGCAGCGAGCAGCGTGAATCGCTGCGCAAGCAGATGTCACAGGCTTACGCCGTGGAGTCGACGCAAGAGCTGATCGGACTGCTGCGCGCGGCAACCAAGATCAAGTACAACAAGACGCTGATGTAGCTCGCGCCAAGCAATGGTGTCACCAGTGAGCACATCGTGTGCCGTCGCGGACTGGAAACGGAGCATGGCCAGAGGCGACACGATCGGCGAGAGCTCACGCCGGTCGATCCATGGGCACGCGCGCGCCTGCGCGAGTCCACCGCAGGAAGTCCGGAAACGGTGTTACTGCGCGGCGCTGACTTTCAGCACCTGACCGGGCCGCAAGGTTTCATGCTCAAGGCTGTTCCATTGCCGCAAGTCGCTGATTTCCACGGCGTACTTGCGCGCTATCTGCCACAAACTATCACCACGGCGCACCGTATGAGTCCGCGCCCGCACAGTGCCAGATGAGTCCGCATGCCCGGCCTCGGTGGGAACCGCCATGGCTTCTTGAAACGCCGCGGTCGCCGAGTTTGACTGGCTCAAAGTTGCTGCGCGGAACTGCTGCGCATGGATCGCCGGCAGCAGCAAGTACGCCGCAGCATTGGTATCGATCATGTCGGTACGAAACCCGGTATTGAAGTTTTTCAGCGCCTCTACTGACATGCCCGCATGATCGGCAGCCAGAGCCAGCGGCATGGAGTGTTCAACCGGTACCTGCTCCAGGCGCTGCTCCAGTGGCAGTTGCGGCAACTGGACACCGAAACGTTCCGGGTCGCGCACCACGCAGGCGATCGCCAATAACTTGGTCAGGTGTTGCCGGGTCACGCTGCGCGCTGGCCACGCCGGGATCGTTGGCTGAGCCGGGGGGCGGCCATGGCGGGAAATGTAGCGGGCGGTTGCAGAAGCCCCGCTGTTGTACGCGTAGTCCGCCACTCGCCAATCGTCGAACTGGTCGTGATAAGCATTGAGCAACTTCATGACAGCATTTGCTACCGCGGGCACATCCAGTCGTCCGTCGTAATGGCCGTCAACGCGCAAGCCCATGGCGCCAGCTGTCTTGGGCATGATCTGCCACATGCCGGCAGGGCGGCCGCGTCCGCCTTGCACGGATTGAAAATGGCTCTCGACCCACGGCAGCAAGGCGAACTCACCGGGCACGTTGTATCGCGCTGCTATTTGCTGGACGTAAACCAGGCGTGGCAGGACGGCGCGCAATTTTCCCTCAAAGCCGGCGCGATTTCGCGTGAAGCGTTTTGCCCACACCTGCACGGCGGGATCGGAGTCGCAATCGGCCATCACGAAGCTATCGCGCAGCTGCGCCCACAAGTCTTCCACTTGCGGGGTGGGTGCGGCGAGCGCGGGCGCGGAGACGGTGGGTTGTTGCTGCAGTCCGTCACTGTTTGGGGCGATCACCGCAACACTGGGTTGCTTGTGCGAGGGCTGCACTGCGGCGGGCGGAGCGCCCGCGCACGCGCCCAGGACAATTGACAGCACGAGCGGCAGAAAGCGTGCGAACCGCGCCATCAGCGAAATCCGTCCTTGGCGGCACGCAGAGCGGCAAAACACGCGACCCGGTCATTCTTGATCCCGTGCTCGCGACGGCACCAGTCCGCTACATGCTCCGCGTCCACGCGCAGGAACGGGTTGGTCGACAGCTCGATACCAAGGGCCACGGGCAGCGTTGGCAACGTTCTCGCACGAAGTTCGGCAACCTGTGCACGGCGCCGTTGGAGCTCCACATTGTCTGGCTCGATGGTGCAAGCGAAGCGACCATTGGCCGCAGTGTATTCATGCGCTGCACACACCTGGGTCAACGGCGGCAGTCGCGCTAGACGGTCAAGCGACGCAAGCATCTGCGCCGGCGTGCCTTCGAACAGGCGACCGCAGCCCAGACTGAACAAGGTGTCGCCGCACAACAGCAGGCCCTCGCCGAAATAGGCCACGTGACTGCTGGTGTGGCCAGGCACGGCGATGACGGCGAATCGAGCGCGTGGAAGCGCCAACTCCAGCAACTCGCCGTCGTTGACCGGACGGGTTGTCTCCGAAATCCGCGGGTCAGGCGGTGCATAGACGTCTACGCGCCGATGATTGAGCAGGCGCGCAACGCCCCCGATGTGATCTTGATGATGATGCGTGAGCAGGATCGCGCACAACTGCAACCCATGTTGCAGCAAGGCGTTCAATACGACGTCGGCATCCCCCGGGTCGACGACGAGCGCATGCCCATCGTCGTCGTGTAGCAGCCAGATGTAATTGTCAGCCAAGGCCGAGAGCGGGATGAGATGCACAGCAATCTCCACAGCGGAGCGAAAGCATGCCGCGCTGCGGCCGCGAACCTCGACGCGATTGTCCCCAATGCGCCGAGCTGCGGACTATAAGTGGGCGCCTGGTTACAAAAGGGTTAAAGCGTAAAAGATTTCATTCAGTTTCGCATTGATGACTTTGGCGTTGAGCGATATGACCTTGGGTGCGCAGTGGGTACAATCGATGGTTGTGACCCGTTGAATTTGGCAGGCATGCGCAATATTCACCATCGGCAAATCTACGCACAACAGCCTCTGCGCGGGTTGCAAGAAGCCCAGTTGCGCGTGTTGTTGCCGGAATTGCAACGCTGCGCCGGCGATCACGCATTGCTGGTGACCACCCCCGGCTGCCCAGCGCCGCCGGCACTGCCGCTTCTGCCCTGCTGGATGGAGCTGCGCGTAGAAGGCGCGCGTTATTCTGGCGATCTGTGCGCTGCCACGCATGAGCGGTTGCCGTTTATCGACGATGCGTTTGACGTCGTATGGTTGCGCCACGCCCTGGAAATATTGCCGCAGGCGGATGAAGTTTTGCAGGAATCGATACGTGTGCTGGCGCCGGGCGGCACCTTGGTGATTGCCGGCGTACATCCGCTGAGTGTGTGGGGCCCATGGTTTCACTGGAAGACGCATGACGCGCGAAACGTCTTGCACTCTCCACTGCAACTGTCGCGCACGTTGCGTGAGGGCGGACTGGATGTGCTCAGCACGCGTCGTGTCGGGGGCTTGTGGCCAATGGCAGGGCGAAGCGGCCGTGCAGATGTTGCGCCTTGGGGTGGGGGTTACGTGCTGGTGGCGCGGAAACAGCATTGCCTGGTGACGCCGCTGCAGGTCAACGAAGCCCCAATACGCATGCCGGCCGGCAGCCGTCTCGCGCCCAGCGCGCGACGCAGTACAGCGGCATGAGCGCCGAAGACGCGCCCATGGCGATGAGTGACGTGGAAGTATTCACCGATGGTGCGTGTCTGGGCAATCCGGGCCCGGGCGGATGGGCAGCGTTGCTGCGGGCCAGTGGGACCGAGCGCATGCTGGCTGGCGGTGATCCTGCCACCACGAACAATCGCATGGAGTTGATGGCTGCCATATGCGGGCTGGAGGCATTGAAGCGCCCGTGTCAGGTTGTGCTGACGACCGACTCCCGCTACGTCATGCAGGGCATCGAGCAATGGATGGCCAAATGGGTCGCCAACGGTTGGCGCACGGCTGATCGCAAACCAGTCAAGAACCAGGATTTGTGGCAGCGCCTGGCCGCTGCCAACGCGCCCCACAAGGTGCGCTGGAAATGGGTACGCGGGCATGATGGCCACGTCGAAAATGAGCGAGTGGATGAAGCGGCGCGCCAGCAGGCAGAATTGCTCAGGGAATCAGTATGCGGCAGGTAGTTCTGGACACCGAAACCACGGGGTTGGAAGTCAGCCAGGGTCATCGTCTGGTCGAGATAGCCTGCGTTGAGCTGGTCGAGCGCCAGCTTACGGGCCGCCAATACCAGACGTATCTGAATCCGCGGCGCACGATCGACGAAGGTGCGCGCGCAGTGACCGGCATTGCTGATGAGTTCCTGCTGGACAAACCGTTGTTTGCCGCGGTGGCCGATGAGTTCCTGGCCTTCGTTGATGGCGCAGAGCTGATTATCCACAACGCCAGTTTTGACATTGGCTTTCTGGACGCCGAGCTGGCTGCGCTGGCAGTCTCCCGCGGATGCATCGCCGACCATTGCACGGTGCTCGATACCCTTGCCATGGCGCGTGCGCAGTACCCGGGTCAGCGCAACAGCCTGGACGCTTTGTGTCGTCGTCTGGGAGTCAACAACGCGCGTCGTGAACTGCATGGCGGCCTCATTGACGCCCAGCTGCTTGCCGATGTCTATCTGACCATGACATCGGGCCAGGTGGCCTTTGATCTGGGTTTCGAGGCACGCACCGAACAACCTCTGACCGCCAGTTCGAGAGCGGCCGCTCCTGCGGCGCGCCCACTGATCCGGCGAGCTTCGAGCGCGGAGCTGTGTTTGCACGAACTGCGCCTGGATGCACTGGAAGCGGCGCTGCACGCACCCAGCCTGTGGCGGCAGGCAGAGCCTGTGGCGACCACTCAGGCGCAGCGAACGATCAGCGCGGTGATGTTGTCATCGCCACCGCAATCCAGTGCGCTCAGCAGCAACTGATCCACGCATTCCTGCGGGGCAAGGTCACTACGGCTGACGATATGCGCGATGGCTGCGTCACTTACGCCCTCCGTCAGGCCATCGCTGCACAATAGGAAATTCATCCCTGACGCGACTTGCCCACGCGCCATGCCAATGCGCAACTGGGCGCTCGTGGTGACGCCAAGCGCCTGGGTAAGCACATTGCGCTGCGGGTGCTGTCCGGCCAGTTCGGGTTTCAGCCTTCCAGATTCTACCAATGCGTGCACAAGCGAATGATCATGGCTGATCTGTTGCAACGTGCGTTGCCAAAGATAGATGCGACTGTCGCCGACCCAGGCAACCTCATAGGTGTCCGGGGTCATCCGCAGCGCTGCGATGGTCGTGCCCATTGGCAAGACGTCAGTATCGCGGCGCGCAGAAGCGAGCAAACGTTCCGCAGCGCCTTGCACCGCCTGCACCAGGTCCTTGCCGCTGCTTACCAGATCCACCACCGCGTCCCGCACGAGCGCGGCAGCCACCTCTCCGTGCTGGTGGCCACCCATGCCATCTGCAACCAGGAACAAACCCAGGGTGGCATCCGCGTAGTAGGTGTCCTCGTTGTGCGCGCGCCGCAAGCCGACGTGAGTACCGTGTCCAAATTCAATCATGGTGTTCAGCTGAAAGCATGCGTGCAGCATGCCGGATGTACCGCGCGGGTGCAAAAAGACGACTTGGACAATACCGACCCGCGGCATTCATTCAGCGCTGCATGCTCGGCGAAGACCGCAGTAGCAAAGCGCGTTTCGTCGCGAACAAACCCGTGCTGAAGATCGCACTTTGCGTGGTGTTGCTCTGCGCGTTCATTAATCACGCGCCTGCGCGCGTCGCACTCCGAGAACCGGCCAGTAGCTGGCACATTTCATTCCGGTGAGTTCTGCAAACAACGAAAATACGTCCCGGCGCAGCCGCCGAATACAAAAAAACGTCCCGGGCGGGACGCTTCTTGTATCTGGCGGAGAGGGTGGGATTCGAACCCACGGTTGGCTTACACCAACGCCTGATTTCGAGTCAGGTACATTCGACCACTCTGCCACCTCTCCGGATGGGTCGCGTGTCGGCGCGAGCCGGCAAGTCTACGCGGTGACCTGAATCGAGACAAGCCTGCCGGCGAAGACCCGGTGCTACGCGCTGTGCCTCATCAGCCAGCTTTTTTCCTCGCCAGCCGCAGCCAGGTGTCGACGACCGTATCCGGATTCAGCGAGAGCGATTCGATGCCTTGCTCCATGAGCCATTCGGCGAGATCCGGATGGTCGCTTGGGCCCTGACCGCAGATGCCAATGTACTTGCCCTTGGCGCGGGCGCTCTTGATCGCCATGGAGAGCAATTTCTTCACTGCCGGATTGCGCTCATCGAACAGGCCGGCAACGATGCTTGAGTCACGGTCCAGCCCGAGGGTGAGCTGGGTGAGATCGTTGGAGCCAATCGAGAAGCCATCGAAGATGTCGAGGAACTCGTCGGCAAGCAGGGCGTTGGACGGGATCTCGCACATCATGATGACCTTGAGATCGTGCTCGCCGCGCTTGAGGCCGTTCGCGGCCAAGGTTTCGATGACCTTGAGAGCCTCGCTCACTGTGCGCACGAACGGGATCATCACCCATACATTGTCCAGGCCCATCACTTCGCGCACGCGTTTTACAGCGCGGCACTCCAAAGCGAACGCGGCAGTGAACGCCGGGTCGATGTACCGGCTGGCGCCGCGAAACCCGAGCATGGGGTTTTCTTCGTGCGGCTCGTAGCGCGCGCCGCCGAGCAGGTTCGCGTACTCGTTGGACTTGAAGTCGGACAGGCGCACGATCACCGGCTTGGGGAACACGGACGCGGCAATGGTGGCTATGCCTTCGACAAGACGGTCGACGTAAAAGCTCACGGGATTGGCATAACCGGCGATGCGCTCATCGATCTTCGCCTGGATATCCGCGTCCTGCTTGTCGTACTGGAGCAGGGCATTGGGATGTACGCCGATGTGGCTGGCGATGATCATTTCCAATCGGGCCAGACCAATACCGGCATTCGGCAACATCGCGAAATCAAAGGCGCGATCCGGATTGGCCACATTCATCATGACCTTCAGCGGCGCCTCCGGCATGGCACCAAGATCGGCCGTGATCCGCTCGAACGGCAGAATCCCTTCGTAAATCGTGCCGGTATCACCCTCGGCGCACGATACGGTGACTTCAGCGCCATCGGGTATGCGGCTCATGCCGTCACCTGTGCCGACTACTGCCGGAACGCCGAGTTCACGCGCGATGATCGCCGCGTGACAAGTACGGCCGCCACGGTTGGTGACAATGGCCGATGCGCGCTTCATCACCGGCTCCCAGTCCGGGTCGGTCATGTCGGCAATCAGCACGTCTCCGGGCTGCACTTTGTTCATGTCGGCGATTGAGCGCACAATGCGCGCCTTGCCGGCGCCAATTTTCTGGCCGATGGAACGGCCTTCCACCAGCACCTTGCCTCTGGCGCCCAGGTGGAAGCGTTCCAGCTTGGTGGCGTGGTCGCGCGATTTCACGGTTTCCGGACGCGCCTGCACGATGTACAACTTGCCGGTGCGGCCGTCCTTGGCCCACTCGATATCCATCGGCCGGCCGTAGTGCTTTTCGATGATCAGCGCCTGTCGCGACAAATCCTCGACTTCTGCATCGGTGATGCAGAATTGGCGGCACAGATCAATGGGTGTGTCTTCGGTCCGCACACGCTCGCCGGAGGCACTCGAATACACCATGCGCAGCTGTTTGGTACCGAGCGCGCGGCGCAACACAGCCGGCTTGCCAGCATTCAATGTGGGTTTGAAAACGTAGAACTCGTCCGGGTTCACCGCACCTTGCACCACCATTTCCCCCAAGCCGTAGCTTCCCGTCACGAACACCACATCACGAAAGCCCGATTCGGTGTCCAGCGTGAACAGCACGCCGGCCGCACCAATATCGGAGCGCACCATGAGCTGCACGCCGGCGGAAAGAAACACTTCTTCGTGCTTGTAACCCTGGTGCACGCGGTAAGCAATTGCGCGGTCGTTGTACAACGACGCGAAGACCTCTTTCACCTTCAGCAGTACGTCGTCGATGCCGACGACGTTGAGATAGGTTTCCTGCTGGCCGGCGAACGAAGCGTCCGGCAAGTCCTCAGCCGTGGCCGATGAGCGAACCGCAACTGCCACATTGTCGGCGCCAGCGTCCGTGCACAACTTGATGTAAGCGGCGCTGATGGCCTGCTCAAGCTCAACCGGCAGCGGAGTGTGCACAATCCACTCGCGAATTTCGCGACCGGCCGCGACCAGCGCGCTCACATCTTCAACGTCCAGCGTGGCCAGGCGGCTTTGAATGCGTTGGTCCAGACCACTCTTTTCCAGATATGTCTGAAACGCCTCGGCTGTGGTAGCAAACCCGCCGGGTACGGAAACTCCCAATTTGGCCAGATTGCCAATCATTTCCCCCAGCGAGGCGTTCTTGCCACCAACCCTGCCCAGGTCAGTCATGCGCAGCTGATCGAGCCAAAGCACCAGATCGTTCAAGGGAGTCTCCTGGAAAATTGAGGGAAAACCTGTTGCGTGGAGCGCCGCCGCCGTGACGACCGGACTTGGCCGTATCCGCATCGCCCGCGCGTGCTCCAGCCGGGCATTGTCCGCTGTCCGTTGCGGCCAGCACAAGAAATCGTTTGCCGCAGCACGGGTGCCAGCGCGCGCGCATCGCGATGCCATGGGTACGTCGGTATCCGTCCTTGAGCTAAGGTGCGCATTACGTTGTCAGCCGGTCAAATCCACATCATGCGCCGTACTGTGTATTACATCTCCGATTCTACCGGTATCACCGCCGAGACGATCGGTAACAGCATCCTGGCCCAATTCGAGGGCGTGCAATTCGACAAGCACCGTCTGCCGTTTACGGACAACCCGATAAAAGCGGAGGCGGCGGCGCTGCGAATCAAGACGCGCTACGCCCAGAGCGGGCAGCGCCCCATCGTGGTGAACACCATGGCCGATCGTGCGCTGTGTGACATTGTTGCTGCCAGTGGGGCGTTGATGATGGACGTCTTTGCGCCGTTCATCGGTCCGCTGGAAGGCGAGCTGGGCACGCGGCGTTCTGGAGCGGTCAACCGTTCGCATGGTGTGGTGGACTTTGACAAATACGAGGCGCGCATCAATGCGACGAACTATGCGCTGTCACATGACGATGGCATGGACATTGACTACGCCGACGCTGACTTGATCCTGGTGGGCGTGTCGCGTTCGGGGAAAACACCCACCTGCCTGTACATGGCCTTGCATTACGGTGTGAGCGCCGCCAACTATCCACTCACGGATGAAGATCTGGAAAGACTCGAATTGCCGGCCCGCCTGCGCCCGTACAAAGATCGACTGTACGGCTTGATGATCGAGCCCGAGCGCCTGGCGCAGATCCGGGAACAGCGAAAGGCGGGCAGCCGATATGCCACGCTTGAGCAGTGTCGCTGGGAGCTGCGCCAAGCTGAGCGTCTGCTGGCACAGTCAGGCATCCCCAGTTTGAATACCACGCACGTCTCCATCGAAGAAATTGCCAGCAAGATTTTTGACCGCTTTGGCATCGAGCGGACGATGTTCTAATCGCACCACGGTGCCGGGGTTCTTGTCGCGATGATTGTCGCCGCTGAAAATTCATCCAGATTCCTGCCGGGGCGCTTCGGCTTCCTGATGGCCATGTATGCGGAGAATCACCAGCGTCTGGCGCGGCTGTTTGCGCCGCAGGGCTTGGTTGCCGGAGCGTACGTTTCAGCTGTTGGCGATGGTCTGGATGTCCATTTGTGCGTGCAGGAACGGCATCCGTACACTCTGGAACTGGAGCTGACGTACGGCTTCGTCGACGCGCAAAGCGGCATACCCGAACCTTCCATGCAACTACGCGTGTACACCGACGCGCGTCTGACTGAAGCGCTGCACTGTCATCCAGGGCGCCACTTGTGGCAAATCCTTGGGCCGTTTCCGCCGGCGCGCAGCGTGTTGCAGCATAGACTGCGCATGAACAGTTTTCTTTCGCGCTGGCTGGAATACCTGCGCGAGCAGGGTCACGGCGTGGATACGTTGGCAGCTGCGCCGGCGGCTACGCTGAGCACGTCGTAACCCTGCGCAGCGCGCAACGTCAGCAGTACTTTGCTCTGGCCCCACCGGCAACGGGCGTGCTACAAGCGGCCCGGCCATATCTGTGCATGATGGCGGAGCGGACGGGACTCGAACCCGCGACCTCCGGCGTGACAGGCCAGCATTCTAACCAGCTGAACTACCGCTCCACATGCTTGCAACCTGACGCTTTGGCGCTTCCTGCGTATCGCTCCGACTGCGAGAAAACTTGGCGTCCCCACGGGGATTCGAACCCCGGTGTCCACCGTGAAAGGGTGGTGTCCTAGGCCTCTAGACGATGGGGACAATACAAGGTGGTGGAGCCAGGCGGGATCGAACCGCCGACCTCCTGCATGCCATGCAGGCGCTCTCCCAGCTGAGCTATGGCCCCGCCGCTGGAAGCCCGGAAGAATAGGTGTGCAGTGCATATCCGTCAAGCCTTTTCTCGGCGGTCGAAGAGAGCCGGGCAGCGTCGCAGCCCGCATTCGAGCTCACCACGCCACGATCTTGCGGCGCGCTCCATGCTGCCGGCTGGTTGCGCCGCGGGGCCATCGTTTAAGCTGCAATCTGGGGTTATCCAGACTCAGAACGGAGCGGCATGAACGAAATCGGCTTCATTCGCGATCTTGCCATGGTGATGCTCGTCGCCGGCGCCACCACGATCGTGTTCCAGCGCCTGCGGCAACCGGTGCTGCTGGGTTACATTCTGGCGGGCGTACTGATCGGACCGCATACGCCAGGCGTGCTGGTTGCCGATCCGCGCACCATTCAAGACATCTCGAACCTCGGCGTTGTGCTGTTGATGTACACGCTCGGGCTGGAGTTCAGTGTGCGCAAGTTGCGCGAAGTGGGCGCCGCCATGTTGGGCGTGGCCGTCGCCGAAGTGGCCACGATGCTCTGGCTGGGAATGACGATCGGCCGCTTGTTTGGCTGGGATGGCATGGATGCCCTGTTTATCGGGGCAATCATTTCGTTGTCCTCGACCATGGTGGCCACGCGCATGCTCGCCGAGCGCGGGCAGCAAAACCAGCCGTTTGCGCAGCTGGTGGTTGGCCTGCTCGTGGCCGAAGACATGCTGGCGATCATCATGCTTACTTTGCTGACTGCCGTGTCCATAAGTGGGTCGGTGCAGGCAGGCGCTGCATTGACGCTTATTGGACATCTCGGTTTGTTCGTGGTTGTCGGCATGGTTCTGGGCCTCTTGATCCTGCCGCGATTGGTGGATTACGTCGCCGGCTTCGGCCGCGATGAGACTTTGTTGATTACGGTGCTGGGGATTTGCTTCGGCGCAAGTTTGTTGGCGGCGTGGATGGGTTTCAGCGTCGCCCTGGGTGCATTCCTGGCCGGGGCGATAGTTGCCGAAGCGCACTGCGTAAGCCATGTGCTGCGTCTGGTCGAGCCGCTACGCGACATGTTCGCGGCACTCTTTTTTGTCGCCATCGGTTTGCAGATCGATCCAGAGCTGCTGTTTCAATATGCGCTGCCAGCGCTATTGATTGCCCTGGTGGTGATCGTTGGCAAAACTGCGGTCTGCAGCTTGGGCATCTTTGTCGTCGGACATGATCCGCGCACGGCGTTGCGCTCTGGGCTGGGCATGGCGCAGATCGGGGAGTTTTCTTTCGTGATTGCCGCGCTCGGCTTGTCTCTTGGTGTGATCCACAGCTTCGTTTATCCAGTTGCGGTCGCCGTGTCAGTCGTGTGCATGGCCAGCTCGCCCTATCTCGTGCGCTCATCTGACGCGTTGACAAATGGACTGCGACGCTGCACTCCACGGTCGGTCAAACTGCTTGCCGGCAGTTACACCGGCTGGCTGGAAAATCTCAAACCCGTCAACGAACACGCCGCTATCGCGGCGATTTTTCGTCGTTTGTTCTGGCACATTGCGATCAACGTCTTGCTGGTGATTACGTTGTTCATGCTTGGCGCGTATTTCAATCAGCACAACTGGAGCTGGTTTTCACGCCTTGGCATCAATCGGGAATGGCGCCATACCCTGATCTGGGCCGGTGCGCTGTTCCTGTCGTTGCCGATGTTGATTGCCGTGTATCGCAAATCAGAGGCGCTGGGCATGCTGCTGGCTGAGCTGGGCCTTCGCGAAAGGTTTGCCGGGGCTTACACGCAGGGCATACGTCAGGTACTGGCCCAGGTGATCCCGCTTGGTGCTCTGCTCGGGCTGGCGATGCTTGTGGGCGCTTTGGGCGCAACGATCCTCCCGCGGCGCGGGGTGGTGCTGTCGCTGTTGCTGGTCGGCACAACCCTGGCCGTTGTGCTGTGGCGCAGCCTTGTGCATGTACACGCTCGCCTGCAGGCAGCCTTGAAGGAAACGCTGGAACGCGTCGGTCCGCCCGACGACGGGTCCGCTTGACGCGAGGCGTGCGTCTGCGTGAACCTTTGCGGCCGGGCGTGGTCGCAGTGCGGTAACGTTGCCAAGTGATCACAAGCACATCACAATACCCAGTCTCCCCCGCGGGGGCCGGTCGCTATAGCTTATGTATCCACACACTGAGGAAGTTTCGAATGAAGCATTTTCTACGTCCCACGTTGACGGCAGTTGCCATGGCCATGGCGTTGGGCATGTCAGCAGGCGTCTGCGCGCAGACCGCCGCGACCGGCGCAACCGGGTCCATTGACAAGGCCAAGGTAAGTTACGTTGTCGGCTATCAGTTGGCGTCCCAGATTCAGCCCATCATGCGCGACGAACTGGACGCCACTGCCGTGTCCAACGCGGTCAAGGCTGCGCTGACCGGTCAGAAGCCGACCATGTCCGACGAAGAAGCGAAAAAGATCATGGAACCGTTCATGGCCAAGTTGCAGGCCAAGTTCAAGACCGAGCGCGCCAAGCTTGCCGCCAAGAACAAGACCGCCGGCGACGCGTTTATCGCCAAGAACAAAACGGCGCCGGGCGTGAAGACCACGGCATCGGGTCTGCAGTATCAGATCATCACTCAGGGCTCCGGCGCACGTCCGGGTCCGACCGACACGGTGGAAATCAATTACACCGGCACGTTCATCGATGGTCAGGTCTTCGACGCGTCCGCCAAGCACAATCCACCGGGCCCGGCCTCGATCCCCGTGGGCAATGTCATTCCAGGTTTCCGCGAGGGGCTGCAACTGATGCAGGTTGGTGGCCATTACAAGTTGTTCATTCCGGCATCGCTGGCTTACGGCGCAGAGCCGCAGCCGCCGATGGAGCCCAACCAGACCTTGATCTTTGACGTCACCTTGATCAAGACCGGCCCGACGCCGGCCGGTGCTGCGGCTCCCGCTGGCAAGTAAGTTTTTATGCGGATGTGACAATGTGTTTGTGTGACAACAAGAAGGGCGCGATCGCAATCGCGCCCTTCTTGCGTCTTGCCTAACGCGCACGCAAGCCGATGCCAGCCGGCTTGCTGCTCAAGCCGCGCGCGGTGGGGCGTTCAGCGCCGCAGTCTCAGCTTTCAGCCCGGCTACAATCAGCGGCTATCGACAGGAACAAGCGCAGCGATGATGAAGGTCAGCATTTTTGGTGTGGGATATGTGGGCCTGGTAACCGGTGCCTGCCTCGCCGAAATGGGTAACGACGTTCTGTGTGTGGATGTGGATGCAAACAAGGTATCTCGACTGAAACGCGGCGAGATGCCAATTTACGAACCCGGTCTGGAATCGATCGTGCAGCGCAATCATGCCGCTGGACGGCTTGATTTCACTACTGACGCCAACGCCGCCGTCACGCATGGAGAGGTTATTTTCATTGCCGTGGGGACGCCGCCGGACGAGGACGGCAGTGCGGATCTGAGTTACGTTTTGGCCGTGGCCGCCACGGTCGGGCAACAGTTGGAGCACACCGCGGTCATCGTCAACAAATCCACCGTGCCGGTCGGCACCGCCGACGCTGTTCGCGGCGCGATCAGTGCACAATTGCGCAAGCGCAATGTGGCCCCGGTATTCGATGTGGTATCCAATCCGGAATTCCTGAAAGAAGGAGCTGCAGTGGAGGATTGCTTGCGTCCGGAGCGGATCATCGTTGGTGCTTCCAGCGAGCGGGCAGTTGCGGTGCTGCGTCGACTGTATGCCCCGTTCAATCGCAATCACGAGCGCATGGTGGTGATGGACGAGCGCTCGGCCGAACTGACCAAATATGCCGCCAATGCGATGCTCGCAACCAAGATCAGCTTCATGAACGAAATCGCAAATATCGCCGAACGCGTCGGCGCGGACGTCGAATGGGTTCGTCAGGGCATTGGTACGGACCCGCGCATTGGCTACCACTTCATTTATCCGGGTGCCGGTTACGGCGGCTCGTGCTTCCCCAAGGATGTGAAAGCCCTCGGTTACATGGCGCGTGCGAGCGGCAGCGAGGCGCTCTTGCTGAACGCGGTGGAGGCAGTAAATGATCGCCAGAAGGGCAAGCTGTTCGAACTGATCGCACGCCACCTCAATGATGATCTGCGTGGGCGCACGGTGGCGATCTGGGGCCTGGCCTTCAAGCCAAATACCGACGACATGCGTGAAGCGCCCAGTCGTCATTTGATGGAAGCGTTGTGGCATGCAGGTGCGCGCGTGCGCGCGTTTGATCCGCAAGCCATGGATGAAGCCCGTAGAATCTATGGCGAACGCACGGATCTGGTGTTGTGTGCAGATGCGCTCGATGCACTGGATGGTGCCGACGTGCTGGCGGTGGTAACCGAGTGGAAGGCGTTTCGCAGTCCCGATTTCAACCAGATACGCAGCCGGCTCAAGCAGCCGGCGATATTTGATGGACGCAATATCTATACGCCAGCGACGGTTGAACAAGCGGGCCTGGCCTACTATGGCATTGGTCGCGGACGCAGCGTTCAGAGTCAGTCATGACCGGCCCCGTCGACCAACGCGTGACCGAGCTGGAGATAAAACTGGCGTTTGTGGATGATACGGTGCATGCGCTGGCGGACGCCGATGCGGACCAGTCCTTGCGCATCGTTTCACTGGAACGCACCGTGCGCGATCTGCGCCGCGAGCTGGCGTCGCTGCGTTTGACGCAAGCAGACGATCCGCATGACGAGCCGCCGCCGCCGCATTATTGATCCATTGTATTCACTGACCCGGGAAAGCGCATGGTCGATTCGTTGCGTGATCAGCTGCTGAAAAGTGGCATCGTCAATTCTGTGCATCGCGAACCGCGCGTCGTCGCGTCCGTGGGTAAGATTGCCGCGCGCAAGACGGGCAAACCGCAAAGATCGCCACGGCGTCCGGCGCCATCCTGCGAAATGGATCTGGCGAAGGCCTATGCGTTGCGAGCACAGACGCAAGCTCGCGAACGCAAACAGCTGGAGCAGGAGCTTGCCGAGCAGGCGCGCGCGCGGCGCGAACGCAAAGTGAAAATCCAGCAGGTTCTGGCTGGCAACGCCTTGAACAAGGCCGATGCCGATCAGCCGCGAAATTTTGAATATGCGGGCAAGATTCGCCGTATATATGTTGACCCGGCACAGCTGGTCGCGCTCAACGCCGGACAACTTGGAGTGGTTCAGCACAGTGGCCGCTACTTGCTGGTGGCCGGCGATGTTGCGCGCCAAGTGCACGCCATCGATCCCCACCAGGTGGCGTTACTGGTCGATCAGCAAACCACGGCCGGGACTGACGATGGAGTACCCGACGATCTCATGTGGTGAATCGCGAACCGTTCACGCCGCCTGAGGATCGGGTGCCTGCAGCAGGGCGGGATGGTCCCAGCCATTCTTGGGAGTGAATCGTTCGCCGTACAACCGTGCCAATTCCTCCAGCTGCTGCCTGATACTGGCTGCGCCTTCGCTGCGCGCATAGGTGATTGGGCCACCTCGGAACGGCGCAAAGCCGGTACCGAAGATCACACCGGCATCGAGCAGGTCGGCGTCATCGACCACGCCGTCGGCGAGGCATGCGACCGCTTCATTGATCATTGGCAAGATCATGCGCGCACGCAGATCCGGCGGGGCTACGTAGTCTTTGTCCACGGCCGGCTTTTGCGGTTTACCGTCCGTCCACGTGTACAGGCCCTGGCCGTCTTTTTTGCCACGCTTGCCCACTTCCAGGTTTGCCTCCAGCCCTGCCGGCAGTTGCAAGCCGAGGAATGCCGCCAGCTCCTGCCCCACTGATGCGCAGACGTCCAAGCCAACCGTGTCTGCCAGTTCGATCGGCCCCATCGGCATGCCAAACTTTTTTGCCTCCCGATCCAGCACCGGACCCGGAACGCCGTCGGCAAACAGTCGCATGGCTTCGAGCAAGTACGGCATCAGAATCCGATTGACCAGAAAACCCGGGGTGCCCTTGACTACCACTGGCAGCTTTCCCAGTGATTTGCAGAAGGCCAGAGCGCGTTTTTCCACGGCACTGTCCAACTGATCGTGCCGCACTACTTCCACCAGTGGCATCTGCGCCACCGGGTTGAAGAAGTGCAGGCCGAGGAAATCTTGCGGCCGCAGCAAGCCCGGTCGCAGCTCGTCCAGCGGAATGCTGGAGGTATTGCTGGCGAGGATGCCATTGGCCCGCAACTGCGGCTCCAGCCGGGCATACAGTTCGCGCTTGGCGTTACCGTCTTCATAAATTGCCTCAAGCGCCAGATCGGCATCGTCGACGCCGGTGCCATCCGGGTCGGCGCGCAACCGATGGATTGCGGCTTCCACCTTGTCTGCCACCTTCAACTTCTTTTCGTACAACTGTCGGGCACGATCAAGCGCTGGCTGGATGTACTGCATGCCGCGATCGCTCAGCGTGACGTCCATACCGCGCAGTGCACACCAAGCAGCGATATCCCCGCCCATCACGCCGGCACCCACCACGTGCACGCGCCTGATTTGTGCGTCGACATCACTGCCTTGATTCTTCAATCGCTCGCGCAAGAAGAAGATGCGGATCAGATTCTCTGCCGTGGATGTTTGCGCCAGACGTGCGACCGAATGCGCCTCCAGCCGGAGCCGTCGCTGGATGTTGCCGCCTCCTCGTTGCCATACATCGATGAGCGCAAACGGTGCGGGGTAATGGTCCTTGCGAACTTTGGCGGCAGTGCGCTTGCGCATCACCGGTGCAAGCACCTGGCGCGCAATCCAGCTGTTGCTGAGCCACGCCTTGCCTCGCAGCGCGAGAGGCCGGGGATGCGGGTGCAGCACCAGCAGCCGAGCTTCGGCAAGCACATCCTGCGGACGTGCCAGCCGGTCAACCAGTCCCAGTGCGAGCGCGCGCTGCGCGGACAGCGAGTTGCCGTTGAGCATCAATGCCAGCGCGTCGGTGGCGCCGATCAGATACGGCAAGCGCGCCGTGCCGCCCCATCCAGGGTGAATGCCCAGCATGACTTCGGGCAGGGCAATTCGCGTACTCGCATCATCCGCAGCGATGCGCTGGCGACATGCCAGTGCGAGCTCGGTGCCGCCGCCCATGCATGCGCCGTGGATTGCGGCAACGGTCGGACAATGCAGCCGAGCCAGCGATGCGAAGATGCGTTGACCGCGTTCGATGCTTTCCAGTACCGAGCCTTCGCGCGCGTACCCGACAAATTCCTTGATATCCGCGCCTACCGCAAAACCGCTGGCTTTGGCGGAGTGGATGATCACGCCTGCCGGGCTTTCAATGGACAGGCGCTCGACGAGCTGGGCCAATTCTTCCAGCACGGCAGTGGAGATTGCATTCACGCCGCTGTTGGCGCGATCCAGCGTCAATGTCACGATCGCGTCGTCGCTGACGCTGGTTTTCCAATGGTTGAAACGAAGTCCTTCAAACATGGCGTGCACGGATAGCGGGGGAAGAGTCCGAACCATACTGTTCCCGCCCCGCGATTGCGAGGCGCGCCGTGCGCCGTCCTGGCCGGCATTGATGTGGCAGTCGACTTGCGCAGCGTGAGCCGGTCGAAGATCCCCGGCAGGGACCAAATCCTCTCCGTTGGCTGTAAATTGGGGTACCGTTCGGCATAGTGAGCTTGGTCGTCTGGTCTGTTTGCTTTATGCGCCGTTGGCCGTCGGGGCAGTCCCCAGACCACCTGCAGAGCGTGTGTACAGAAGAGGAAACCGTGAGCGATGAGTTCGGCAACGTCACTGGCGGCAACTCAAGTCGGCAACGACTTGTTTGCGCGAATTCTGGGGACTTCCAGTGGTTTGGTAGTGCTCGAAAGCGAAGATATTCGAGTGACCATTGCGCAGTTCCGTGCGCTGGCCCTGCGTACTGGTCAGGCCGTCTATCTCTGGGAGCCGGTGACGGGCCTGAGTAGCCTGCGCGATGTCCACGCCCGTTTTCCCGATTGCCAGCGGATTGGCAGCGCGCTGCGCCACGTCCGCCAGAGTCTGCATTTCGGGGTTTACTTTCTGGTGGGAGTGGAGCTGCCATTGACGTCCACAGACTTTGCGCTCCTGCGGCAACTGGCGCGGGAGCCAACGGAGCATCTTCGCCGCGTGGTGTTGCTGAGCCCACCGGCGATACTGTCCGAACAACTCGGCGACGCGGCCGACCATTTGCGCTGTGGCAACTCCAGCCCGCGACATCTGCGGATGCGCGATGGCCGCTGGCTGGTCGAGAGCTGAGATGGCGATCGGTGACGGCGTTCTGGTAGTGGCTGCCGCGCGCGACTTGCGCAGGAGGCTTTTTGATGAACTGGATCGTGCCGGTTGCGGCCCGATACACAGCGCACGCGATGCAGCGCATGCAAGGATCCTGTTGCAAGGGCAGATCGGGCTGGAATTGATAGTGGTGGTTTTTACGGGCAGCCCATTGCAAGTGGCTGCCACTTGCGCACACCTGCGGCAGTTGCCCTTCGCGTCAGCGGTACCGCTGATTGCGGTGTTGGACGACGATGCATCACTGTCACCGGACGATTTGCCGGCGGACGTCGCCGCTTGGCTTCACGCCAGTCAGATCGCCGGCGAGCTGATCCCGCGGTGGCGGCGCTGCCAGCGCATCCACGCCGATGTAGGCCTGGCCCTGGCGGGTCGCGTGGAAGAGGCGCCGACGGCGGACCAGCTTAACGCAGGCCCTGCGCGGGAAGGCGACTGGCTGCTTGTCGATCCGCGGTCATTTTGTGTGCTGAAAGTCAGCGCGGCATTGGCCGATGAGCAGTGCGGGCAAGAGCAGCGCTGGGTCGGCATGCCTGTTGCGGACATATTGAGTTTTGACGATCTGACGATTGCCGCCGCGCTCGCTGACGCAGATGGTCTGTGGTATCCGTGCACACGTCAGACAACGTTGGGCAGGGAAATTGGAACCGCGAACGTGCGGACTTTGCAACACGCAGGACAATCGGCATTGGCGGTCGCATTCTGCAGCGAGTCCCAGGGCATTGATGCAACCGCGGCGCTGTTTTTGCTATCGCGGTTGTTTGCGGCCGGCACTGGCATGGATGCACAAGACGCGGCCGCGGACGTCATCTTCGACGGATTGAAGCTCGACTATCTCGCCGTATGGTCTGCGCACGACGAAGCTACAGATCGACCTGTGCAATTGCTCCAGCGCTGGAATGGACCTGAGCTGGCATGGGCTTCACTGCCGTTGCAGACATCGCTGCAGATAGTTCTGGGTGGCAAAACGATCCGCTGTGCCTCTGGCGAACGGGGTCGGGCATCAGCTGATCCATTGTTGCGACAGCTCGGCGCTGCTGCGTTTATCGGCTTGCCGTTGTTTGACGAGCGCAAAGCTGTGATTGGCGCGCTGCTGGCCGGGTACCGGCGTGCCATGCCGGACATGGCGATCGTCGAACCAGTCTTGCAGTGTGCCGGTGCGCGTTTTGCGCAAGGGATCGAGCTGCATCGTACGCGTGAACAAGGTCGAGCCGAAGGTCTCGTGGATGCGCTGACCAAGCTGCCGAACCGCCTGTTGTTCAACGACAGGCTGGCCACGATCTTGCGCGAAGCGGTTCGCAACGGCGAATGTTTTGCCGTCCTGTTTGTCGACCTTGATTATTTCAAGGCGGTCAATGACACCTATGGTCACGCTGCGGGCGACGAAGTCTTGCGCCTGGTGGCACGGCGCCTGGGCAGCAGTATCCGCGCCTCGGATACGGTCGCCCGTTATGCAGGTGACGAGTTCACTGTGGTGCTGCGGCATATCGTCAAGAGCGATGACGTATCACGCGTGGCCGAAAAAATCGTGCAATCGATGGCGCCTGCTTTGTACCTGGACGATGGCACCGAGCTGCAGCTGACCGCTTCCATCGGCATCAGCTTTTTTCCCGATGATGCAAGTGACATCGAGACATTGATCAAGCACGCGGATGAAGCGATGTATGTCGCCAAGCATCTCGGGCGCAACAATTTTCACGTTTACGAAGTCAGTCCGGAATACGCGCGCGAACACGGCATGGCGCTGCGCGCTCGTTTGCGGCACGCCGAGCACAACAACGAGTTGCGCGTGGTGTATCAGCCACAGGTCGATACCGAGACCGAAGATATCGTCGGCATGGAAGCGCTTGTGCGCTGGGAACACCCGGAGCTGGGTCTGGTCAGTCCTGCCGCGTTCATTCCGTTGGCTGAGGAAACCGGCTTGATCGTGTCCATTGGTGAGTGGGTTCTGCGCACGGCGTGCCGCCAGGCGCAAGAGTGGGAAAAACGTTACGGCCTGGGTCTGCGCCTGGGTGTGAATCTATCTGCGGTGCAGTTGATGGAACCCACGCTGCTGAGCACCATCATCAAGGCGCTGCGTGACACCGGGCTTGACCCGGCCCTGCTAGAGCTGGAAATAACCGAAAGCATCAGTATCAAGACGGCGCCGAACCTGATCGAAAACCTGCATGCGCTGCACAAACTTGGATGCCACCTGGCCATTGATGATTTTGGTACCGGTGCGGCATCGCTGGACTATCTGCGCCGGCTGCCAGCCGATCGCATCAAGGTTGATCAAAGCTTTGTGCGCAACATCGGCGTGGACCCCGATGACGAAGCGATCGTGCGCGCCACCATAGACATGGCGCACCGGTTGAATAGAGCGGTGGTGGCCGAAGGGGTGGAGACCGAACAACACCTGCAATTCCTGCGCGCCGAGCATTGCGACGAATTGCAGGGCTACTTGTTTGCGCGTCCGCTGCAGCCGGTCAGCTTCGGAGCGCTGCTGGCAGAACGCGAGCGCCTGCTGGCGATGCGCCTGGCACTTCCGGCTTGAACCGCGAGCATGCAACCCCATGGTGATGACTCACGCATGCATCATCTGGCTCAGGCGCGTCATCGCTCGTGCAGGAAAACCGCAGTAGCCTGAAGAACCCGAGGCGGCGATCTGAGCGCACCGCCGCGGCCCTTTCACTTTTTGCAGTGGATGACGGTATTGATCATGGAGACGGCCCGCATGGCCGAAAACGAGCTTGATCGTGGGCTGGTCGAGCGCGTACAACGCGGTGACAAGCGGGCGTTCGATCTGCTGGTGCGCAAGTACCAGCACAGGGTGATTGGTCTGGTGTCCCGCTATGTGAGAAATCACGCCGAGTGCGAGGATATCGCGCAAGAATCTTTCATCCGGGCGTGGCGGGCGATAGACGCTTTTCGCGGCGACAGCGCGTTCTACACCTGGTTGTACAAGATTGCAGTGAATACGGCCAAGAATCATCTGGTGGCCATGAGCCGCCGTCCGCCAGCCGGCGACGTGGACGTGGACGACGTGGCGTTTACCGCAAGTGCGGAGCGCATGCAGGACAACGCGACGCCGGAACATGAAATGATGCGACAGGAAATTGAACAATCCGTGTTTTCCACTGTCCAAGCCTTGCCTGAGGAACTGCGCACGGCAATCACGCTGCGCGAAGTGGATGGCCTCAGCTACGACGAAATCGCCCATGCGATGGACTGCCCGATCGGTACGGTACGCTCACGCATCTTTCGGGCACGTGAGGCAATTGATGAAAAGCTGCGGCCACTGCTGTCGGACCGCGAGGATCAGTCATGACTCAGGCGCACATGAACAAAGAATCTTTTGAAGCTCTTTCTGCCGGCGTGGATGGCGAGGTATCGGCGCACGAACTGCGGTTTCTGCTGCAGCGGCTTGATCATGACGTCGCGTTGCGCCAGGCGTGGTCGCGTTATCATCTCGTGCGGGACAGCTTGCGGGGCAATGCGCCTGCATTGGCAAGCGCGGATTTTGCCACGCGCGTCCGCGCGTGCATTGAAGGCGAGACAGTCGGGCGTGCACCCTATACGCGCTCTGCGAGTCGCACTCGCCGGTGGTTGCAATGGTCAGCGGGTGGGGCTATTGCCGCCAGTGTCGCAGCGGTGACGCTCATGGTTGGTCAACCGGCGAACGATGCCGAACGCATGATGGCTGCGCAGGATACTTCGGCCGAGGTGTCCACCATGGCCAGCGCCCGCTCGGCGCGTTTGGCGGCCGCTCCATCCAGCGTGCCACCTTGGTTGAGCGGCAGTGCTGCCGGTGCTTTGAGCCAACAGGCCTCTGCTACTTATGGTGCGCCGTTTGCACCAACCAGCACGGCATTCAATGCTGCGGTACAGGGACGGACATCGGCGGCCTACGCGCCACCGTATCGGTACCGCGCTCTTGACAACCACGACGGCAGCTATTTGTTGCTGCTGGATCCGACACAGTTGTCGCAAGACAATGCCATGCAACGCCGCGCGGCGGCGACAGCGCAATAGGCACGTCGGTTTGTTTGCTCATTCAAGCAACGTGAGCAGCCGGGGAAACAGCGCGCAGCTGTGCCAGCTACGTTGACGCTGCGGCACACAAACGTGCCGCGATCGGGGTTCGCGCGGCTCCCACGCATTGCTGGGCAATTTTGCAACCATGCCCGCTAGCTGATGAAGTGGCTGGGTTGGCTCCACTGCGTTGCTGAAGATGCTCGCGCTGGCTGAAAGACGCCGCACCGTTCGTTGCAGCGTACGCATCAGCATGAGCTGCGTTGCTGCGCACGCTCAAGATTGTTTCCATGACTTGACGGTTTCAAAGGAGGATTCATGCATCAACTCATCCTGCGGCGTTTGGCGTGCAGCGTATTGCTGGGATCCATCGCCTCGTTTGGCGTGCAGGCGCAGACGCCGCCGAGCGTAGCCAGCTTGCCCGACTTCACCGGCATCGTGCAGAAAAATGCCGCTGCCGTGGTCCACGTGGAGGCGCGTTACGATGGCAGCATTACGGCGCAAGGGCGATCGGGTCGCGCTGGCCCACAGCCGGGCACGCCCGCTAATCCCCAGGACGAGATCATGCGGCGCTTCTTTGGCATGCCGTCCATGCCGTCACCGGAGGAACAGAAACACACCTCGCTTGGCTCGGGTTTCATCATTTCCAGCGATGGCTATGTGCTGACCAACAACCACGTAGTCGATGGCGCGGACAAGGTCACGGTGCGGCTGCAGGATCGGCGCACGCTCACGGCCAAGGTCGTCGGCACGGACCCCACGTACGACGTTGCGCTGCTCAAGCTGGACTCCGGCAGTAATTTGCCCGCGGTGAGTATCGGCGACTCGCGCAGTCTCAAGGCCGGTCAGTGGGTGCTGGCGATCGGTTCGCCTTTCGGCTTCGACTACACGGTCACTCAAGGCATTGTCAGCGCGGTGGGGCGCAGCCTGGGCGAGCGGGATCAGGCCTATACGTCTTTCATCCAGACCGATGTGCCGATCAATCGCGGCAACTCCGGCGGCCCGCTGTTCAACTTGCAGGGGCAGGTGGTTGGTATCAATTCCCAGATACTTTCCAACACCGGCGCATACGCCGGGGTCTCATTTGCCATACCCATAGACGTGGCGATGAACGCGGTGGAGCAACTCAAGACCAAGGGCTTCGTGTCGCGCGGCATGCTTGGCGTTACCGTGCAGGCGGTTACCGATGACATTGCCAAGGCCTTCAAGCTGGACAGTGGTGTCGGCGCAGCGGTAGTGGACGTCACGCCGGGCAGCGGCGCGGCGAAGGCCAACCTGCGCGCTGGCGACATCATTCTTCGATACGACGGACGGCCCGTGCATCAATCGGCCGATTTGCCACCGCTGGTAGGCATGAGCAAACCCGGCAACACGGTGCCTTTGCAGATTCTGCGCGACGGCAAGCCGCAAACGGTGCAGGTCACCGTGGGCGAGAGTCCGCGCGATCCGCGTGGAGTGAGCAATCTGCAGGTGGCGGGTGCGGCTGGCAACAGCGGCGCGGCGGCGCTGGGCTTGCGCGTCGAGGCGGTGGATGCGCAGACCCGCAAGCAAATGAGCTTGCCATCCGGCCAGGGCGTGTTGATCAGCGATGTTACCGGCCCCGTAGCTGGGGATGCCGATCTGCAAGCAGGCGACGTGGTGCTGATGGTCAACCAGCAGCGCATTGCCAGCGTGTCCGATTTTCAGGCCGCCACCCGGGATGTGAAGGCGGGCAGCACAGTGCTGCTGTTGATTCGTCGCGGTGACCAGAGCCGATTTGTCGGTTTGACGGTGCCTGCGGCGAAGTAGGGACGTGGGCAAGCCCTGGCAGCCGATGCCCGCGTCGCGTCTGCCGTGGCTTGCCAGGTCGGGACTTGCCAGGTCAGGAAGTTATGGTTCCATGCGATAATGCCGGGTTCGCGTTGCCGTCACGGTGGCGCGTCGCCGTCACGTCCGTGTGCTGGCGGTTAATTGTCCAACAGGCCGCTCGCGTTCCATGGAATTGATTCGCAACTTCTCGATCATCGCCCACATCGACCATGGCAAATCCACCCTGGCCGATCGCATTATCCAGATCTGTGGCGGCCTGAGCTCGCGAGAGATGGAAGCTCAGGTGCTGGACAACAATCCCATCGAGCGCGAGCGCGGCATCACGATCAAGGCGCAGTCGGTATCGCTGCCGTACACCGCGCGCGATGGCAAGACCTACCAGCTCAATTTCATCGACACGCCCGGGCACGTCGACTTTTCCTATGAAGTCAGCCGCTCTCTGGCAGCTTGCGAGGGCGCGCTGCTGGTGGTGGACGCCGCGCAGGGTGTGGAAGCTCAGTCGGTTGCCAACTGCTACACGGCCGTGGAACAAGGGCTGGAAGTGGTGCCGGTGTTGAACAAGATCGATCTGCCAAATGCGGATGTCGAGAAGGTAAAACTCGAGATCGAGGCGGTGATCGGCATTGATGCGACCGACGCCATCGCCATCAGCGCCAAGACCGGGCTCAACGTGGTCGACGTGCTGGAGGCAATCATCGCCCGCATCCCGCCGCCGAAGCCGCGCGACACTGATCGCCTGCAAGCGCTGATCATCGATTCCTGGTTTGACAATTACCTTGGGGTGGTGTCGCTGGTGCGCGTCATGCAGGGCGAAATTCGTCCGGGCGACAAGTTGCTGGTGATGTCCACCGGACGCACCCATGAAGTGGCCGAAGTGGGCGTGTTCACGCCGCGGCGCAAGAAGCTGGACCACCTCGGAGCGGGCGAAGTGGGCTGGATCAACGCGGCGATCAAGGACGTGCACGGCGCGCCAGTGGGCGACACGCTGACCCAGGCCGGCAAGCCGGCGAGCAAACCGTTGCCCGGCTTCCAGACCGTGCAGCCGCGCGTGTTTGCCGGACTCTTCCCCGTGGCATCCGACGATTACCCGGCGCTGCGTGAAGCGCTGGACAAGTTGCGCCTGAATGACGCGGCGATGTTCTTTGAACCGGAATCGTCAGAAGCCATGGGCTTCGGCTTTCGCTGTGGTTTTCTCGGCATGCTGCACATGGAGATCGTGCAGGAGCGCCTGGAGCGCGAGTACGATCTCAACCTGATCAGCACCGCGCCGACCGTCGTCTACGAGCTGCTGAAAACCGATGGCTCGATCATGCTGCTGGACAACCCGGCCAAGCTGCCACCCGTGCAGCAGATCGATGAAATCCGCGAGCCGATCATCATTGCCAACATCCTGACGCCGCCCGATTACATTGGCAACGTAATCACCCTGTGTGAGGAAAAGCGCGGCGTGCAGCGTTCCATTCAGTACCTGGCAACCCAGGTGCAGATCAGTTATGAAATGCCGTTGGCCGAAGTAGTCATGGATTTCTTTGATCGCCTCAAGTCGGCCTCGCGCGGTTACGCCTCTATGGATTATCACTTTGATCGCTTCGAGGTGGGCCCGTTTGTGCGCACCGACGTACTGATCAACGGCGAACGCGTCGACGCGCTGAGCCTGATCATGCACCGCAGTTACGCCGAGCGACGCGGCCGTGAGCTGGTGGAGCGGATGAAGGAGTTGATCCCGCGGCAACAGTTTGACGTGGCCATACAGGCTGCCGTGGGCGCACAGGTGATCGCGCGATCCACGGTAAAGGCCCTACGCAAGAATGTGCTCGCCAAATGCTACGGCGGCGATGTCAGCCGCAAGAAGAAATTGCTGGAGAAACAAAAAGAAGGCAAGAAGCGGATGAAGCAGGTTGGCCGCGTGGAGATTCCGCAGGAAGCCTTCATGGCGGTCTTGAAGGTGGATAGATAGCAGGCGGCGGCAGTGACGAACCACGGGTGGATCTTTGCAGCGGTTGCCGTTCGGCGAGCTGCAGAACTTTTTGTCCTCTTCTTGCGCACCATGGGAGCAATACATGGAATTTGATTTCTCGGCGATTCTGCTCGGCCTTACCGTGCTTTTTGGCGTGGTCTGGGGGCTGGATCGGCTGCTGCTGTACAAGCACCGCAAAACCCGGATGGATGCAGCCGGAGTGGAGTATCGCGACCCGGTAGCGGTCGACTGGGCGCGGTCACTGTTTCCGGTTGTGCTAGTGGTGTTGCTGCTGCGTTCGTTTGTGGCCGAGCCGTTTCGTATTCCATCGGGCTCGATGATGCCCACGCTGGACGTGGGAGATTTCATCCTGGTCAACAAGTTTGCGTACGGACTGCGCGTGCCGGCGTTCAACAACAAGTTCGTCGATATGGGTGAACCCAAACGGGGTGATGTGGTTGTGTTCCGTTTTCCGGGATACCTGTGCGCCGTCGGCGATCGCTTTGTACGCAGCGGGGACATGACCTGCAACGATCCGAGCGAGGCGGTCCCGCAGCAGAACTGGATCAAGCGCGTTGTGGGTTTGCCGGGTGACAACATCGAGGTGCACGGCGCGGACCTGGTCATCAACGGAGTGCGCGTGAATGCCCAGGAGGTTGGTCCTTATCTGGGCAATCCGCAGCGATCGGTGGAGCAGACGATGCTCAGCATGGGTGCCACGGTGTGGACCGAGCACCTGGGAACAGTCGACCACGCCATTGCGCGCATGCCCGCCTACAACACGCCCAACGCCATTCCCAACGCACTGGTGCCGTCCAGGGTCCCCGCGGGCTGTTATCTGGTCATGGGTGACAACCGCAACGACAGCCTGGATAGCCGCTGGTGGGGTTGCATGCCCGAGCGCAATCTTGCAGGCAAGGCGTTCCTGATCTGGATGAGCTGGAAGGGTCTGCATACTGGTGGCGTGGACTTTTCGCGCATTGGTACGGTCATTCACTGAAGTGCGTCACGTCAATGACGTGTGTTGCGGCGGCAAAGAGTGCGAGAATCCGGTGCGGCATGCGCAAGGGGCTTGCAAGGCGCGCTTGGTGATGGCGCCATTCAATACGAGTACGCCGCACAGCGCGGCATAGCGAGGGGACTATGAAATCCAGGCAGACAGGCATCACGTTGATCGGCTTTCTCATTGTCGTGGTAGTCGTGGGATTTTTCGGTTACATGGCAATGAAGCTCGTGCCGTCGTATTCCGAATACATGGGTGTGGTCAAAAGCATGAACCAGGTAGCCAATGCCGGAACCACGGGCAAGACCTTGAGCGACATGCGCCGCGACCTGATGTTCAAGATGAACTTCCAGTATGTGGACGACGCCACGATCAAGCCGACTGACATCACGCTGTTGCGCGATGCCGGAGGCGCCAGCACCTTGCACGTGGCGTATGACAAGAAAATTCCGTTCATGTACAACATCGATTTCCTGCTGCACTTCGAGAAAGGCGTCCCGTTGAAGGGCAACGTCGAGCCGTAGGTCGCTCTGAGTTGGAGTTGACCTATCGTTTTCGCGATCCGGCGCTGGCGGCATTGGCGCTGACCCATCGCAGCGCTGGTCGCCCGAACAACGAGCGGCTGGAGTTTCTCGGCGATGCTCTGCTTGGTGCAATAGTCGCCGAGATGCTTTTCCTGGCGCATCCAAGGGCCAGTGAAGGTGAACTGTCGCGCTTGCGTGCGCAACTGGTCAGCGGCGTTGCGCTAGCGGTTCTTGCGCGCGAGCTGAACCTCGGCGACGCTCTGCAGTTGGGCCCAGGTGAGTTGAAGAGTGGCGGATTTCGCCGAGATTCCATCCTTGCTGATGCACTGGAAGCTTTGATCGCTGCCGTGTATCTGGATGGTGGATTCGAGGCGTGTCGGCAGACCGTGCATGGTTGGTTTGACACCCGCATTGCTGCGCTGACGCGTTCGTCAAAGGATGCGAAAACCCTCTTGCAGGAATGGCTGCAGTCGGATGGCTGGCCGTTGCCGCAGTACGAGCTGACAGCGAGCCATGGCGATGATCATGCCAAAACGTTCGATATCACCTGCAGCATCGGCGAACCACTGCCGGTCAGCGTGCAGGCCAGCGCCAGCAGCCGTCGCGCGGCCGAGCAGGATGCGGCCGGCGTCGTGCTTGCCCGCCTGCAGATGTTGAAACATCCGCGCTCCCGAGAGTGACGCGCAAGCGTACCGGCTGATGCCGCAGTGCCGGATGGTCTTGGCCGCAACAAGCGTGGTCATGGTTGGACATGATTCTGGCCGCGGATTTTTTCCGGCTCATCGACGCACGCCACGTGCGTTCTTCCATCGAGCAATCAACTCGCGTCTGGGTACCAAGCGGTGGCTTCAGGCAACGGCAAGCGCCTGGCTCAGGTCGGCGATCAAGTCGTCGGCATCTTCCAGGCCCACGGAAAGTCGCAGCAATGCTGGTGGCGAATGGGTGTGTTCGCCCTCGGCGGAGGCCCTATGTTCGATCAACGATTCGCAGCCGCCCAGTGACGTTGCATTGGTGAAAACCACGGTCTTGCGCGCTACCGCGAGTGCGGCCGCGTAACCGCCGTGCACTTCGATGCTGAGCATCGCACCGAAATCGCGCATCTGCCGCGTCGCAACGGCGTGCCCGGCATGCTCCGGCAGACCGGGATAGTTGACGCGGTCGATCGCCGGATGCGTGCTCAGGAACGCGGCTACCTTGCGTGCATTGGCGCAGTGCAGCGCCATACGCGCGGGTAACGAGCGGCAACCGCGCAGGATCAGCCACGCTGCGAACGGTGACAGGGTTGCGCCGGACAACAGGCGCCTGTGCCGAATGCGTGCGCAACGGTCGTCGTTGCGCGCAAAGATCAGCGCGCCACCGAGCACGTCGCTGTGCCCGCCAAAGTACTTGGTGGTTGAATGCATCACCACGTCGGCGCCCAGTTGCAGCGGGCGCTGCAATGCAGGAGTGGCAAATGTGTTGTCGCAGACCAGAAGCGCATTTCGCGCATGCGCGATGTTCGCCAGTTCGCGCAGATCGCTGACGCACAGGCCAGGATTGGATGGGGATTCGGCCCAGAGCAAGTGGATGCCTTCTGCGCACGCCGCGCGCACGGCGTCGAGGTCCGTGGTATCCACAGTGAGGACTGTCACGCCACGTTCGGGCAGGACAGCGTCGGCAAAATTGCGCAAGCCAACGTAACAATCTTCCGGTATCAGCACGCGCTCGCCGCGCTGCAGCGTATCGAGCATCGACGCTATCGCGGCCATGCCCGAGGCGTACGCCAGCGCTGCTTCGCCGTCTTCAAGCGCCGCCAAGGCCGCTTCCAGGCGACGCTGGGTCGGGTTGTCTTCGCGCTGATACTGGAAAGCGTCGGGGTGATCGCCCGCCGGATCGTGGCGAAACGTCGTGGACAGGTGGATAGGTGGCGCCACTGCGCCGGTTTCTGCATCAGGCTCGGCACCCGCGTGCACCGCCAGGGTGTCCAATTTGTAGCTCATCGGCAGTCTCCGTCTTGCTTGTGCAAGCTGCGTAGGCAAACACCATAACCGGAAATTCGCAGACCACGCGCACTTTGCGTCGAGCAGCACCACTCGCATTGGTGGGCTCTGCGGTGGATGCACGCGCGCACGGCCGGCGCCTGGCTGCAGGTTCTCGCTACGCAGATGCCGACCGGGACGCCGCCGGGGTGACCCGCTTCGCAGCGTTTAGCGTCCCCGGGCGATGGCGCCGCTCAATGCAATTGCACCTCCACGTAGTGCCGAGGAATTTGGTAAAGCGCCGGGAAGAATTGCTTGAGGTGCGCGACTTTTGGCGCATCGTTGCGAACGATGTATGGCGCATCGGGGTTCTTCTCGAAGTAGTTCTGGTGATAGTCCTCGGCTGGATAGAACGCCTTGAGCGGCGCCAGTTCGGTCACGATCGGTGCGGGAAACGCCTTGGCTGCGCCGAGTTGGGCAATGTACGCCGCGGCGATGCGCTTCTACGCGGCGTCGGTGTAGAAAATTGCCGAGCGGTACTGAGTGCCGGTGTCGGGCCCTTGCCGGTTCATTTCAGTAGGGTCAAGTGCCACGGAAAAAAATGCCTGCAGCAGGGTCCCGTAACTCACCGTGGCGGGGTCGAAGTGCACGCGCACAGACTCGGCGTGGCCGGTGTCGTCATTGCTGACGGCGTCGTAACGTGCAGTTTCGGCGCTTCCACCAGAGTAACCAGCCGTCGCCTGCGTGACCCCCTTTATGTGATGGAAGACGGCCTCGATGCCCCAGAAGCAGCCACCGGCGAAGACCGCAACCTGATCACCGTGAGCGACTGATTTCGGTATGTCGACCCGGGGGGCGGGTAGTACTGAGGCATAGCCTACGGCTGCGACTGGCTGGCACGCGCTGGCGGCAAGCAGGCATAAAGCCAAAGGCAGGACGCGAATGAAAATACTGCGATGGATCATGGCGGACCTCGCGCTGATGGAAGAAAAATTGCCTGACCAAGGTGGTTTTATGGTGCCGAAATCGTACGCGAGTGACATCGGCGCGGACCCGGTCTGCACATCGATTCCGACGGTGTGGCGCTGGCTGCAGAGTCATTGCACGAGCCGCCCATAAGTGAGGTCCTCAGCTGACCTCGCGCGCGACAAAGCGCAACCCGGGTGAATTCATGCAGTAGCGTAGTCCCGTGGGGCGAGGCCCGTCTGTGAATACGTGGCCAAGGTGACTGTTGCAGCCGGCGCACGAGACGGCGGTGCGCTGCATGCCAAACGCGCTGTCGGTACTTTCAACCACGTTGGTGCTGGCAATGGGTTGATAAAAGCTCGGCCAACCCGTCCCGGAGTGAAACTTTGTGTCCGCGTCATACAGCGCGGTGGCGCAAGCCGCGCAGCGGTAAATGCCTGGAGCAAATGCATCCAGATATGCGTCACTGAACGGGCGTTGGGTGCCGGCGTGGCGCATCTGGTAGTACGCATCGGCCGGCAGTCGCCGGCGCCACTGCTTGTCGGTGAGCACCAACCTCGCAACTTTCCGCGCTCCGAGATCACGGCCGTCATTGCCGAAGATCTCCAGCGTGACGTTGCCGGGAATATCCGTTGGCGTGTTGTGCGCGGCTAACAGCTTTGGTGCGAGCACTCCGCCGCCGACCGCGAGCAGTGCGCCGCCTGCAACCAGCGTGCGCAGAAAACGCCGCCGATCTGCACTGAGGGCTTTATCGATGCGTGACATGCCATATCTCCGTGTGGATGCATGCAATTGCCGCAGCTGCTCAACCAAAGGTGAACGCGTACGCCTGCACGCCAGGGTCAAAAAACTCGATATCGAACAGACGCTCGCCGCTGCCGTTGGCCTGGCGCACGAGTTGGTACAACCGTTGCCCGGTAATGGTGCCATTGCCGGCGGCGTCCGTGTCCATGCCGTGATCGGCTCCCAGCGCTTTGCCGTCAAGCGTGACGCGAAAGCGCACCGCCTTGCCGGTGCTGCCCGGCCCGAGCACCAGATGCAGGTCGCGACCGCGAAAGCGATAAGTGATGCGACCGCCGCGATGTTCAAGTTGCGCATTTTCACCGCGCACAGTCCAGCGCCCGTCGAGCGCCCACTGATTGCTGCCGAGCACGTGGGGCGCGTGGTAATCCCACGGCTCGTCATGCGCAACGCGGCCGCTGGCAAAATTTGCGGCACGGGCATAGCCAACGTAGGTTTCTGGAGAAAGCGTTGAATCATTCGACGCCGCGGCCTCGACGCCGCGGCGCATCCCGCTCACGTAGCCGGCCGGCAGGCTTTTCTGTCCCGCGGCGGTCAGCAACTGGCGAATCACGTCTTCGCCTTGTGCGTACGCACCCTCACCGAAATGGTGATGGCGGATCCGGCCTTCGGCGTCGATGAAATAATGGGCCGGCCAATACTGGTTGTTGAAGCCGCGCCAGATCGCGTAGTCGTTGTCCAGCGCAACCGGATAATTGACACCGAGATCCTTGATCGCCTTGGCAACGTTGGCCGGGTCTTTCTCAAAGGCAAACTCCGGTGCGTGTACGCCGATCACCACCAGCCCGTGGTCGTGGTACTTGTCCGCCCAGCCCCGCACGTAGGGCAGGGCGCGCAGGCAGTTGATGCATGAGTAAGTCCAGAAATCCACCAGCACTACCTTGCCGCGCAGCGATTCGAAAGTCAGCGGCGCGCTGTTGAACCATTGCGTGGCACCGGCCAGCGATGGCATATGGCCCTCTATGGGCAACGGCTCGCCAGCGACAAGCGTGCGGGCAGGGGCTGGCGCGGGACGCACCGTATTGATCAGCCGTTGCTCGATGCCACCGGTGGCGGCCAGCGAGACGCGGGTAAGAACGCCGGTATCCAGACCCAAGGCAATCGCTGCCACGCCGACCAGCACGAGTACGCCAAGTACCCGACGCACCCATTCGCCAGCGCCGAGCGATCGTTTCATCAGTCCAAACACTTTTTCGCCAAGCAGCAGCGCCAGTCCGAGCGAGGTCGCCGCACCGGCGGCGTAAGTCAGCAGGAGCAAAGTGGTCTGCACGCTCGCGCCGTTCACCGCCGCTGCAGTCAGCAGCAATCCAAGGATCGGCCCCGCACACGGCGCCCACAGCAGGCCGGTCGCGACACCGAGGCCGGCCGCGCTCCAGATGGAGTCATCGTCTCCAGACGAGCGCTGCGACAGCTGATTGCCAAGCGCGACAAACGGACGGCTGAGCCAGGCCGCGAAGCGCGCCGAGAGCAGGGTAAGTCCTAGCACCGCCAGTACCACCAGCGCCACGAACCGGCCGTATTGGTTGGCGTGGATTGCCCAGCTCCCGCCGAAAGCGGCCAGCGTTGCCACCAGCGAAAACGTCAAGGCCATGCCCACCAGCATTGGCAAGCCATTGCGTCGGAACGGCCGGTCGGCGCGTGCAAACACGAATGGCAGCACCGGCAGGATGCAGGGACTGAGGATGGTGAGTACGCCGCCAATGTAGGCGAGGATCAAGACAAGCATGCTGCGAGCATCCGTTAGCGATATGAGCGGCGTATCGACAGCTGCGCGCGATGCAGCTTGATTGCAAGTACGAGTCGACCCGGGCGCTGGATGCAGCAACGCCTTGCTGAGCGCAGTGGCATTATCTGCATCAGAACTGCAGAAAGTCGAAGGGCGCCCGTTGTACGCGGCGCCCCTTCTTCAATACGCCGCACGCTCAGCATGTGCGCTCATGCTGCCTCAACGCGCCGCGCCCGGCCGAATGCGCATCAGACCATTTCGAATATGCCCGCTGCGCCCATTCCGGTACCAATACACATGGTGACCATGCCGTACTTTTGCTTGCGCGCGTGCATGCCGTGCACCATCGTGGCGATGCGTACCGCGCCGGTGGCGCCAAGCGGATGGCCCAGCGCGATGGCACCGCCGTGTGGATTCACCTTCGCCGGGTCCAGATGCAGGTCGCCGATGACCGCCAGCGCCTGCGCGGCGAATGCCTCGTTCAACTCGATCCAGTCCAGCTGGTCCTGCGCAATGCCGGTCAGCTTGAGCGCTTTGGGGATGGCTTTGCGCGGACCAATACCCATCACTTCCGGCGGCACACCGGCGACGGAGAAACCGACGAAACGCGCCAGCGGAGTGAGGTTGTAATCCTTGATGGCCTGCTCGCTGGCCAGGATCATCGCGCCTGCGCCATCGGACATCTGCGAGGAGTTTCCGGCCGTCACCGTGCCGCCGAATTGACCATTGCGAAATACCGTGCGCAGTTTACCCAGCACTTCCAGCGTGGTTCCGGGGCGCGGACCTTCGTCGTCCTTGATGAGCCGGCTATCGGTAGTCGTGTGACCGCTGGCCAGGTCGGGATAGTGATCATCAAGCTGGAACGGCGTGATCTCTGCCTGGAATTCTCCAGCCGCCTGCGCGGCAAGTGCACGCCGATGGCTCTCGACGGAAAACGCATCCTGCTGCTCGCGGCTGACTTTCCAGCGCTTGGCCACGTTCTCCGCGGTAATGCCCATGCCATAGGCTATCCCGATATTCTCGTCGTTGAAGATGGCCGGATTCATGGCAACCTTGTGTCCCATCATCGGCACCATGCTCATGCTTTCGGTGCCGCCGGCAATCATCAGGTCGGCCTCACCCAGGCGAATGCGATCGGCCGCCATCGCCGCGGCCTGCAGCCCCGATGAACAGAAGCGGTTGATGGTAACGCCCGGTACGCTGTCGGGCAGCCCAGCCAGCAGCAGGCCGATGCGCGCTACGTTCATGCCTTGCTCGGCTTCGGGCATGGCGCAGCCGATGATGACGTCGGCAATGCGCTTGGGGTCAATGCCCGGTGCTTGCGCCATGACGGCGCGGATCACGTGCGCGAGCATGTCATCCGGGCGCGTGTGCCGAAACACTCCGCGTGGCGCCTTGCCGACTGGCGTGCGCGTGGTGGCGACAATGTAGGCGTCTTGCACTTGTTTGCTCATGAGACTTGCTCCGTTGCGTCGCGCAATGTGCGGCAACGCGTTTTTGGTGGTAATCGCGACCCGCTTCTGCGGCGGGTGGCAGCTTGAGCCGAGGATTTCAGTTGCGCAGGGGTTTTCCCGTGGTCATGGTGTGCGCAATGCGCGCCTGGGTTTTAGCAGTTTTGGCCAGCTCCACGAAATGCTTGCGCTCCAGCGCCAGCAGCCACTCCTCGTCGACCAGCGAGCCACGCTCGATCGCGCCGCCGCACAGCGTATCGGCTATGCACGTGGCAATTTCCATGTCGTGATCGGAGATGAAGTAACCAGCCTGCATGTTCGCCAGTGAGGCCTTGAACGTTGCTGTGCCAACATCGCCCGCGACGGGAATGGTGCGTGCGGGAAGCGGCGGGCGGTACCCGCTTTCAGCGAGCGAGTTGGCCACTTGCTTGGCAACATAGAGCAGCTCGAAAGCGTTGAACACGACCACGTCGCTGTCGCGCAGCAGGCCCAGACTCTTCGCATCCACTGCGCTGGCGGACACCTTTGCCATGGCCACCGTTTCGAACACTTTTTTCAACGCCTCGAACGGATCATCTGGATTGGCCCGTGCAGCGCGGATAGCCAGTTCGTGCAGTCCGCCGCCGGCGGGCAGCAAGCCGACGCCGGCTTCGACCAGCCCGATGTAGCTTTCCAGCGCCGCGACGGTGCGTGCAGAATGCATCTGGAATTCGCAGCCGCCGCCCAGCGCCAGACCGCGGACCGCGGACACCACCGGCACCAGTGAGTACTTGATCGCCATACTGGTGCGCTGGAAATTCGCCACCATCTGCTCGAATTTTTCAAACTCTCCTGCCTGCAGCAAGCTCAGCGCGCCCTTCAGATCAGCACCCGCGGAAAACGGTTCGGACGTCTGCCACAAGACCACGGCCTTGAGTTTCTGCTCGGCAATGCGGATCGCTTCCTGCACTCCGTCCAGCACGAAATCGTTGACCGTATGCATCTTGGTCTTGAAAGACAGGATGCCGATGTTGTCGCCGCCCAATGTCCATAGCCGCACGCCGTCGTTTTCCCACACGGTGCTGCCCTGGTCAAACACTTCGCCAAGGATGGGGTCGGGGAACAATTGGCGCGCAAACACCGGCTGTCGCGAACGCGGCTTGATGGCATTTGCGCTGGCCGAATACGAGCCGTCCTTGCTGTGCACGCCGCTGCGGCCATCGGTGACCCATGCCGGGAGGGGTGCGTCGCTCATGGCTTTGCCCGCGGCGATGTCCTCGTTGATCCAGCCGGCAACTTGCTGCCAGCCAGCGGCCTGCCAGGTCTCGAACGGGCCAAGCTTCCAGCCGTAGCCCCAGCGAATGGCCAGATCGACGTCGCGCGCGGTATCGGCAATATCTGCCAGATGGTAGGCGGTGTAATGAAACAGGTCGCGGAATGTGGCCCACAGGAACTGCGCCTGCGGATCGCTGGAGCCGCGCAACTTGGCAAACTTCTCGCTCGGGTCGCGCATCGCCAGGATTGCGGCTACTTCATCGGATGGTTTCTGTACCGACGTGCGGTAGTCCTGTTTCTGGACATCCAGGACGACGATGTCCTTGCCAACCTTGCGATAGAAGCCGGCACCGGTTTTCTGTCCCAGCGCCTTTTTTTCGATCAGCGCCGACAGCCACGCGGGCGACTTGAAGTATGTGTGCCAGGGATCGTCGGGCAGGGTGTCCGCCATGGTCTTGATGACGTGGGCCATGGTGTCCAGTCCAACCACATCGGCGGTGCGATACGTTGCACTCTTGGGGCGCCCCACGGCCGGACCGGTCAGCGCGTCCACGGTATCAAAGCCCAGCTTGAACTGATCGGTGTGGTACATCGTGGCCAGCATCGAGAACACGCCGATGCGGTTGCCAATGAAGTTTGGCGTGTCCTTGGCAATCACCACGCCCTTGCCGACGGTAGTGGTAAGAAATGCCTGCAGCCCGTCAACAACGTTCTTGTCGGTCAGCGCGGTCGGAATCACCTCCACCAGATGCATGTAGCGCGGCGGGTTGAAGAAATGCACTCCGCTGAAACGATGGCGCATCTCCTCGGGCAAGGCGGCGGCCAGGCCGCTGATGGACAAGCCGGACGTATTGGAAGCGATGATCGCGGTTTTGGACAAGTGCGGGGCAATCTTTGTATACAGGTCAAGTTTCCAGTCCATGCGCTCGGCGATGGCCTCGATCACCAGGTCGACATCTTTCAGATGCTCCAGGTCATCGTCGTAATTTGCCGGGATGATGGCGCTTGCCAGGCCTGCTTCGGCCAATGGCGCGGGCGACAGCTTTTTCAGATTGGCGATAGCCTTTAGCGCGATGCCGCTCTTGGGACCCTCCTTGGCGGGCAGGTCGAAAAGTACGGTCTCCACGCCGGCGTTGGTGAGATGCGCGGCAATCTGTGCGCCCATGACGCCAGCACCAAGCACGGCTGCCTTGCGAATATGTAGCGCTGATGGGGATAACGATGCAGCGGTCATGGGTTTCTCCGATAGTGCAAAATGTCAAGGAAAATGCTGTTGGGCCTGGCGCCTTCATGCGTGGCTGAGCCCGGCGACCGCAAAGCGGATCAAGTGTTGGGCGGTCTGCTCGCGATGCGCCCGCTCGCTCACGTCCTTCGGCCGCTGGATCATGCCAAACCCGGACATTGCGTGGGTCAACGCACCGGTCACCAGATCGATGCGCCAGTACAATTCGCGCTTGCCAAGCTGTGGCAGCAAACGCGCGAACTCGGCAGTGAACTGGCGCATGACGTGGCCGTAGTTCTCTGACAGAAACTGGCGCAGGCGGTCGTCATGTTCGGCAAATGCGCGCGCCAGGACACGCATGAACATCGCGCCTTTGTCATCGTGGGACAGCTCCAGCGCAGGGCGGATATACGCGGCCAGAACGTTTTCGAGGGTCGTTTCCGGCTGCCCCTGGATCAGCACAAGGGCGTCCATGCGGCGGGCGTTGAGCGCGTCCAGCCGGCGCCGGAACACTTGTTCGACAAGTTTTTCCTTGGACCCAAAATGATAGTTGACGGCTGCCAGGTTCACTCCAGCGGCAGTCGTGAGCTGGCGCAGTGAAGCTCCTTCGAAGCCGCGCAGTGCAAACAGAACTTCGGCAGCGCCAAGGATGCGATCCTTCGTAGAGACAGAGTCTTTCATGCGCAGTCCCCCGGCTATCGCCATTCAAACGATCGTTTGAGCATACGCGAGGCGTTCCGTCAGCGTCAAATTGCGGGGAGCGACACACTACATCGCCCCGCTGAATAGGTTAGAATTCGACACTCGTGTGTGTCCCAACCCCGTAATTCGTGTCGGGTTTTGCCCGTTTTACCACGCCGCAATACCGCCTCGTCCCCCGTTTTATCCGCTTTTTCCGGAGCAATCCTTTATGGCGCTGGAGCGCACTCTGTCCATCATCAAACCCGACGCCGTAGCCAAGAACGTCATCGGGCAAATTTACGCACGTTTTGAAAAGGCCGGGCTGAAGATCGTCGCTGCGCGCTTCAAGCACTTGTCGCGAGCGGAGGCCGAAGGATTCTATGCCGTGCATCGCGACCGACCATTCTTCAAGCATCTGGTCGAGTTCATGATTTCAGGTCCGGTGATGATCCAGGCACTGGAAGGCGAGGACGCGGTGCTCAAGCACCGTGAGCTGATGGGTGCGACTAACCCCAAAGAGGCTGCGCCGGGAACCATTCGTGCCGATTTCGCCGATTCGATCGACGCCAATGCGGTGCACGGTTCGGACGCCGTGGATACGGCAACTACCGAGATTGCTTACTTCTTCGCCGCCACGGATGTGCTTTCAAGCTGAATTTGCGCCCGCTGTTGAATCGGCAAATCGACCGCAATCATCCATGAGGCATTGTTCAAGGATTCCATGAGCCCAGTACCTGCCATTGCTACCGGCGCGACACCCGCGAAGGTCAACCTGCTCGATCTGGATCGCCAGGGTCTGCGTGACTTCTTCACGCAGATCGGTGAGAAAGCGTATCGCGCCGAGCAGGTAATGAAATGGATCTATCACTCGCTGGAAGACGACTTTGACAACATGACCGACGTCGGCAAGGTCTTGCGTGCAAAGCTCAAGGAGACTTGCTGCGTTGGGGTTCCCAGGACCTTGCTGGATAACGTTGCAACTGACGGCACGCGCAAGTGGCTGCTTGGCATGGACAGCGGCAACGCCATCGAAACTGTCTACATTCCCGAGCCGACACGCGGCACGCTGTGCGTGTCATCGCAGATTGGTTGTGCGTTGAACTGCAGCTTCTGCTCCACCGGAGCGCAGGGCTTCAACCGCAACCTGTCGCCGGCAGAAATCATCGGGCAGGTCTGGATAGCTGCCAAGTATCTGGGCGAAGCGAACGGGCAGAGCCGACGCATCACCAATGTGGTGATGATGGGCATGGGTGAGCCGCTGGCCAATTTCGACAGCGTGCTGGTTGCCATGCGCCTGATGCGCGACGACCTCGGTTTCGGCCTGGCGGCGAAGCGCGTGACATTATCCACCGCTGGCATGGTGCCGTTGATCGACAAATTGTCGGCGGAGATAGACGTGTCGCTCGCCGTGTCACTGCATGCTGCAAACGACACTTTGCGCACCGAGCTGATGCCAATCAACAAACGCTATCCGCTGGTTGAGCTGCTGGCCGCTTGCCAGCGCTGGATTGCGCGCAAGCCTCGGACGTCCATCACGTTCGAATACACGCTGATGAAAGACATCAACGATCAACCTGTCAACGTCCGTGAGCTGATCAAGTTGATGCGCGCGTTTCCTACGTGCAAGGTCAATCTGATTCCGTTCAATCCGTTCCCCGGCACGCAGTTCAAGCGGTCCGATCCAGACATGATCCGCGACTTTCAGACCCAGCTGCTGAATGCCGGTGTGCTGACGATGCTGCGGCGCACGCGTGGCGATGATATTGACGCGGCCTGTGGCCAGTTGGCCGGGCATGTCACTGATCGCACGCGACGCAGCGCGGACCTGCGCAAGAAACAGCAGGCACAAGGAGAAATGCATGCGATGTGAGCGGCTGCTGTTGCTGATATTTGCGCTGTCCATGGCAGGTTGCGTGACCACGCACACCAATTCCAGTTCGTTGGGCAAGAACATGCCGCAAACGAGCAAAGCTGATCAGGCGGTTGATGCGGCGCGTATTCACACCGAGCTGGGTCAGCGCTACATGACCAATGGTGATCTGCAGACTGCGCTGGAAAAATTGAACCTGGCGCTGAAGTTCGATCCCAATTACGCTCCCGCGCACACCGTGATCGCCGTGTTGTACGAACGCATCAACCAGCCGGCAAATGCCGAGCTGCATTACCGCCGGGCAGCCGTCCTGGAACCGACCAAGGGTGCCACAAACAACAACCTTGGCCAGTTTTTGTGTGGCACTGGCAAGTATGCCGAGGCTGCAGGCTACTTCCAGAAAGCCGTTGCCGACCCGTTCTACGCAACGCCGGATGTGGCTTTGACAAACGCCGGAGTTTGTCACATGGAAGCAAAGGATGCGGTGGCGGCGCAGGCCGATTTTCGTGCTGCGCTGGCCCGCAACCCACGAAATGGCGAAGCGCTGTTTCGACTCGCCAACGCGCTGTATTTGAGCAACAATGCATTTGGTGCCAGGGCATTCTTGCAACGTCTTGAAGCACTTGGTGGACTAAACGCCGATGCGCTCAAGCTCGGCCACGACATTGAATCCCGACTCGGCAACCAGGACGGTGCGTCGTCTTACGCCAAGCGGCTGCACGCCCAGTTCCCGGATTCGGAGCAAGCGCGTGCCCTCGAAACTACTGCCAGCCAATGACTTCCGCACAACCTCCATTGAATAACTCACCCTCGTCCGACACCGCTGGATACAACAGCGTGGCAGAGGGCGGTGTATCTGCCGATCGTTTCGCGCATATTGATTTGCGTGGCGAAGAAGGCTGCGCCGGGGGTTTCGGTGAGCGTTTGCGCACGGCGCGTGAAGCGCGGGGTGAGCAACTTGACGACTGCGCGCGTGCGCTGAGGTTGCCTGTTCGCGTACTGCGCCAACTCGAAGCCAATACGTGTGACGGCACTGATTCGAAGATTTACCTGGCCAGCTATATCGGTTCGTACGCGCGATATCTCGGCGTCGATGCTGGCGAAGTGCAGCTGGAGCTCGATCGTATCCGCCAGATTGAACCGCCGCTGGTCGCCACCGGCGGCGTTTCCCGGTCGCGGTTTTTGCTCGAGCGCTACACCACGGCAGCGACCTATGTAGTGCTGACTGCGGTGTTTGTCGTGCCGATGGTGTGGTTGGGAATGCGCGGCTCGCTGGATCGTGACCTCAGCCGCATGACACCGCTGGACGCCGCGCCGGTTGCACAGCAAGATGCACGGCCGGCTTCCGCCACAAGCGTTGCCAAGGCACCAGCCTTGAATGCACCTGCAGTCATGCTTGCGCCGGTGCAGGAGCAGCAATCGCTGATGGCATCGATGGCGCCGTTCCCGGGGCTGGGCGACAGCGTGGCGCCAGTGCCAGCGGTGCCAGCGGCGCCGGAAATCAGTGGCTCAGGCGACCACAGCGTGAGCTTGAGCCTGAGTACAGCCAGCTGGGTGGAGGTCATCGGCAAAGATGGCTCGCGCCTGGAGTACGGATTGTTGCCCGCCGGGAGCAGCCGGACCTATCGCAGCAATCAGCCGCTGGATGTGCGCATTGGCAACGCGACTGGCGCACAGCTGAGCATCGACGGCGAGGAGGTTGCATTGGCTGACTTCCAGCACGCCAATGTGGCCCGGTTTCGTGTGCTCATTGCAGACGGCAAAGCCAGCGCCGCCAGCCTCTGACGCTGCGCATCAGCGTACCGGCCAGCCGGTTTCGGTTATGCTTGCGCACTGCCTTTTCCGTACGGTAATGGCGTGGATGGTTTTACCCCGCTGCAGCCGGGTGCGCGCACGCGCAACGACCGCAGACTGGTCCTCACGAATGGTGACGGCATGGAATTTGAAGCATACGACGACTTCGAGCAGAACGAGCGCGTCATCAAGTGGTTACGCGCCAATGGCTTGTCCATCGTCGTGGGTATCATCATTGGCCTCGTAGGTATTTTCGGCTGGCAGCAGTGGCGCACGCATCAGGTGCGTACGCAAATGGCCGCGGCCCAGCTGTATCTGGACATGCAGGTTGCGCAGGCATCGAACCAGACCGACGTCGCCACCCGGATCGCCGATCAGCTGATGAAGGATTACAGCAAATCCCCGTACGCGGTGTTTGCAGCCAATGCGCGCGCACGCCAGGAAGTGGATGCAGGCAGTCTGGACAAAGGCGCGGTAGCGCTTGAGTGGGCGGCGGCGCACGCAAGCGATACGGCGCTGAAGCCGTTACTCCAATTGCGCGTTGCACGGTTGCAACTGGCTCGTGATCAGGGCGCTGCTGCCTTGACGACGCTTGACGCAATGCCCGCTACCAGCTTCACGGGCTTGGCGCAGGAACTCCGGGGCGACGTACTGGTCAAGCTTGGGCGTCTGGATGCTGCGCGCACGGCCTATCAGGCGGCGATGTCGGCTTTGAGTGCGCAAGCGCCACAGCGCGGCGTGCTGCAGATGAAACTCGATGATTTGGCCGTGGCCGGGAAGCAGGGTGCATGAGAGCAGGAATGATGAAGCGCGCAACATGGACCATCCTGGCCGCCCTGGTGGGACTGACGCTTGCCGGTTGCCATTCCTTCAAAAAGGAAAACGTGCAACCGCCGACGCCGCTGGCCAAGGGTTTCCAGCCGACCGTACAAGTCACACGGATGTGGCGTGCCAATGTAGGTGACGGTGCCGGTAGCAGCGGGGTGCGCCTGCGCCCGGCCGTGGTCGATGGCGTGCTGTATGCCAACAGCACGGACGGCAAGATTGCCGCTTTCGATGCAGCCACAGGGAAGAGCCTGTGGTCCAAAAGCTCACGCACCAAGGGCTGGTTTGGCTGGGGTGACAAGAAGCGCGCGGATGCGTTGTACGCTGGTGGGCCGGCGGTGCTTGGTGACTTGCTGGTAGTGGGAACCCTGGACGGCCACGTTTACGCGTTGAATGCAAAAAATGGCGATCCACGCTGGAACGCAGAGTTGAACGCCTCGGTGCTGGCCGCTCCGGTCATCGTCGGTGACCTGGTTGTCGTGCGCACCCAGGATGGTCGCGTGTATGGACTGGATGCGGCCAGCGGCGACCGCCGCTGGGTTTACGATCAGGGCAACGTGCCGTTGCTCAGCCTGCGTGGCAATGGCGCGGTGCTGGTGGCCAACGGCGTGGTTTTCCTTGGCACCGACGACGGCAAGCTCGTGGCGCTGCGTCAGGACAACGGCTCCAAGCTGTGGGAGCAGAAGCTCGCCAGCGGTGAAGGTCGCACGGAAATCGATCGTTTGAACGATGCCGATGGCTCGGTGTTGCTCGAAGGCAGCACGCTTTTCACCGCCGCTTACCACGGTAACCTCGTCGCCGTGGACGGCCCAAGTGGCCGGCCGCTGTGGGCGCACCCGTTCTCCAGCTTCGCGGCGCTGGCTGCCAACGACCACGCCATTTTCGCCGTCAACGACCAATCGCAGGTTTGGGCGTTTGACAAGGATGGTGGCGCAGACATGTGGAAAAACGACGCGCTCAAGTACAGATGGGTGACCGGCGCGGCGGTGCAGGGTGATTACGTTGTGGTCGGTGACACTGAAGGCTATGTGCATTGGCTGCAGGTCGGCGACGGCGCACTGGCCGCACGCGAACGTCTGTCCAAGCATGCCATTCGCGCGCAGCCGCTGGTGGTCGGTGATGTGGCTTACGTGGAAGACGTGAAAGGCCGAATTGGCGCGTATCGACTTGCATCGAAGTGAGATTGAACGCATTGCGTTGACGTGAATGCACATGGCAGTTTTTGCTGGCCGCGATGGCTGCCGTGACTGCGCACGCATTTTATGTTCAGCGCTGCGGCGCCGCGCCTGCTGCGCCGTCCAAGCGGCGCCGACCGCGGCCACATTTCATCTGACACGGCGTTACGTGCCCTTTTCGCGCTGGCGCCCCGCTTGGGAAAAAAGCTGCGTCGGCAATGGTTGCCATACAATCGCGCGGTCGCACTGAGCACGATTGAACGCGCTGCATCGCCAGCGGCCGGCACTCATCACAAGGTTACCCATCATGCTGCCTGTCGTCGCACTCGTTGGCCGCCCGAATGTCGGCAAGTCAACCCTGTTCAACGTGCTCACGCGCAGCCGTGACGCGTTGGTGGCAGACATGCCCGGGGTTACCCGCGACCGACACTACGGAGTGTGCCGCAGTGCTGATCGTCCGTTCGTGGTGGTGGACACCGGTGGCTTGTCCGGCGTTGCCGAGTCCATGGATGAGCTGACTGCCACGCAGGTGCGCCTGGCCATTGATGAAGCCCACGTATTGGCGTTTGTGGTGGATGCGCGCGAAGGTCTGTTGCCGCAGGATTACGCCATCCTCGCGGAGCTGCGGCGCAAGGGTAAACCCATCGTGCTGGCGGTCAACAAGACTGACGGACTCGAAGAAGATGCGGTACTCAACGAGTTTTCCGCGTTCGGCATTCGCACGATGGTGCCGCTGGCCGCGGCGCACAATCGCGGAACAGAAGATTTGATTGATCTGCTGCTGCCGCTGTTGCCTGCTGCGGATGCTGATTCAGCAGATACAGATGGCGAAGACGGCACGATTCGCGTCGCGATCGTCGGCCGTCCAAACGCGGGCAAGTCGACCTTGATCAATCGCTTGCTGGGAGAGGATCGATTGATGGTGTCCGATGTAGCCGGCACCACCCGCGATCCAATCCGCGTGCCGCTGGAGCGGGATGGCAAACGCTATACGCTGATAGACACCGCAGGCATCCGGCGCAAGGCCAGGGTCGAAGAAGCGGTGGAGAAATTCAGTGTCATCAAGACCCTGCAGTCCATTGCCGCTGCGCAAGTCGTGGTGGTGATGATTGACGCTCGCGAAAATCTTGCCGATCAGGATTTGACCCTGATTGGCTACGCGATGGAGGAGGGCCGCGCGCTGGTGATCGCCATCAACAAGTGGGACGGCCTGGATAAGTATCAGCGCGACGAATGCATGCGCGCTCTGGATCGCCGCCTCGTGTTTGTACAGTGGGCCAAGCAGGTGCACATTTCAGCCTTGCATGGCTCGGGCCTGCGCGAGCTCATGCGTGCGGTGGTGCGTGCGCACAGCGCGGCAACTCGCGCGCTGGTCAGCTCCGATTTGAGCAAGACGTTGGAACAGGCCTACGAGGCTTACCAGCCACCGTTGGTACACGGCCATGCGCCGCGCTTGCGCTTTGCCCACCCGGGCGGGACGAATCCGCCGACGATCGTGATCCACGGCACGCGCACCAAGCATATTGCGCCGGCTTATCAGCGCTATCTGGAGAATTTTTTCCGCAAGCATTACCGGCTCGAAGGCACTCCTGTGCGCATTGCATTTCGCGAAGGCGAGAATCCATACGCCGGGCGCAAGAAAGTGTTGACCAAGGAGCAGGAGCAGAAGGCGCGGCGCCGGGTCAGTGAGCTGATCAAGCGCACTCGCTGAGCGCATGGGCGCACGGGTGCCAGCTCACTCCAGATCCGCTGGAAGCAAGCTGTAGACTGCGGCGTCCTGCGCTTGCTCGCCGCTCCACAAGCGCTGCCGGGCGATGCTTTCATACTGTGCACCGATGGCTGCCGCGGTGGCGCGACTTGCTGCGTTGTCAGGCAGGATGACGATCTCAATCCGGATCAGCCCCAGCCGGTCGAAACCAAAGCGCGCAACGCGCCGTGCCGCGCTACTTGCCACGCCTTCCCGCTGCCTGGACGGACGCACCCAGTAACCCAGATTGGCGCAGCGATGCCGCTGACTGCGCTGGCTCAGGCCCGCGCCGCCCAGCACATCGCCGGAGTCCGCTGCGACCAACGCGAACGCAAACGCTTCTTCGGAGCGCCAGCCAGCCTGACACTGCGCGATCCATGATGCAGCGTCTTCGGCCGTGTAATCCGCGCGGCACCAAGGCAGCCAGCGCCCGACACCAGTTGCTGCTTCATGCACGGCTGCCAGCAACATTGGCGCGTCGGTTTCCCGCCACGGACGCAATGTCAGATTTCCCTCAGTCAGCTCGATGGCGTTGCCCAGTGGCCCGGTTGCGTGCATGTCTGATCGCCGTTTGTGCGCGTGCGCTGCTGCCCGGATAATGCAGGACTTCAACGACAGGTATCAACATGAGTGCACGCATTCTCGACGGCAAACGCATAGCGCAGGAACTGCTGGATCGAGTGCGCGTTGGAGTTGAGGTGCGCA
>JBBSSI010000020.1:0-47051 GCA_038242205.1 Lysobacterales bacterium
GATTCGGCCGCCGACAGGGTGACAGTCAGCTCCGCTGCCATCACGCTTTCGGCCTCCCGCAGCACCGCATCACGCACAAACGCCGACAGCGGCACACCGCGCAGGTCGGCAGCACGGGAAATGCGATCCTTGTCAGTTGGGCTCAAACGCAGTTCGAGGCGGGCGGAGGAAGTCATGGCATATCTCCGTGTGTACGGAAGCATACCGTACACTACCAAGCGTCACAATTGAGGCACTCTTCGAACCAGTATGTGAGCCGTCTTCTCGGGCCTCATCAGCGACCCCGTCCAACTCGCTGAAGAGGTCTTCCGTACGCAAATGCGTGTGATCGCTTTAGCATCTGCATCGATTTGTGCCCACTGATCGCTGAAACTTCCTGGTTGCTCAGGCCGTCTTTTAGCAGTCGACCAACCGCTTGGCGATGCGCCGCTCCAAGTCATCCTGTAGCCGATGCAAGCACAGGAATTGCGACGAATGTACAGAGAAGGCATCGATTTGATTGGTGCCCGGGGCGGGGGTCGAACCCGCATCGCCTTGCGGCGGAGGGATTTTAAGTCCCTTGCGTCTACCAGTTTCGCCACCCGGGCGGTGACCGCTGCGCGGTGTGCAAGCCGGCGGCGGCGATCCTAACATGGGCGTCGTGTGTGATCGGCGAGAACGCTCTGCAGGAGCGCGCTCAGAACACGCTTTTGACGATGCGGATGCCGGCGCTGTATTCGCCGATGATCGTGCCGAAGCTCACCAGAAAAAAATTGAGCAGCGTGCGTGCCACGCGGTTTTTCCACCAGCCGCTCCAATGCACGATGTCGTCGCGCAAAGTATCAAAGTCGACCACGCGCGGACGGCGCGCCCATGCCTCGACCATGGCGCTTATGCCGCCGGCGGGTATGCCTGGACGAAACGGTTTGATCGGCGCGGCGATGAACGCGGCGATGATGCTGAGCGGGTGTGCGCCGGCGGCAAGTGCGCCGAGTGCGGCAAAGCCACCCGTGAACAGGATCCAGTCGCGCAAGGCCTGTGCGCCAAGCGCGGTGTTGCGCTGGAACGCATAGGCAATGGCTGCAAACACCAGCAGCACCAGGCCAATGGCCAACCACTTTGGCCAGCGCGCCTTTGCTGGCAAGCTGGCAAGGTCCGCGACCGTGGTAGCCGGGTCGACCTGCTGGGTTTGCAACAGTCCGCTCAGACCTTTGAGATGACCGGCGCCGATCACCACCAGCACGCGGCGATCCATCATCGGGGCGAGGCCGGTTGCTTCTTCGGCTTCCTGACGCAGGCGTGCGGCCATGAACGCATCGCGCTCGCTGATCAGGCTCTGGAACAGCGGCTTGGAGTCGTTGGCGAATTCCTTGAACGCGCTTTCCAGCAAGTCGCCTTGCTTGAGCTTTTCAATCTCGCCTTGCTCGATCGCTTCGCGTTCGAAAACGCTGGCAAGCAAACCGCCGAGCAGCGAAAAGCGCTGCCAGAAGGTGACGCTGCGCCACGCGCGCTTGAGCGTGGTGCCGACTTCGCGGTCGATCAGCCACAGCGGCAGGTTGCGGCGATCGGCGCCATCCATGGCCGCTTTCATTTCCGCACCGGGCTGGATCCCGGACTGGTCGGCAAGGCGCTTCTGGAACGTGGACAGGATCAGGCTGGCGGCCACCATGCCAGCCTTGCCTTCGCGAATGACGCGGAACAGATCCATCTGTTTGAACGCTTCCGGGTCGCGCATGCTTTGCGCGCGACTGGCGCAAAGCTCGATGGCCACCGCGTCAAAGTGTTCGTTTTCCAGCAGTGCGTCGACTGCTTCCACGCTGCTGCGCGAAACGTGTGCCGTCCCCAGGATCACGTACTCCACGCCGTCGCGCTGCACGCGTTCGACCGGCTGGCCCTGCATCGCGGATAAGGGAGCGGCATCGGCGGGTGGCGCCACAACGTCAGTATCAGGAAGGTTCATGCGCTCAACAGGCAGGGGGCAGATGTTCAAGCATGGGGACAAACCTGCGGCCGAACAAGCTGGCGCCTGATGGCCCGGCTGCAGTCAGTCGCGAAAGCGTCGCAGCAGGTCGGCGTAGGCGTCGATGCGGCGATCACGCAAAAACGGCCAGATGCGCCGCACCTGCTCGCTGCGCGCCAGGTCAATTTCCGCCAGCAACAGCTCCGGCGCGGCGCCGGCCTGCGCCAGGAATTCACCCTGCGGTCCGGCGACGAAACTGTTGCCCCAGAACTGCACCCCGGCGCTGGCGCCAGCCGGATCGGCTTCAAAGCCGGTCCGATTGCAGGCAAGCAGCGGCAGTCCATTGGCCACGGCATGTCCACGTTGCACGGTAATCCACGCATCGCGCTGGCGCGCCTGCTCCGCAGCGTCGTCGTTTGCATCCCAACCGATCGCAGTGGGATACAGCAACAGCTCCGCGCCAGCCAGCGCCATCAGACGGGCCGCTTCGGGATACCACTGGTCCCAGCACACCAGCACGCCAAGGCGGCCAACCGAAGTATTGATCGGCTCGAAACCGAGGTCGCCCGGGGTGAAATAAAATTTCTCGTAAAAGCCCGGGTCATCCGGAATGTGCATCTTGCGGTAGATGCCCGCGATGGCGGTCGAACGATCAAAGACCACGGCGGTGTTGTGATAAAGGCCCGCCGCGCGGCGCTCGAACAACGAAGCCACCACGACCAGCTGCAGCTCCGCTGCAAGCGTGCCGATACGTGCGGTACCCGGTCCGGGAATAGTTTCGGCTTGATCAAACACAGCAACAGATTCCTGCTGGCAGAAATACGCGCCGTTGTGCAGCTCTTGCAGCAGCACGAGCTCGGCGCCGGCAGCGGCGGCTTCGCGCAACCCGGTTTCGATGGCATCAAGATTGGCGTCGCGGCTGCCGCGGTGCACTCCCTGCAGCAGCGCAACTTTCAACATGGGGCGGGACATTGCGCGCACTCCTCTATGCAGGGTGCCGATGCGGCAGACGAACCAGTTTAGCGGATGAGGTTGATGCTGCGCGTTGGTGGGCCCGTACCACCCGCATGCTTCGCGCCCTCAGCGATAACCTCACAAGACGGGCATTTTCCGCCGATGCTGGCGTACCAGAGATGTCGATGTCGGGCATTGTCCGCGTTACCTCGTGCAGGAATGCATGCATTGCGTGCGCGGCGGGCAGTGATCCCCGCGCACTTTTGACTACGGTCACATGCTGCCAGCGGGCATCTGCATGGTCAGGCAGTGCAGGCTGCCGTTCTGCCAGATCAGTGGCCGGCACGGTATCGATAAAATTTCGCGCCCCGGGTAGGCGCTGCCGATTAGCCGCGCAGCTTCGCCGTCAGCCACGTCTCCGTATGCCGGCACCAGCACAGCATCGTTGATGATCAGGTAATTCGCGTAGGACGCGGCAAGGCGCCGGCCGCTGTCGAGGATCGGTTGCGGCCACGGCAGTGGCTGCAATTGGTAAGGCAAGCCGGCGGTTGTGCGCAATGCCGCCAGTTCTGCAGCCATGTGCTGAAATTCAGCGTAATGCGGGTCAGCAGCGTCGTCGCAGGCTTGATACACAATGCGGTCGCCGGGGGCGAAGCGTGCCAGCGTATCAATATGGGCGTCAGTGTCATCGCCTTGCAGATAGCCACGATCCAGCCACAGCACGCGATCGGCATGCAGGCTGTCAATCAACATGGTGCTCATTTCGGCGCGCGACTGCCCTGGATGGCGCTGTGACAGACACTGCCAGGTGGTGAGCAACGTGCCGGCACCATCGCTTTCAATCGCGCCGCCTTCCAGCGCCCAGTCGATCCGTTGGTGCTGTCCGTGGCCAAACATTTCGGTGCGTACCAGACCGGCGATCAGGGCATCGTCTTGTGCAGCATCAAACTTTCCGCCCCACCCGGTGAAATGGAAGTCCGTCAGCTGGCAACGACCGTCTGCGGCGCACAGCGTCAGCGGGCCGGAATCGCGCAGCCAGGTGTCGTCGTAGGGCAATTGCACAAAGCGCACATGCCGCAGGTCGACATGCGCAGCGCGCAGTGTCGTTTCAACGTGCACCTGCAAGGCGTGATCGGCCACGACCACCAGCAACGGCTGAAAGCGCGTCACCGCAGCAGCGAGAGCGACGTAGGTGGTTTCCACCGCGGACAGGCGTTCGGCCCAGTCGGTGCCTGCATGCGGCCAGGCAATAATTACGGCCGACTGCGGCTCCCACTCGGCGGGGAGGCGCAGCGGCAGGGAATGGTCGGTCATGCTGATCCAGTTCGAGACGCGGTAGCCGGACAACGCAGTTTACGCTGACGGGCCTGCGTGCCGCGTACAGAAAAGCGGCCCGCGCGCGCACGGGCCGCTGCGAAGACGCAAGCGCCTAGTTGAGCGCGGCAGGATTCGTGTTGTTGCCGGCAGGCGTGTTGAGCACCGAATGAATCACGTGGCTGTGCTCGAAGTAAACGATGAACTTCGAATAGTCCCAGCGATTGATCTGCGGATGCTTTTTGCTATCGCCGCCGCGCGGCGCAAGCTTGCGCAAGGGTGCGCCGTAGTTGCGTTCCACCTGGCTCATGCTCATGCCGCGCCCGGGCAGGTTCATGCCTTTTTCCTGCTGCACGCGATGGATCAGCAGGTTGTCGCCGTGCGTGCTTGGCGCGCGCTTGCTCTGAGCCGCCTGGGCCGGCTGCACGCTGATGCAGCCGAAAGCGACACTCAGCACGGCAAGTGCCGGCAACGATTTGATGAACTTGACCATCGGTTCCCACTCCGCACTGAAGGTAAGTATGCCGCGCCGTTGTAGCAGAATGGCCGGTCCGGCGCCATGTCCGGATGCATCAAGTGCGATGTCCAGCGCAATCTCGTGCAGCAAAGTGCGCGCGCGATCTGCCAGCAAGCAGGCCGCGCCCGCTATCATGGGCGGCTGCGGCGATCGTTCGCCAGTGCCCGGACCTGCGCCATTCCATGATTGCCTTTCGCCATTTTGCCCTGCGCCGAGGCAGCCGACTGCTGCTTGCCGATATTGATCTGGTCATCCAGCGTGGCTGGCGAGTCGGTGTGATCGGCCGCAACGGCTGTGGCAAGTCGAGCTTGTTTGCCGCGCTGCAAGGCCAGCTGGATGGCGATGCCGGTGAGCTGGACATGCCGGCAAAGCTGCGCCTGGCTGCCGTTGCGCAGGAAACCCCGCCCTTGCCGGATGCGGCGATTGACTACGTGCTGGCCGGCGACGGGGAGTTGTCGGCGGCGCTGCGCGCAGAATCGGAAGCCGCCGATCGCGGCGACATGGACGCGCTGGCGCTTGCGCATCAGCACATCGAGGACCTGCACGGTTACGACGGCCGCGCCCGCGCCGGCAAGTTGCTGCACGGCCTGGGCTTTGCTGCAGACACGCATGAGCGCGCCGTGCGCGAGTTTTCCGGCGGCTGGCGTGGCCGGCTGAACCTGGCGCAGGCACTGATGTGCCCGTCCGATCTACTGCTGCTGGATGAGCCGACCAACCACCTGGATCTGGACGCCGTACTGTGGCTGGAGGAATGGCTGCGGCGCTATCAGGGCACGCTGCTGATCATTTCGCATGATCGCGAGTTTCTCGACGGCGTGATTTCGCACACGCTGCATCTGGATGACGGCAACGCGAAAATGTACGTCGGCAACTACAGCGCATTCGAGCGCCTGCGCGCCGAGCAATTGCGCCAGCAGCAGTTGTCGCACGAGCGCGAACAGGCCGAGCGCGCGCACCTGCAATCGTTCATTGACCGCTTCAAGGCCAAGGCGACCAAGGCCAAGCAGGCACAGTCGCGCATGAAGCGGCTGGAAAAGCTCGCCGGTACCGAAGCCGTGCGCGCCGAGCGCCCTTTCAGTTTCCAGTTTGGCACGCCCGGACGATTGCCCGACTCCATGTTGCAGCTTGAGGACATCACCACCGGCTATCTGATTGACGACCTTGCTGGTTCGCGCGAAAAGCGCAACGTGGTCCTGCGCGACGTGCGCTTCAGCATCGAGGCAGGCGAGCGCATCGGTTTGCTCGGTCCCAACGGCGCGGGCAAATCGACGTTGGTCAAGACCCTGGTGGGTGAGCTGGAACCTTTCAGCGGCGAGCGCAAGGCGCACAAGGATCTGAAGATCGGCTACTTCGCCCAGCACACGGTGGAGAGCCTGCGTGATGGCACGACGCCTTTGGAGCATTTGCAGGAGAAAGCCCCGGGCGCGTCCACGCAGGCCATGCGGGATTTTCTCGGTACGTGGAACTTCAGTGGCGAGCGCGCGTTTGAGGTGGTCGATGGTTTCTCCGGCGGCGAACGCGCCCGCCTCGCGCTGGCCCTGATCGCCTGGGACAAACCAAACTTGCTGCTGCTCGACGAGCCCACGAACCATCTGGATCTGGACATGCGTGAGGCGCTGGCCGACGCGCTGTCCGACTTTGACGGCGCGGTGGTGCTGGTTTCGCATGATCGCCATTTGCTTGGCCTGGTGTGCGACAGCTTCTGGCGCGTCGCCGACGGCGTGGTGGAGGCGTTCGATGGCGACCTGGACGACTACGCAGCCTGGCTGCGTAGTCGCAGCACGACGAAGAAACTGGGCAAGCCCGGGCGCGTGGCCAAGGTGGCGGCGCCCGTGCTCGAAGTGACACCGGAGGAGCGCCGTCGGCTCGCTGCAGCCCAGCGCGACGCCGAGAAAGCGTCGCGGCAACGGGTGAAACACATCGAGACGCGCACGGCCTCCATTGACAATGAGCTGAAGACGCTGGACATGCGCCTGGCTGATCCGCAAACCTACAATGGTTCGACCCGCGAGCTGATGCAGCTCAATCAGCAACAAGCGCAGTTGCGCCACGAGAAGGACACGCTCGACGCCGAGTGGTTGCGCCTGGTGGATCGCCTGGAGGCCTGAGCGAGATGACGCTGGAGCGCACGCAGGCGTTGCACTTGTGGTTGCCACCGTTGCCCCATTTTGCCGCTGCCGGGCCGCTGCGAAAGCTGTTGCTGCGCGCCGACCGCTTGGCCGATGGAGCCAGCGGCTTCCTCCCTGGCCTGCGTGAGTTTTTTCCGCATAGCGGATGGCCGCTGGCGGCCGGCGCATTGACCCGCCAGTTCATCAGCCATGACGCCGGCGACGCGCTTTGGCTTGCGGCGGACCCGGCATGGGCGCGGCCGGACATCAGTGGCATTCGGCTGATGGCGTGTGGTCATCTGCAACTGGACATGGCGCAGGCTCAGGCACTCGCCGCGCCGCTGCTGCCGCTGTTTGCAGAGCTGGGCATGCAGCTGGAAATTTCCACGCCCCAGCATTGGCACGTGCGACTGCCTGCGGAAACTGTGCTGCCGGAGTTTTCCGCGCCGGAGCAGGCCATGGGCGAAGACCTGGCGCAGCACATGCCGCAGGGTCAGGTCGGCAAGCGCTGGCGCCTGCTGTTGAACGAGGTGCAGGTTGCGCTGCACCAGCATCCGCTCAATGCCATGCGCCAGGCGCGCGGACTGCCGCCGGTCAATACGCTGTGGCTGTGGGGTGGTGGGCAATTGCCGCAAAGCGCGCCATCGACATGGCGTGGCGTCATCAGTGGTGATGTTCTGCTCGGTGCCGTGGCGCAACGCGCAGGGGTTGAACCGCAGCCGCGCACCCAGGCAAATATCACGCGCGCTGCGGGTGGCTGGCTGGTCGACTTGCAGGACTTGTCCGCGAGCGAAATCGAGACACAGTGGTGGCCCGTGCTGGAATCGCTGGGCGCCAGGCAATCGCTGGCCTGGCATTTTGCCAGCGGTGAACGTTGGCTGCAGCGGCCGTGGCACCGTTGGCGCGTGTGGCGCCGGGCGCCGTCTTGAACATGCCGCAATGGCGCCTTCGACCGGCCCAGGGCGCGCCAGCGGGTTGGCCCGACTCGGTGCATCCGGTGCTGCAGCAGGTGTACGCCGCGCGCGGCGTGTTTGGTCCGGCGCAAGTTGCCCATCGCCTGGCGCATCTGCTGTCACCGGCGACGCTCGGCGGCATGGCGCAGGCCGTGGATTTGCTGGTCACGGCCATACGCGAGGAATGGTCCATCCTGATTGCCGGCGACTACGACTGCGACGGTGCAACCGGCACGACGGTCGCCGTGCGCGGGCTGCGCATGCTTGGCGCGCAACGCGTGACCTACGCCGTGCCCAATCGCTTCATCCACGGCTACGGCCTGACCCCTGCACTGGTCGCTTCGCTGCAGCCAGTGCCGCAGTTGATCGTTACCGTCGACAACGGCGTGGCCAGCGTGGCGGGCGTGGCCGCCGCGCGCGCGCTGGGCATCCGCGTGATCGTCACCGACCACCATCTGCCGGGCGCGCAACTGCCGGCGGTCGATGCCATGGTCAACCCCAACCTCAGTGACGATGCCTTTCCGAGCAAGGCGCTGGCTGGCGTCGGCGTGATGTTTTACCTGCTGTTGGCGCTGCGCGCGCGGCTGTATCCGAATGATCTTTCCGCCGCAGTGAATGGTGGCGCGGACGCTCCGTCGCGCAACGCACGCGGCGGCGTGCGGCCGGACCTGTCCGCGCTGCTGGATCTGGTGGCGCTGGGCACGGTCGCCGATCTGGTGCCGCTGGACTTCAACAATCGCGTGCTCGTCGCCGCCGGTTTGCAGCGCATTCGCAGTGGTCGCGCGTGCGCCGGCATCAACGCCTTGATCAGCGCTGCGCAGCGCAGCGTGACGACGCTATGCGCCAGTGATCTGGGGTTTGCCATCGGTCCGCGCTTGAACGCAGCCGGCCGCTTGGAGGACATGCGCATTGGCGTGGAGTGCCTGCTCAGCGACGACGCCGGGCAGGCTTGTCGCTACGCCGAGCAGCTCAGCGCAATCAATCGCGAGCGCAGGGACCGACAGGAAGCGATGGTTGCGCAAGCCGAGCGCATGGTGGCTGGCGTGCACTCCAGCGACGCCGTGGGCGTGGTGCTGTATGAACCAGGCTGGCACCCTGGAGTGATCGGTCTGGTGGCATCGCGCGTCAAGGATCAGCTGCATCGACCGGTCATTGCCTTTGCCCCGGCCAGCGCCGACGCGCCGGACGATTTGCGCGGCTCGGCGCGTTCCATTGCCGGCTTGCATATCCGTGATGCCCTGGCGGCGGTTGACGCCCGCCATCCGGGTTTGATCGAGCGCTTTGGCGGTCACGCCATGGCGGCCGGCTTGAGCTTGAAGCACGTCAAGCTTGCGCAGTTTGCCGCCGCGTTTGACGCCGTGGCGCGCGAGTGGATCAACGCCGAGCAGCTGCAGGATGTCATTTACACCGATGGTGAACTGCCGGTGGCCGCTTGTTCGCTCGCCCTTGCGCTGCAGTTGCGCGACGGCGGGCCGTGGGGCCAGGGCTTCCCCGCTCCGCAGTTCGAGAATGTATTCGAACGTGCCAGTTGGAAACGCATGGGCACATCACATTGGCGCTTGCAGCTGCGCGACCCGCGCGATGGTGCGTTGCAGGATGCGGTGATGTTCAACGTCGATCCGCTGCAAACGCCGCCGCCGCGTCTGCGTGCCGCATATGAGCTGACGGTCAACGAGTGGCAAGGGCGCGAAAGCGCGCGCTTGTTGTTGCGTCACATCGAGCCGGCGTGATCGTTCTCGAGCTGTGCCGGCTTTACCGTGCTGGCGTGCGCAGCGTGAGCGCGCCTGCATGGTCTTCACGGTAGCCGCGACACACTGCAGCGTCGCCACTGCGGAGCACGCTGATGATCGAACTGATGGGTGGATTGCCACCGGGCACGCTGGGTTTTGTTGCACGCGGGCAGGTGACCGCCGAGGATTACGAACGCATCATTGTGCCGGATGTGGAAGCCACGTTTGCGCTCAATACGAAGATGCGCCTGCTGTATCTGACCGGCGAGGATTTCATCGGCTTTGATTCTGGTGCGATGTGGAATGAAGCCAAGCTCAGCGCGCGACATTTCAGCGGCTGGGAGCGCATTGCGCTGGTGACGGATGTGCCGTGGCTGCAGCTGGCTGCCGGCACGATGGGCTTCATGGTGCCCGGTGCGTTTCGGCTGTTTCCGGTCGCAGAGCTGGACGAAGCCAAGCGCTGGATTGGTGAAGCCATTGCGGCATAGCGCGACAGAGCGCGACACGATGTTTTCTCGGCCGCGCTAATCACCGCCTGTCAATCGCCGCTTGCAGCAGAATGTTGAATCTGCTCTAGTCGGCCCATGTCACCAGTACTCGCCCATGGGTTGTTCACCGATACGCGTCCGTCGCGTGGCGTCGGGCTGGCAGTCCAATTGAATAATTGCGCGAACAATAACGCCAACCATTGGCGGGCCTTCGCGTAGATTCAAGTTTTGCAACATACGTGAAGAAGGCCCGCCCAGTGCGGGCCTTCGGCGTTTTTACCGTGGTGTTTTCACCGGTTGTCCATCGGTCGGCAACTCATTTCATCTTAAACAAATACGGAGCAGGGCGATGTGCGGAATTTTCGGAATGTTTGATCTGCAAGCGGGCGACAACCTTTCCGCGTTGCGCCGCCAGGCCGTGGAGCTTTCCCAGCGCCAGCGTCACCGCGGACCGGACTGGAGCGGGGTATATGTTGATGCCGGAGCGATTCTTGTGCACGAGCGGCTGGCCATTGTCGATCCGGCCAGTGGCGCCCAGCCGCTGCGCTCGCGCGACGGCGCTCTGGTGCTGGCGGTCAACGGCGAGATCTACAACCATCAGCAGCTGCGCACGGCGACCCAAGCCGGCGCGGTCGCTGCGTGTGCAGCCAATGCGGACGTCGCGTCTGCGACCAATGTGGACGCAGAGTCTGCCGGCATGGCGCCAGGCTACGACTACACCACTGGTTCGGACTGCGAGGTCATCAATGCCTTGTATCGCCAACAAGCGGGTGCCCGGCACGTGGGGGATTTCATCCATCGGCTCAATGGCATTTTTGCGTTCGCCTTGTGGGACTGCGCCGCGCAACGTTACGTGCTCGCGCGCGATCCAATGGGCGTGTGCCCACTGTACTGGGGGCATGACCGGCAAGGCCATTTGTGCGTGGCCTCGGAGATGAAAGTACTCGTTGGTGTGTGCGCAGATCTGGCTGCGTTCCCGCCCGGACACGTGTATGACAGCGCCAGCGGTGAGCTGCGTTGTTACTATCAAAAGCCCTGGCGTGACTACGCCAACACGCGCGGACGCGAGCTGGCACCGGCGGCCCTGCGTGAGGCATTCGAGCAGGCCGTGCATCGCCAGTTGATGACCGACGTGCCCTATGCAGTGCTGCTTTCCGGTGGGCTGGATTCATCGCTGGTTGCCGCCTGCGCTGCGCAGTTTGCGCGGCGCCGCATCGAGGAAGGTGATGAGACCGAAGCCTGGTGGCCGCGTTTGCATTCGTTTGCAATCGGCCTGGACGGCTCGCCCGATCTGGCTGCGGCGCAGGTAACCGCCGACGCGCTGGGCACGGTTCATCATGCGTGTGTCTACACGTTTCAGGAAGGACTGGACGCGCTGCCCGAAGTGATCCGGCACATCGAAACCTACGACGTCACCACCATTCGGGCTGCCACGCCGATGTATTTGCTGGCGCGCCGGATCAAGGCCATGGGCATAAAGATGGTGCTGTCTGGCGAAGGTGCGGACGAGATCTTCGGCGGCTACCTGTATTTCCACAAGGCGCCCAGCGCCGAAGCGTTTCACGCGGAGACGGTGCGCAAACTCGATGCGCTGCACAGCTACGACTGCCTGCGCGCGAACAAGGCGATGCTGGCCTGGGGCGTGGAAGCGCGCGTCCCGTTTCTGGACCTGGAGTTCATCGACGTGGCAATGGGCATGGACGCGCAGTGCAAGATGGCCGGCGCTGGGCGCATGGAAAAATCCGTGCTGCGCGAGGCGTTTGCCGGCGCGCTGCCCGACGCCATCCTGTGGCGGCAAAAGGAGCAGTTCAGCGACGGCGTGGGCTACGGCTGGATCGACGGCCTGAAGGCGCACGCCGAAATCTGCATCAGTGACTGCGAGTTTGCTGCCGCAGCCAGCCAGTATCCGCTCAATCCGCCAGCGACCAAGGAGGCGTTCTTTTACCGGCGCATTTTTGCCCGCCACTTTCCTGGGACAGCCTGCGCCGCCACGGTGCCTGGCGGCAAGTCGATCGCGTGTTCAACCCCCGCAGCGCTGGCGTGGGATCCGGCCTTTGCCGGCGCGGCTGACCCATCCGGTCGCGCGGTCAAGGACGTGCATCTGCGGGCGCTGGCCTGAGCCGAGCTGCGCCTGGTTGGTCGTTCACATCCGCCGAGCTGGCCGGGTCACTTGCCAACTCCGGGTGCAACTTGGCGCAGGTCAGCCGCGCCGGCATCGCGCCGGCTTTCGGCCTTCCAGATCATCGAGTGATGAATGCGGTTCCAGCCGCTGGGATGGTCGAAAAAGATGAACTCTTCCACTGCGCCTGGATGCATCTTGCGGTATTCGGACAGTTGCACCGCAGCGTCGGCGAAGCCGTCCGGCTCGCGCGCCGCATTTAGACCGAACGCGTCGGCTTCGGCCTCCATGCTGCGCGTCAGGGTATTGGTAACCGGCGTCAGCACGAACATGAAGATGGTGAACAAAGCGGCAAACAGCGGCAGGCCAGCCACATCTCCGATGCCGCGCAGGCCCCAGCGTTCGCCCCAGCGGCGCTCGGCCCAGGCGAAGCCCCAGCGTACAAACGCAAAGCCGATCACGATGATGATGCCGAAAAAGATCACGCTCTTGTAGACGTGATTGAGCACGTAATGACCCATTTCGTGCCCGAGTACGGCCTTGACTTCGGCCGGCCCACCGCGATTGAGCAAATTGTCGTTGAGGCTGATGCGCGTGGTGCCAAACATGCCGCTGACGTTTGCACTGATGCGCTTGCTCTGGCGCGACGCATCAAACCAGTAGACATCCGTGGCGGGGATGCCGTTGGCGCGAGCCATCGACAGGATGTCCGCCTTGAGCGGGCTTTCCGGCAACGGCTTGTAGGTATTGAACAGTGGCGCGATATACACCGGCGCGATGGTGGCGGCAAACACCATGAACGCCAGGGTGATGCCCGCGCCCCACAACCACCATGTGTTTGCAGCCCTGCGGATGACTGCATAGATCAGCACCAGCACGATGCTGCCAAGGATCAGCCCAACCAGCAGCCCCATTGCTTGCTCACCCAGCCATTGCCCAAAGGTCTGGTTGGACAGGCCGTATTTGTGCTCGCGGAAAAATCCCTCGTATATGCTCCACGGCAGCGTCAGCAGCGCCGTGAGCACGATGTATTGCACCACGTATATTGCAGTCTGCAGCCATTTGAAGCGGGTGACGCGCTCGCCCAGGTCGCGCATGCGCACCGACCATCGCGTGCCAAGCAGCAGCCATGCCACCGCCAGTGCAATCAGCAGATTCCAGGCGATCAGCCAATAGCCTCCCTCGAAATAGGCATCGGAGTTTGCGCGCGCCTGTGGCGACAGCTTCGCCATGTACGCATCGGTGGCGGCATCCACGTCGAAGGAGCTGGCATGCGCGGGCGCCGTGGTGGAGCTGACGGCTGGCGCGACCGCTGCCGCTGAGGCGCTGTTCGACCACGCTGCGCCCAAGGTGATCGTGACCACGAGCAGGACCGCAAGGCAATGTTTCATGGGCGACTTCTCTGGTCTGCAATGTTGGCAACGTAACCCAACGCGGTAGTGTCGACCACCTGACTCATGGCACCCCGCGCAGGCGATTTCCCGACTCGCAGGCGCATGCGCCCTGCTATGATGAGCGGTCATTTTCAGTGATCCACGGCCATGATCGAGACCAACCCCATCCTTGAGCAGATAGCCGACGTCCGTGAGCGTGTCGAGTCGCTGCGGAGGTATCTTTGACTACGCTACCAAGAGCGAACGTCTCGAGGAAGTAATCCGCGAGCTGGAAAATCCCAAGGTCTGGGATGATCCGGCGCGCGCCCAGGAGTTGGGTCGCGAGCGGTCGCGCCTGCATACGATTGTCGATGGCATCGATACGCTTACCACCAGCCTCACCGACGCCGGCGAGCTGCTGGAGCTGGCCATGGCCGACGGCGACGATGACACGGCGATCGCAGTGACCACGGATCTGGCGCGGCTCGAGGCGCAGGTCGGCAAGCTTGAGTTTCAACGCATGTTTTCCGGCCCGATGGATCCGAGCAACGCGTTTGTCGACATCCAGTCCGGCGCCGGCGGCACCGAGGCACAGGACTGGGCGGAGATGCTGCTGCGCATGTACCTGCGCTGGTGCGAACACCGCGGCTGGAAGACCGAATTGATGGAAGTCTCCGGTGGTGAAGTGGCCGGCATCAAGTCCGCGACGTTTCGCGTCGAGGGCGATTACGCGTATGGCTGGCTGAAGACGGAAATCGGCGTGCATCGCCTGGTGCGCAAGTCGCCGTTTGACTCGGACAACCGGCGCCATACCAGTTTCACCTCCGTGTTCGTCTCGCCCGAAGTGGACAACGAGATCCATATCGACATAAATCCGGCGGATTTGAAAATGGACGTCTATCGTTCATCCGGCGCCGGTGGCCAGCACGTCAACAAGACCGAGTCGGCGGTGCGCATCACGCATATACCCACCGGTACCGTGGTCGCCTGCCAGGTCGAGCGCAGCCAGCACTCCAATCGCGAGCGCTGCATGAAGATGCTGGCCGCCAAGCTGTACGAGCTGGAAGTGCAAAAGCGCAATGTGGAACGCGATGCGCTCGAGGCCACGAAATCGGATATCGGCTGGGGCAGCCAGATTCGCAACTATGTGCTGGACCAGAGCCGCATCAAGGATCTGCGTACCGGCATCGAGCGCACCGATACGCAAAAAGTCCTCGACGGCGACATCGACGAATTCATCGAAGCGAGCTTGAAGTCCGGTCTCGAAGCCGGCGCCAAGCGCGTCGACGCCTGACCTTGTTCCATCAGTGCCAGCAGCATCAGGAAACCGCATGAGCAACGACCACGCTTCGCCTCCGGGCGTCAGCGCCGAACCGGCGCAAGACGAGAACAAACTCATTGCCGAGCGTCGCGAGAAACTCAACGCGCTGCGCACCGAGGGCGTGGCGTTTCCCAATGACTTTCGCGTGCAGGATTTCGCCGGTGACCTGCAGGGCAAGTATGCGGACAAGGACAGCCACACGACCGAAGCACTGGAGGCTGCCGCGCAGCGGGTGAAGGTTGCCGGGCGCATGCTCTTGAAGCGCGTGCAGGGCAAGGTGAGTTTCGTGCAGCTGCAGGATTTCTCCGGTCGCATCCAGCTGTTCATCCGTCTGGGCACGCTGGCCGAGGATGTCTACGCCGCGTTCAAGGGCTGGGATGTGGGCGACATCGTCGGCGCCGAAGGCACGCTGATGCGCACCCACACCGGAGAGCTGACGGTACGTGTGGATCGACTGCGTTTGCTGACCAAAAGCCTGCGCCCGCTGCCGGACAAATTCCACGGCCTGGCTGACGTCGAGCAGCGCTATCGCCAGCGCTACATTGACCTGATTGTCACCGAGCCGGCGCGGCGCACTTTTGCGCAACGCTCAAAGATCATCGGCTTCATCCGCCAATGGCTGGAGATGCCAACGCGGCGCTTCATGGAAGTGGAAACGCCGATGATGCACATGATCCCGGGTGGTGCCACGGCGCGACCGTTTGTCACCCATCACAACGCGCTGGATCTTGACCTGTACCTGCGCGTCGCGCCGGAGTTGTATCTCAAACGGCTGGTTGTAGGCGGCTTTGATCGGGTTTACGAGATCAACCGCAACTTTCGCAACGAAGGCGTCTCGACCCGCCACAACCCCGAGTTCACCATGCTCGAGTTGTATCAGGCCTACGCGACCTATCACGACATCATGGACCTGACCGAAGCGCTGATCCGCGACACCGCGCAGACGGTGCTGGGCGTCACCGTGATGCACTGGGACGGCGCCGACATCGATGTAGGCCCGGCATTCCGGCGCTGGCGCATGGAAGACGCGGTGCTCGAACTGAACCCGGATATCCGCCGCGAAGACCTGCGCGATCGCGAGGCCATGGCCGCCCACGCCAGGCGTCTGGGCGTGGCGCAGGTCAAGCCGGGATACGGATGGGGCAAGCTGCTGCTGGAAATATTCGAAAAGACCGTGGAACACACGTTGCTGCAGCCGACGTTCATCATCGACCATCCGGTCGAAGTGTCGCCGCTGGCGCGCGAAAGCGATACTGACAAAGGCATCACCGATCGCTTCGAGCTGTTTGTCGGCGGCAAGGAAATCGCCAATGGCTTCTCCGAATTGAACGATCCGGAAGATCAGGCTGCACGCTTCCAGAGTCAGGTCGATGCATTGAATTCAGGCGATGATGAGGCCATGCATTTCGATGCGGACTATATTCGCGCGCTGGAAATCGGCTTGCCGCCAACCGGCGGTCTTGGCGTTGGCATTGATCGTCTGGTGATGCTGCTGACCGGTTCGGCCTCCATCCGCGATGTCCTGCTGTTTCCGCATATGCGCCCGGAAGCTTGAGCGTGGCCGTGGATGCGATCACGCCCGCATTGCAGGATCTGGCTGCGCCACACGGCGTTTGCTACGGCTGCGGCACTGCGCATCCACGCGGGTTGCATATCAAGAGCTACTGGCACACAGACGGCATCCACGTGGTGGCCACGCACACGCCGGATGCCGATTTCAACGGCTGGCCGGGGCTGGTGTATGGCGGCTTGATCGCAATGCTCGTGGATTGCCACTCCAACTGGACGGCGATGGCCTATCACTATCGCGCCGAAGGCCGCCCAGCGGACAGCGCGCCGCGCATTGATTGCGTCACGGGAAGCCTTTGCGTGAAGTACCTGAAACCTACGCCGCTGGGCGTTCCGCTGCGACTTCGTGCCCGGGTCGATGGCGATGTAGGCCGCAAGACGCGCGTGCTGTGCGAGGTGTATGCGGGCGATGTGCTCACCGCCGTGGGTGATTCGCTCTTCGTACGCGTCGACCCTGCGCAGCTGGCAGTCGCGGCGCAGAACAGCCAGGCGCGCTAGCGACGCGCGCTAGACTCAACATTGCCGTTTGCAGGAATTTTGCATCATGTGGTTTGCCATCATCGCCAGCGATGTCCCCGCTTCACTGGAGCTGCGCAAAAGCGCCAGGCCGGCGCACATCGCGCGCCTGCAGGACCTGCTGGCGGCCGGAAGGCTGTTTGTTGCTGGCGCATTTCCCGCGATTGAAGCGGCGGATCCGGGTCCGGCCGGCTTCACTGGCAGCTTGGTCCTGGCTGAGTTTTCCTCGCAGGCCGAAGCCCAGGCCTGGGCCGATGCCGATCCGTACGTTGCCGCCGGGGTCTATGCACAGGTACGGATCATGCCGTTCCGCAAGGCGCTGCCGGCGTGAGCGAGCCGATGCACGAACAGATCCGGCGACGCCTGGACTCTGCCTTTGCGCCCATTGATGTCCAGGTGCTCGATGAAGGTCACAAGCATATCGGTCACGCCGGCGAAGGTACCGGGCATTTTCACGTGCACATAGTCAGCAGCGCATTTGCCGGCAAGACGGCCATCCAGCGTCATCGCATGGTCTACGCGGCGGTGGCTGATCTGATGCAGCACGGCATCCACGCGTTGGCAATCGATGCCAGGCCTGCGCCGTGACCCAAGCATGACGGCGCGCCCGTTGGCCACGAGCATGCCTTGTGCCCGCGCATCGCGTTTGGCACAGTGCGGCACTGTCCGCGCTGCCGAGATCTGTCCCAACTCATTGAAATCCACATGCGCCTGACCACCATCAAACTTGCCGGTTTCAAGTCCTTTGTGGACCCGACCACCTTGCAGCTGTCCAGCAACCTGGTGGGCGTGGTCGGTCCCAATGGTTGCGGCAAATCCAACATCATCGATGCCATCCGCTGGGTGATGGGGGAAAGCGCGGCCAGTCGACTGCGTGGTGATTCGCTGACCGACGTGATCTTTTCCGGATCAAGCGCGCGCAAGCCAGTGGGGCAGGCCACGGTCGAGCTGATCTTCGACAACAGTGACGGCTCGGTGCAGGGCGAGTACGGCCAGTACGCGGAGATTTCGGTAAAACGCCAGGTCAGCCGCGATGGCCAGTCAGCCTACCTGCTCAACGGTGCGCGCTGTCGCCGGCGCGACATCACTGAACTGTTCATGGGCACAGGCCTGGGCCCGCGCAGTTATTCGATCATCGAACAGGGCATGATCAGCCAGATCATCGAGGCGCATCCGGAAGAGTTGCGCAGCCATCTGGAGGAAGCTGCCGGCATCTCCAAATACAAGGAGCGGCGCAAGGAAACCGAGAGTCGAATCAAGGCTACACGCGAAAACCTGGACCGCGTGCGCGACGTGCGTGACGAGGTGGACAAGCAGCTTGAACACCTGCATCGCCAGGCACGTGCGGCGGAACGCTGGAAGTTGTTGAAGGCCGAGCAGACGCACAAGGACGCTGCCCTGCAGGCGCTGGAATACCGCGCCCTGAAAGCGCAGCACGTCGGCGCGGGTACTGGCCTGTCGGCCGCAGAAATCGAAATTGAAAAGCAGCTCGCCAGGCAGCGCCAGATCGAAGCCCAGGTCGAAATATGCCGCGAGCAGCATGCCGGTGCCAATGAGCACCTCAATGGCGTGCAGGCTCAGGTGTATCGCATAGGCGCGGAGATCGCGCGCGTCGAGCAACAGGTCCAGCACAACCGGGAAACCGGCGAACGCCTGCAGCGCGCGTTGGGTAGCGCCGAACAGGAGCACGCCGGCCTTGAGACCCAGCTCGGCGCCGACCGCGAACAACAGACACTGCTGACCCAGGCGCTGGCTGAAGGCATGCCGAAGCTGCACGCGTTGCAACAGTTGCAAGAGGTTACCGCCGAAGCGCAGCGTGCCGCCGAGGCGCAGCTGGCCGATTGGCAACAGCGCTGGGATGTGCATACGCGCAACGCCGGCGAGTCCAATCGTGCGGCGGACGTAGAGCGCACCAAGCTCAATTATCTGGACCGGCAAGGCCTTGATCTGTCGCGCCGGCGTGAGGCGATGGAGGCAGAACAAAATGCGGTTGACGTGGCCGCCCTGGACGCCGCCGGGGAAAAGCTGCTCGCCGAACATGTCCTGCAGCACGAACGCGTGGAGGTATTGAGCGGCCTGCTTGAGCAGCACAAGGCCAGCCACGAAAGCGCGCTTGAGGAAGAACGTCAGTTGCAGGCATTGCGCAACGAGGCGCAGCAGCAATTGCAGGCCGCGAGCGGTCGCCAGGCATCTCTGGAAGCGTTGCAGCACGCCGCGCTTGGGCAGGAAGAAAGCGAGGCCAGCGGCTGGCTGCGGCAAGAAGGGCTGGACACCGCGCACCGCCTGGGCGCCGCACTGCAAGTTGACGACGGTTGGGAGTCGGCAGTGGAAACCGTGCTCGCCGGCTTGCTCGACGGCGTGCTTGTCGATGACCTGCACAATCGAACGTCCGCACTTGAGAGCCTCGGAGCCGCCGATCTCGCACTGCTCTCGTCCGACCCGGGCCAGCCCGGCGCCAAGGGCACACTGGCCGAACACGTCAGCGGGCCTGCGGCTGCTTTGCACCTGCTGGCAAAGGTGCAGACGGCCGAAACGCTGGATGCAGCGCGCAGCCGGGTCGGCGCCCTTGACGCTGGCCAATCGATCATCACCCGCGGCGGCGAATGGCTTGCACCGCGGTGGGCGCGCGTGCGGCGCGCGCAGGGCAATCACGTCGGGGTGCTGGCGCGCGAGCGTGAGCTGCGCACGCTGGGCGACCAGATCGCCACGCTGGATGCGCGTCTGCAAGCAGCTGGCGCCCAGCTGGAACAACTGGGCGAGCGCAAACTCACCGCCGAACATGCGCGCGAAGCAACCCAGCGCGAGCTGTATGCGGCCCATCGCCTGCAGTCCGAACTTGCCGGCCAGTTGCAGAGTCATCGTGGCAAGCTGGAGACCACGCGCGCGCGCGCCGAAAAAATTGCCGCAGAACTGGTCGACCTTGCTGCGCAACTGGCAGAGATGCAGAGTCAGGCACGTGATGCGCGGGCACGCATGGACGAGTCCATCGGCGTCATGGGCGACATGGAGGACCAGCGTCGCGAGCTCGAGAACGAGCGGCGGGCGTTGCTGGAGGCGCGCGAGGAATCGCGCTTGAACGCACGCGAGGCCGCCGAGCAATCGCACTCGCTGGCACTGGCGCTGGAATCACGACGCTCGGCATTGGCGTCGCTGGAGCAATCGCTTGCACGCATGACCGCTCAGCTGACGCAGATAATGTTGCGGCGCGACGAGATCACGCAGCAGCTCAGCGCCGGCTCCGATCCCATGGCGGAACTGGAGAGTGAGCGCCAGACCTATCTGGAGCAACGCTTGCTGGTGGACAAGCAATTGGTCCAGGCGCGCCACGCACTGGAAGACTGCGATCAGGCGATGCGGCAGCTGGAACAGGAACGGCAGCTTCTGGAACAGGCGCTGACCACGCTGCGCGCGGATGTGTCTGACCAGCGTCTTGCAGCCCAGGCTTTGCAACTGCGCGCCGAGCAGCTGGCCGCGTCCATTGCTTCTGCCGGTGTGGAGCTGGACGCGCTGCTGGCTGAGCTGGCCCAAGACATTGATGCCGATGCGTGGCGCACGCAGCTGGCTGAACTGGCGCAGAAAATCACGCGCCTGGAACCGGTGAATCTCGCCGCGATCCAGGAACATGCCGAGCAGAGCGAACGCAAGACCTATCTGGACAATCAGCTGGCCGATCTGGTCAGCGCGCTGGAAACGCTCGAAGGCGCGATAAAGAAAATCGACCGTGAAACCCGCCAGCGCTTCAAGGAAACCTTCGACAAGGTCAATGCCGGTGTGCAGGAATTATTCCCGCGCCTGTTTGGCGGTGGCCATGCGTATCTTGAATTGACCGGGGACGATCTGCTGAACACCGGCGTGTCGATCATGGCGCGCCCGCCCGGCAAGCGCGTGTCCAACATCAGCCTGCTCTCCGGTGGTGAGAAGGCGCTGACGGCCGTGACTCTGGTGTTTTCGATCTTTGGCCTCAACCCGGCGCCATTTTGCCTGCTCGATGAGGTGGATGCTCCCCTGGACGAGGCAAATGTTGGACGTTTCTCGAAACTGGTTACCGAGATGAGTGAGAAAGTACAGTTCATTTTCATCAGCCACAACAAGGCGACCATGGAAGCGGCCACCCAACTTTGCGGCGTGACCATGCGCGAGCCCGGCGTCTCGCGACTGGTGCAAGTGGACCTGGCCGAAGCAGCTAGACTCGCAGGGGCTGCCTGAGGACTTCATGATGCCGATAATGCCCATGCTTGCATTCGCGTGGAATCCGACCATCGGCATACCGATGGCAATCGTCGGCGCAATCGCGCTGGCGCTGATCTGGATATTTGGCCAGCCGCAAAAGGAACAGGGAAAACGCCGACTCATGCCTGGCGCGCGCAAGGGTGAGCGTATGGAACCGGTACTTGGGGATCGCCAGGAGTCAACCGACGGGCTTTCGTTCAGTGCGCTGGATATCGCCCAGTCGCCATCTGGCAGCGCTTTCGAATTGACTCAGGGTGAGCTCGATGCCAGCCTGCGCGTCGAGCTGGAGCACCTTGGTGCCACGTTATCCGGCGAGCACATTCCGGCGCCCGCAGCGAGAACCCCGCCCAAGCTCGCCGAGCACGTGGCCTCGATCATCGATGCGCTGCGCGCGCCGCCAGCTACTGCTGCGGTTGGGCCAAACGCCAGGCCCGCACTGGCTACCGCCGCGGCGTCGTCCGCCACGCAGAGGACGCCGCCGCCAGCGCTGACATCGCCGCGCTCGGATCTCGGACGCCGCCCGGCACATCTGCCGGTAGAGCGCATCGTCTCGTTGTTTGTGGTCGCCCGCGAGGGAGCGTTCTTCAACGGGCCGGACCTGGTCGTCGCAGCGGAGAAAGCGGGGCTCGAGTTTGGTGACATGGGCATCTATCATCGCTTGCTTGAAGGCAAACGTGAGTTGGGACCGATCTTCAGCGTTGCCAATATGCTCAAGCCGGGGAATTTTGATCTCGCGCACCTGGCCCTGCTGCAGACACCGGGCGTAAGTTTTTTCATGACGTTGCCCGCTCCGCTACCGGCGCTGGACGCGTGGGATACGATGCTGCCAACCGCGCAGCGCCTGGCTGAACTCCTTGATGGTCTGGTGCTTGACGAGGAGCGCAATGCTTTGGGCCGACAGTGTGTTGCGCACATTCGCGATCAGCTGCGCAGCTGGGACCGCGACCACGAGGGTGACGAAATCATCTTCGGGCGCTGAACAGCTGGGCAAATTTTCGCATACACCCGTGTCGCAACTGTCGCACCCTCGCGGCTGGCGCATACTCGCAAAGCGACCGAGTGGGCGGATGCTTCAACACGGCGGTGGAAAACAGGACGAACAACCCGGCGCTGGTGAGTCGCGTGCGATCCAAATCCGCACGGCTTGCAGGGGTGGCAGGATGCTGGCTCGCGAAATTGCCAACATCAGTGCGACATCAGGGCGACATCAGGGAGTGGAATGACTATTGGCATGCGGCAACGTTCCCCCAGTTGCGCGCAAGCAAACCTCGCAGCCGACTGATTTGGCCTGGTCTGAACGCAATAACGCCAAAAGTTTCTACGCCTGAGCTTCATGACTATGTGCTTGTGCGGCGTGGTTTGGCAGTTTTCAAGTCCGTGGCGTGCCACAGTCGCGCGACAAGAGTCTATCGAGCGCCCGGTGAACGAGTGCTAGGTTGTACGGTCAACCAGGACTCCGCAACAAGGTGACAAGATTTGAGTGGCGTATCCAACCCCAAGGAGAAAGACGTGAGTACACTTTTCGAACGTACCGGCCCATTGACTGAGTTGAGCAGCTATCCGCAGTGGGCTCAGGAGATGGTGGCTGAATGCGAAAGCACCAAGCAAAGTGTGGTGGATCATGAATTGTGGGGAAAGATGAAAGATGGCTCGATCGGCTACCGGGGCACGGCTACTTTCATGGCTGGAATCTGGCCGGTCATCGAGCGTTTCCCGGCGTACATGGCGTTGAACCTGCTCAAGACGCGTTACGGCCGCAGCGCCGGGGACAACCTTGCACGGCGCTGGTTGGTGCGCAACATCCGGGTCGAGCAAAACCATGCGCAGTATTGGCTGGACTGGGCGCAGGGCGCGGGCGTCAGCCAGGATGAAGTGCTTCGCGGCAATCCGGTGCGCGGCACGGAAATGCTCGCCAACTGGTGCGAGGACGTATGCACCAACGGCACGTTGGCAGCCGGCATTGCAGCGTCCAATTACGCCGTCGAGGGAGCCACGGGGGAGTGGTCGCAGTTGATCTATGAAAGCAAGGAATACGCCGAAAGCTTCCCGGACAAATCAAGGACACATTCGCTGCGCTGGCTGCAACTGCATGCCGAGTATGACGATGTGCATCCGTGGGAGGCGCTGGAGATAGTGTGTACGCTCATGGGCACCGCGCCGACAGTGGAGGAAGTTGATCACATCGGGGCGTGCATTCGCCGCAGCTACACGAGCATGCGTCTGCTCGCCGACCGCTGCGTGCAACCGCCCCGGGTCATGGATTCATCCAATGAGGCCGTCGCGTACGCACAGGGGTAGACTACTGATGCTCCAATCGCAAGGCAGAGCAAATTCATGGGGGCACGGGTTTCCAGTTTGAACCAGCCACTCTCGCGGCGCTTGTTGCCGTTGGTGTACACGTTGCTGGCGATGCTGGGGCTCATTCTGACGCTGACCTGGATAGCTCTGCAGCTTCAGGTTGCTCTCGCCGGATTCCTCAACGGCGAGAGCGTGTGGTCCAAGGCGCAGAAACAGGCCGTCGTTGACCTCAATACGTACGCCGGAACGGGCACGGTCCTCGACCTCGAACGCTTCAACCATAACTACAACGTGCTCAGCGCCGATCGCTGGGCCCGTGATGCGATCGCCGCGGAGCATTACGAAAGGCACGAAGTGGTGCGCGCACTGCAGCGCAGTGATGCCATTCCAACCGCCATACCTGGCGTGATTTTCATGCTGCACAACTTTTCAACCTTCCCGCACATGCGCGAAGCGCTCCAGGCGTGGCGTTCGGTTGATTCGTCGATTGCCGAATTGGGTGCGATCTCGCTCGAACTGCAGCGCAGCTACGCCATGGGGCCGTTGTCCGCGGCCCAGATCGCGCGCCAGCGCGAGCGTATCGACAAGATCAACGACTTCATCGAGCCGCGCAGCAAGTCATTCTCGCTGGAGATTGCGGCAGGTTCGGTATGGCTGGGTCGCGTCTTGTTCATCGGGGTGCTGAGCGCAGCCAGCATTGCCGCTTTGTTGTGGCTGGCCATGGCCCGGCGCATCCTGGCCAGCGTGCGCGGCAGCGAGGAGCGTTACCGGCTGCTGTTCAACAGCGCGGCCGATGCGATTCTCATGGTGGACGAAGACAGCGGCCGCATTCTGGATGCCAATCGCACTGCGCTCGCGTGGACCGGGCGCACGGCGCAGGAGCTGCTTGGCGACCGCTTTGCGCATCTGTTTCAGCACGCGGTGTCCAGCCGGGTCGGCTCGGCGTCAATCAATGGGCTGCTGGACGCCGATGGCGCAAGACGTCCAGTGGAAATGCAAACCAGTCTGGTGAATTGGGGAAATCGTCCCGTGCGCCAGGCAATCATTCGCGACGTCTCCGAGCGCGTGGCAATGGATAGCGAGCGGCGTGTTGCGGCCGAAGCATTGGCAAGCATCGTCGAAGGTGTGCTTATTGCTGATGCGGACCGGCGCGTCATATCCGCCAATGCCGCACAGTTTCGCATTACCGGCATGCCGGTCGAGGCGCTGCAGGGCAGGCTTCTGGATGAGCACCGGACGCTGCCTGACGGCAAGCCGCTGCCGGCCTCGATCTGGGTAGCCGTTGCCGCAGGCCACAACTGGCAGGGCGAAGTACGCAGCTGCCGCAGCGATGGCAGTACCTATCCCGAACAGCTCAGCATAAGTGCCATCCGCGACGCTGAAAACATTGTGCAATATTTCGTCGCGGTCTTCACCAACATCTACGCCAGCAAGGCCAACGAGAAGCACCTGGAACACCTCGCGCGGCATGACGCGCTCACTGGACTGGTCAACCGGACCGAATTCGAACGCCAGTGCGCCACGGCCATAAGCGAGGCCGAAGCTGAGCGCAGCACTGCGGTGGTAATGTTCATTGACCTTGATGCGTTCAAGATCGTCAACGACAGTTACAGCCATGCCGTGGGCGATCGACTGTTGATCAAGGTCGCCGAGCGCATCAATCGCCAGCTGTCCGCAGACGATACGGCAGGGCGCATCGGTGGCGATGAATTCACCGTACTGGTGCGTCGTGCCGGCGTACGCGAGGATGCTCGCTCGCTGGCCAATCGGTTGTTGGCCACGTTATCCGAACCGCTGCACGTGGACGATTGCGAAGTGGTGCTCAGCGCCAGCATCGGCATTGCCGGCTACCCGCTGGACGGCGCTGATCCTGCCACGCTGATCGCCAACGCTGACGCGGCGATGTACGCAGCCAAGACCGAGGAACGCAATGCACTGCGTTTCTACACGCCAATGATGGATGCGCAGACGCGCAAGCGTTTGCAGTTGGCAACCGAGTTGCGGCAGGCGCTGGCACGGGAGGAATTTCATCTGGTGTTCCAGCCAAGCATCGAGCTGAGCACTGGCCGCATCGTTGCGGTTGAAGCGCTGTTGCGCTGGCAACACCCGGATCGCGGCGAAGTGATGCCAGCGGAGTTCATCCCGGTCGCCGAGAGTCTTGGATTGATCCGGCGCATCGACGAATGGGTGATGCACGCGGCTTGCGCCCAGATCCAGGCGTGGGATCGCGCTGGCGTGCCAGCGATTCGCGTGGCGATCAACATATCTGCGCGCTGGTTCGGCCACCCTTCATTCGTGGAACGCGTGACTCGCGCTTTGCAGAGCATGCAGGTCGCCTCTTCGCGCTTGTTGCTGGAGATCACCGAGAGCGCGATGTTGCACCTGGGCGACGAAGTGGTGCGTACGATGCAAACCCTGGAGGGTTTGGGCATTGCAGTTGCCGTCGATGATTTCGGTACGGGCTACAGTTCCATGTCGTACCTCAAGCTGCCAGCGGTTGCGCACCTGAAGATTGACCGGTCGTTTGTGGTCGGCTTGCCGGACAACATGAACGATGTAGCGATCGCCCGGGCCATGCTGGCGATGGCGCAAAGTCTCGGCCTGAGTACCATCGCCGAAGGTATCGAGACCGAAGCGCAACACGAGTTCCTGCTGCAAGCAGGCTGCGTGGAGGGTCAGGGTTATCTTTATGCGTATCCGCTCGCGCCGGTGGAAATCGAGCGTATGCTTTGTCGCAACTACGCGCATGCGCCGGCAAAGCTCCGCCTGGTCCCCCCCAAACGCCGTTGACCATCATCACGGTCGATGTGCATTGCTCGTGTTGGAATGCATGCTCACGGCCAGTGATTTACGTCATTGCAGTGACGCCCAGCGCGCGCGAAACTGCCAACTTCTGCAGAATGTGAGCTTATGTCCAGTAGCGAAACCAATGTCAGTGAGAACCCCACGCGCGTACCTGACGGCAGCAAGTTCACCAGCCCGCAGGGCACGCGTGCGATCAAGGGTGGCATCAAGGCTAATGCGCTGAGCGCAGTGCCGGACGTCGGCCGCAAGCCGCCGTGGTTGCGCGTCAAGCTGCCCAGCGGCGCGCAATATGAGGAAGTAAGACATATCGTGCACAGCCACCGGCTGAGCACGGTGTGCGCTGAATCCAAGTGCCCGAACATCGCCGAATGCTGGGGCCGTGGAACGGCCACGTTGATGCTGATGGGGTCCGTGTGCACGCGCGCTTGCAGGTTTTGCTCGGTCAGCACCGGCAACCCCGGCGGCTGGCTGGATCCGCTGGAGCCGATGGAAGTTGCTGATGCGGTAGCGTTGATGGGCTTGAAATACGTGGTGTTGACGTCGGTTGATCGTGACGACCTGGCCGATGGTGGCGCGGCCCATTACGCAGCGTGCGTGTCCGCCATTCACGACCGTTCACCGAACACTGCGGTGGAGGCGCTTACGCCGGACTTTGCGGGCAACCTGGAGGCGGTTGCCACCGTGCTCGACGCCGGTCTGGTGACCTATGCGCAAAACGTTGAAACCGTGGAACGCCTGACCCATCCGGTGCGCGATGCGCGCGCAGGCTACGCGCGAACCCTGGCTGTTCTCCGCTTTGCCAAGCAGCACGCGCCGAAAACAATCACCAAAACCAGCTTGATGCTGGGTCTGGGCGAGACTGACGTCGAACTCGAGCAAACGCTGCGCGACATCCGCGCCGCGAACGTGGACGTGGTCACCTTGGGCCAGTACATGCGGCCAAGCCCCAACCATCTGCCAGTCGAGCGGTTTGTCACCCCTGATCAATTCAACGCCTATCGCGAGCTTGCGCTGGGCATGGGATTTCTCGAAGCAGTGGCAGGTCCACTGGTCCGTTCAAGCTATCGCGCCGAGCGCGTTCTGGAACACAACAATCTGGGCCTTTAGCTGCATGGGTGCCGCAACAGGGTAGCTGCTGGCGGAGAAGACGGCGACCGCCAAGAGCCGTTGCCGCCAGTGTTTTGCTTCAAGCAAGCTGCGGGTATTTTCGCCTGGCACGGACGCCGGCGTCGTCATTGCCACCATGACGATGTTCGAACAGGGCCAGGTTACCGATTGACCGCGGCGAGCGCTTCGCTCAGCGGGGGAACGTCAAGGAGATAATCATGGATACACCCATCTACCCACAGTCAACCGTCGAGCTTGCCCGCAAGCGTCGGGAACTGGCGCCCGAACCGTTGAAGGCATTCCAGTCGTTCAGCGCGGCGGTATTTGCCGACGGGGCGCTACCCAACGTCACCAAGCAGCTGATTGCGGTGGCGGTCGCCCACGTTACGCAATGTCCGTATTGCATCAAGGGACACACGGCCGAAGCGCTCAAGCGCGGCGCCAGCGAACAGCAGATCATGGAAGCGATCTGGGTGGCAGCTGAAATGCGTGCGGGCGGTGCTTACGCCCACTCCGCACTGGCGCTGGACACGATGCAACATGTTCACGCGACCACCGCTGCGGTGTAAGTGACACCATAAACCGGTTTTCTTTCAGCTCACCGGACGCGCGCGCCGTCTGTGTGCGTGCGCAACGCGCACCCGTAAACGTCAAGGAGTGTTGACCCATGGCCACCCGTTTCACTGGCGTTTCGGCAAACATTCTTGATGCCGTAGGCGACACTCCCCTGCTCAATATCGAAGGGGTATATGCCAAGATCGAATTCCTTAACCCTTCCGGTTCGATCAAGGCGCGCATCGCCAAATACATGATCGAGAAAGCCGAGCAGGAAGGCTTGCTCAAGCCGGGTGACACGATCGTCGAGGCAACCAGCGGCAACACCGGCAACGCGTTGTCCATGGTGGCGGCGGTAAAGGGTTATCGCATGCTCGTGGTCATGCCTGAAGGCATGTCCAGCGCGCGCGTGGCGATCTCGCGCGCGTACGGAGCAGAGGTGTTGTTCTGTGGCAATTTCCACGTCAACGAGGCACTCAAGCGCGCCCGCGAGCTTGGCCAGCAGCCGGGATATTTTGCTCCCGGCCAGTTTGAATCGGAATGGAACGTGGAAGAGAACCGCCTGGTGCTGGGGCCGGAAATTCTCTCGCAGTTGCCCGCGGGCACGTTACCCGATGCGCTGGTCCTGGGTGTCGGCACTGGCGGTACGCTGATTGGTACCGGTCAGGCGTTTCGCGCGGTCAATCCTGACGTCCGACTGTTTGCGATGGAGCCTTCGGAATCGTGCACGATCCTGTGCGGGGAAATCGCCATGCACAATATCGAAGGCATTTCCGATGGCTTCGTCCCCGGAATTTTTCAGCGTCATTCCGGATTGATCAACGAGGTGCTCAGCGTTTCCAGCACCGACGCAGTCAGCGAGATGAAGCGTCTGGCACGCACTTACGGACTGTTTTGCGGGCCAAGCTCCGGTGCGCATTTGATTGCCGCCAAGCGCATTCGCGAAAATTTTCCGGAGTTGAAAACGGTGGTTACGGCTTTTTGCGATGAGGGTGAAAAATATTTGCACGAGTACTTTTCGCACCCGGAATCGGTCGAAATTGGCGCAGCGCACTTTCGCTGAGATCTGCTGCGTTCGCACCCGATGCACCATCCGCAACACTCTAGCAAGCGGCTCCCGCCAGGCTCGGCAGCGGCATGCAGTGGCGTTCCAGCCAGGCAAGATCCACTCCTTCAAGCAGCGGGCTGAGGCCGGCGCGCACGAGTGCGTGGTAGTCATCCAGCCACGCGCGCTCGTCCGGATTGAGCAGCCCAAGTTCCAGCGTGCGCCGGTCGAACGGGCACAAGGTCAGCGTTTCGAATGCCAGAAACTCACCGAACTCGCTGTTTTCCGCACCTGTTACAAGCGCCAGGTTTTCGTGCCGAATGCCATGGCGCCCGGGTTTGTACACGCCCGGCTCGATCGAGGTGATCATGCCCACCTGCAGCGGCACCAGTGCGCCGCCAGGCACCGGCGGGCGGATGCCGTGCGGACCTTCATGCACGTTGAGGAAATAACCTACGCCATGTCCCGTACCGTGACCGTAATCCATGCCGCAAGCCCACAGTGGCGCACGCGCCAATGCGTCCAGCTGCGGTCCGCTGGCGCCCTGTGGAAAGCGCGCCCGCGATAGCGCGATCATGCCCTTGAGCACCAGCGTGCAATCCCGGCGCTGCTCGGCAGTCGTTTCACCGAGCGCGAGGACGCGGGTGATGTCCGTGGTGCCGCCAAGGTATTGGCCGCCGGAGTCGATCAACAGCAAGCCTTCAGCCTGCAGCACGCGATGGTGCTCGACAGTGGCGCAGTAGTGCGGCAGGGCTGCGTTGGCCTGATAGCCGGCGATGGTGGCAAAACTCTCACTGACCCAGTCCGGCTGCGCTGACCGCTCCTCGTGCAGCAGCGTATCCACGTCGAGTTCGGTAGTGACGACGCCCGCGGCCAGCCGCTGTTCCAGCCGGCGAAATGCGCGCACCAACGCGGCACCGTCGCAGCGCATGACGGCGCGAATGTGGTCGATCTCCGCTGTGCTCTTGATGGCCTTGAACGCCGTGCTCGGGTTGGCCGCATCTATGCGCTTGACGCCTTCAGGGACCACCGCGGCAATGGCGCAGGCGACGTGTGCTCCATCCAGCAACAGCGTCTCGCCAGCTGGCAACGCCGCGAGCGCTGCCATGACGCCGGCGTACGGGGCGACCGTCACATGGTCCCCAGCCAGTGCAGTCACCAGCCCATCGTCGAGCTTTTCCCGGTCGACAAACAGGGTTGTCTGCGCGTCGCCACTGACCAGCAAATGTGCGAGGAACACCGGATTGCATTGCACGTCGCTGCCGCGCAAATTCAACAGCCACGCGATATCGTCCAGGCTCGACAGCAGATGCTGTGCAGCGCCATGCGCGTGCATGGCCCGGCGCACGCGGGCGAGCTTGTCCGCGCGCGATGCGTCGACATAGGCCGCGGCATGGGCGATCACCGGCGCTCGCGGCAGCGGCGGTCGATCGGACCACGCCATGCCCGGCAGGTCCAGATCAATGCGCAGCGTGACGCCGGCTGCGCCAAGTTCCCGCTGCAGAGTCTGCTGCGTGACCACCGACAGGCTGTCGCCGGCCACCGCCACGGCATTGCCCGCATGCAGATGCTCCTGCAACCACTGCACGTGCTCGGACGCATGTGCCACGCGCAGTTTCATCAAGCTGATGCTGCTGCCCGCCAGTTGTTGCTCGGCCTGCGAAAAGTAGCGTGAATCGGTCCACAAGCGGGCTTCCCTTGCGGTGACTACCAGAGTGCCGGCCGAGCCGTCAAAGCCCGAAAACCATACCCGCGCTTGCCAGTGCGCCGGCAGATACTCGGATAGATGCGGGTCCGCGCTAGGGATCAGCACGGCGTCCACGTCGTGCTGCTGCATGGCCACACGCAGTGGAGCAAGACGCTTGGGGATGACTGAGTTCATCGGGAAATGCTAGCAGAGCCGCGCGTTAGCGCCGCCCTGATGGTGGCGGCCGGACCCAAAGCGACGAAGCTTTGCCGGGCTGTCCTCATGCGGCGCGCGGCAGGCGGCACTGCTCGCAAATTGCATGAATTGTCTGCGGCAACGCGCAGTGAACGAAATCTGCCGCTAAAATGCGTATTTCCACACGGCTGATTTTCATGACACCCCTGATTTTCGTCACTGGCGGCGTAGTGTCCTCGCTGGGCAAGGGCATCGCGTCGGCATCGCTCGCGGCAATCCTTGAAGCGCGCGGGCTTTCCGTCACCATGATGAAACTCGATCCGTACATCAATGTCGATCCAGGCACGATGAGCCCGTTTCAGCACGGGGAGGTTTATGTCACCGATGATGGGGCCGAGACTGACCTGGACCTTGGTCACTACGAGCGCTTCATGCGCACGCGTCTAGGTGGCAAGAATTCCATCACCACAGGCAAAATCTACGAAAGCGTGATTCGCAAGGAGCGCCGCGGCGACTATCTGGGTGCCACCGTGCAGGTGATTCCGCATATCACCGATGAGATCAAGCATTGCATCCATGAAGCGACGCGCGGATTTGACGTGGCGCTGGTGGAGATTGGCGGCACCGTGGGCGACATCGAGTCGCAGCCGTTTCTCGAGGCCATACGTCAGCTGCGCATCGAACACGGCGCGCAGAAAGTCCTGTTCATGCACCTCACGCTGGTGCCTTACATCAAGGCTGCCGGCGAGATCAAGACCAAGCCGACCCAGCATTCAGTCAAGGAGCTGCGCTCGATCGGTATCCAGCCGGACATTCTCTTGTGCCGGTGCGAGGAGCCGTTGCCCGAGCAGGAGCGGCGCAAGATTGCACTGTTCACCAACGTGCCGGAAAACGCAGTAATCAGCGCGGCGGACGTGGACATCATCTACAAGCAGCCGCTCTGGCTGCACGATCAGGGGTTGGACGACCTGGTCGTCAAACAGCTCGGCCTGGATGCGAAGCCGGCAGATCTTTCCAGTTGGCAGCGTACGGTGGATGCGATGGAGCATCCTCAGGGCGAGGTAAAGATTGCCATAGTCGGCAAATATGTCGAGCACAAGGACGCGTACAAATCACTGGGCGAAGCCTTGCGCCACGGCGGTATTGCGCAGACCACCAGGATCAACCTGGAGTGGATTGATTCGGAGCAGATCGAGTCGCTTGGCGCGGCGCAAGTGCTGGGCGATGTTGACGGCATTCTCGTGCCCGGAGGTTTCGGCAAGCGCGGTTTCGAGGGCAAGATTCTGGCGGCCGGTTACGCGCGCGAGCACGGCGTGCCGTACTTCGGCATCTGCTATGGCATGCATGCCGCGGTAGTCGACTTTGCGCGCAATATCGCCGGCCTTGCCGACGCCAACTCCACCGAAAACGAGCGCAACACTCCTGACCCGGTAATCGCGCTGATCACTGAATGGACCACGGCCACGGGCGAAGTCGAGCAACGCGGCGATGGCTCGGACATGGGCGGCACGATGCGCCTTGGTTCCCAGGAGTGCCGGTTGAAGGCGGGAACGTTGGCGCGCGAGCTATATGGTCAGGACGTGGTTCGCGAACGCCATCGGCATCGCTACGAATTCAACAACCGTTATCGCCAGTCTTTCGAGGATCTGGGGCTGGTCATTTCCGGCAAGTCAATGGATGACTTGCTGGTGGAGATGATCGAACTGCCGCAGCAGCAGCATCCCTGGTTTCTTGCCTGCCAGGCTCATCCGGAATTTACCTCAACCCCGCGCGATGGCCATCCGCTGTTCAGCGGCTTTGTGCGCGCGGCCCGCGAATACCATGCCGTACGCAGCGCGCCAGCGCTGGCCACGGACCAGGCAACGGCATGAGTGGGCCGCGGGTCGCCATACGGGCACTTTGCGGGACTGTGCAACCATGAGGCTTTGCGGTTTTGAAATTGGTCTGGACCAGCCGCTGTTTCTGATCGCCGGTCCGTGCGTGGTGGAGTCCGAACAGCTGCAGGTCGACACCGCTGGAACGTTGAAGGAAATAACCGCTCGCCTCGGCATCCATTTCATCTTCAAGTCCAGTTTCGACAAAGCCAACCGCTCGTCCGGACAGAGCTTTCGTGGCCCCGGGCTGGAAGAAGGCCTGCGCGTCCTGGCCGAAGTGAAGCGGCAGGTGGGCGTGCCGCTGCTGACCGATGTCCACGAATACACGCCGATGAATGAGGTGGCGTCCGTCGTTGACGTATTGCAGACGCCGGCGTTCCTGTGCCGACAGACCGACTTCATCCAGAAAGTTGCACGCACCGGCTTGCCGGTGAACATCAAGAAAGGCCAGTTCCTCGCGCCGTGGGATATGCAGCACGTGGTGGCGAAGGCTACTGCCGTGGGCAATCACGCGATCATGGTGTGCGAACGCGGTGCCAGTTTTGGTTACAACAACCTCGTCTCGGACATGCGCTCGCTCTGCGTGATGCGTGAAACCGGCTGTCCGGTGGTGTTTGACGCCACGCATTCGGTGCAGTTGCCCGGCGGTCAAGGGGCAAGCTCGGGCGGCCAGCGCGAATTTGTCCCGGTGCTGGCGCGTGCTGCCGTGGCAGCAGGCATTTCCGGCTTGTTTGCCGAAACGCATCCGAACCCGGACAAGGCGCTCAGCGACGGTCCCAACTCATGGCCGCTGGGTAAAATGGAAGCGCTGCTGGAAACCCTGCTGGAACTGGACTCCGTGACCAAACGTCATGGTTTTCTCGAACAAGGTTCGTAGTCACGAAACGCGCAAAGATCCCATGATCCTTGCGCATTGGCTGCCGCTACGCTGCACTCAAGATCGCGCTGCGCGCTGGCGCTGGTCCCACTCACGCATTGGATGGACATGACGACCCAAATCACCACAATCCACGCTCGTGAAATTCTCGACTCGCGCGGCAACCCGACGCTGGAGGCGGAGGTCACCCTGGCCGGTGGTGGCTTCGGTCGTGCTGCAGTGCCGAGCGGTGCCTCCACCGGATCACGCGAAGCGGTCGAACTGCGCGATGGAGACAAGGCGCGGTACGGCGGCAAGGGCGTGAAAAACGCGGTGGCCAACGTCAACGGGACGATTGCCGACGCGCTGAAAGGCCTTGATGCCGCGGACCAGCCAGCTCTCGACGCAAAGTTGATTGCGCTGGACGGTACGCCAAACAAGGCGCACCTCGGCGCAAATGCACTGCTGGGCGTATCGCTCGCGGCCGCCCGTGCAGTCGCCAACGCACGTGATGAACCGTTGTGGTCGTACCTGTCATCCGGCAAGCCCGGTGCCCTGCCGGTGCCGATGATGAACATCATCAATGGCGGTGCGCATGCCGACAACAACATAGACGTGCAGGAATTCATGATCCTGCCGGTCGGGCTGCCCACTTTTGCCGAGGCGTTGCGTGCGGGCGCGGAAATTTTTCATGCGCTTAAGTCGGTATTGCACGGCCGCGGCATGAGCACGTCGGTTGGCGACGAGGGCGGATTCGCGCCCAATCTGCGCTCCAACGTCGAGGCCCTTGACACCATCCTGGAGGCGATTCACCACAGCGGCTACAAGGTGGGCGCGGATATTCTGCTGGGCCTGGATGCGGCCAGCTCGGAGTTTTATCGAGACGGCAAGTACGACCTTGCCGGCGAAGCGCGCAAGTACACTTCGGCGCAGTTTGTCGAGTTGCTTGCGGGCTGGACGAAGCAGTACCCGATTGTCAGCGTCGAGGACGGCATGGCCGAAGGCGACTGGGATGGCTGGAAGCTGCTCACCGATGCCATTGGCGCGCGTGTGCAGGTAGTGGGCGACGACTTGTTTGTCACCAATCCGGCGATCTTCCGCGAAGGTATCGACAGACACATTGCCAATTCCATCCTGATCAAGGTGAATCAGATCGGCACGCTCTCCGAGACGCTGGAAGCCATCGCGATGGCCGATGCGGCAAACTATTCCGCGGTGATTTCGCATCGTTCCGGCGAGACCGAAGACACCACGATCGCCGACATTGCAGTTGCCTCCACGGCAACCCAGATCAAGACCGGGTCATTATGCAGATCCGACCGCGTAGCCAAGTACAACCAGCTCCTGCGCATTGAGGAACAATTGGGCGTGAACGCACAGTACGCCGGGCGTCACGCGTTTCCGAATCTGGCACGTTTGCCTGGGTGAGATCGAGGTTGCGACCCGATGCTGCGTTGGATTGCCTTGATTCTGCTGGTTGCGTTGATCGCCTTGCAGTTCAAGCTGTGGTCGGGCGGTGGCAGCATGGATTCCGTCGACAACCTGCGCGCCGCGGTGAAGAAACAGACGGATGACAACACGAAGCTGCAACAACGCAATCAAGCGCTGGCCGCTGACGTACTCGACCTCAAGCATGGCGACCAGGCGGTTGAGGCGCGTGCGCGCACCGAGTTGGGCCTGATCAAGCCGGGCGAGGTGTTCTATCAAGTGGTTGAACATCCGGCCGGCACCGCCACGATACTCGCGCCGCCACCGCCAGCAGCGTCCAGTGGCACTCCATGAATAGCGCAGCGCTGTGGTGTGTGGTACCCGCCGCAGGTCGTGGCACGCGTGTAGGCGGACAGGTGCCCAAGCAATATCTGCCCCTGGGTGACCGGCCGCTGCTCTGGCATACGCTGCAGCGGCTGTCTGCGCAATCGCAGCTGGAAGGTTTGCTGGTGGTACTGGACCCCGCTGATGCGCAGTGGCCGGGCTGGACCTCGTGTAACGGCATGCCAGTGCGCACCACCACGGGCGGGGTCGAGCGCTGCAACTCCGTGCTTGCGGGATTGGATGCGCTGCCGGCAAGTGTCGGCCCCGAAGACTTTGTATTGGTGCACGACGCCGCGCGGCCTTGTGTGCGCACCGCGGACATTACCCGTTTGATCCAGCTCGGTACCCAAGCCGGAGGCGGTCTGCTTGGTGCGCCTGTGCGCGATACGCTCAAGCGTGCCGACGCAAGCGGCTGCAGCGCGCTTACCGAATCACGCGAACGGCGCTGGCGCGCTTTCACCCCGCAGCTGTTTCGGCGCGGGCAGTTGTCCGCTGCGCTGCGCGCTGCAGAGCGCGAGGGTGTGATCGTCAGTGATGAAGCCATGGCGATGGAGCGCTCTGGCTTCAGCCCCTTGCTGGTGGAAGGCGCCGAGGACAACCTCAAGATCACCACGCCGGCAGACTTTGTACTTGCCGAGTTTCTGCTGGCGAGGACGGCGTGATGCGTATCGGCAACGGCTTTGACGTGCACGCGTTTGGTCCCGGTGATCACGTTACGCTCGGTGGCGTGCGCATTGCGCATGAGCGCGGACTGGTCGCGCATTCCGATGGCGATGTCGTGATTCACGCACTTTGCGATGCCATCTTCGGTGCGCTCGCCCTGGGCGACATCGGCACACACTTTGCGCCAACCGATGCGCGTTGGCGGGACGCCGACAGCCGCGAATTCCTGCGGCATGCGGCAACCTTGATGCAGGAGCATGGCTACCAGCTGGGTAATGCCGACATCACGGTCATCGGTGAAGCCCCGAGGATTGCCCTGCACGCCGCGCTGATGCGCCAACACCTTGCCGCGGACCTTGGCGTTGTGGCGGACTGCATCAGCATCAAGGCCACGACCACCGAACGCCTCGGCTTTCTCGGCCGTGGTGATGGTCTGGCGGCGCAAGCCTGCGTTTTGCTGGAACGCAAATGATTGAAGTAGAGACCCAGCCCGCCGCGCGCTTGCGTGAGCGCCTGGCGACAGTTGTTGCGCTTTTCGCCACGCACGCTCGAGGCGTGCCGCTGCCAACGGCAACGCAAGTCGCGCTGCGTGCGCAGCTGGCGGATCTGCACCCGGCCGATATCGCGTTCATCCTCGAAGCCTTGCCCCTGGATGAGCGCATTGCTGCCTGGCAGCTGGTAAGGGTCGGCGACGACGGTGACATTTTGCTGGAAGTGTCTGACGCGGTGCGTGAATCGCTGATCGCAGACATGGATCCCCACGAAATCATGGCCGCTGCCGAGACCATGGACGCGGATGAGCTGGCGGACCTCGTCGACGATCTGCCCAAGGCCATGCTGCCCGAATTGATGGCCGGCCTGGATGCGCAGCAACGCGCCCAGTTGCAATCGGCGCTGTCTTACCGGGAGGACCAGCTTGGCGCGTTGATGGATTTCGAGATGGTCACGATTCGCGAGGACGTGAGCCTCGAGGTGGTGCTGCGCTATTTGCGGCGTTTCGATGAATTGCCGGCGCAGACCGACAAGCTGTTCGTGGTCAACCAGGACCACCTGCTTACCGGCGTGTTGCCATTGCACTGGCTGCTGGTGAATTCGCCGGACCGCATGGTCAGCGAGGTCATGGCGCCGGACGTCAATACGTTCCATCCAGACGACGACGCGCACGAAGCGGCGCAGGCGTTTGAGCGCTACGACCTGGTGACCGCGCCAGTGGTGGATGCCAGCGGGCGTCTACTCGGGCGCATCACCATCGATGCCATGGTCGATGTGATCCGCGAACAAAGTGAGAGCGAAGTGCTCAGTCGCGGCGGTCTGCGTGAGGAGGAGGACATTTTCGCCTCCGTGTGGAAGTCGCTGCGCAACCGTTGGGCCTGGTTGGCGATCAACCTGATGACCGCATTTGTCGCCTCGCGCGTGATCAGCGTGTTCGAGGGCTCGATTCGCGAACTTGTGGCGCTTGCGGCACTGATGCCCATCGTGGCGGGCATCGGTGGCAACTCTGGAAACCAGACCATCACCATGATCGTGCGCGCGCTTGCGCTCAAGCAGATCAGCGTCGCCAGCGCGCGTCGGCTGTGGCGCAAGGAGCTGATCGTGGCGTTGCTCAACGGCGTGGTGTGGGGCGGAGTGGTCGGGCTGGCTGCATGGTGGTTGTATGACAGCTGGGCGCTGGGCATGGTCATGACCGCGGCGATGGCACTCAATTTGTTGCTGGCGGCGTTTTGTGGGGTCGGCATACCCATGCTGATGACGCGCTTCGGACGCGACCCGGCGATCGGGTCCAGCGTACTGATCACCGCCATGACGGACAGCGGTGGCTTTTTCATCTTTCTTGGACTGGCCACGGTCTTCCTGGTCTAGCCGCGCGCCCCGTTGGCTCCGGCGGAATCGAGTGAGTTCAGTTGCAAGTGGCGGAGTAGATGATGGCTGAGCGCGAAGTTGTGGCACCGGTGGCGACGGCGGGTGAACTGCCATACGCCTACGGTGGGCCTGTGCTGCACGCCACCATGCGCGCGACTGCGGATGATTTTCGCGTCGAGGAAATACTTGGCTACGATGCGGATGGCCAGGGTGAACATGTACTGCTATGGCTGGAAAAGCGCGGAGCCAACACGGACTGGGTTGCCCGCGAACTGGCGAAGTTTGCCGGTGTGCCACTGGTCGCCGTGGGCTACGCGGGCGTGAAGGATCGACACGCGGTCACGCGGCAGACGTTTTCCGTGCAGCTGGCCGGCAAACCTGACCCGGATTGGTCAACGCTGGACTGCGCCGGCGTCACGGTGCTGGCTGCGACCCGGCATTCGCGCAAGCTCAAGCGCGGCGCGTTGCGCGGCAACCGCTTTATCCTGGTCCTGCGCGAGGTGCACGGCGATGCGAATGCAGCCGATGCATTGCTGGGGCAGATCGCAAAGCGCGGCGTGCCGAATTATTTCGGTGAACAACGTTTCGGCCGCGCGGGTGACAACGCGGCGCAGGCGCTTGCAATGTTTGCCGGACGGCGGGTGGAGCGCAACCGGCGTTCGATGCTGCTTTCAGCCGCACGCTCGCAGATCTTCAACGACCTGCTGGCGCTGCGGGTCGAGCGCGGCGCCTGGGACTCTCCGCTGGACGGGGAAACCTGGTCGCTGGCCGGCTCGCGTTCGTGGTTTGGGCCGGAGGCGTACAGCGCCATCCTGGCCGAGCGCCTGGCGTGCGGGGATATCCATCCATCCGGTCCGCTGTGGGGACAAGGCGAACCACCAAGCGACGGCGTCGCCGGCGCGCTGGAGCGCGCAGTTGGCAGCATGCACGCCAATCTGGTGCAGGGGCTGGTCGCGGCGGGCATGCAGCAGGAACGACGGGCCTTGCGTTTGCAACCGCGCGACCTGAGCTGGCGCTGGCTTGACGCCAGTAGCCTGGAGCTGAGCTTTGACCTGCCCGCGGGGAGCTACGCGACCGTGGTCGTGCGCGAATTGCTGGGGTGACTGGCGCGCAGCAGGACGAGCACGGCGCCGCTACCGCCCAGCGCCGGTGGGGCCGCCGCAAAGGCCAGCACTTGGGAACATTCGCGCAGGAAGCGATCGGTGAATTTCTTCAGTACTGGCCCGCGTGAACCTGAGCCCAGCCCCTTGCCGTGCACGATGCGCACGCAGCGCCAACGCTCCTGCTGGATGCAGGCAATGAACGCCGTGAGATTGGCATGTGCCGAAGCCACGGTCATCTGGTGCAGATCCAGATTGCCCTGTACCGGGTATTTACCACGGCGCAGCTGGCGCAGCAGCTTCGTGGCGCAGCCGGCGCGCAGATAACTCAGCTGGTCTGCCACCTCGGGCAAGCTTGGGCTGAAGGGCAGGTCGCTCCACCCGGTGCGTGCGTCGCTGCTTGCAACGCGCAGACGTCGTGGCAACGGGCGCGCTGGGATCGGCGGCAATGTGGTGGATGCGAGGGGACGCACGTCGTGGACTGCAGCACGAAAAAGCTCATGCTCGTGCGTGGCGATCGGTGGTGGCAGGGTGCGCTTCATCCGAGCATGCTAGCCATTGCGCGCGCAGCGTGCACACGCATGGTATTGGGCTGGTCGCGTGAAACCCGGCTCACCGTCGAGTAGACTTCGAGCCTTGCAATGCGCTGGCGTCGGCGCGTTCGCATTTGATCCCCGTGGAGCAGCATGCGAGTTCTGGTCAGCAACGACGACGGCGTGGATGCACCGGGCATTCACGTGCTCGCCGAACGCCTGCGCGCAGTCGGTGAGGTGACCGTGGTGGCTCCGGACCGCGACCGTTCGGGAGCGAGCAATTCGCTGACTCTGGATGTGCCATTGCGTGTCCTGCCGATGGGCAACGGCTACTTTCGCGTGGCCGGCACGCCAACTGATTGTGTCCACCTGGCGCTCGCTGGCCTGCTCGACAAAGAGCCGGACATGGTTGTCTCCGGTATAAACAACTCTGCCAATCTTGGCGATGACGTAATCTATTCGGGGACAGTTTCTGCCGCGATGGAGGGGCGTTTTCTCGGCTTGCCGGCAATCGCCATCTCGCTGGTAACCAGCGATCACACCGGCGTGCACTACGACTCAGCCGCCGACGCAGTGCTGTTGCTGATGCAGCGATTGCTGGTTGATCCGTTGCCGGCGGATACGATCTTGAACGTCAACGTGCCGGATCTGCCGTGGGCTGAAATCCGCGGCTTTGAAGTAACCCGGCTGGGCCGTCGACATCGTTCGGCTCCATCGATAGAGCAGAGCGATCCGCGTGGCCGTCCGATCTGGTGGATCGGGCCGGCAGGTGAGGTGGACGATGCCAGCCCTGGCACGGATTTCAATGCAGTGCGCCGCGGTTTCATTTCAGTGACGCCGATCCACGTGGACCTGACCCGTTTTCAGGCGCTGGAGAAAGTCAGCAGCTGGATGCAGGGTCTGGGTGACGACATGGCGGGGACGCGCGACGTCGAGAGTGAGGTCGCCGAGCGATGAATGGCGGTTATCCGCTGCCACCGGCGCAACTGCGCGGGGAAGGGGTGACGTCCCAGCGTGCTCGCGACCGCCTCATGCTTGCGTTGCAGGAAGCTGGCATTGCGGACGCGCGGGTTATCGACGTCATGCGCAACCTGCCGCGGCATCATTTCATAGATCAAGCTCTGCACACTCACGCGTATGAGAACAATGCGCTGCCGATTGGTCACGGGCAGACCATTTCGCAGCCGTGGGTCGTAGCGCGCATGACCGAGGCGTTGCTGGAGTTCGGCGTGCCACAAAAAGTTCTCGAGATTGGCACGGGTTCGGGCTATCAGGCGGCGGTTCTCACCGCGCTGGTACCACAGGTGTTCACTGTGGAACGCATTGAGGAGCTGCTGCGCCAGGCGCGCCGCCGCTTTCGCCAACTGGGGCTGACCAACGTGCGCACGCGCCACGACGACGGCAAGCTTGGTTGGGCCGATGAGGCTCCCTTTGACGCCATCATTCTGACTGCGGCAGGTGACACGATCCCCACCCGCATCCTCGACCAGTTGAGTCCGAACGGCGTGCTGGTAGCTCCGGTTGGCTCACCGAGCCGGCAAACCCTGATGCGCATGCGCGGGGACGGGCGCGGCGACTTCGTACAGGAGGAGCTTGGCGCCGTCAGCTTTGTTCCGCTGCTGGGCGGAATTGGCTGATGCAATTGTTTGGCAGTCTCTACGCGCGCGTGCTGGGCTGGTCGAGTGCACCGCGCGCGGTGTATTACCTGTGCGGGCTCAGCTTTGTCGAGGCTTTCATCTTTCCGGTGATGCCCGAGGTCATGCTGGCACCGATGATGCTGGCCAAGCGCGCCAAGGCGTTCTTCTACGCAAACATCTCGCTGTTGTTCTCGCTGCTCGGTGCACTGGTCGGCTATGCCTTGGGGCATTGGGCGTACGAGTGGATCAGGCCACTGTTCAGCGTCCACATGCAGGCCACTATCACCACCTGGGTGGACGCCCTGCGCGTTGACATGAACCAGCACTGGCTCACGATGCTTGGCGCGCTCACGCTGGCCGCGCTGCAGCCTGTCATACCGATGAAGTTCGTTACCTGGGCAGCGGGCATCGTCGGCGTGCCGATCCTGCCGTTTCTAGCGTGCATGGCAGTGGGTCGGGGCAAGCGGGTGTGGCTGCTCGCGGTCTTGATTCGCCTGTTCGGTGAGCGCGCCGAGCAGATGCTGCGCAAGAACATTGAATGGATCGGCTGGGCGGCGCTTGTGTTGCTTGCGGCGTTGGCGGTCTGGCTCTGGTTACGCTGAGCGCCTGCAGCATCAGCGCATGAAAAACCGCCGCCGCCTCGCTATGCTGTTGCGCATGGAACGATATTCTCACTGGCTGCTGGCAGCGGCCACGTCTTTGCTACTGGTCGCCTGCGGAACGATGCGAAGTTCCGTCGTGGTTGAGCCATCGGCCGGAATCCCGGCGCGCGCGCCACTGCGATCGAGCGCAGCGCCAGCGAACGCGCGCACGCCGATTCCCGGTGGCATGTACACGGTGCTCAAGGGCGACACGGTGTATTCGATCGCATTTCGCAACGGGGTGGATTTTCGCGACTTGGCGCAATGGAACCAGGTGGCCGAGCCTTACACCATCTGGCCCGGCCAACGCTTGCGCCTGGCGCCGGGCAGTAACGTCCCGTCAGCGGCAATCGCGCCGCCAGCGCGGCCTTCCGGTTCGGCGATGGCAGCAGGTGCGCATGCGTCATCGGCGGCACCAGCAGCTGCAGCTACACCGGTTTTCGAGCCGGTGACCCCGCCTGCGTCAGGTCTAGCGGCTTCCGCGACGCCCCCAGCGCAGGCCGCCAGCGCGGAATCACACGCCGCTCCTGCCACCCTGCCGGCGGTGACTCCGGTTGCTGCCGCTTCCGCAGGCGTCGTGCCGGTGGCCGGCGTTGCGCCGCCGTCCACACTTCCGGCACCTGCCGCGCCCGCGGTAGTTCCTGCTACAGCCACTCGTGGCGTCGGTGGCCTGACGTGGAGCTGGCCGGCCGCAGGCGCACTGGTCAAGCGTTTTCGCTCCACCGATGCCATTCCCGGCATCGAGATTTCCGGCAAGGCGGGCGAACCCGTGCGTTCGGCCGCCGACGGCGTAGTGGTTTACAGCGGCAACGGCTTGGTCGGCTACGGTGAGTTGGTGATCATCAAGCACAGCGATAGTCTGCTGTCTGCCTATGGTCACAATCGCACGCGGCTGGTCAAGGAAGGCCAGCATGTCAGCGCGGGCCAGAAGATTGCCGAGATGGGGGCTACGGGCGCTTCGCGTGATGGTCTGGAATTCCAGATTCGCAAGGATGGCAATCCTGTCGATCCGCTGACTTATTTGCCGGCGCGCTAAGCGTTCCGACGCATGCCGCCCGCACCGTCGGCTCGCCACGAAAGCCGTCGCCTGGTTGCGAAGATGGCGAAGCAGGTACGCGCACGACGTTGGCGGATGGCGCGATCCGCGCGCCCGCCTATGCGCCCGGCAGGATGAATCCAGCCACGACACGCCGGCCTTCCCCGGCCAGCAGGTTGTAAGTGCGCGCTGCCGCCGCATTGTCCATCACTTCCACACCGACGCCCTTGCGCAAGAACCCGGCCATGAATGCGGCGGCGGGAAACACTTGATGATCACCGGTGCCGAGCACTACCAGTTCCGGATGCAATTCCAGCACCGCCGCGACGTGCGTCCCGTCGAGCATCGTTGCGCTGGCAATCGGCCAGTTTTCCACGGCCCGGTCCGGTGCCAGCAGAAAACTGCAACTCAGGTCGCGATCCACCAGAGTCACGTGATGGGCATCGACGCGGCGGACGTACAAATAGCCTTCGGGGCGATCGAGGGCAAGATCCATCAGCGTGGCAGCGCGATTTTCGGTTCGTCGATGTTGCGCCTAAACAGCACGGCGACGTGACCAATCTGCTGCACGGTCTCGGCGCGAGTACCGGTGGTCAGCGCGTCCAGTTGCAGCTGGCGCCCGGGCTTGTCCCCGCCAGAGAGCTTTACCTTGACCAGCTCGTGCTGCTCGAGTGCGATGTCCAGCTCTTTGACGACTGCTGCCGTGGCGCCCTTGGCGCCAAGCATGATGACCGCGCGCTGGTCGTGTGCCAAACCGCGCAGATAGCGGTTTTGTGAGTTGGAAAGGGGCATGGGGCAGCTGCTCGGACACGTAAAAATGAGCGTGCAAGGTTATCATGCGCTGCGCTTGCCGATGAAAAAGCTGCAGATCTCAAAGGTTGACGGTCGTGTCAGCGGTGACCGGGAGGCTTTCCCGGTATCCTGTCACTTCGCAACAGGCGTTTTTCTCATGACCCGCAGCAAAAGCAGTGCCGACTGGCTGCGCGAGCACTTCAACGACGAGTTCGTGAAGAAGGCGCAGTCGGAAGGTCTGCGTTCCCGCGCGGCGTACAAACTCGAGGAATTGATTGAACGCGACCGACTCCTGAAACCGGGTATCACCGTCGTTGACCTGGGCGCCGCGCCGGGAAGCTGGTCGCAATTGGTGCGCGAGCGTCTGGGTGACAATGGCCGGGTTCTTGCTTTGGACATCCTGCCCATGCAGGGCATTGCCGGCGTGGAGTTCCTGCAGGGTGATTTTCGCGACGAGACCGTACTGCGCGAAATGGAAGCGCGCCTGCATGGCACGACGGTGGATCTTGTACTGTCCGATCTGGCCCCCAATATGAGTGGTGTGGGTCTGGCTGACCAGATCCGTGCGATGGCGCTGGCAGAATTGGCGCTTGATTTCAGTCGACAATGGCTCAGACCCGGTGGCTCGTTCCTGACCAAGTTGTTCCAGGGAGCGGGCTTCGATGACTATCTGCGTGGCTTGCGCAAGGAATTTACCCGCGTAACCATGCGTAAACCCAAGGCCTCGCGTGCGCGTTCACGCGAGGTGTACGCACTGGCGGTTGGCCGCAAGCCGTCCACCATGTCCCCCGGCGAGAACCGTGCATGAACGAAACAGCGAAAAATGTGTTGCTCTGGGTCATCATCGCGGGGGTGCTGTTTACTGTATTCAACAGCTTCAGCCCGCGTAATTCCGCCTCCTCCGAGCTGCCATACAGTGGCTTCGTGCAGAACGTGGACAACGGCAACGTTGCCAGCGCGGTCATAGGCGCAGACCAGCCCGCGACCATCAGCGGCAAGCTGAAGGACGGCAGTGCGTTCCGCACCGTCGCGCCGATGCTCGGCTTTTCCACCAATGCCGTGGTCAAGCAGATGCAGGACAAGGGTGTCGAGGTTCGCCAGACCCCGTCCGAAGGTTTTTCTTTGATGGGTCTGTTGATCAGCTGGCTGCCGGTGTTGCTGATCGTCGGCGTATTCATCTGGTTCATGCGCCAGATGCAGTCCGGTGGCGGCGGGCGCGGCGCGATGAGTTTCGGTCGCTCACGCGCCAAGCTGCAGGGCGAGGACCAGATCAAGGTCAACTTCACGGATGTCGCCGGTTGTGACGAGGCAAAGGAGGAGGTCGGCGAGCTGGTCGAGTTCCTGCGCGATCCTGGCCGGTTCCAGAAGCTGGGCGGCAAGATTCCCCGCGGCGTATTGATGGTGGGTCCGCCTGGTACCGGCAAGACGTTGCTGGCCAAAGCCATCGCCGGCGAAGCAAAGGTTCCGTTTTTCTCGATCTCCGGTTCCGATTTCGTCGAGATGTTTGTTGGCGTCGGCGCCAGTCGCGTGCGCGACATGTTCGAGCAGGCCAAGAAGCACGCTCCGTGCATTATTTTCATCGACGAAATTGACGCCGTAGGCCGGCACCGTGGTGCCGGGCTCGGTGGTGGGCATGATGAGCGCGAACAGACGCTGAATGCGTTGCTGGTGGAGATGGACGGGTTCGAAGGCAGCGAGGGCGTCATTGTCATAGCGGCGACGAACCGGCCGGACGTGCTGGATCCTGCGCTGCTGCGCCCCGGTCGCTTTGATCGACAAGTGATGGTCGGTTTGCCCGACGTGCGTGGTCGCGAGCAGATTCTGAAAGTACACATGCGCAAGGTTCCCACCGCCAGTGACGTTGACGCCATGGTGATTGCGCGCGGCACGCCAGGGTTTTCTGGTGCTGACCTGGCGAACCTGGTCAATGAGGCAGCGTTGTTCGCGGCGCGGGAGAATGCCCGCGAAGTGCGCATGAGCCACCTTGACCGCGCGCGCGACAAGATCCTCATGGGCGCCGAACGCCGCTCTTTGGCGATGAGTGAGGACGAGAAAAAGCTGACTGCGTACCACGAAGCCGGGCACGCGATCGTGGGCCGCTTGGTACCGGAACATGATCCGGTCTACAAGGTCACGATCATTCCTCGGGGTCGCGCACTGGGCGTCACCATGTATCTCCCAGAGGGCGACAAGTACAGCATCAATCGCGTCGCGATCGAGTCGCAGTTGTGTTCGCTGTATGGCGGGCGTGTTTCCGAAGAGCTGATCTTTGGCCCGGACAAGGTGACCACCGGGGCGTCCAACGACATTGAGCGAGCCACCAAGATGGCGCGCAACATGGCCACCAAATGGGGCTTGTCAGACGAACTTGGCCCGATCACCTATGGCGAGGATGAAGATGAAGTGTTTCTTGGTCGCTCGGTGACGCAGCACAAGAGCATCTCCAATGAGACGGCAAGCAAGATTGACGAGGTGGTGCGCGGCATCCTTGATCGTGCCTATGCGCGCTCCAGGGAGTTGCTGACGGGCAATCTGGACAAGCTGCATGCAATGGCTGAGGCGTTGTTGCAGTATGAAACCATCGATGCCCATCAGATTGACGACATCATGGCCGGACGACAGCCCGGGCCGCCGGCGGACTGGATCAAGGACGCCGCAAAGAACGGCATGCCGCCACCGCCGCCGCCACGTGGCGGTTCAGGATCGCCGGTTGGCCCAGTCGGTGATCCGGCGCCGCAGAATCGTGATCAACTGGATGGTTGAGCACGAAATGGAAGGCTATTCGCGTGTACGGACTTGATTGCTGCGCATGCATGAGAGTGTGAGTTGCATAGTTCATGAATGCATGGTTGACGTGGCATTTTCGGCGCTGCAGGCTCTGCGTTGTGGCCCGCGTGCGATGACTTTCAAGCGAAAGGTGTTGACGCAAGCGCGCGGAGTCTGAATAATTCCGTTCCTTGCTGCGACGCGCGATGGTCCCAACATCAACGTGGCAGCAAATGTTTTGACAGTGCGCCCGTAGCTCAGTTGGATAGAGTACCTGGCTACGAACTAGGTGGTCGGGAGTTCGAATCTCTCCGGGCGCACCATTTTCAAGCGGGGATGCAGGATGTTTGCGTTGCCGCCGCGATTCCTCAGGATCGTCTTGTTGCGCAGCGTTGTCTGCAACGAGGTGTTTGCAGATCGGTTGATGCACAGGCGTCGAATGACCGGCGTGAGGACTTGAGGGTCAGGATGGATTGAAGATTTGCGGGGTATAGCTCAGTCTGGTAGAGCGTTGCGTTTGGGACGCAAAAGTCGGGGGTTCGAATCCCTCTACCCCGACCACACGCGTTCTACTGGCCGAGTCGGCGCTTGTAGCTCAACTGGATAGAGCATCGGCCTTCTAAGCCGACGGTTGCAGGTTCGAGTCCTGTCGGGCGCA
>JBBSSI010000021.1:0-43170 GCA_038242205.1 Lysobacterales bacterium
CACCCGCGCCGCCAGCGAGGAGCAGCTGCTGGCGCAGTCGCTGCCGCGCGCACGCGCGCTGTTTGTCGATGGCGTGACCACGCTGGAGATCAAGTCCGGCTACGGGCTGGAGCTGGAAAGCGAACGGCGCATGCTGCGCGTGGCGCGGCACATTGGCCGCGAGCTGGGTATCACCGTGCGCACCACGTTTCTCGGCCTGCACGCGCTGCCGCCGGAATACCGCGAGCAGCGCGACGCTTACGTCACGCTGGTGTGTGACGTCATGTTGCCCGCGCTTGCCGCCGAAGGCCTGGTCGATGCCGTGGACGGGTTTTGCGAGAGCATCGGTTTTACCCGCGCGGAAACCAAACGGCTGTTTGCGCGCGCGCAGCAGCTGCAGTTGCCCGTGAAGCTGCACGCCGAGCAGCTTTCCGATCAAGGCGGCGCGGCCCTGGTGGCCGAATATCAGGGCCTGTCCGCCGACCACCTGGAGCATCTGAGCGCTGCCGGGGCCAAGGCCATGGCGGGCGCCGGAACGGTTGCCGTGCTGCTGCCCGGCGCTTTTTATGCGCTGCGCGAAACCCGGGCGCCGCCGATTGCGCTGTTGCGCGAACACGGCGTGCCCATGGCGGTAGCCACCGACTGCAATCCGGGCACCTCGCCGCTGCTGTCGTTGCGCCTGGCCGCGAGCATGGCGTGCACGCTGTTCCGCCTGACGCCGGAAGAAGCCCTGCGCGGGATCACCATCAACGCCGCGCGCGCGCTGGGGCTGGCCGATCGCGGCACGCTCGCAGTTGGCCAGCGCGCTGACGTGGTGGTATGGAATGTGCGCCGCCCCGAAGAGCTGTGCTACTGGATCGGCGGCAACCTCACGCGCAGGGTGTACGCAGCCGGCGAGCCGCTGTCGCGACGGCGCTCCGCCAGCGGCGCGGCCAGCACCTAGCGCAACCGGTTAAAGCAGGGCTGGTAAATGACGCTGGTGCTTGCGTGCGAGCCGGCGGTCAGTGCGTACCGCTGCTGCGAGCCTCCAGGCGCTGCAGCAGCTGCGCGAAAAACTCGGCCGGCAGCTGTGCGCTTGCCGGCACGCGCCACCAGTCTGCCTGCGTGAAATCCCGGCACTTGATGGCGTCCTTGTCGGTCATCAGCACCGGACACTCGGGCGTGAATACCAGCTCCGCGGCGGCAAACCGGTGGTGGTCGGTGAAGCGGTGCTCGATGACCTGCATGCCGGCAGCGCGCAGGCTGTCGAAGAAGCGCTGCGGATTGCCGATACCGGCCACGGCATGCACGCGCTGGTCGGCAAAGTCGGCAAGCGCCTGTTCGCGCGCGTCATGCAGATTGACTGCCAGCTCGCTGCGCAGGGTCATCGGAATTTCCCCGGCTGCAGTAACGCCACCGTTGCTCACGCGAAAATCCACGCGCTGCAATCGGCGCAGCGGTTCGCGCAGCGGGCCGGCCGGCAGCAGCCGCCCATTGCCAAAGCGGCGAGCACCATCGACGACGCAAATCTCGATATCACGCGCCAGGCGATAGTGCTGCAAGCCGTCATCGGCAATGACCATATCGCAACCTGCGGCCAGCAGCAGGCGCGCGGCCGCAGGCCGGTCGCGGCCTACCGCCACCGGCGTGCCGCTGGCCTGGATCAGGCACGGCTCGTCGCCGACCCGCGCCGGATCCGGGTTGTCGCCCAGCAGCAGCGGCTCGCGTTGCGTGCCGCCGTAGCCGCGACTGACTACGCCCGGCTTGAAGCCGCGGCGGCGCAACTCGGCTGCCAGCGCAATGCTCAACGGCGTCTTGCCGGTACCACCCACGCTCAAGTTGCCCACCACGATCACCGGCGCCGGCAAGCGCTCGCTGCGCAGCCAGCCATGCCGGAACAGCCAGCGCCGCAAACCGGTCACTGCGCCGTAGAGCATGGCCACCGGCCGCGTCCACCACGGTAGCGGGCCGCCGCCGTACCAGGCTGATTGCAGCGTGTCGAGCAGCGCCATGGCGGCCGTCAGTCGGGCTGCGCAGCGCCGGGAGAGCGCCCGGCCGGATCCTGAAACTGCAGACGATGCAGGCCCGCATAATGCCCGTCGAGCGCGAGCAGCTGCGCGTGCGTGCCGCGCTCGACGATGGCGCCGCGATCCAGCACCGCGATTTGATCGGCGTCCTCGATGGTGGACAGGCGATGGGCAATGACCAGCGTGGTGCGCGCGTGCATCAAGCGCCGCAACGCCTGCTGGATGAGCCGTTCGGATTCACTGTCCAGCGCGCTGGTGGCCTCGTCCAGAACCAGGATCGGCGCGTCCTTGAGGAGCGCCCGGGCAATGGCAATGCGCTGGCGCTGCCCGCCCGACAGCGTATTGCCGCTTTGCCCGACCCGGGTGTGAATGCCATGCGGCAGCGCGTTGATGAACTCCATTGCATTCGCCGCTTCGGCGGCGGCGATGATCGCCGCCTCGCTCGCGCCGGCCAGTTCGCCGTAGGCAATATTGTTGGCCACGGTATCGTCAAACAACACCACGCTTTGCCCAACCCAGGCAATCTGCCGGCGCAGCGAGGCCAGCGTGTAGTCCTGATAGTCCTGACCGTCCAGCACGATCCGGCCCGAGCTGGGCGCATAGAAGCGCGGCAGCAGGCTCACCAGGCTGCTCTTGCCGCTGCCCGAACGGCCGACCAGCGCCGTCACCGTGCCTGGCGCACAGTGCAGATCAATTCCACCCAGTGCCACCGCGTCGTGACCCGGATAGATCAGGCCCACGCCTTCAAAACGCAGGTCGCCCCGCGCGCGCGTCAAAGGCCGTTGTCCACCGTCCACTTCCGCCGGCAGATCCATTACGGCAAACAAATCCTCGGCAGCGGACAGGCCACGCTGGATGTTTGCCTGGACGTTGGTGAGGCGCTTGAGCGACGGCAGCATCGTGCCCATGGCGGTCAACACTGCCAGAAATACGCCCGGCGACATGTGCTGCAGGATTTGCGGACGGGTCGCCAGAAACACCAACGCCGCCAGCGCAAACGCGCCCACTACCTGGATCACGGAACTGGAGGCCGCGCTGGTGGCGTTGATCTTCAGGTTGAGCCAGCGCGTACGTCGGGTGACTTCGCCAAAGCGCTCGGCCTCGTGCTCTTGGCCACCGTAAATGCGCACTTCGCGATGAGCGCCAACCGACTCCTCGACCGCGCCGGTCACCGAGCCCATGGTTCCCTGTACGCGCCGGCTTATCTGCCGATAGCGCCGGCTGACCAGCGTGGCGACCAGGGCGACCGCCGGCAGCATGATCAACAAGGTCAAGGTCAGATACGCGCTGTTGTGCAGCATCACCACGAGCATGAAGATCACCGTGGCGCCGTCGGTCAGTGCGACCTTGGCCGCGTCCGATGCGGCCGCGGCAACCTGCTCGCTGGTGTAGGTGATGCGCGATATCTGCTGGCCCGACGGCTCGCGGCCGAAAAATGCGGCCGGCAGCCGCAGGTACGCGGCGAAGACATCCGTCTGCACCGCCTGCACCACATGCCGACCGATGTAGGCAATGCCGTAGTTGCTGACGAACGTGCCGCACGCGCGTATGCCGAAAATCGCGATGATCCAGATCGGCATCCAGAAAATCAGGTACGCACTCTTGCGCACGAACAAGTCGTCGACGATGGTGCGCATCAAATTGGTGAACAACGCCAGGCCGCCGGCATCCACGATCATCCCGGCTATCGCCAGCAGGCCGATGACCCAATAGCGGCGGGCGTATCCCAGCAAGCGTTTGTAGACAGCCCAGCTTTGCGCGTCCCACACCCGCGGCCTGCGGTCGGTCATTGCGCCGTAGCGGCTGGCGTTGCCGTGGTTGCAATGGACAAGCGCCTGAAGCCGAGCTGACCGAGCGCATCCATGGCGATGACCACGCTTTGATGCGAGCTCATGGCATCGGCACGGATCGTCACCGGGCGTTCGCGGTCGTCACCGGCAACGCGAGCGATGCTTTGCTTGAGCGCCGCGACATCCGCGCCGGGCACCTCGTCGCTGCCGACAAAGAAGCGGCCTTCGCGATCCACCATGATGGTCAGCGCCGGGGCGTTCACGTCGCGCTCGGTCGCACTCGCATTGGGCAACGTGAGCTGCATGCGCGAATGCTGCACGAACGTGCTGGTCAGCACGAAAAACATCAGCAGCGTCAGCAGCACGTCGATCAACGGGATGACGTTGATCTCGAACTCGTCGCCGCGCTGGTCATTACCAATACGCATGGCGTGAGCTTCAGCCCTTGCCCGGCGCGGTCGCCGCCGGCACGGCCACGCGACGTGGCCGTGCGGCCGCCGCGCTCGGTTGCGCAAACGTAAGATCATCCAGCAGTTCGGTCGCCTGCTTTTCCATGTCCACGCAGTAGCCGGCGACGCGCGAGCGGAAATACCGGTGCAGCACGTAGGCAGGGATTGCCACGGTCAGGCCCGACGCCGTGCAGATCAGCGCCTCGCCAATGCCGCCGGCCATCTTTGCCGGATCGCCGATGCCACCGGCCATGACCGCCATGAACATGCGGATCAGGCCAATTACGGTACCGAACAAACCCAGCAGCGGGCCGATCAGCGCGATCGTGCCCAGCGAACTCAGGTACCGCTCCATGCGATGCACGACGTGCCGGCCGGTATCTTCGATACGCTCCTTGATCAACTCCCGCGGGCGATTGCGCACGGCCAGCGCCGAGGCCAGCAATTCACCCAGCGGCGACCCGGCTGCCAGCGCCTGGAGATGCTGGGTATCCACTTTGTCGGCGCGTGCCCATTCGCGCACTTCCGCCGACAGGCCGGGCGGTAACACCGCGTTGCGCCGCAGCGTCCAGAAGCGTTCCAGCACAATGGACAATGCCGCCGCCGAGCAGATCAGGATGGGCACCATGGCCCAGCCGCCAGCCATCAGGATTTCAAGCACGTTGCATTCCCACCGGTGTGCGATTGGCGAGCGCGCATGATACCAGTCTCGCTCACAGGTACTGTGGCACAGCCGGCAAGCTGGGCATTCATTCGCGCCAGTAGCGCGGCAAGCGCTCGCGCCAGCCCGGTTGCGCAGCGGCGCCGGCATCGGCGGGAAAATCGAGCGGCACCGCGCCCTCCGTGGCCGTGTTCAACACGGGCACGCCCGCTTGGGCATAGCGCGCCAGTACTTCCGGACGTGGATGACCAAAGCGGTTGCGCCAGCCTGCCGAGACCACGGCCAATGGTGGCTTGAGGCTGGCGATGAACCCAGCACTGGATGCACTCTTGCTGCCGTGATGGGGCACCAGCAGCACCGGTGCCACGCCGGCACCGACCGCGGCGGCCACCCGCGGTTCGACCCTGGAGCTGATGTCACCGGTCAACAGCATGCGGCCGCCGCGACCGGCCACGAGCACTACGCAGGAGTGGTCGTTGCGCAGCTTGCCGACCGGCCCGGTGGGCGGATTCAACACTTCAAAGCGCACGCCGTCCCACTCCCACGCCTGTCCCGCCACGCAGGCCTGCATGGGCACCGGCATGCGCGCTGGTTCACTGGAATAGCGCGCGGCAGCGGGGAACGCTGCAGCCACCGCAGCGGCACCGCCGGCGTGATCGTTGTCGGCGTGGCTGATCATCAACATATCCACGCGGTTCATGCCCAACGCGTGCAAGGCCGGGACAACCACCGCGTCACCGAGATCAAAGCCCGACGGATAGCGCGCGCCGGCGTCATACACCAGCACATGCCGGCGGGTGCGCAGCGCCACCGACAGGCCCTGCCCGACATCCAGCACCCACACCTGAAACTCGCCGCTGGCCGGAACAATGCGCGGCGGCAGCAGCAGCGGCAGAAACAGCAGCGCGCCCAGCCAGCGCACGGGAATGCCGCGCGGCATGAACAGCCACAGCGCCCCGAGCAATGCCAGCGCCAGCGCACCGACCTGCACGGTAGGCAGATACCAATGCGCGCCCGGCCACGCGGCCATGCGCTCGAGCAACCACCACTGCGCGTGCATCAGATGCGCCGCGATCCACCACACCGGCGCGGCCAGTGGCGGACACACGCCCAGCAGCAAGGTGCCCAGCAGCGCGCACGGCACGATGACAAAACTCACGAACGGCACCGCCAGCAAATTGGACACCGCCCCGACCAGCGAGGCCTGCCCGAAAAACCACAGGGTCAATGGCAGCAGCGAGATAGTCATCACCCACTGTCCGGCGGACAACTCGTGCACGAATGCGCGCACGCCGTGTCCGCGCGCCTGCAGGCACAGCATCAGAAATCCCACGCCGACAAACGACAGCCAGAACCCGGCGGACAGCACGGCCAGCGGATCGACCAGCAGGATCAGCAGCAACGCCAGGGCAAGTGAATGTGCGCCGCGACTGCCGCGGCGACTGCACCGTGCCAGCGCCACCACTGCAATCATCAAAAGTGTGCGCACGGTAGGCAGGCCAAAGCCGGCAAGCGCGCTGTAAATGCCCGCCAGCAGCAATGCCGCCGCTGCCTGCGCCTGTGGCCGCGGCAAGCGCAAGGCGCACGCCGGCCACAGGCTGTACAGCAACCACACCAGGCCGACGCCGAACACCGCCGCAACGCCCACATGAAAACCGGAGATGGCGATCAGGTGGGACACGCCGTTCGCGCGCGCTACTTCCCAGTCGTGCTGCTGCAAGCCGCGCGTGTCGCCAACCGCCAGCGCCTGCAGCAACGCCGCGTCGTGCGGATCGCGCACGTGCCGGGCGACGCCGGCCGCTATCGCCGCACGTACGCGGTCAACACACCAGCCGCCGGGCGCGAGTTGTCGATTACCCGGGTCCTCGCGCACATAGCCCGTCGCATGGATGCCACGCTCCAGCGCCGAACGTTCGCTGTCCGCGCTGCCCGGGTTGAGCAAACCGCGTGGGCGCTTCAGCCGCAGCAGGAACCGCCAGCGCGAGCACGGTGTCAGCTGCGCGGCAGCGTCATACCACGACACCGTGATGCGTCCGCGCAGCGGTACAACTGTGCCCGCGAGCATCGCATTTTCCACGTCCAGCGTGAAACGCACGGCATCGGGTCGCGCGTCGGGCAAATCCGCCAGCGTCCCGACGACTGCGAAATCGCCACCCTCCAGCGCGCGCGGCAGGCGCGCGTCCATCGCCGCCGTACCGCGCCACACCGCCCAGCCGATGCCAAACAGGACAAACAACAACCAGCGCCAGCGTCGCCATGGCCATACCAGCAGCGCAAGGAGGAGCAACGCCACTGCGGTTGGCGCCGGCGGTGGCAGGCGCGGCAACCATTGCACGGCCAGAACACCAAGCAACAGCGCCGGCGCGGCGGTGCTGGCGTTGAGTGGCTTCAGCGCGTGCGCCATGCTTTGCAGTCGTTGCAGCGGATGGCATCGAGCCTAGCGCTGAATGAGTGGCGACAAGGATGAAATCGCTGTAAGCCGGAGCCGGCCTGCGAGCGCAGGGTTTACGTCGGATGAACCCGCCGCAAGCGGCGGGCGGTGCCCGCTCTACGGCAACGCGATGTGCTGTTGGGCAAGCTGGCGGAGTTTTGCACGCATCGCAAGGGCTTGAAAAATTACGCCGGAATGCGCAGGCGCTCGGGCCGGCAATTTCTGCCGCGCGGAAACTGCCCGCCAACGCATCAGCAAGAAGCCCGGCAGCCCCCCAGCAAGATGCATGGCGCGCAAACTGCGCAAACATCACCAGGCCGGATGCAACCGGGCTGTGCGCGCCGCACGCACCGTGGGCGCCTGGCAAAAAGCCGGGAACGCCGCATAGCAGAAGTTGCCGGCGTGGCCGCCATATCTGTCGACGGCCCATATCTGTCGACGGCCTATATCCGTGGACTGCCCATATCTGTGGACGGTCGTATCTTTGGACGGCCATATCTTTGGACGGCGGATCCGCAGGCGCTCAGGCTGCGGCTTGTTCCTGCAGCACGCCGTGGTGCAGCACCAACGTGCGATCCATGCGCGCGGCCAGCCGCGTGTCGTGCGTGACCAGAATGAAGCTTGTGCCAATTTCCCGGTTGAGCTCGAGCATCAACGCATAGACCTGCGCCGCGTTGCCCTCGTCAAGGTTGCCGGTGGGTTCGTCGCCGAGTACGCAGGCCGGCCGCGTCACCAAAGCCCGCGCCACGGCGCAGCGCTGGCGTTCGCCGCCGGAGAGCTCGGACGGTTTATGCCCCATCCGCGTGCCCAGACCCACGCGCTCCAGCAGCGCGGTCGCGCGTTCGCTGGCGGCATGGATCGACGTGCCCCGGATCAACAGCGGCATGCAGACGTTTTCCAGCGCGGTGAACTCGGGCAGCAGGTGATGAAACTGGTAGATGAAACCCAGCGAGCGATTGCGCACGCGGCCGCGCTCGGCATCCGAAAGCGTCGACAGCACGCGACCATCAACCTCAACCTCGCCAGCGCTCAGCGTATCCAGGCCGCCAAGAATGTGCAGCAGCGTGCTCTTGCCCGAACCAGACGCACCGACGATGGCCATGGTCTGTCCGCGCTTCAACGCAAAGCTGACTTCGCTCAAGACTTCCGTGCGCAAGCCACCCTCCGCGTAGGTCTTGGCCACGCCGCTGGCGCGTATCACGTTTTCGCTCAAGGGCATTGCCGGTTTCTCATTCATAGCGCAGCGCCTGTGCCGGCTGCGTGCGCGAGGCGCGCCACGCCGGGTACAGCGTGGCCAGCAGCGAGAACGCGAACGTCAGCAGCGCCACCCAGCCAACGTCGTGCCAGTCCAGGCGACTGGGTACCTCGCTGATGTAGTACACGTCCGGGGAGAGAAACGTGACATTGAACGTGTGCTCGATCCACTTGACGATGCCGGGCAGTTTCCACGACAGCAGCGAGCCCAGGCCCACGCCAAATCCGATGCCGACGAATCCCACCAGCAATCCCTGCACCATGAACATGCCCATGATGCTGCGCGGTGTGGCGCCCAACGTGCGCAGGATGGCAATGTCAGCCTGCTTGTCGGTGACCAGCATCATCAGCATCGAGACGAGATTGATGACGGCCACCAGGATGATCAGCGAGAGGATGATGAACATCACCATCTTCTCCATCGACAGCGCGGAAAACAGGTTGGCGTTGGTGTCCATCCAGGTCTGCACGCGATACACCTGCCCAAGCTGGCTTTCCAGCTGCGTGGCCACCGGCCGGGCATTGAACAAATCGTCCAGGCGCAGGCGGATGCCCGTAGGGCCGGTCAGGCTGTTGAGTTTTTCCGCGTCGCGCATGTTCACCAGCGCCAGCCCGGAATCAAACTGTTCCATGCCCAGCATGAACAACCCGGTGACATGAAACGCGCGCAGGCGCGGCACGCTGCCCAGCGGAGATGAACGCAGGTCCTGCACCGCCATGGTGACGCGATCGCCGACGCCGACGCCCAGGCTCATGGCCAGATCGCGACCAAGCACGATGTTCCAGCTGCCGGGCGTGAGCGCATCGAGGTTGCCGGCAACCATGTGCTGGGCAATGTCGACGACTTTCGGCTCCTGCGCCGGCTCGATGCCGCGCACCATTGCCGCGCCCGAGCGTCGCGCCAGCAGCATCGCCTCGGTTTCCACATACGGTGCGGCGCCCAGCACGTGCGGATTGGCCTCGGCGATCTTCAGCGCGCGCGGCCAGTCCTGCAGGCTCTCGCCCATGCCCGATACCGTGGCATGCGACACCGCGCCAAGAATGCGCGTGCGCATCTGGTAGTCGAACCCGTTCATCACCGACATCACCGTGATCAGCGCGATCACGCTGATCGCAATGCACACGATCGATACCGTGGAAATGAAAGAGATGAACTGGTTGCGGCGCTTGGCCCGCGTGTAGCGCAGGCCGATGAAGAGTTCGAGCGGTCGAAACATGACAACCTGCTGCGTGGGTTACAACAAAGGGCGCCATTCTGACACTGGCGGAGTCGCGGTGCGAACCGGGACGGCCGGACAGCCTTTGGCCATCTTCACTGCCGGTTTGCTTTTGCTCCGAGGTTCAATCGCGCGTGCCGCGTGGCCGCGTTGCATACCCGCCCTGCACGCGGCGCGGTATCGGCTACTCTGCGGGGTGACAAAGTGCAGGCGCGCGTCGGCAAGGCCACGACGGGGACGCGAGATAGAACACCTGTTTGATCGATAGCGAGCACAAACCTCCGACGTCCAGGTGCAAAAGGTCAGCACGTGCTCTGCGACCCGCAACGTCGGGCGCAGTACTCCCGGAACAGGCAGACGGTGCACGCTCACATCGCGCCTGCATGAGCTGCAAAGGCCTTCAGATACGCGGCAGCGCCTCGTCAGCCTGGACGATGGCAAGACGCATGCGCAGGCGGCGTCTGATATCGCCATCGCTGTTGTCCGGCCCCAGCAGCAGCACGTGCACGCCCAGTCCGGTCACGCGCAGGCGCAGCAACACAAACGCGCCGAGCACATGGAACGAAAGCAGCGTTGCCGCCACGTCGTCACCAGACACAAGGCGCACTGTCCACTGTTCGTCCGCATTCCAGCCCGCAGCGGCAATCCACGCGCGCTGCAGCTTGCCTGTGGCGCGCCAGGTGGCGATCAGTACGATGGCAGCCAGCACGAGTTTCCCCGCCCGCGGCAACGCACTCAAAGCAAGGCAGAGCAGGCCCAGCGCCGCCACGCCGATGACGGTGTAGCGCAGCAGCCGCGGCGGCCGGTATTCAAAGCCGATGGCGGGCGCGGATGGCATCGATGATGGCTTGCCAATCGGCGCGCGGCGGACGCGCGTGGCCCATGACCCAGTCCCACAGGTCCGGGTCTTGTTCATTCAACAATTCGTCGAAGGCAATCTGCTGGGCCGGCTCGGCGCTGGCAAACGACTCATCCAGCCAACCGCCGAACAGCGCGTCCAGCTCGCGCGTGCCGCGTCGGACGCGCCAGGTCAGGCGTTTGCGTTTGACTTCGTCCAGCACTTGCGCCGTCATGCTGCTGCTCCCCCGGGCGCGGCATCCACCGCCGCCGCGCATGCATTGCGATGGCTGCGGGCAAGTCTGTCAGCATAACGCCGCTGCCAGCCCGCCACCGTCGAGGCGTTCAACCCCGGCGCGCCACCATCAGCTTCTTGATCTCGGCAATCGCCTTGGAAGGGTTCAACCCCTTCGGACAGGTACGCGTGCAATTCATGATGGTGTGGCAACGGTACAGCTTGAACGGATCTTCCAGATCGTCCAGGCGCTCTGCGGTCGCCTCGTCGCGGCTGTCGACGATCCAGCGGTAGGCCTGCAGCAGGATCGCCGGCCCAAGGAATTTGTCGCCATTCCACCAATAGCTGGGACAGCTGGTGGAGCAACACGCGCACAGGATGCACTCATACAGGCCGTTGAGGCGCTTGCGCTCTTCGGGCGATTGCAGGCGTTCGCGGGTCGGCATTGGGCTTTGCGTGCGAATCCACGGCTTGATCGAGGTGAGCTGCGCGTAGAAATGCGTGAGATCGGGAACCAGATCCTTCACCACGGGCATGTGCGGCAGCGGATGAATCTTGATATCGCCATCCGCCTGCTCCGTGATCGAGCACGTGCAGGCCAGCGTGTTGACGCCGTTGATGTTCATTGCACACGAACCGCAAATGCCTTCGCGGCAGGACCGGCGCAAGGTCAGCGTCGGGTCGACTTCATTCTTGATCTTGAGCAGCGCATCGAGAACCATCGGTCCGCACGTTGCCAGATCGACCTCGAAGCTGTCCATGCGCGGGTTTTGACCGTCATCGGGCGACCAGCGATACACACGAAACGTGCGCGGTTTTTTCGCGTCCTTCGCCGGGTAGCTCCTGCCCGGCTGGATCTTCGAGTTCCGCGGCAGCGTGAATTCACCCATGGTCTTGCCCTTCGATGGTCTTGGAGACACGACATGGATCAACCATGTCGCGTGATTCTACGTTGGCGTGGACGGCAGTCGCGTACGCCAGCTCAGTAAACGCGCTTGCCCAGTGGCACCGCCGCTACTTCATCGGTCAGCGTGTGCATATGCACGGGACGGGAGTCAAAGCGGGTCTTGCCTGCAGGGTCCACCCAAACCAGCGTGTGCTTGAGCCAATTGACGTCGTCACGCTCCGGATAATCCTCGCGCGCGTGCGCGCCGCGCGTCTCCGGCCGCTGCTCGGCGGAATGCATGGTTGCCACCGCCTGTTCAAGCAAGTTCGCCAGCTCCAGCGTCTCGATCAAATCGGAGTTCCAGATCAGCGAGCGATCGCTGACGTGGACATCCTTGAAACTATCAAACACTTCGGAAATCTTCGCCTTGCCCTCGGCCAGGGTGTCACCGGAGCGAAACACTGCCGCATATTTCTGCATGGTGCGCTGCATTGCCAGGCGGATGTCCGCCGTCGGCGTGCTGCCGTTGGCGTTGCGCAGGCTTTCGAACCGCTGCATGGCCTTGTCCAGCACGCCCACCGGCAAATCCTGATGCGGTGTATCTGGCTGGATGATCTGCGCGCAACGCTCAGCCACCGCGCGACCGAACACGACCAGGTCAAGCAATGAGTTGGAGCCCAGACGATTGCCGCCGTGCACGGAAACACACGCAGCCTCACCGACCGAAAACAGGCCCGGGACAGTCACGTCGGCGTCATCTCCGCGTTTCTGCACCACCTGACCATGGATATCGGTCGGGATGCCGCCCATCACGTAGTGCGCCGTAGGCAGGACCGGGATCGGCTCCTTGGTAACGTCAACGCCGGCAAAGATGCGCGCCGATTCGGCAATCCCGGGCAGGCGCAGGTTGATGACTTCGGTACCCAGATGCATCAGGTTGAGCAACAGGTGATCCTTGTGCTCGCCCACGCCGCGGCCTTCATTGATCTCTACGGTCATGGCCCGACTTACGACGTCGCGGGATGCCAGATCCTTGGCATGCGGCGCATAGCGTTCCATGAAGCGCTCACCGGTGGAGTTGGTGAGAAAGCCGCCTTCGCCGCGCACGCCTTCGGTGATCAGGCAACCGGCGCCGTAGATGCCGGTGGGATGGAACTGCACAAACTCCATGTCCTGCAACGCCAGTCCGGCACGCAACACCATGCCGCCGCCGTCGCCGGTGCAGGTATGCGCCGATGTGCAGCTGAAATACGTGCGCCCATAACCGCCGGTCGCCAGGATGACCGCGTGCCCGCGGAAAAAATGCATGGTGCCTTCGTTAATGTCCAGCGCCAGCACGCCGCGACACGCACCCTGCTTGTCAAAGATCAGATCGATGACGAAATACTCGACAAAGATCGACGCGCCGTGCGCCAACGCCTGCTGGTACAGCGCATGCAACATGGCGTGCCCGGTGCGGTCGGCAGCCGCGCAAGTGCGCTGCGCCTGATCGCCGCCGTAGTTTGTCGACATGCCGCCAAATGGACGCTGGTAGATCTTGCCCTCGTCCGTGCGCGAAAACGGCACACCCTGATGCTCCAGCTCGATCACCGCACGCGGCGCGTCCTTGCACATGTACTCGATCGCATCCTGGTCACCCAGCCAGTCGCCGCCCTTGACCGTATCGTAAAAATGAAAGCGCCAGTCGTCTGCATGCATGTTGCCGAGCGCCGCGGAAATCCCGCCCTGGGCTGCGACCGTATGCGAACGCGTGGGAAAGACCTTGCTGATGCACGCCGCCTTCAGCCCTTTCTCGGCCAAGCCAAACGTGGCGCGCAATCCCGAACCGCCGGCGCCGACCACGATGACGTCATACAAGTGCTGTTGGATTTCCACAGAGTGTTCCTCGCGTCTCAGGGGGTCAGCGCAATGCGCAACACGGCCAGCACGCTGGCGAGCGCGCCAATGACCGCAAGGAAGTAAACCGCGACAAGCGCAACCACCTCGATCCAGCGGGTATGGATGTAGTCCTCGATCACGACGCGCAGGCCGAGTACGGCGTGCCAGAACATCGTCAGCGTGAAGGCAATCATCAGCAACGCGTTCCAGGGCTGCGCCAGCGTTGCCCGCGCGGTCGCATAGTCGGCACCGAGCAAGCGCAGTACCAGAAGCACAAACCAGATGCCCAACAACACCAGCGCCGCCGCGGTCACTCGCTGCACCCACCAGTGGTGCACGCCCGAATGTGCCGAACCCAGGCCAAATGCCACCTTCAACGGATCGCGTCGGTCAGGCACGACAACTTTCTCGCCATTCATGCAGCACCTCCGGCCGTCAAAACGTACGCCCACACCGCCGCGGTAAGGACCACGCTGCCGATGGCGGACAGCCAGCTGGAGCGTACAAATTGGGGGATCTCGAAACCCGCGCCGCCGTCCTGGATCAGGTGCCGAACGCCGTTGCACAGGTGGTAAAACAGCGCCCAGCTCCAACCGATCATCAACAGCATGCCGAGCGGACTGCCGACAAGCTGGCGAAATGCATTGAAATCCTCTTCGCCGCTGGCAAGCTTGACCAAACCGCAGACGACGACCAGCGTGCCGACCGCCAGGGCGACTCCGGTGATCCGATGCAGGATGGAACTGACCATTTGCACCTGCCAGCGATAGACCTGCAGATGCGGAGAAAGGGGGCGTGGTGCGTTTGCCATGGCGATTATCCTGTGTGGGATCGCTGATACTGTCCGCTTTGTCAGCCCGCTTGCGTGCACGGTGCCGGCCGCCCAGGGTCGTGCTCCGTAGCGTCGTGCGCCATGCACCTGCACTCAGAAGTCAATGCAGCGCCCGTTCTTTTCCCAATCACCGTAGCGCGTTGGATCCAGATCTGACGGCTCGCGTGCCAAAACGACTTTCTTTTTGCCTTGCTTGTGGCCGCCCGGGCTTGCTTCGCCCACGACGGGAACCAGCGACTCCGCCGCAGCGGAATCCACAGGTAACTCATCAGGCGCAGAAGTGTTGTTCATTGGGTTATCTCAGCCGTCAAATCGTAGTACCTGCAGTCATCCAGCACAACCTGGAAGGCGCTGCTGCGATTGCCCGTTCGCCCTCGTCCTTGCGCTGCCGCGTGCGCATCCCCACTTCTTGAAATGATGCCCAGACCATTCTTTGCCCAATGCATATCGATCGAAGGCACTGACGCCATGGCTTACGCCCAGGCGCAATTCAGCAGCCACGTCGACACGCTTCAACGCGGACAATGGCAGTTCAGCGCATGGTTGAACGCACAAGGCCAGGTGCGCGCATTCTTTCATCTGGCCCGGCCCAGCGAGAACAGCCTGCTGCTGCTGCTGCGCGGCGGCGAGGCGAGCACATTGGCCGCGGCAATGGATCGCTACGTGTTTCGTGACCGGGTCCGCATCATGGCGCTCCAGCCGCGGCAACTGGGCACCGGCCCCGCGTTGGCGCAGTACGCGTTGGGGGTTGCCGGCGACACGCTGGAACTTGGTTGCGGCACTCACAGCCTGCGCATCAGCGACGCCCAGTCGGCCGATTCACGCTGGCGCCTGCCGCAACTGCGGGCCGGTTGGCCATGGTTGGCAGCGGCGGAACTGGACGCGTGGCTGGCTCCGGCATTGGCGCTGCACCGACTGCAGGCGACGGTGACCGACAAGGGCTGCTATCCGGGGCAGGAAATCGTTGCGCGCCTGCATTTTCGTGGCGGGCTGAAAAAACACCTGCACCACGCCACTCTGTCGCGCGCCATGCATGCGGGAGATCGCCTGCATCTGGGCGACGAGGATATCGGTTGCGTGATCGATGTCGTAGCCCACGATGATGCCACCGAAGCGCTGGTGGTCATCAGTGACGCTGCATCCATTGAATTGCGCGATGGACGTTTGGACGCCCATGTTGTCAACGACATCTCGTCGCTGCACGTCGGCTGGACGGCATGATATGCGCTGACCACAAGGGCTTTTCTCATTACTATATATAGACGTCCAGACGTCTACTTGAAATTCTCTGCAACGTGCACATATTCAGGATCGAATGCGCGGATGCAGCGTGGCGTCGACATGCCAATTGGACGGCTTCCAGCGCAAGCGCAATTTAATGAGCGCGAAATGAACGGATCGACTTCGGCACTTGCCAGCATCCAATTTCGCCACTAGTCTCCGTCAGTCAAATATCGCGGCAGCCGCTTTACGGATGCCGAAACACGCGACGAATCGGAAGTCTCCGAATCAGCGCGACCCGGTGGTTTCAGCGCCGGATGGCGATCCTCCAGCGCACATCTGCGCGGGGTATTGCAGACCGTACAAGCCACATTGAAGTGGCCAGCGCCAAGCCACCTGCATTGCATGGCTGCGCCACTGCGTCCCTGAGCCACAATCCCGTGGCGTACGCCCAATCATGGATGCCTGATTGGCGCGATTGATCCAGATGGAACGGTCTGCCCGCCCGTCCATCGCACCGGCAAATCGAGTCGTTTCTCTCGATGCGCACAGCACGCTGGAGGCAGAACCATGAACCTTTCCATGTTGCTATGGCTGACCACTCTCATGCCACAGCCCGTCGCCGATCATGTTTGCCTGGCGACGACCGTGTACCTGGAAGCGCGCAGCGAAAGTGTCAATGGCCAGCTGGCCGTTGCCGAAGTCGCATTGCGTCGGCGCGATCGCGGTACCTGGGGTGACACGGTGTGCAAGGTGGTGACGGCGCCGCACCAGTTTGCGATAACCACAACGCCCGGCTCGTTCGTCATCAACAATCTCGAAGCGTTCAACAAGGCCTGGGCGATAGCCGACAGATCTTTGCAGAACTGGGAGCTGCCAGCCGGTAAACGCCGCATCCTGGTGCCGCGTGCAGACCACTTTGCCACGCTGGCGGTGGTTCCGGCCTGGTCGCTCAACCGACCAAGCACGACCATTGGCGATCACGCGTTCTACGCGGTTAACTGACGACGCGCTGCCGCATCGTTCGACTCCAATAAAAAAGGCTCCCGATCGGGAGCCTTTTCTGTTTGCAGCCACGCGACACTGTTGCGAAAGGTGGACGGCTGGACGGCCACACGACCGTCACCGCCATCCCCGAAAATCAACGTCTCAGCGTGCGTATACCTGACCGTCGCGCACCTCGACGTAGTCACCGCTGCGCACGCCCGGGTTCTGCCGCTGAGTCACTGTCGCATACTGGCCGTTGTCCAGCCGCACCACCGTACGCCAACCCGTGCCACCGCTCTGGTTGTTCTTTCCGACCTGGTTGCCGATGACGCCACCGGCTACCGCACCACCGACTGCCGCTGCCTTGCGACCGTCGCCCTTGCCCACCGTACTGCCGAGCACGCCGCCGGCTACCGCGCCAATGATCGCGCCCAGTGGGCTGCTGCCGCTGTTGCCGTCGGTGTAGACCTGCTGAACTTCCTGCACTACGCCGCAATTCTGGCAACGCGTCGAACGATTATTGTTGTTGGACTGAGAATAATTGGTGCCGTATTGATTGTTGTTGCCGTATTGCCCGCTGTTTCCATATGGCTGCGTAGCGCAACCACCCAGCGCCAGGGCACCCGCGAGCGCTGCGGCCAAACCGAACTTGCTTGCTACTGCATTCATGATCCATCCCTCTTCGAGCGTGAATATCGGGACGCGAGCGTTGCCGGAAAATGGGCTTAACGCGCGTCGGAAACTGCGGTGACGCCTTCCTGCACTTGCACCCGGTCACCCGGGTCATAATCCATGCGCACCGAGCGCGTTACGCCGTTGTAGGTATAGCGCACGTCATAGGCGACGATCTTGCTCTGGCCTGTACCGGCGACGGTGTGGCAGCGGCGTTCGACATTGGATGAAACCCGACCCTGCTGGCGGTTGGCTTCGATCCGATTGCCGGCATAACCGCCACCAACGGCGCCAGCGACGGTCGCCAGCGTCTTGCCTTTACCTCCGCCAACCTGGTTGCCGAGCAGGCCGCCAGCTACGGCGCCGATGGCCGTACCAACGAGCCGATTCTCATCTCTTGGTGGCGCGGTGCGATTGACCACTTCGTCCTTGCAGACCTGCCGGGACTTGTCGGCCGCGGTGCGCACAGGTTCCACGCTGACGACCTTGGCGTATTTGACACCCGAGTCAGCTGCGGCAGTGGACTCGCCGGCGCCGTCGGCAAGCGACATGGCCGCTCCATTGGACGGGCCAGCATCGGCGTTGCGGTTGCAACCGGAAACACCCACGGCAAGTGCGGCCGCGATACCGATACTGAGTGCATTGACCAGCTTGTTGTTCATGAGTGTCTCCTCTTGTGCTGTGACAGGACAATGATGCGCCCCTCGCATCACGCCGTCGCGTGGCAGCTGCATTAAACCCGTGGCTAACTGAATCGGACCCACACCGTCATCCGTGCGCTAATGTCACCTCTCCTCCTATCTCCTGCAATGGCCTCCGATCAATTTCCCATCACAACTACGTCACTTCCGCACATGTTCGTTGACAGCCACGTCCACCTTGATGCCGCCGCCTTTCAATCCGACCGGGCGCTAGTCATCGAGCGTGCCCATGCGGCGGGCGTGCACGCCTTGGTCGTGCCCGCCGTTGATGCGGCCAGTTGGGCCCGGATCAGGCAGTTGAGCGGTCCGCGCATCTTTCCCGCCTACGGCCTGCATCCGATGTTTGTCGATCACCATGCTCCCGAAGACGTGGACGCTCTGTCTTCATGGCTTGACTTCGGTGATGCGGTCGCACTGGGCGAAATTGGCCTGGACTTTCACCAGGACGCGTGCGATCAGGCCGCACAACGTCACTACTTCAGCGTGCAACTGCAGCTGGCGCAAGAGCGCAAGCTGCCGGTGATCGTGCACGCGCGGAAGGCGCTGGAGGAAGTCATTCTGACCCTGCGCAATTTTTCCGGGCTGCGCGGCGTTGTCCACAGTTTTACCGGTAGCCAGCAGCAGGCCGAACGCCTGTGGCAGATGGGTTTTTATCTCGGCATCGGCGGGACGGTCACATATGCGCGCGCGCAGCGCCTGCGCCGCACCGTGGCGAACATGCCAGCCGAGCTGCTGTTGCTGGAAAGCGACGCGCCCGATCAACCCGACGCCGACCATCGCGGCCAGCGCAATGAACCGGCCAGAGTCGCCGCAATCGCCCAATGCATTGCCACCCTGCGCGCCGAGCCGCTCGCCGCACTGGCCGCCACCACGTCTGCCAACGCGTGCCGACTGTTCGGCCTCGAACCTGCCGCGGCGTAGCTTGAGCTGTTACCACGTCACGCCCCTGGCTGCTACCGCACCGCGCGGCGGCAATGCATCTTGCATCCAGCACTTGCGGGACGCCCTGCACCTTCGCTATGTTACTTCACTGATGAATTATGAGCTGATGAAATGGCGCAACTCGCAGAGTGCATTCGATCCATGGACCAGGGCATTGGTCGGATCAGCCAGATCATTCCCGAAATGCCCGCCGAGCAGGCGCGCCTGTGCCGTTTGCTGCTGATTGTCGGCGATCGCCTGCAGCGCGAGCTGGACGGTGTCGTCAAGCCGTATCACATGAACCATAGCGAATTCACCACGCTCATGATCTTGTATAGCCGCCCGGATGGCTGTTCCACTCCCGGTGAGTTGTGTGAGCTGGCCACGCAGGGTGCAACCAACATGACGCGCATTGCCGACGCGCTGCTGAAGCGCCGGCTCATCTCGCGCCGCGCCAACACCACGGACCGCCGCCAGGTCGTCATCCGCATCACCGCGGCTGGTCGTCGCCTTGCGCAACAGATACTGCCGCCGATGTTCCCGCGCATTGCCGGCGCATTCATGGAATTCAACGCTGGCGAACGGCATGAGCTGAGTCGACTGTTGTGCAAACTGGCGGCAAACCTGGATCAGCTGGACGGCAGTCCCGCGCCATGAGGCCAATCACGTCCTTGTCGCCCACCCCGAACCGCCGGGCGCCGCCGGTGGATCAACGGTGCGGCCCGGATGCCGGCAACCGCCGTAATGCAGACCACGTGTTGCGCACGCGGGAATCACCCCGTTCGGTGCCCGTTTGCCGCGTCGCCTGGTTGGGCGTGCTGCTGGCGCTGCTTGTCGGCTGCGCTCGCATACCGGCGCGCCTCGATCCACCCACGTTGCGCGACAACGCGCCGCTTGCCGGACTTCAACTGCCCACGCGCGCCGGATGGCCGCAAGCGCAATGGTGGCGCGTCTACAACGACGATCAACTGGACGCGCTCATGGCCCGGGCGATGACCGATGCGCCGGATCTGGCTTTGGCGCAAGCTCGCGTAAGCAGCGCCGAACAGGCGGCGCGCATGGCGGCGGCGCAGGCAGGACTCTCCATTGGCGGCCAGGCCCAGGTCGCCCGCCAGCGGATCACCGACCACGGCCTGATCCCCAGCCAGTTTCTCGGTTTCAGCTGGTACAACCAGGCGGACCTTGGCGCGCAGCTGCAATACGATTTCGACTGGTGGGGCAAGAAGCGCGCAAGCATTGAGTCCGCGCTGGATCAGGCACACGCGGCGATCGCTCAATGCAGCGCGGCAGCCTTGGCCATTCAATACGCGGTAGCTGATACCTACTTTGCGTGGCAGGCCGACGACGCGCGGGCCCGGCTGGCCCAGCAGGCGGTCACGGCGCAACAGCAGCTTGCGCATATTGCGCAGTTGCGCGTGTCGCAAGGGGTCGACCTGCCCGACACGGCAGCAGCCGCGCGCGTGCAGGCGGCGGCTGCGCGCGAAACGCTGATTGCGCTCGAAGGCTCGACGCGCATTCGTCACGCGGCTTTGGCAGCGTTATTGGGGATTGCCCCGAATGATTTGCCGCCATTGCAACCGCGGCCGCTGCCAATCGTGGACGCCGGCCTGCCGGCCAATACCGGCCTTGATCTGTTGGCGCGTCGCCCGGACATTGCCGCCAACCTGTGGCAGGTGCAGGCCGCACTCAGGCAAACCGACGTGGCGCGGGCAGAGTTTTATCCCGACATCAGCATCAGTGCGATGGCCGGGCTGTCCAGCATAGACCTGGGCAAGCTGCTGACCTCGGGCAGTCGCGTGTTTGCGCTGACACCGGCGCTGCATTTGCCGATTTTCAGCGGCGGACGACTCGAGGCAAATTACGGAATCGCGCGCGCCCAGCTGGACGGTGCGGTCGCCCAATACAACACCACCGTGGTCAGCGCTGCGCGCGAGGTCGCCATGCAGGCGCTGGCTGCGCAACAAACTGCGGACCGCGCCCGGCAACAGGACATGCAGCTGCAGGCCGGCAAGCAAATGCTGGCCAACGCGCAGGCGCGAGCGCGCCAGGGCGTGCGCGACGCGCGCGAGGCGCTCGCTGCGCAAGCGCAACTGTTGCAGCAACGCGACGCCGCACTGCAGCTGCGCGCCCAGGCCGTGGCGACCGACCTCAATTTGATCAAGGCACTTGGTGGCGGTTATCAGCCGCCGGCGATGACGCCAGCCACGAGCCCCGTGGTGGACGTTGCCGCGCCTTCTTTCACCAAGGAAAGCAGTACACATGAGCAGCACTGACGACACCACGACGAGCGAATCCACGGCGGAGCTCACCCAGGACAGCGGGCTGGCGGCAAAAAACCCGCGCAAACGGCGACGCGTGCTGCTGATCGTGCTCGCCATTTTCTTGCTGGGCGGAGCAATCTGGGTGCTGCTGCAGGTTTTTGTGTTTTCCACGCGGGTGGTCACCGACAACGCGTACGTCGGCGGCAACCAGGTGGCCATCTCCGCGCAGGTGCCGGGCACGGTAATCGCAATCCTTGCCGACGACACGCAGCACGTCAGCGCCGGCCAGGCCTTGGTGCGACTGGACAGCACCGACGCCCAGGTGCGGCTGAGCCAGGCCACCAGCATGCTCGCCCAGGCCGTGCGCCAGGTAAGGCAGCAGACCGAGGCGGCCAGCGGCAGCGATGCCGCAGTCACGGCGCGCCTGATCGATGTGAAAAAAGCGCAGGCCGATCTCAATCGCCGCTTGCCGCTGATCGCCGCGCAGGCTGAGTCGCCGGAGATCGTGCAGCATCTGCGCGATGGTGTCGCGCAGGCGCAGGCTGCGCTCGAAGTTGCGCGGGCGCAGGCCGCTGCCGCGCATGCCACCACCGAAGGCACCGATGTGCCGGACAACGCTGCCGTGCAACAGGCACGTGCCAACTTTCGCGCGGCTTGGGTGGCGGCCCAGCGCAACACCATCGTCGCGCCGGTTGCCGGTTACGTCATCCAGCGCAGCGTACAGCTTGGCAACAGCGTGCAGCCCGGCCAGCAGCTGATGACCGTCGTGCCACTGCACGGCTTGTGGATCGACGCAAATTTCAAGGAAGGCCAACTGCGCCATATCCGCATTGGCCAGGACGCGAAGATCACCACCGATCTGTACGGTGGAGGCGTGGAATTTCACGGCAAGGTGGTGGGGCTGGGCGCGGGCACCGGAGCCGCATTTGCGCTGCTGCCGGCGCAGAATGCCACCGGCAACTGGATCAAGGTCGTGCAGCGCGTGCCGGTGCGCGTCGCGCTGGACAATGACCAGCTGGACCAGCACCCGCTGCGCGTGGGTTTGTCCACCGAGGTAAGGGTGGATATTCGTGACGACCGCGGCAGCGTGCTGACTTCCGCCGCTGCCACTGCGCCAGCAGCGCAGACTGCGGTTTATGACAAGGTCGCCAGCCAGGCCGATGCCGAAGCTGAGCGCATCATCCAGGCCAATCTGCCAGCCACGAGTTCGCGCGCGCGCTGAGCGCGCACGCTGTCATCCGGATACCAGCTGCGCATGGCCGCCAACGAACCGTTGCCACTTCCACCGCTGCGCGGTGCTGCACTGGTCATCCTGACGATCGCCGTTGCGTTCAGCACGTTCATGGAAGTGCTGGACATGACCATCGTCAACGTGTCGATACCGCACATTGCCGGCAGTCTGGGCGTGAGTCCGAGCGAAGGCACCTGGACGATCAGTTCCTACGCGCTGGCCAGTGCCATCATGCAGCCACTGACTGGCTGGCTGGCGCGGCGCTTCGGCGAGGTGCGCACGTTCATCGTCTCGGTCGGTTTGTTCGTGCTGTTCTCCATGCTCTGCGGCATGGCCACAAGCATGCCGATGCTGGTGATCTTTCGCCTTGCGCAGGGCGCTGGTTCCGGGCCGATGGTGGCTCTGTCGCTGTCGCTGCTGCTGGCCAGCTATCCCAAGGCAAAACAGGGAATGGCGCTGGCATTGTGGGCCATGACCGTAGTGGTGGCGCCCATTTTCGGGCCAATCCTCGGCGGCTGGCTCACCGACAATTTCTCCTGGCCGTGGATCTTCTACATCAACGTACCAGTGGGCGCGCTGGCGGCCGTGATCACCTGGGCCTTGCTGCGCAAACGCGAAACCCGCACTTACAAAATGCCGATCGACGTAGTCGGCTTGGTGCTGCTGGTGCTTGGCGTCGGCGCGCTGCAATTCATGCTCGACAACGGCAACGACAACGACTGGTTTTCGTCGCCAATGATTCTGGGCTTGGGTATCACCGCGCTGGTGTGCCTGACGTTCCTGATTGTCTGGGAACTGATGGCAAAACACCCGGTAGTGGATCTGGCGCTGTTCAAGAGTCGCAACTTCACCGTTGCCGTCGTGGCGCTGTCGCTCGGGATGATGGCGTTTTTCGGAATAAACGTGGTGTTTCCGCTGTGGCTGCAGATCACGCTCGGCTATACCGCGACATGGGCAGGTCTGGCCAGCGCGCCAGTCGGGGTGCTGGCATTTGTCATGGCGCCCATCATTGGCGCCAACATCCAGCGGCTGGAATTGCGCGCCGTGGTGACTTTCGCGTTTATCGTGTTTGCCCTGACGTCATTCTGGTTCGCCACGTTTGACAGCTCCGCTTCATTTGGCACGCTGTTGCTGCCGCGCTTCGTCATGGGCATCGGCATTGCCTGCTTCTTCATTCCGCTCAACCAGATGTACCTGTCCGGACTGCCCGCCGATCAGGTGGCGAACGCCTCCGGACTGGCAAATTTTTGTCGCACCCTTGCGTCCAGCATCTCGACCGCCGCAACGGTGACCATATGGAGCCACCGTGGTGATTACCATCATGCGGCACTCACCGAGAACATTACGCTGGCAGCACCGGCATCCCGCAACTTTCTGCAACAGCTGCGGCATGGTGGCTTGTCGCCCACGCAGTCCCTGGGCGTGATCGATGACTTGATCACGCGCGAGGCGTTGACCCTCGCGGTCAATGACGTGTATCTGGTATGCGCGTGGTTATTCCTCGCGCTGATCCCGCTGTTGTGGTTCGCCCGTCCGCCGTTTGGCAACACCGGGGGCGCCGTGGGGCACTGACTCGACGCCCGCAGCATTCCTCTGGTGCGGCGCAATACGTTCTGCTAATTTGGCGCAATGAACCAGGCCAAACGCGTCATCAAGAAGTATCCCAATCGCCGTTTGTACGATACGGAGATTTCCAGCTACATCACGCTGGAAGAGATTCGCCAACTGGTCCTGGACAACGAGAATTTCGAGGTCCGCGATGCCAAGAGCGGAGAAGACCTTACGCGCTCGGTTTTGCTGCAGATCATTTCCGAACACGAGAGCGAGGGACAGCCGATGCTTTCGCCGCAGCTCTTGAGCCAGATCATCCGCTTCTATGGAAACTCCCTGCAGGGCTTCATGGGTCCGTATCTGGAGCGCAGCCTGCAAGTGTTTCTCGACCAACAAACGCAATTCCGCAGCCAACTCGACAGCCTCATGGGGAAAACCCCATGGAACACGCTGAACGAGATGACCGCCCGCAACATGGATGCGTGGAACAGCATGCAGCGCGGTTTGATGGAGACTGCAGCCAAAGCCGCACCCGCGCCGACTGCGGGCGGCGGCAAGAAGCCCCGCTGAGTTTGAGCCAGCAGGCAGTAGACGACCTGCGCGCGCAGCATCGCTACGGGCTGGATCGAAGACGCGAGGCGTCCATATATCACTGGCATACCGCCATTGCACGGGTGAGCAATCAATGAGTGCAACTCTTTCGACACGCCGCGTCGCTGTTGTCACCGGCGGCATTGGTGGTCTGGGTGCCGAAATCTGTCGGCAATTGGCGAACGCCGGGCGCATGGTGATTGCAGTGGATCTTGCCGCACGCGCGGAGCGGATCGATGCATTTCGCGGCGAACTGGCTGATCTGGGCGAGTTGATCCAGTTCGAGCCGGTCGACGTCAGCAACTTTGACAATTGTGCGCAACTCATTGCCCGCATCGAACAGCAGCACGGCGCGGTCGATATTCTGGTCAACGCCGCCGGAATCACCCGCGACGCCAGCCTGCGCAAGATGTCACCGCAGCAATGGCACGAGCTGATGCACGTGAACCTGGATGGCGTGTTCAACATGTGCCGCAACGTGATTGAAGGCATGAGCACGCGCGGCTTCGGCCGCATCGTCAACATCAGTTCGGTCAACGGGCAAACCGGGCAGTTTGGCCAGACCAATTACTCCGCTGCCAAGGCTGGCGTGCACGGTTTCAGCATGGCCCTGGCGCGTGAAACCGCACGCAAGGGAATTACTGTAAACACAGTGTCCCCTGGCTACTGCGACACGCCCATGGTCGCTGCAGTGTCGGCCGAGATCAGGGCGCAGATCATTGCCGGAATTCCCATCGGGCGCCTGGGTTCGCCAGCGGACATCGCGCGCGCCGTCGCGTTTCTGGCTGATGACGACGCCAGCTATATCACCGGCGCCAACCTGCCCGTCAATGGCGGCTACTTCATGAGCTTCTGACGGCTTGTGCTGCGCGCAGCAGGCCGTAGCGAGAGCGCGCTCGGCGTGTCCGCCAGACAAAGGTTGCACAGGGAAACGGTAGTGCGATCTCTGGCAGCGGCGCTCGCCACGGCAGGCGGGCCGCGCGCGGACGGGCGCCTGCCAAATATCGGCTCGTTCGCGCAAATCATTGCAGTTGTCCACCAGTTGCGGAACAGTGCCAAAACTCCCGATACGGACCACTTCATGCAGCAAGCTCCCATTACCCTCATTGGCGCTGGCCTGGTCGGCGCATTGCTCGCGCAGCAGCTTGCCCGGCGCGGCATTGCCGTGGACGTGTTTGAAAAGCGCGCCGATCCACGTAGTGCCGGTTTTGTCGGCGGCCGTTCGATCAACCTGGCGCTGGCCGAACGCGGCCTGCAGGCGCTGCGCCAGAGCGGGCTGGCCGAGGAGGTGTTGCGCCGAGTGGTCATGATGCGCGGACGCATGGTGCACACGCAGGATGGCCGCAGTGCGCTGCAGCGCTACGGCGTGGACGACAGCGAAGTCATCTGGTCGGTCTCCCGCGGCGCGCTGAACACGCTGCTGCTGGACGCGGCCGAGCAAGCGGGCGCGCGCTTTCATTTCGGGCACACGCTGGTGCGCGCTGACTTTGCAAACAAACGCATTCGCCTGGAGGATGCTGGCGGCGTCGAGCGCGAGACCGATGCGCACACGCTGATCGGTGCCGATGGCGCTGGCTCGGCATTGCGGGCAGCGATGAATGCCCACAGCGTTCTGGGCGAACGCGTGGAAGCACTTGGCCACGGTTACAAGGAGCTGGAAATTCCGCCAGCCAACGAGTTGCCTGCCGACGTCCGCGAGGCCACTGGAGGTCACGATCAGTTTGCACTGGAGCCCCATGCCCTGCACATCTGGCCGCGTGGTGGTTACATGTGCATCGCGCTGCCCAATACCGAAGGCAGCTTTACGGTCACTTTGTTTTTGCCCATCAGCGGCGTGGAACCCAGCTTTGCCGGCATGCCGGACGCCGAATCAGGCACCACTTTTTTTCGCGAGCAGTTCGCCGATCTGCTGCCGCTGATGCCGAATTTTGCCGCTGATTTCGGCGATCACCCAGTCGGTGCATTGTCGACGCTGTACCTGGACCGCTGGCAGCTGGGCGCCAGCGCGCTGCTGGTGGGCGACGCGGCGCATGCGATCGTGCCGTTCCACGGTCAAGGCATGAACTGCGGCTTTGAGGACACCGCCGTGCTGTGCGATCTGCTCGCTGCCGAGCCACGCGATCGCGGCGGGGTGTTCGCCGAGTTTCAGCGCGTTCGCCAACCCGATACCGACGCGATCGCCGCCATGGCGCTGGAAAACTACGTCGAGATGCGCGACTCGGTTGCCGACCCGCACTATCTGGCCAAGCGCGAGCTTGGCGCGATATTCACGGCCCGCGCGCCGCAGCACTACATGTCCCGCTACCGGCTGGTCAGTTTCACCCACCTGCCCTACTCCTACGCGCTGCAACGCGGACGCGCACAGGATGCGTTGATGCACGAGCTGCTGCGCAATACCACCCACGTCAGCGACATCAACGCGGACGCGGCAGTGGCAGCGTTGCGCGCCACGCTGCCGCCTTTGCCGCCGCTGCAGCATGGATGAGGCGCTGCTGGCGGAGTACCGCGCAAGCACTTATCTGGTCTGCCTGGATACGCTGCAATGGGCGCCCATTTGCATCGGCGCGTCGCTGCCGGGAGCTCTGCAAGATCTGGTGGGTGAGCGTTCGTGGGCGTTCATCACCGCCTGGAATCCGCACTCGATCAAACGCCCTGACGCAGAAAACGACGCAGCACAAAAAGCGCTGCGGGTGGCGCTGCATGCCAGCGACGGACTTGCCGCGCTGTATCCGGGCGTTGGGATCGGCAGCCAGGGGTGGTACGAGCCGGGGTTTTTCGTTGTCGGCCTGGCGCACGAAATCCTGGACATGCTCGGCACGGCACACGCGCAGAATGCCTATGTCTGTGGTCGCGGCGGGAGTCCGGCCAGCCTGCGCATGCTGCGCCCGGTGACTGCGGCAGCAGGTGCCATGGACATTCCCCCCTGGCATTGCGGACAATCACGGCAATGACCCTGGCCAATTCCCCTGTGCCCTTGCTCGAAGCGCGGGCCGTGAGCTTTCTGCGGCAGGACGAAAACGTGTTCGCGCCGCTGGATTTTCAACTGCGCGGCGGCGAACTGGCACTGGTCGAGGGCGCCAACGGCAGTGGCAAGACAACGCTGTTGCGCGTACTCGCCGGGCTGTTGCATCTGGGCGCAGGCGAGCTGCTCTGGCGTGGCGAAGCGCTGCAACGCGACGGCTGCGCTGGCGACTTCCTGTTTCTGGGCCATCAACTTGGACTCAAAGCCGACCTCAGTGCGCGCGAAAATCTGCGCATCGCCAGCGGCCTGTACGGCCAGCGCGCGGGCACCCATGCGGACGCCGCGCTGGCTGAAGTGGGACTGCGCGGCTACGAAGACGAGCCGACCCGACGCTTGTCCGCCGGACAGAAGAAACGCGCCGCACTGGCGCGCCTGCTGCTCTTGCCGGCCACGCTGTGGCTGCTTGACGAGCCGTATGCAAACCTCGACCGCGCAGGTAGCGAACTGGTCAACCGTTTGTTGCAGTGGCACACCGCCGGCGGTGGCGCAGCACTGGTGAGTAGCCATACGACCGTCAACTTCGCGGGCACCGAATTACAGCGGATCCAGTTGCATGACTGATGCACATTGTCCCCTCGTGCCTGCACGCTCGCTGCTGGACGGCCAGGCGCTCGCGGCTGCGTGCGCGACGGCGGCCGCGAGCGAGTGCGCGCGAGCGGCAATTGATCCAGATCAGACAATCCCCCGATGCCCGCCGCTGATGGGGAACTGAAATGAATCATCCGCGTCCTATCCACGCGTGCAAGGCGATGCTCTGGCGTGATCTGACGCTTGCATGGCGGCGCCGTGGAGACATCACCATGCCCGTGCTGTACGCACTGATCGTGACCATGTTGTTTCCGTTTGCGCTCGGCCCGGAGGACACGCTGCTGCAGCGCATTGCCGGCGGCATCGTGCTGGTGACCGTGTTGCTGGCGATGCTGTTGACGCTGGACGCGATGTTCTCCAGCGATATCGAGGATGGATCATTGGAACAACTGGTGCTCTCACCGCAACCGCTGGCATTGCTGATGGGAATGAAGATTCTCGCGCACTGGCTCACCACGGCATTGCCGCTGATCATCATCGCGCCGCTGCTGGCGGCCATGCTGCACCTGCCAAATGCGGTCATTCCGGTGCTGCTGCTGGCGCTGCTGCTGGCCACGCCGTTGCTCAGCCTGCTGGGCGCGGTGCTGGTGGCATTGACGGCCGGGACCCGGCGCTCTGGTATGCTGCTGGCATTGATGTTGCTGCCGTTGTGCATGCCGGCGTTGATCTTTGCCGCCGGCGCCGTGGCGGCCGCCCAACAGGGACTGCCGTGGCTCGCGCCGATTGCCTGGCTCGCTGCCGCTCTGGTGCTGGCCGTCGTACTCGCACCACTCGCATGCGCCACCGCGCTGCGTATCGCCCTGGATGCCTGAGAATCATGAACCACTGGATTCCCCTCTGGTTGCACCGGCTGAGTTCGCCACCCACGTTCTATCGCTTTGCCGGCGCAGTGTGGCCGTGGGCCATGGGTCTGGCCTTGCTGAGCGGCATCGTCGGGCTGTACGGCGCGCTGGTGCTGGCGCCTGCGGATTACCAGCAGAGCGATGCCTATCGCATCATTTTCATCCATGTCCCCAGTGCGTGGATGAGCATGTTCATTTACGCCGTCATGGGCGTGGCATCGTTCGTGGCGCTGGTGTGGCGCATCAAGATTGCTGAAGTGGCCGCCATGCAGTCGGCCCCCATCGGCGCGGCGTTCGCGTTTATCACCCTGGTCACCGGCTCGCTCTGGGGCAAGCCGATGTGGGGCACGTGGTGGACGTGGGATGCGCGACTCACTTCGGAGCTGGTGCTGTTGTTTCTGTACCTGGGCGTGATCGGTCTGTATCACGCCTTCGAGGACCGGCGCCAAGGCGCCCGTGCTGCCGGGTTTCTGGCAATCATCGGGGTCGTCAACGTGCCGATCGTGCACTACTCGGTAAATTGGTGGAACACGCTGCACCAGGGCCAAACGATCGATTTCATCCGTGGCTCGAAGATTGCTGCCGACATGCTGTGGCCGCTGCTGGTGATGACGCTGGCCACCAAGTTGTATTACGTCGCCAGCCTGAGCCGACGCATGCGCGCCGATCTGTTGTCGCTGGAAGGCGGCAAGGACTGGGTGCGCACGCTGGTGGCCAGCGAGGCAACACCATGATCAGCAGCCTGCAAAACTTTCTGGCCATGGGTGGTTATGCGGCCTATGTATGGCCAGCCTACGCGGTGTTTCTGCTGGTGCTGGTCGCCGACGTACTGGCGCCCACGATTCGACGCCGCCAGGTACTGCGTGATCTGCGCGCACAACTAGCTCGTCAAGCGGTACGGCACGCGCGGCAGGCCGGCGACAGCGATTTCCACAGCGACCCCAACCCTTCCGCTACCGCTACGAGGTCAGCATGAATCCCACCCGCAAGCGCCGACTCATCGTCGTTGCCGTGGTCGCCGGAGCCGCGGCTGTAGCCGTCAGTCTGGGCGTCTACGCGTTGCAACAAAACATGAATTACCTGCTTACGCCAAGCCAGGTGCAATCCGGCCAGGCCAGCGATTACAAGACGTTTCGCCTCGGTGGCATGGTCAAGGCCGGCTCGATACAGCGCAGTGATTCGTCGCTGAAAACCACCTTTACGGTGGTCGATGCCGGCGGCAACATGCCGGTGGAATACACCGGGATCCTGCCCGACCTGTTTCGCGACAACCAGTCGGTGATCGCAACCGGACACATGGACAACGCGCATTTCGTCGCCACTGAAGTACTTGCCAAGCATGACGAAACGTACATGCCCAAGGAACTCAAGGACGCGATGGCGAAAGCGCATGAGGAAAAACGCATCGCGGAAGCGCGACCGGGTGAGCGCGGAACGTGAAGCGATGATGCCAACATGTTCGTATTGCCTCCACTCACGAAAATGATGTTGCCAATGATGTTGCCAATGATGATGCTGCCGTCTGCTGTTGCCTGTTCGCTGCGCGCCATTGCCGGCGTTGCCGCATGACTCCGGAACTTGGCCAACTCGCGCTGATTCTCGCCCTGCTGCTCGCATTGATGCAGAGTGTGTTGCCGCTGATCGGGGCATGGCGCGGAAACCATGCCTTGATGGCGGTGGCCCGACCCGCCGCAGCTGGCCAGGCGGTGTTTGTCGCGTTCGCATTCGGCATCCTGGCGTGGGCGTTCATCAACTTTGATTTTTCGGTCAAGTACGTCGCCGATAACTCCAACCTTGCGCTGCCGTGGTACTACCGCTTTGCTGCCGTCTGGGGTGCGCACGAGGGCTCGTTGCTGCTGTGGATCCTGATCCTCAACGTCTGGACCGTGGCGCTGGCCATGTTCAGCCAGAAGTTGCCGGAGGTATTTGCCGCGCGCGTGATCGCGGTCATGGGCCTGATTGCGGTCGGCTTTCTCACCTTCACCATCTTTACCTCGGACCCGTTTGGACGGCTGTTGCCGATGCCGGGCGATGGCGCCGACCTGAATCCGGTCCTGCAAAATCCGGGCATGACCACCCATCCGCCCATGCTGTACATGGGTTACGTCGGCTTTTCGGTGGCCTTTGCGTTTTCCATCGCCGCCCTGCTTGGCGGCGAGCTGGAACAGGCATGGGTTCGCTGGGCACGGCCATGGACGAATATTGCCTGGGGCTTCCTCACGCTGGGCATCGTTGCCGGCAGTTGGTGGGCTTACGGCGTGCTTGGCTGGGGCGGTTGGTGGTTCTGGGACCCGGTGGAGAACGCCAGCTTCATGCCGTGGCTGGTCGGGCTGGCGCTGATCCACGCGCAGGCCGTGACCGAAAAACGCGGCAGCTTGCGCGCGTGGACGATCCTGCTGTCGATCTTTACTTTTTCGCTGAGCCTGCTCGGTACGTTCCTGGTGCGCTCGGGCGTACTCACGTCGGTGCACGCGTTTGCTTCGGATCCGCGCCGCGGCGTGTTCATCCTGATCTTCCTGAGCATCGTGATCGGCGGCTCGTTGCTGCTGTACGCGCTGCGCGCGCCGAAAGTTGCACACGGCAAGGCGTTCAAGGTGCTGTCGCGTGAGACCGCCCTGTTGATCGGCAACCTGATGTTTGTGGTGGCCGCCGCGATGGTGTTGCTGGGCACGTTGTTTCCGCTGATCGGCGATGCGCTGTCGCTGGGACGGATCTCTGTCGGACCGCCGTACTTCGGCCTGCTGTTTCCGCTGTTGATGGCGCCGGCTGTGTTCCTGATGCCATTCGGCCCGTTCCTGCGCTGGGGCAAGGGCGAGCCGGCGATCATGCGCAGCATCCTGCTGCGCGTCGGCACGGCCGCCGTGGCCTGCGCGATCATTGCCGCGTTCTTCGTGGACGGAAAGTTCAAGGCCATGCTCGCCACCGCAGCGACGGTGTGGCTGGTTACTGGCGTGGTCCTGTATGCGTACAAGCGCTGGCGTGAATATCCGCGTGGCCGGCGCTTCCCGGCGGAGATGGCGGGCATGCTGCTGGCCCATCTGGGCGTAGGTATTTTCATTGCCGGCGTGCTGTTGTCAGAGGCGCTCAGCGTGACCTCCGATGTGCGCATGGCACCGGGCGACACACAGCACATCGGCAATTACGATTTCCGCTTTGAAGGCACGCATCACGTTCTCGGGCCTAACTGGAGCGCCGATCAGGGTGTGCTCACCGTCACCCGAGATTCCAAAACAATCGCCGTGATGCACCCGCAGAAGCGCACGTACCTGCGCGGCGAGGTGCAAACCGAGGCTGCAGTCAAACCGGGGGTAATGCGCGACTTGTATGTGGCGCTGGGCGAACCGATGGATGCGGCCAATGTTGCCGGCGCATGGTCGCTGCGGCTGTACTACAAACCGTTCATTCGCTGGATCTGGGGTGGTGGCCTGCTGATGATGCTGGGTGGCTTCACCTGCGCCGCGGACAAGCGCTTTCGCCTCAAGCGCGGCGCTGCCAGCGAGCCGGTAACCACGGGCCTGGTGGAAAACCCGCGCTTGCAGGAAACCTCGGCATGAGTCGGCTGCTGCCATTTTTTGGATTTCTGCTGCTGGTGACGCTGTTTGGTTTTGGCATCTGGTGGAACACGCAGCACGATCCCAACGAAGTGCCCTCGCCGCTGATCAACCTTCCGGCACCCGAGTTTGTCCTGCCCACGCTGGACGATCCTTCGCGCACGATCAGCAAGGCCAGCCTGCTCGGCAAGCCGTATGTGCTCAACGTGTTTGCCAGCTGGTGTGTGGCTTGCGGCGAAGAGCATCCCACCCTGATGGCCGAGGGCAATCAAATCGGCATTCCGCTGATCGGCTACAACTACAAGGACGCGCCGGAAGACGCCAAAGGCTGGCTCGGCAAGCACGGCAATCCGTATGCCATGGTGATCGTCGATCGCGCCGGGCGTACTGCGATTGACTTTGGCGTGTATGGCGCGCCCGAAAGCTTTTTGATCGATGCCAAGGGCATCATTCGCTACAAGCATATTGGTCCATTTACTCCGCAGGTCATCGCCCGCGAGTTGCAACCGGCGATCGCCGCGCTTGCCCGCGAGACGCAGTCGTGATGGTCATGCCGTGCGCGGTTTCACCGCAGGACAGCCCTGGCCTGGACGCTGCCAGGATCGTCGCCGACGGCCCTGCAGCACCGCGCGTGCGCGCACCGCGCCGATTTTCGCGTGCGCTGCTGCAGATAGTGATCGTCTCGATGCTGGTGTTTGCCGGGACGCTGCAGGCGCAGGCGATCGAGCCGTTGCCGTTCCAGAACCAGAAACAAGAGGTGCGCTTTCAAAATCTCACCAAGCAGTTGCGCTGCCTGGTTTGCCAGAACGAGAGTCTTGCCGATTCCAACGCCGAACTGGCGCGTGACCTGCGCCTGGAAGTGTTCAAGCTCATGCAGCAGGGCCGCAGCGACGATCAGATCAAGCAATATCTGGTGGCGCGGTATTCCAAATTCGTGCTGTACGACCCGCCACTGGAGCCGGGCACCTGGCTGCTCTGGTTCGGGCCGGCTGCGATCCTGCTGGCTGGGGCCGGCGTGGTGCTGGTCGCGGTGCGCAAGCGCCGCCGCGGTGACGCCGTCGCTGCGGCCGCCATTGATGTAGCAAACGAGAACGGGGACGACTGGTGAAAATCGCGTTTTACCTGATCGCTGCAGCAATGATCACTGTGGCGCTGGTGTGTGTGTTGCTGCCGCTGCTGCGCGCTGGTATGCGCACGGGCCGTTCGCGCAGCACGTTTGCCATCGCGCTGGGAATTGCATTGCTGCTGCCGCTGGGCGCTGCCAGCGTGTACCTGCTGGTCGGCACGCCGGCAGCCCTTGACGGCACCTCAGCGCAATCCGCGCCAGCGGTGGACATCGAGCAGGCTGTCGCCGAGTTGCGCGCGCACCTCGTGGACAAGCCGGACGATCTGGCTGGCTGGATGATGATGGCGCAGACCAGCAGCATGCTGCACAAGCTGGACGATGCGCGCGATGCTTTCGATCACGCGCTCAAACTGGCGCCGAACAACGCTGATGCAATGGTCGGCTGGGCCGAGGCCGACTCCATGCTGCGCCCTGATCACTTGATTGATGGCCGCGCGCTGGAGCTTCTCAAGCGCGCGGTGCAGCTGCAGCCGGACAGTCAGCGCGGGCTGTGGATGCTTGGCATCAGCGACTTTCAAAAGGCACGCTACCGGGAAGCTCAGGCCACCTGGCGCCTGCTGCTGCCACAGCTCGAACCAGGCTCGGTCGTGGCCAAGGCGGTCTCCGAGCAAATCGCCGTGGCTGGCGCCCGCGCCGGTGATGCGCCGGCCGCAGCGGCCGCATCCTCAACTGCCGCGCCCGCAGCGTCGCCAGTCAATGCTGCCGTGCGCGTCGAGGTCGCATTGGCGCCGCAACTGGCGACTAAACTGGTCAAGGGCGACGTGGTATTTGTTTATGCCCGTTCCTCCGACGCCGGCGCCGGACCGCCGCTTGCCGTCGTCAAGCTGGATGCCGGCACGCTGCCCGCAAGCGTCACGCTGACCGACGCGATGGCCATGACCCCGCAAACCCGCCTCTCTTCGGCATCGCGCGTCGTCATCAGCGCGCGCATCAGCCACAGCGGACAGCCGGTGGCGCAGCCCGGTGATCTGGAAGGCCACAGCGGCGTGATCAATGTGGATGCATCGACGCCGGTCAAGCTTTCCATCGACACGGTGCGTTGATGCCGCAAGACGCCCGTCGCTATTGCGCCCTGCCCTCGCCGTTCACGATGAAACGCGGCGGCGAGCTGCACGGTGCCCAGGTGGCTTACGAAACCTGGGGCACGCTGAACGCGAACCGTGACAACGCGGTGCTCGTGCTCACTGGTTTGTCGCCCAGCGCCCACCTCACCTCATCGGCGCAAGACCCCGGTAGCGGCTGGTGGGAAGACATGGCAGGTCCAGGCAAGGCCATCGACACGACGCGCTGGTTTCTCATCTGCGTCAACTCACTGGGCAGCGACAAGGGATCCACCTGCCCTACGTCGATTGATCCAGACACCGGCAAACCGTACCGCCTCAACTTCCCGGACCTGGCGCTCGAAGACGTTGCCAACGCCGCGCATATCGCGGTCAGCAGCCTGGGCATCAGCCGCCTGGCCTGCCTGATCGGCTGCTCGATGGGCGGCATGAGTGCACTTGCGTACATGCTGCTGCATCCGGGCAGCGTCCATGCCCACATCAGCGTGGATACCGCACCGCAAGCGCAGCCGTTTGCCATCGCCATCCGCTCGCTGCAGCGCGAGGCGATCCGCCTGGACCCGCACTGGAACGAAGGGCGCTACAGCGACACCAGCTACCCGGACATCGGCATGAGCATTGCGCGCAAGCTCGGTGTGATCACCTACCGTTCGGCGATGGAATGGAACGGCCGCTTTGCACGGATTCGGCTGGACCCCGAGCAGCGCGACGACCAACCATTTGCGCGCGAGTTTCAGGTGGAGTCGTACCTTGAAGGCCACGCGCAGCGCTTCGTGCGCAACTTCGATCCCAACAGTTACCTGTATTTGTCCCGCGCCAGTGACTGGTTCGACATGGCCGAGTACGGCAACGGCAAAGTGCATGACGGGCTGCTGCGCATCCGCATCGAGCGCGCGCTGGTAATCGGGGTCAGCACTGACATCCTGTTTCCGCTGCAGCAGCAGGAGCAGATTGCCGAAGGCCTGCGCGCTGCGGGCGCACAGGTCGAGTTTGTGGCGCTTGATTCGCCGCAGGGACACGATGCGTTTCTGGTCGACATTCCCAACTACAGCCGCGCCATTGGCGGCTTCATGAACGGTTTGTCTGTACCGGGTCACCACTGACGAGATGCGTTAGCGCGCAGCGGGAGAACGGCATGCCTTATCTGGAATTTCCCGGTTGCCAGCAATTGATCGCAGCGATCGACGTGGCCGTGAGCCAGCCGGACACGCCGGCGCTCACCAGCAGCCTGCGCCAGAGTCTATGTCGGCTCATGCAAAGCGGCAACGTGAAGCTGCCCGAGTGTGTTTTCACTGCATGTACCGACCACTACGCGCGCCGTGAGCTGTATCGCAGCCAGGAGCATGGCTACTGCGTGGTGGCGATGACCTGGGGCCCGGGTCAAGGCACGCCGATTCACGATCACGACGGCATGTGGTGTGTCGAAGGGGTGTGGCACGGAGCGCTGGAAATCGTGCAGTTCGATCTGCTCGAGCGCGTGGACAAACGCTATCACTTCACCGCGGTCGGCTCGATCCAGGCCGGCGCCGGTTCCGCCGGCAGCCTGATCCCGCCGCACGAATATCACAGCATCCGCAACCCGAGCGACGACGCGGTCACCGTCAGCGTGCACGTGTACGCAGGTCCCATGGTGCGCTGTGCGGTCTTCGAACCGCTGCCCGATGACCACTGGTATACGCGCGACGTGCACGCACTGGGACTCGACCGCATACAGTAAAACCGGCATAATCCGCGGCTGCAATGCCGGTGTGGCGGAATGGTAGACGCGGCGGACTCAAAATCCGCTGACAGCGATGTCGTGGAGGTTCGAGTCCTCTCACCGGTACCATCTGGGGCTTTCAGGCGATAGCGCCAATGCCTGTGCAGCATCCCGAGCCCGCCTGACAGCGGGCTTTTTCTTGCGTGCCGTTTGCCCGCGCAGGCGCAACACCTCGCACGACCTGATCAGCCTGGACGTGCCGTGCGCGGGTAGCCAAGGGTCTTGAGGGCTGCGGTGATTTCCGGCAGCACCGTGCGATCCTCGATGGTCGCCGGCACCTTGATTTCGGTGCCGTCGGCCATGGTGCGTATGGTTACGCGCAGCACTTTGCCGGAACGGGTCTTGGGTAGCCGCGCGACCACAACGACGTCCTTGAACGATGCGACCGGGCCGATCTCGTTGCGCACGCTGGTAACCAGCTCATCGCAGATCTCCGCCGGCGGACGGTTGACACCGGATTTCAGGACCACCAGGCCCAATGGAACCTGGCCCTTGAGCGCATCGGCGGCTCCCACCACAGCGCACTCGGCAACGTCCGGATGTGCGGCAAGCACCTGCTCCATTTCCCCCGTGGACAGGCGATGGCCGGCCACGTTGATGATGTCGTCGATGCGCGTCATTACCGAACCGTATCCATCTTCGTCGAAAAAACCGGCGTCGCCAGACAGGTAATAGCCCGGAAAGCGCGAGAGGTAGGTTTTCTCGAAATCCGCTTCGTTGTGCCACAACGTGTACAAGGTGCCCGGTGGCATCGGCAGCTTGATCACGAGATCGCCGGTTTCTCCCGCAGCCTGGGCTTTGCCTTCGGCGTTGAAAAACTGGATGTCGAAGCCCGGCACCGGCTTGGTCGCGGAACCAGGCTTGACCGGCAGGTGCTCGATGCCCATGCATGCGCTCATGGCTGGCCAGCCAAGCTCGGTTTGCCACCAGTTGTCGATGACCGGGACGCCCAGGATCTTGCCCGCCCACTCGATGTCGTCGGGAACGCTGCGCTCGCCGGCAAGGAACAGCGTGCGCAGTTTTGCAAGGTCGTATTTCTTTACCCACTCGCCGCGCGGATCTTCCTTCTTGATCGCGCGCAGTGCGGTCGGTGCGGTGAACAAGGCATTGACGCCATGTTCCGCACAAACGCGCCAGAACGCACCGGCATCTGGCGTGCCCACTGGTTTGCCTTCATAGAGGATGGTCGTGCAACCTTGCAGCAGCGGTCCGTAGACGATGTAGGACTGTCCCACTACCCAGCCAATGTCTGACGCTGCCCAGTACACGTCGCCCGGATGCATGCCGTACACCGCGTCCATCGACCAGCGCAGCGCAACTGCATGCCCACCGTTGTCACGAACAACGCCCTTGGACATGCCGGTCGTGCCGGAGGTGTAGATCACGTACAACGGGTCGGTTGCAGCGACCGGCACGCAGTCCACGGGCTGCGCCGCCGCCATGGCCTCCTCCCAGTCCGTGTCACGCCCGGCAACGAGTTCGGCCTTCAGCTCAGGGCGTTGCAGGATCAGGCACGGCGTGTTTTCGGCGTGGGCGATCTGCAGTGCCTGATCCAGCAGCGGTTTGTAAGACACGCTGCGACCCGGAAGCAGGCCGCACGACGCGGACAACATCACCTTCGGCTTCGCGTCGGCTATGCGCTTGGCCAGTTCGGGTGCAGCGAACCCGCCGAACACCACCGAATGCACAGCGCCGATGCGTGCGCAGGCGAGCATGGCCACCACGGCTTCGGGCACCATCGGCATGTAGATGACCACGGTGTCGCCCTTGCTGACGCCCATGTTCGTCAGCGCCCCTGCGCACTGCGCAGTCAGGTCGCGCAGTGCACGGTAGGTTATTTTGCGCTGGGTTCCAGCCAGCGGGCTGTCGTAGATGATCGCCAGTTGTTCCCCGCGACCGTGCTCGACGTGGCGATCCACACAGTTGTAGCAGGTGTTGAGCTCGCCGCCTGCGAACCATCGATAGAACGGTTTGCGTGAAGCATCAATGACCCGGTCCCAACGTTTGCTCCAGTCAATGTCCTCGGCGATCTTCGCCCAGAACCCTTCCGGGTCGGCCTGCGCCGCCGCATAGACCTTTGCGTAGCTGCCTGCGTTGTCGCCCATGGTTTCGCCTCTGTGCTGAATCAGACGCTGCCGAATCCCTGAAAACGCACTCATGCTGCCAGAACCAAAAGCAGCATCGTTGTGCGCACGACTTGCGATGCAGAGCGCGCAGCGCAAGCGCGGCTCGCGGGGGCCACCCGAAGTGCTTCAGTTGACCCTGAGTTCCTTTGGGTCTGGAACGAGTCTACACATAACCGTGCAGCTGATACGAATAGTTGCCTGCAGCGCTGAGCCACAAACCCACTGCCAGCTTCGCCCCGAGCCCGGTGCCACCCGATTGCTGCGGGAACATAGGAAAGAATGGGCAAGTCGTCGGAATGGCGATGGTTCAGCGCCACCACCCAAGGCCAACCCCGATAGCGAGAAAGAGCAGTGCGCAAACCAGCGTGAGGTATGGAGCCAATACATAGCGGAGCACTGCGTTGCCATCTGCATTTACGTTGCGGGCATGCGTACGACCGAGCCAAGCGAGGAGGAACGCGAACGCCCCGACGACGCTGAAGCGAATTGATCGAGGCATGAATGGTCAAGTAGAAGTGGGTGAATGCACGTGCGTCGCGCGACGAATCGCGTAGAGGCCCACAACATCGATTGCTGCATGAACGATCATGGCGGTGACCAGCCCGGCGTAGCGTGCAAGGAAGCCGAGAATCACACTGCTGGCAAAAATATCCAACGCCTGGACAAGCACACGGTTGCCGAGCTTGTTGAAGCGGTAAGCGCGAGCGTGGACAAGCACGAAAAGGACCGAAGTGATCCAGATTCCAAGCAGCGGCTGAAGTGCCCCGCGGAACAACAGTTCTTCACCAAAGCCGGCAGCAAGCGCAATCCAAAGCGGATTCCAGCCGCGGAGATCCAACCGACTATAGCTATCAATCGTGCTCCGCGTGGCTTGATGCCTGGCCGTGTACTTGTACCCGATGACAGATACTGCCCAGCCCACAGCTCCAATCACCAGCCCGAGAATAACCTGGCAGGTCATGGGCAGCCCGGCTAGCAGTGGTCCAACATACGGCTGGCCGTGAAACATGAGAATGACGCCAGCAGCCAGCGCGCACAGCAAGAGGCATGGAAACAGTTGCAGCCGCAGACTGATTTTCCTGGTTTCAATCTGCATGGATGTCACTCTTCGGCACAGCGCTGCACTCAGCCCGGCCGCAAAGCAACGCGGCTTGAAAGCGTGGTCAGGCCTTACTTGTCTGGTCAACTGCGGTCCCGCGAAGGCGCAGCAGGCCAGTCAAAATTCCCAGTACAGCTGCAGTGACGATCCACACCATTAAGTCCGGCGCCTGATACCACATCTCTGTCCAGTCAAATCCGACCCACCAAGGTATCCCGATCAGCAACGCCACCGCGATCCCCATTTCCCGCAGTGCCACGCCCAGACTTCGCTGTGCGCGGACCGCCTTGAAAAGACCCCGCAGTTGCCACGCGGTGACCATCAGCATGCCCATTGCCACAGCCAGCAGAATCCAGCGCAGAGGCCACCGTGGCGAGGGAGCCGGAGCCTGCCCGGAAACAATGGCGGCGACGCCATCGGCGATACGATGGCTGCTCGGCGATCCGATCACGGTGGACACATTTGTCAGCACCGCAATGCCGATGCCAAGTTGCGGCAGCATCACCATCTTGCCGCGGTAGCTTGGCAAAATCCCGCCGTGATGCACCGCGAGCACGGCGCCCATGTCACTCACGCGCCAGCCCATTGCGTAACCGAACCCCTCGACCTGCACCAACGGGCGATGCATCGCAGCCACGCTCGATTCGGAAGCCACTCGCGCGCCGTCGAGTTCGCCCCCGCGAAGCTGAGCTCGCATGAAACGCCCCAGATCATTCGCGCTCGACATGAGCGTTGCAGCCGGAAGCCGCCCGGGCCCATCCGGCAACGTGCGTGCCACGGCCGCGCCAAAGATCATCTGGTGGCCTTCAGCCAGCCCGGAAGCACGGGCCGACGCGACGTCTACAAAGGAGTGGCGCATGTCAAGCGGCTTGAAGATGTGGCGCGCGACATACGTTCCGAACGATTCACCCGACACGACTTCAACGATGCGGCCGAGCAACTGATAATTGGGACTCGCATACTCGTATGCTGCCCCTGGAGCGCGCTCCAGGCGAACAAAACGCAAGGCGGCGACATGCTCGGCTAGCGTCGCCTCTTCGCCATTGGCGCGCGCTGCCTTGGCGGGAATACCGCTCGTATGCGCGAGCAGCTGGCGAACGGTGATGTGCTCCGCCGCCGCAGAGGCCATGGTGAATCCCGTCAAGTAAAGGCGCACCGGCGCGTCGAGATCAAGCCGCCCCGCCGCGGCGAGCTGCATGATCGCGAGCGCGGTAATGCTCTTGCTCATGGAGCCAAGCACGAACGGCGTGTCGGGCGAGACCGCCTCTTGCCCATCCCCTCGCCTGCCGAAGCCCTCAGCGTATGCGGTTCCATCACGAGTCACCACGACGACCGCCAACGCGGGGATTGCATCCGCACGCATTGCATTAGTGACGAAGTCTCGAATCTTTGCATCATCGATCTTCACTGCATGCGCGCGTCCGAACGACGGCAACGCCGCAATGGCGATCGCGAACAAGACGGCCCTCCCAACTGGCGGCGCCCACATCGATCCCCCTGGCTTGCCGCTCGTCATTTGTCCTGCTGCGCCCCCTCTCACGGAACCAATGACAGGGGCACGCAACGACCGTGCATCGCAAAAGATCCTTACCGATATTGGCCAGCCGGCCAGTCTTCGTATTCTGTCCGCGCCAAACCCCCGGTAATTGATACAAGTCGCAGATCGTCATGGAAAATGGTCAGGACCAGGAAATTTTGAAACAAGGAACTCCTGGTTCTCACCGATCATTGTTTCCGCGCCTCCATTGACGTGATGATTCGTGGTACTCAAAAAGCCGAATCGGGCCGCGTTTCGTATCTTCGCTGGCTTGCCAGTATTGTCGGAGTAAGCACGCGCATTAGCGCGCACCTCGCACCCCGTACCTCGTACCTCGTACCTCGTGGATCGTGGCTCGTGGCTTGTGCGTTGTGCCTTGTGCCTTGTGGCTTGTGGCTCGCAATGCGGCTTATACAAAACCTTGATCGTGGTAACTGGAATAGCCTTCCTTGGTGAGCGAGGCAAGTTCGGCAAAAAGAACCTCGTCAACTTTCGCAAAGTTGAAGCACGACTTGCCCTGCATTCGGCCGCGGAGATCCGTTGAGATATTTTCCAACAGTTCGGGCTTGAGGTAGACGGGCATCAGATGGTACGAAACGTATGCCTTCTTCATCTGGACGGCGCCAAAAAAAACCGGCTTCCGGTTCTTCTGAATGTGCTTTGTGTCCAGATACAGTTCGGACGCATCGTTCTTCTTGCAATCCAACCTTGACGCGTAGGGGGACATGACGTCTCTAAGTCTCACGAAGACTCCATCAAGATCTGACACGGCTTTCTCCGGGGAAGTAGCATCAAAGTTAAGCGACAAACCATGCGGCCCGACGCCTGAGGAAGGTTCCTGCGCAAAAATGGACAGCTCCACTGCACCCTGATCTGGGTGCGCGCGACGCCTGCCTGCGAAAAACGTTGAACTACCAAATACTCCAGGGAACGCCTTGATCAAGACTGGTCAGCGAGGCAGATCCAACTTGATCGGGCCGATATTGATTACAAGTGCGCCACGTGAAACCTTCAGTCTTTTGCGGCAAATTGCGCGAAGACTTCCTGCCCTGTCATTTTGTTCGTTTCGTTACTGAATTCATAAAAATCCGGCTTCTCATCGATGAATATTTCATTGGTGAGCTCGAATTGCTCGTCCTGAAATATACCTGCCGGCAAGATGTATTCGTTGCTGGGGAGCAAATGATAGAAGAGATGAGTGCCGCATTTGGAGCAGAACCCGCGCTCTGCCCAGTTGGATGATTGGTAGGTTGCTGGCTTTTCTCCGTTGAACTCAACTTGTGGACCGCAATGAACTGCGAACATCGGTCCGCCAGACCAACGTCTACACATGGAACAATGACAAAGCCCCACTTCGCTCTGGTTCTCAGCAATAACTTCGCTAGCCCCGCACAAGCACGTGCCTTTCATATGATTCCCCAAAATCGTTTGGTGCCGCAACTATCGCTGGATCGAAGCTGCAGCGTAGCCTTTCTCCTCGAACTGTTGGTTAAGCCTGCCCATGATCAATGCGTCCATTCAGTATTGGCCAAGCCCAATGCTGCGCCTGCAACAAACGGTGCAAACAGGTTGTAGCTCACTGCGCGGAAGCCTGAGAAATCTGGTGTGCTTGCCCGTCAAAATATACATAGGACAGCGCAAGTGCTCTCACGGCAACATTGCGTTCAGGCAGCGGCCGCGAAGCGACGATCAAGTAAAACTTGAGTGGTTGTTCAGGGTGTCCACTAAGGATGCTCTGATCTATTCCGCGTCTGAGGCATCATAGCGATGAGCCACCAGGAAGCGCATCCGCGATGAAACAGCGTTCATTTGCCTCGTTGAGTTTTGAAGCCAAGAAGAAGCCGACGCGGCGCGAGCGGTTCCTGGAC
>JBBSSI010000022.1:0-40501 GCA_038242205.1 Lysobacterales bacterium
AGCGCCGAGTGCGCCTGTGCTTGCGCCAGCGCGGTGCGTACGGTGTCTACGGGCGTTTGCCGGCCGCTGTGCACGGCAGCAACGATCTCGGTCCCAGAAAGTCCCGGCATGGTGGTCTCCATCGCAGCTGGCTGGATCTTATCGTGACAGCACCGGTTATCCCCGGCGAGACGATCTGCCGTTGCCTGACGCCTTGCACACATTTGCTCGTGCAAGTGCCGGCAGTCAGGCGCGATCACTGCATCACGATGACCGAACGCGTGCGGCCATGAAATCCAGCGAGCGCATCAAGCCGCCGATTGATCTGCGTGGCGTCCAGCGGCAGGCGATCGGCAATGATGCTTTCCAGATCGAGCATGCCGCGCCGGGTGAAGTCCATCAGCGTGGCCAGTTCACCATGCAGGTGGTCGGATACACCGATGATCTCCGCCTCGCGGTTGATGACCGTGGCAAAGCTGTCAACCGCGAATGGCGCGCGGGAAATTCCGGCCAGTGCCGCGCGCCCGTGCACCGCCAATGCGGCGACGGCCTGCTGCTGGGTCAGCGGCAAGCCAGCAAACTCCAGGGCTACATCGACGCCGCGGCCGTGCGTGCGTTCGCGCAACTGCAGGTCCGCTGCTGCAGCGGTCGCGTCGATCGGTTGGGCGCCACAGGCTGCGGCAGCTTCAAGCTTGGCCGCATCCACGTCCACCGCAAACACTTCGGCCGCGCCGCAGGCGCGGGCCAGTTGCACCGCCGACATGCCAAGCCCGCCGACTCCGAATACTGCCACGCTGTCGCCGGCGACCATCCGCGCCTTGCGCAACGCATGAAACGCGGTGGCGCTGGAACACATCATGATGGCCGCTGCCGGCGCACTGACCGCGTCGGCAATGGGAATTGCGTTGCGTGCTGGCGCCACGACGTATTCGGCATAACCACCATTGACGTGCTTTCCCAGCATGCGGCAGGTAGTGCAAAACTGCTCCAGTCCGCGCGCGCAGTAGACGCACTGCCCACACGTAAACAGATAGTGCAGCGCGACCCGATCGCCAAGCGCCACGTCGGTCACGGCTGTGCCCAGTTTGTCCACCACCCCGGCTACTTCATGTCCTGGCGTGATCGGCAGCAAGCTGACGCTGGCAGCGCCGTCGCGATAATGCGCATCGGAGTGACAGATGCCGGCAGCCTGCACCTTGACGCGAATTTCCCCCGGCGCGGGCTCCGGCAGCGCGATTTCGCGCAGCTGCAACGGCTTGCCAATTTCCACGATCTGTACCGCACGCATGACTGACTCCATCGTTTGTGACTGCGTAGCAACCCAAAGCGTACCTTGAACCAGTGCAACGCAAGTCGGCACTGGGCCTGCGCCACACGCCGGCTTTCCTCCGGTGGTTTGCGTCGCGCGCGAAAGCTGCCATGCGATGCATCCAGCGCGCAGCAGCATGCAATGTCATGGACGTCATGTGCGGCGGGCCATGTTCACTGTGCAAAGGCAACGATGGGTCGCGGTTCAAAACGCTACATCGCGATGCTTGCAAGGCGCGCGCTGCCCGCAAGGGATCCCTTTATTGACGCGACTATCGACGCGACCGCGCGTGGCCATCACGCACCCATGGAAAAGGACTTGTGCGCATCGCCACGGCGAAGACACTCACTCGAGATCATTGATGGTCAGCAAGCGCAACCGCCGTCTGCCGCCGCGCAGCTCGCCCGACCACCGGCGATCTGTAAGTACATGGCAGAATCGACGCATGCGTATCTATCTGGTCGGCGGCGCGGTCCGCGACAACCTGCTGCACCGGCCGGTGGTCGATCGGGATTATGTCGTTGTCGGCGCGACGCCCCAAGAGATGCTCGCGCTCGGTTACAAGCCGGTAGGCAAGGACTTCCCGGTCTTCTTGCACCCACACACGGGCGAGGAATACGCGCTGGCGCGCACCGAGCGCAAGAGCGGACAAGGCTATCACGGCTTCGTCTTCCAGGCGGACGCCAGCGTCACCCTGGAGCAGGACCTGGCGCGGCGCGACCTCACCATCAATGCCATTGCGCAGGATGCGGATGGCACGCTGATCGATCCGTATCACGGCGCACGAGATATTGATCGACGCGTATTGCGCCATGTCAGCGCAACGTTTGTCGAGGATCCGGTGCGCGTGCTGCGCGTGGCCCGTTTTGCCGCGCGCTTCGCGCTCTCGGGATTCAGCGTGGCAGCGGACACGCTGGCACTGATGCAACAAATGGTGCGCGATGGCGAAGTGGATCACCTCGTGCCTGAGCGCGTGTTGGCGGAAACCCGCAAGGCGCTGGGCGAGGCTCAGCCGTCAGCGTTTCTGCGCGTGCTGCGCGCGGCGGGCGCGCTGCGCGTGCTGCTGCCCGAGGTAGACGCGCTGTACGGTGTGCCGCAGCGTGCGGAGTTTCACCCGGAAATCGACACCGGTATCCACATTGAAATGGTGCTGGACGCGGCCGCACGTCTGGTGCCCGGCGATGACGTGGTTGGTTTTTGCGCGCTCACGCACGATCTGGGCAAGGCGCTGACTCCGCTAGTCGAACTGCCCCGCCACATCGGGCACGAACTGCGGGGCGTGGCACCCTTGCGCGAGCTATGCGCGCGCCTGAAGGTACCCACCGAACACGCCGCGCTGGCCGAGCTGGTGTGTCGCGAGCACTTGAACGCACACCGCGCTTTTGAACTCAAGCCATCCACCGTGCTGAAGCTGCTGGCCGCGCTGGACGCCCTGCGCCGGCCCGGCCGCCTGGATACATTTCTTGCCGCATGCACGGCCGACAAACGCGGCCGCCTCGGCCACGAAAACGATGAATACCCGCAGGCCGGGTATATGCTCAAAGCGCGGACCGCGGCAGCTGCGGTGATCGCCACATCCTTCGTCGAACAAGGCTTGATCGGTCCGGCGATCGGTGCAGCCATGGACGCGGCACGTTGCCGCGCGATCGCCAGCGTAAAGGCCGAGCTCTCGCCCGACTCATCGCTTATGTGAGATGCGCGTTGCGCTTACCGATGCATTACATCACCGCGCGGCTCGCGGCGTATGGTGACGCGGGTGTGGACAACCCCCATTGGGCTCAGACATGCAACATGCGCGGCGCGGCGCCCTTGGTTTGAGTCCTGCGCCGGCAGCCGGCAGCATCCGGGACCGTCATCAAGGTAACCTTGCCTGAGGAAACGCGGAACTGGATGCAACCGCTGCGATGAGCGCAAGATTATCGCCCGAATGTGGCGGTCATACGCTGCGCAGCACTGCCAAGTCCACTTCGCCGACTCATGTTCCACCCACGTGTTCTGGAGACATTCTTGTCAAGTATTTTCAGGCCAACCTCCCCGTTGCGCGAGCGCTTTCGTCCGCTGCTCTGGTTAGCCATCACGTTCGTGGCCATCTCGTTTGTCACGCGCGTGGTGCTGCTGGTCATGTCCGGGGGCAACGTGACACACACGCCACTGAACCTGCTGTATGCATTCGGGGTGGGGCTGGGCTACGACCTGGTCACCTTTATCTATTTCGCGTGGCCGCTGGTGCTGTTCCTGTGGCTGGTGCCGACGCGCTCCGGGCGGGTGGCGCCACTTGTGCGCTGGCTGCTGTACGCCATGGGCGTGGTGCTCATCTGCGTGATCTGCGTCGCTGCTTTGCACCTCATCTACCACGCCAGCCTCAAGGAAAGCTGGCCGGCGATCATTCCGTTCCTGTTCGTGCTGCCGCTGGCGGCATTCACCTATACCTCGCGCGTCGGGCAGTGGGTGCTATACGGATTCGGCTTGCTGCTGGTCTACGGGCTGCTGTTTGTAGCTGCGTCCGAGCTGGTGTTCTGGAACGAATTCAGCGTGCGCTTCAACTTCATCGCCGTGGATTATCTGGTCTACACCACCGAAGTGATCGGCAACATCCGCGAGTCATATCCGGTGGGCCGCTGGCTGGCGCTGCTGGTCGCGTTGGCCATCGTGGTTTTTGCCCTGGGCAGGCGCGCGCTGCACGCGCGCGACAGTGGCAGCCGCTTCTGGCAGCGCGGCGCGGTGGTGCTGGTGTGGCTGCTGCTGACGGTGCTTTCAGTCGCGTTTGTCAACGGCGCCATGAAGGACCGCACGCACAACAATTATGTCAACGAGCTTGCTGGCAACGGCATCTACCAGTTCTTTGCCGCGTTCCGCAGTGGGCATCTGGATTACGCGAAGTTTTATCGCACACTGCCCGATGATCAGGCTTATCGTCGCGTGCGTGACATGCTGAAAACGCCGGACGCAACCTACGTCAGCGCTGATCCGCGCGATCTGACGCGAGCCATTCGCAGTCACGGGTCCGAACAGCGGCTCAACGTGGTGATGATCAGCGTGGAAAGTTTGTCCGGTGACTATCTGGGCACGTTTGGCAACACGGAGAACATGACGCCGTTTCTGGATTCGCTGAGTACGCAAAGCCTGTTCTTCGGCAACTTGTATGCAAATGGCACGCGCACGGTACGTGGCCTGGAGGCGCTGACCCTGTCGATCCCGCCGACACCCGGCGACTCGGTGCTGAAGTCCCCGCACAATGAAAACCTTTTCTCGCTGGCCAGCATCTTCAACGACCGCGGTTATCAGTCGGACTTTGTCTACGGCGGTTACGGCCAGTTCGACAACATGAATGCGTTCTTCAGCCACAACGGCTATCGCACCGTGGACCGTCGCGACATACCCAAGTCGTCAACCATCCACAGCGAAAACGTGTGGGGCGTGGCGGATGAGGATCTGTACACGTTGGCGCTCGGGCAAATGGATCAAATCCATGCCGCAGGCAAGCCGTTTTTCCTGCACGTGATGACCACGTCCAACCACCGCCCGTTCACCTTTCCCCGCGGACGCGTGAGTCAACCCAACGGCACGCGCCAGGGTGCGATTGCGTACACCGACTGGTCGATCCGTGACTTCATCCAGCGCGCGCGCGCCAAGGCATATTTTGCCGATACTGTCTTCGTCATCACCGCCGACCACTGCGCATCCAGCGCGGGCAAGACCAGCGTGCCGATAAACCGTTACCACATTCCGCTCTGGATCTATGCGCCTGCCCACGTCCAGCCGCAACGCATCGACCGCTTGATGAGCCAGATCGACATCGCCCCAACCTTGCTCGGATTGCTCAACTTCAGCTATCGCTCGCGCTTCTTTGGCTACAACCTGCTGCAGCTTGAGGCCGGCCGCGAGCGGGCGTTTCCCGCCACTTACGAAAAGCTCGGCTACCTGCGCCACGATGTGCTCACCGTGCTGGAGCCACAGCGCAAACTCGAGCAGATGAAGCCGGACTACGCCACCGGCGACGCGGTGCCATTGGTGCCGCAAGAGTTGAGTTTGATTGATGACGCCGCTGCGTATTACCAGGTAGCCAGCGAGTTGTTCAAGCAGGGCAAACTGGTCCGTCGGCCAGCGGATTCGACACCCGTGGCGCCGTTGCCGGTCGCTTCCTCATTGCCTGCCGCTGCCGGCGATCCTGCGGGCCCCAACCCGACCCCGGCGCATGCTGCTTCCACGCCGATGCTCGCACCGGTATCCAGCGGCATGCCACGGTGACTACGGGCAGGTTGTCCCGGCGGACACCCTGATTGCGCTCCGGAGCGTGTGGCACGCCATGGCAGCGCGGCCAGCTATCTGCGGCTCCGCTGCAGAGCGCGCTCCAAACGGGCAAGTAGGCCACTGAGCGGCGTGCGCAGGAGCAAGAGTGCGATGGCGATGCCGCAGGCATCAGCAACCACGTCCAGGCCGTCCGCGGTGCGTGGCGGATTCAGCCACTGCAGGCCCTCGATCAACACGCCATATGCAAGGCAGCCCACTGCGGCAATCCCGCGTGCCCGGGGCGCCGCAAACACGTTACCCCACCATCCCATCATGCACGCAAACCCCAGCGCATGCAGCAGCTTGTCGCCATTGGCAAAGTCCAGACGCAAGTCCGGGTCTGGCTCCAGCGCCAGGTACAAGCCCCAGAGCATGAGGGCGGCGCCGACGGCAATCCACAGCCTGCGCAGTTGCAGCCGTCTGGACGTCCATCCGTGCATCACAGCCGCTGGCGCTGATCGACCTCAAGCAAGCCGGCCGGTAGCTGCAACTCTGGCATGTTTCTGGTCATCAACATCGCCTGAAAGCGTTCGCCCATGGCTTCGGGCAACATCAGGCGTTTGACTTGCTGGGCTACTTGTTGGCGCGCGAAATCACCCGAAGCTGCCGCCTGTTCACGCGCAAATACTTCCTGCAGATTGGCGCCGATCAAGAATTGCGCCTGTGACCAATACCCGGCGATCTGGCAACCAGCATGACTGCCCGCCTCGGCCAGCGCGGTAAAATCGACCGATGCGGTGAGGTCGTTCAAGCCGGGCCACCACAGCGGATCGTTGTGCGCGTTGTGCCGGTAGTGCGCCATCAACGTGCCATCGTCGCGCTCAGGCAGGTAGAACTCGCGGCGCACGTAACCGTAATCCACAAACAGCAGCAGTCCGCGCCGCAGCGAGCCGGCGATTGCATCCATCCAGTACGGCAGTTGTGGAAGGACCTCTGATCGATAACCGTCGGCGAAGTCATTGCCCAGCGAGCGCTCGAGGTGATGTACGGCCCCGCTTACCAGCGCATCCGCCGGACGGTCCACGCGCTGCAGGCGGCCATCCCCGGTCAGGGCCACATGTTCTTCATGGATCTCGCCGCCGCGCACGGTGAAGCGCGTGGTTGGCAACGCATCGATGACCTCGTTGGCAAACAGGATGCCTTGCCATTCGTCATCCGGCGGCCGATCCAGCCACTGCACGCGTGCGCTCAGCTCGGCCGGCAGGTTCGCACTCAGGCGTGCGCGCTGACGCTCCCGCAGATCGGCGCTGGGCTCGAGCATCAGATAGCGCCGTGGCAAGGTGTCGACCTCGGCAAACGCCCTGAGCGCGACTTCGGCGAATGCGCCGCTACCGCCGCCCAGTTCCAGAAAATCTGCTTCCGCACCAAGCATCGCCAGTGATGGCTGCAGCGCGTTTACCACACAGCGCGCAAACACCCCGCCCAGCTCCGGCGCGGTGACAAAGTCGCCGGCCGTGCCGAACTTGAGCTTGCCCGCGCTGTAATAGCCCAATCCCGGGGCGTACAGGCAGCGCTCCATATATTGCGCAAACGAAAGCGGTCCGTGCGAAATAATCAGTTCCCGCAATAGCTGCATCAGGCGCTCAGAATGCGCGCGCTCATCGGCACTGGGTTCGGGAAGTCGGGAGGACATTTTCGTCACCGGTCATGAAAGCCTGGCAAGCATAACCGAGGGCGCCGTGCGATCTTTTTTCACGCACTCGGCATCTGGACCCTATCCGTCAAGGTAGCCACCGGCGTCAGGAAGCGACGGTGGAGATTGCGCGATCGCGCTGATCTGGAGCTGCGAGTGGATGAGATCGGTTTATCCAGCTGATCGGCATGTGCGCCGCGGAAGCCCGTGATCAAAACCAGCTATGTCTATCGATTCGCTCCCAGTGGCGCTGCAACCGCGTGCTTGCACGCGCGGTTCACGGCGACCGAACGGGCTATCGATAGAATAGTTCTGTTCGCTTCGCGGATCGTTGTATCCAGATCACAACTTGCCGGAGAGTTTGACCATGTCCAGCAGCAAGCAGATTGCCGCGGTTCCAGCCTCTGGCGAACCCAACCGGGTGACCCGGGCCATCCTGGATTTCGTCAGTCGCGTGCCGGAAAGCAGCGTCGACAGCAGCACGAAACCGGCAAAGGCTGCTCAGCACCTTTCCGTGCGTGCCGCGCAGCGGGCCGCGCTCGCCGCCGGATCGCTTGCCTTGCCGCCCGGGCCGCTTGGCTGGTTGACCCTGCTGCCCGAGCTGATCGCAATCTGGAAAATTCAGGGCCAGCTGGTCAGCGATATTGCAGCCGCTTACGGTCGCCACGCGGCGCTTGGTCGCGAGCAAATGATGTGGTGCCTGTTTCGCCACACCGCTGCGCAGGCGTTTCGCGACCTCGTGGTACGCATGGGCGATCGACTGGTGTTTCGCCGCATGTCGTACGGAATCACGCAAAACGTGGCGCGGCAGATCGGCGTCAAGCTCAGTCAGCGCACGGTAGGCAAAGGCGTTACGCGCTGGCTGCCTGTGGTCGGTGCGCTGGGCGTGGGTGCGTACGCATACTACGACACCATGCAGGTGGCCAGCACCGCCATCGACATGATGGAGAGCGAGGGCGAAATGGAGGATGCGGCGGTCGCCGACGCGGAGATAGCGGACATAGCGGAGAGCGAGAAGTCTCCGCCACGTGCCAAGCCTGCCCCGCGCGCCAAAAAAGGAAGTGCGCCACGCGCCGTCGCGCGCAAGGTTGACGCAGTGGTATCCAGCGTTGCGCGAAAGGCGGTTACTGCGGTGCGCAAACGAACTGCCAAGACCGCACGCAAGCCGAAAAAAACCCCGGACCAGGAATGACGCTTGCTATGCGCTGCGCGCGGGTGACGCGTCGTGACCTCTGCGCAGCGCGGGTGACGCGACATGCACTTTGCGCCAAGCTACCGGGAGTTGCCAGGAAGTCGAAACATGCACATGCAAAACTCCCGACCGGTTGCACTTGTCACCGGCGCAGCCCATCGCATTGGCGCTGTCATCGCGCGTACCTTGCACGCCGCCGGTTACGACCTGGCGCTGCATTATCGTCACTCTGTGGATGACGCCAAGACGCTGGCGCTGGAGCTGGAGACGCTTCGTGCGCACAGCACGCTGCTAATGCAGGCAGAGCTGTCCGATGTAAGCCGCTTATCGCCCATGATCGACACATTGCTGGCGCATTTTGGACGGCTGGATGGCTTGGTCAACAACGCCTCCACCTATTTCTCCACAGCGGTGGGAGAGGCCACGCAGGAGCAGTGGGACGAGCTGTTTGGTGCCAACGCCCGTGCCCCATTCTTTCTCAGCCAGGCCGCTGCGCCCGCATTGCGCAACGCCGGCGGCGCAATCGTCAACATCGCCGACATTTACGCAGACCGCCCGCTGCCGGCGCACACGCTGTACTGCATGAGCAAGGCCGCGCTGGTGATGATGACGCGCAGCCTGGCGGTGGAGCTTGGTCCAGAGGTGCGCGTAAATGCGATCGCGCCGGGCAACATCTTGTGGTCGACCAATCCGGTCAAGGCGGAAACGCCTGCCATGGTCACGCAGCGCACGACGCTGGCGCGTCAGGGTTCGCCGCAGGAGATTGCCGACGCCGTGCTCTATTTGCTGCGCGACGCTCACTACTGCAGTGGGGTCGTGCTTCCGGTAGATGGCGGGCGCCTGCTGCACGTGTAAATCGCGTTCAACCCGCGTCCGATGGTGCGGCGTCGCACACGACCGATATGCCCACCTGAGTCAGCAGCCGCTGCACGAGCACACGATCAAACTCGTGCTTTTCCAGCGCGTGCGCATGGGCGATCCACGCGCCATCAATCCAGCACGCGAGCAGGTCGATATCGATGGCCACCTCGTCATGGCGCGTGCGGTCGCGACCCAGCGCCAGCTCGATTTGCCGAATCTGCGCTTGCGCCTCAGTGTGGCTGTCGACCACTTCCCAGGTTGCCAGCGCGTTGTAAAAGCGGCGGGGGCTGCCATCGTCGGCCGCGAAGCGTTCGATCGGGGTCAACCATGTGGCGCTGCCGCGTTCGCCGAGCTGGGATATTGCTGCGCACATCAGTGAGTCATCCGCGCGGCTGGACCCCAGCAGCAGCAGCCAGCGCAGCGCGTCCTTACGCATAGTCGCGATGCACGCAGATACCGACCCGCGCGCAGCCCAGCGCTGCGGCAGCCATCGGTTTGTCGATGCGCAGATCGATCGACTGCGGGTGAAACTGCGCAGCCAGCACAGCGCAACAGCTTTCCGCCAACGTTTCCAGCAGTTGATCCGAGCACGCGGCGACGTGCTCGCGCAGCACCTGTGACACGCTGGCGTAGTCCAGCGCGGTATCCAGCGCGCTCACCGTGCGGTTGTCGTACCCCAGGCGCAGGCCAAGCAACAAAGGCTGACGGAGCTGGCGCTCCCACGGATAGGCACCAACAACCGTGTCGACCCGCAGCGCTTCTATACACACAAAATCCATGGCGATGTTCGTGAGGACGATGTGCACAGCGTCGGCGAGCTGGCGCACGTATGCAAGCGACTTCTGCGCAAGCCCGCACAGAAGCACGGCAGGCACGCGTCCGCCAATCTGCGCTGACGCGCCGGTTTTTTACGAGTCCTTAACCCTGTGCGCGCAACATTGTCCCGGGTGCCGACGGCTTGGGGGACAAGGCATCGGTCGTTCGTCAAGAACACTGTTGCAATCACACGATCTTTTGAATATCGCGCACTGCTGCGGGCTGCGCCACTGTCGTAGTGGCACGCAGCGGCAGGGCATCACCGGCGGGAGTCAGCATGCCAACTTTACGTCGTCGCCATTTCGGCCTGGCCGCTGGTACGGCCCTGGTCATCGCGTTTGGATCGGCGGTGGCCCAGACCACCGTGCCGGAACCGGGCGCGGCGCGTGCGCCAGCCGATGGACCTGCGGTCGTCAAGAGTCCGCTGCCAATGGAGAAACGCAGCGCCAAGCGTGGCCAGGACGTTTTCCGCTATGAAACTTTCGGCAACGAGGGCTTCTGGACCGACGCCGCGCGCCTGCCGCAGGGTATGCAGGCGGCGGAAGTCACCGTGCTCGACGCCATGCAACTGGGCATGACCATAGATGTCGACCAAATCAATCCGAGCCTGCGCAAACAGCTTGCGACCGAGTTCAAGACCGACCTTTCTGCAACCAACGCGCCCATGATCAACGACCCGGCCGTAATGCTGAAGCTGGTGCAGGCCAACGCAGTGGTCGGCGTGGTGCCCAAGCACGGCAAGCTGGGCATCACCTGCGCGCTGTGCCACACGATTACCGATGGATCACTGTATGCGATGCCAAACGGTGGCTCGATCGGCCATCGCATGGACGGTCGGACCGAACACACGTTGCAGATCGGGAAACTGCTGGCTGCTGCTGCCAATTCGCGCGCGTTTTTCCCCATTCTGCAACTGCAGAACGCGGACGATTCCACTATCGGGCGTGCCCCGAAAGGGCTCACCAAAGAATCTACCGAAGCAGATGTTGATGCCTACCTGGGCAATCCAGCGTATTTCCCTGTCGGCATGTTCGACGACACCCCCGACGGCATCGGCAACCCGGTACATGTTCCTGCGCTGTTTCGCCAGGATCTGGCCGCGCCGTATGGCAGCTCGGGCCAGAATGATGTCCTGGACGATCTCAGCAACACGATCTACACCGCGATCTTCGACCCCACCAACCTGCTCAGCCCTGGCGGTCGCGCGCTGCTGCACGCATTGGCCGGCAAGGGCGGAGATCAGCTGGCAGATGACTACGCCGCGGTGCTGGCCAGCACAGGAGTAACGGGCTATCCGTACGTGGAAACCAGCACCACCGGCCAGCCGGGCGCGGCCGCCACGCCAACCGGCGTGCGCGTGAACAACGCCAGGCTGCTCGACTTGAACGCTTATCTGGCCAGCCTTCCAGCGCCCCAGGGTGTTCTCACCGACGCAACCGCCGCCGCACGTGGCCGCCAGCTTTTCCGCAGCGACTGCACCTCTTGTCACAACGTGGACCAAAGCATCCCAGTCAACGCTGCGCTCGTGCCGATGACCACGATCTGGCCCGGCTATGTGCCAAAGGTACTCGCGCAGCGTCCACCCCTTTCGCCGATCCAGGATGCACCTGGCACGTTCGACGACAAGATGATCGTGATCGACGCCAGTCCCGGCGGCGGCATTCGCGGTAATGCGTTGCCGCTGCTGCTGGACCTGGCCAGAAAGCCCGTATTCCTGCACGATGATTCGGTGCCCACGCTGGACGCCTTGCTGGATCCTGCGCGCGGAGCCAGTGCGCCACATCCGTTTTACGTGGCCGACAAGCTGCAACGGGCGGACATGGTCGAGTTTCTGCGCGCTCTGGATACCGGTCAGCCCAGCCCCCGAGAACCTTGACCACGGCATCGCGTGCGCGGTGTTGGTGGTCTGCGAACAATGCGCGTGGCGGCATGTGTATCTGAGGTTCATGCGATCATGGCGCATGACTGGTTTCCATGTGCTCCCGCTCAAGCCGTCCCTGCTCGCCAGCGTGCAAACGTTGGGTTACACCACCCTGACGCCGGTGCAGGCACAAAGCCTGCCGCCTATGCTCGCCGGACGCGATGTAGCTGCGCAGGCGCAAACCGGCAGCGGCAAGACTGCTGCATTCGGCTTGAGTTTGCTGCAGGCGCTGGACGCGGACGTGATGCGCTTGCAGGCACTGGTGCTGTGCCCTACGCGCGAGCTGGCCGACCAGGTCAGCAAGGCCATCCGCAAGCTCGCGGCCAATATCCCCAACGTGAAACTGCTGACGCTGTGCGGCGGCATGCCGCTTGGTCCGCAGCTGGCGTCGCTCACGCACGATCCGCACATCGTGGTCGGGACTCCCGGACGCGTGCAGGAGCATCTGAAAAAGGCCAGCCTGCATGGCGGCAGCATCAAGGTTCTGGTGCTGGACGAAGCCGACCGCATGCTCGACATGGGTTTCATCGATGCCATCGATGACATCATCGGGCGCATTGCGAAACATCACCAAACGCTGTTGTTCTCGGCAACCTATCCTGAGGGCATACGTGCGGTAAGCGAGCGCGTTCAACGCGACCCGGTGATCATCAGCGTTGACGCGCCGGCCGGGGAGCAGGCGGCAATCCAGCAGCGTTTTCACGAAGTTGATCCGGCACAAAAGCTCGATGCGCTGGCGCAACTGCTGCATAACGCCTGGACGCTCGACGGCGACGCGAGCCAGGCGCTGGTGTTCTGCAACATGCGGCGTGAAGTGGACGCGGTAGCCCAGGAGCTCGACCGACGCGGGTTCTCCGCGCTGGCGCTGCACGGCGATATGGAGCAGCGCGACCGCGACGAAGTACTGGTGCGTTTCAAGAACCACAGTTTCGCCGTGCTGGTGGCAACCGACGTCGCAGCGCGCGGGCTGGACATCATCGACCTGCCGCTGGTGGTCTGCCATGACATTGCGCACGATCCGGAAACCCACACGCATCGGATCGGTCGCACCGGTCGGGCCGGGCAAAGCGGTTTGGCGATCACGCTGTGCACGCCGCGCGAACGTCCAAAGGCGGCCAACATCGAAGCGATCACGGGTGTGCCGCTGCCATGGCGTCCGCTCAAGATCGCTCCGGCGCACGGCAAGACCCTGCATCTGGCGCCAATGAAAACCCTCGTGATCGATGCCGGAAGGCGCGACAAGCTGCGTCCGGGCGACATTCTGGGCGCACTCACCGGCGACGCCGGGCTGGATGTAAAAGAGATTGGCAAGATTGACGTGTTTGCAACCCGCGCCTACGTTGCGATTGACCGCCCACGCGCCAACAAGGCGCTGGAACGACTGCAAGCGGGCAAGATCAAGGGCCGCAATTTTCGTGTGCGACCCTTGAACTGAGCGGGCACTGACCCTGCCTACCGAGACCTGTCACTGGATACTTCGATGCGCCGCCTGACGATTGCCCTGATAGCGCTAATGGCCAGCTCGCCCTGCGTTGCCGCAGTTCCAGTCGATGGTTACAAGGTTGTGCACGCGTACCCGCATGAGACGTCCGCCTACACGGAAGGCTTGTTCTACAAGAACGGGTATCTGTACGAAAGCACCGGCGAACTGGGCGCCTCAAACGTGCGCAAGGTGCAGCTGGAGACCGGCAAGGTGCTGCAACAACGACAACTGGCGTCGCGCTATTTTGGTGAGGGCATCGTCGACTGGAAAGATCGCCTGATTCAACTGACCTGGAAGAGCGGCACCGGGTTTGTTTACGCACTCGAAGATTTCACACCGCAGCGCACTTTCAGCTACCCGGGCGAAGGCTGGGCGCTTACGCGTGACAGTAAACAGCTGTACATGAGCGATGGTTCTGCGGTGTTGCGCATCCTGGATCCGGATTCCCTTACGGCCACCGGCAGCATCCTGGTTACGGCCGACGGCGTGCCGGTGATCAATCTCAACGAGCTGGAATGGGTCAACGGCGAGATCTACGCAAACGTCTGGCTGACGAATCGCATTGCGCGCATCGATCCGGCCAGCGGCCACGTTATCGGCTGGATCGATCTGACGGGCCTGTTCGACGTCACCACGCTGCCAAACCCGGACAACGATGTGCTCAACGGTATCGCGTGGGACGCCGAGCGTAACCGGCTTTTTGTGACTGGAAAGCACTGGCCCAAGCTGTTCGAAATCAAACTGCTACCGCACCGCAGAAGCGCTACCGATGCCGGTGCTGGTTTGAAATAGCAAGGCTCCTTCAGCGTGTAATGCACGCGCAACTGAATGGGGGAGCAACTGCCAGTCCGTCATCAGTACGCGTCGAACCACCTCATCGAAACGCCCCCAATCAGCTTGGGCCGCCCACAGCAATCTGCCAGAGATCGAGGGTGGTCAAGCTCAAGCCGTGCGGGCGTCAAAAACCCTTGCGGTTACGTGTGCGCACTCCGGTTGGCAGCAGCAGCGCAGGCAACGCGAACAAGAATTGAGCGGCGGCTCAACCATCGTCAGGTTGCCTGCATGACGCGCTGGCATCGATGCGCCTGAATAGGGGAAGTGTCGCCAGCTGTAGAAGCGGACGCCCTCGGGCATCGGCACGTCACAGTTGGACCTGCAGCGTCACGCGGGCTGACGTATGCGCGAGGTCGCGGGCACGCCTCCGCAACGTTCGCATCAGCGAACGCGCGGACTGCTGCACCGCCGTTTTTGCGGGGTCGTCGGCACGAGTACGGCGGTCTGTGCACTCTTCGCCGATCGTATGCGGAGCACTTCCTAGTCGATCGGCACGCTCCGTGCAGGCTATACAATGTACGGCTGAGACGAAGATTGCGCTACGTCACAGTTTCATCACAAACGATTGGTATAACACCTGCTTCATTCGCGGCGGGGCTAGCCGTCGATTAGTGGCCCATCGCAACGGAAACCGCATCGAATGTATCGATTGTTCCAACGTCGCGCCCTCGGTTGGCAGGTACTTCTGGTATCAGTTGAATTCGTGCTGCTCATGGCCGGCGTTCGTGTGGCGGGTATCTTGCGCTACTGGGGAAACGCCGATGCCCAGGCAGCGTTCGGCGCATCGCTGGACTGGCGCGCGCCCCTGGTAGCGATTGTGTTGATGCTGGCCATGGCTTCGCTTGGTTTGTACCAGGTGCATCTGCGCGCCGGTTGGCTGGGGCGGCTCAGTCGCCAGGCTATCGCCTTCGTTCTTGGTGGCGTCGTGCTGACCGTGTTGTATTACGTGATCCCCGATGCGTTCCTGGGCCGCGGTGTGCTGGCCATCGCGCTAGGGCTCGGTTACGTCGCCGCAGCGTTGTGGCGGGTGTTGTTTTTACGTTTTGTGGATACGGACTTGTTCAAGCGTCGCGTGATTGTGTTGGGCGCCGGTGAACGCGCTGCCGAGATGGTGCGCAAGATGCGCCGCAAGACTGATCAGCGCGGTTTCAAGATCCTGGGTTACGTGCCGGTCGGTACTGATCCCGTCTGCGTCCCGCCAGCGTCGTTACTGCATCCTGACCTGGCACTGTGCACGTGGGCAGCAGGGCTCGGCGTTGATGAAATCGTCGTAGCTCCCGACGATCGACGCGGAACCTTGCAGGTGTCTGCATTGCTTGAATGCAAGCAGCGCGGTCTGGCGGTGACTGAACTTGCAGAGTTCATCGAGCGCGTGGCCGGCACCATCACCATGGACCTTACCAATCCGTCATGGCTGGTATTTTCCGATGGTTTCAACGTTTCCCCTATGCGGCGGATAATCAAGCGCGCTTTTGACGTTGCCGTGGCGATGCTGCTGCTGGTGCTGACGTGGCCATTCATGCTGCTTACCGCTTTGGCCATTCGTGTGGAGTCCGGCCGCGGCGCGCCGATCCTGTATCGGCAGGAGCGAGTCGGCGAAAATGGCAAACCGTTTGACATGATCAAGTACCGCAGCATGCGCACCGACGCAGAATGCGATGGCGTGGCGCGCTGGGCCGCCAAGGACGACGATCGGGTAACGCGGGTCGGACGCTTCATCCGCAAGGTTCGGCTGGACGAATTGCCACAGATGTGGAACGTGCTGCGCGGCGACATGAGCATCATTGGCCCACGTCCGGAGCGTCCGCAGTTCGTGGAAGACCTCAACAACCGAATCCATTACTACGCATTACGCCATTGTGTAAAGCCGGGACTCACTGGCTGGGCGCAGTTGCGCTACTCGTACGGGTCGTCCGTGGAGGACGCCCAGGAAAAGTTGAAGTTCGATCTTTTTTACGTAAAAAACCACAACTTCGTATTCGATTTGGCCATCCTGGTGCAAACCGTCGAAGTGATATTGTTCGGCCGCGGCGCGCGCTGAATCAGGAGAGCGACCAAGTGAAAACCTCACCGCGAAATTGCATATTCTGGCTGATGACTGCGAGTGCCTTGCTGCTGCTGGGCGGTTGCGCATCTGCACCCATCGTCAATGACGTAGCTGCAACTACCCCACCGGTGGAGCGGTACATCATTGGTCCCGGCGATGCGCTTGAAATCTTCGTTCGCGACAATCCGACTCTGAGCACCACGGTACCGGTGCGTCCGGACGGGCGTGTCTCCATCCCGTTGGTGCAGTCCATCGTGGCCGCCGGCAAGACTCCGGAAGATCTGGCTGCCGACCTTGAAAAGGAGCTGGGGCGCTATATCCGCACACCGCTGGTGACCGTCATCGTCAAGAGTTTCGTGGGTGCTTACAGCCAGCAGGTACGCGTAGTTGGGCAGGCCACCACGCCCAAGGCGGTGTCCTACCGCAGTGGCATGACTGTGCTGGATGTGATGATCGACGTCGGCGGGCTGACCAAGTTTGCATCCGGCAACAGCGCAAAGATCATCCGGCATATTCCGGGCAGCGCAGAGCAGACCATTCCGGTGCGTCTCAGTGATCTGATGAATGGCGCGATCCAGTCCAATGTCATCATGCGCCCCGGTGATATTTTGATCATTCCACAGTCATTGTTTTGACACGACGCGCCAACTAAACGGCACCGCTGGCGATATCGGGGAAGGAACAATGCAGAACCAATCAATCGATTTACATGAATTGCTCCAATATGTCATGTTGGAGGTTCGTGCGGTATGGCCGTACCGCTGGCGCGGGCTGATCGTCGCGTGGGGCGTGATGCTCATTGGAGCGCTGGTGGTTTTCAGCCTGCCGAACAAATACGAGGCGAATGCGCAGGTCTATGCCGATACCGATGCGCTGAACAATCCGCTGCTGCGCGGCGTCTCGGTGCAACCGGACGTGCGCGAGCGCCTGCAAGTGGTGACCCACACCCTGCTCTCGCGCCCCAATCTGGAAACAGTGGCAGACAAAACCGGCTTGTCTGTGCGTGCGACCACACCGACCGAAAAAGACGAGCTTCTGGTGAAACTGGGAGCTGCGGTGCAGATCAAGGACGCGGGCACGAAGAGTCTGTACAACCTGAGTTATTCCGATTCCAACCGGGATATGGCGCAGAAAGTAGTCCAGGCGTTTTTGCAGATACTGATGAACGACACCGTAGGTGCGAATAGCGCCTCCACTACCACGGCGCAGGGTTTCCTCGATCAACAAGTGGAGGATTACGGCAATCGGCTGAACGATGCTGAGAAGAAACTCGCGGACTTCCAGAAATTAAACGTCGGATTCATTCCCAGCCAGGGCGGCAGCAGCTATTTCACGCGTCTGCAGACCGCCGAATCGCAACTGCAGACTTTGCAGGGTCAATACGACGCAGCCGCGGCGGGGCGTGCCACCACGCAACAGCAAATGCGCACGATGGCTACTGGTACAAGCTCATCGGGCATTGATCCGCGCACGCAGGATATCGACAAGCAGATCTCCGCCTACCAGCAGCAACTCAACAAGCTTTTGCTGAGTTACACCGATGAGTATCCGGACGTCATCTCCGCACGCCGCATGATCGCGCAGCTGCAGGCGCGGCGTTCGGCACTGCAGAAGAATGTCGCAGGCAGCTCGATGATGTCGGTTGCTTCAGACAATCCGGTGTATCAGGAAATGCAGAAATCCATGTACAGCACGCAGGTCAACCTGCAGACGCTCGCCACGCAAATCGGCCTGCAAAAACGACAGATTGACGATCTCAAGGGTCAAGCGGACAAGATCAACGACGTCCAGACTACGTTGCAGCAGCTCACGCGCAACTACGACGTCACCAAGAAGCAGTACGAGCAATTGCTGGAGCGTTCAAACACGGCGCAACTTTCACAGGACGCAACCCAGAGTGGCAACAATCTGAAATTTCGCGTCGTGAACCCGCCGATGGTGCCGCTGGCGCCGGCAAGCCCGAAACGCGGACTTCTGCTGCTGGCGGTGTTTGCACTGGCAGTTGCCATGGGCGCCGCGTTTGCGTATCTGCTGCACAAGATTACCCCGGTGTTCGTGAGCCTCAAGAGTTTGCAGGAGTACGGCGATTACCCGGTGCTTGGCGGGCTCGGTCTGATTGTGTCCGGCGGGATGCGCCGAGAGCAGCGTCGCGACGTCATTGGATTTTGCACCGGAGCTGCTCTGCTGCCGATGGTGCTGGTGCTCGGGCTGGCGTTTGATAGCCGTCTGTCAGGGCTGGTGCAACATTTCTTCGTGATGGGTGTCGCATGAGCATCGTCGAGAAGGCAGCAGAAAAGCTCAAGGCCTTGCCGGCTGAGCCACAGGAGCAGCCGGCTGCACCGGCAGCCGCACAGCGCCCAGCACCGATGCCCACGGCACCGACGGTCGAGCGCCTGCAGGAGCGGGCGCGCGTCCCGGAGCAGCCCATTGAAACCACGGCGCTCTGGCACGTGGACCTCGCTGCACTCAAGAGCCGGGGCTGGCTTCCCGCCGATCTCGAGGCGGAACTGCAGATCGCAAACGAACTACGTCGTATCAAGCGGCCGCTGCTGGACAACGCCATGGGCAAAGGTGCGGAAACCTTTGTCCGTGGCAAGCGCATCCTGGTAACCAGCGCGCAGCCCGCGGAAGGCAAGACGTTCACCGCGGTGAATCTGGCCCTGAGCCTCGCGCGCGAGACCGATTTTGAAGTGCTGCTGGTTGACGGCGATATTCCCAAATCCGACATCACGCGTGTGCTGGGTCTCAGCGACAAGCCCGGCCTGATGGACGTGCTGGCTGACGAAAAGCGCATTCCCGCTGAGGTCATCGTGCGCACCGATGTACCCAACCTGCTGGTCGTACCTGCTGGACAACGGCATCCCCTGGCCGCCGAATTGTTTCGCAGCCGGCGCATGGAATACGTGCTTGACGAATTGGGCGGTCGCAATCCTCGACGCCTGCTGGTCTTTGACTCCTCACCGCTGTTGGCGACCGCGGAGTCCCAGGTGCTGGCCGCGCACATGGGCCAGGTTGTCATGGTGGTCGCGGCAGGGCGTACCCGGCGGCAGGCGGTGTTTGCGGCGCTGAAAAGCTTGAATGACTACCAGTATGTCGGCTTGGTTCTCAACATGAGCCGCCTTTCAGCCAGCGAGGGTTACTACAACCGGGATTACGGTCAGAACCTCAAGGCCCTGAAAGGGGACGCGTAGATGCGTGCGCCGTCGACGTCTGCGGTTTTGTCGACGATTGTCCTGGGCGGCTGGCTGAGCGGAGCCGCGGCCCAGAACGTCGGCTTGAATGTGCCCAACGCACTCATGTCCTCGCGCGATGACAACGTCGCAGCTTATGAAGATCTGACGGTAGGGGTTATTCCGCAGCCCAGTTACGAGCAGCCAGGCATGCTCACCGGTTTTACCGTCGGCGAACTGTACACGGACAACCTGAAACTCGCCGAGCAAGGGAAACCGAAACAAACGAGCTGGATTACCCAGCTGCAGGGTTTTTTCAAAGCGGCCCGGAGCGGTCCGCGGTTTTCCGGACTAATCGATTACCGGATGACCGCCTATATATATCCGTCGCAATCGCGATCCAACCAGGTCGCGCACAATCTCGATGCCCAAGGCGTATTCATGATAGTGCCGCAGCATTTATTCGTTGAAGGGCTTGCTTTGTATAGTCGCGAGCTCATCGACAACGAATTGTCTGCCGGGTCCGGTACGTTTTTTCTGAACAACAACAGCGCGAATGTTGCGCGCGGTGTCATCAGCCCGTACTGGATCGATGACATTGGCAAGCTCGGCACCGTCTCTTTGCGCTATACGCTGGGTCGCGTGATGTACAACGATCGCGGCATCTCGGGACAAGGCCCGGGCCGGTTGAATGGAATCCCCGATATCACCAGCCAGTCTCTGCAGTTCAACCTGGTAAGCCCACAGGATCGAAGATGGGGCTGGAACTTTGGTTACTCCGATCAGCGCATCGAACCGGATTCTGGACAGGGCGTCGAATATGCAGTGGCCAAATTGGGGACTTCGTGGCAAGTCAACAACGGTATCCAGCTGCTGGCAGACGTCGGCAAGGAGAACAGCTTCCTTCCGGATGGTACGACGCGCAAGCTGGATGCCAACTTCTGGGAGGCGGGGTTCAAGTGGTCAAACACCCGGGATAATTTACGATTCCTGATCGGGCACCGCTTCTACGGTCGCAGCTACGACTTTTCCTGGGCGCGTACGGCGGCCCTGCTGACCACGTCTGTGAGTTATGTGGAAAAGCCTACCGACATAAACCAGCAGTTGCTCGGACAAAACGCCGGACAGATCACGTCCATCCCTGGCGGCAGTTCCAACCTGCCATCGCTCAGAAATCGCCAGAGTTATCTCATGAAGCGCGCTGCGGCTTCGGCAACCTACACCATGCCGCGTGGCAATTTGCGCCTGACCCTGTACGACGAAAGGCGCACCTATTTCACCTTGAATGACCGTCAGGAGCGGGTGGCGAATGCCAATCTCAATTGGCAGTTCGACATAGGTCCACTCACCAAGTTGACGCCGACGGTCGGCCGCCAGAAATATGAATTCAAGGACGGCCAGATAAGCTACAACACGTATGCGCAACTCGCGCTCGTGCATCAATTCAATCCAAACAACTTCGGCAGTGTGCGGTTGCGCAGTGATTCGCGCAATGTGAACTCCGGAGCCTATGGCGTACTTTCTGGCGCACACGACTACCGGGTAAACGTAGTCTTCGTGCAATGGACCCATTTGTTCTGAGACCAACATGTATCAGGCGTTTTACAAACTGCAAGGCAAACCGTTCCAGTTGACTCCGGATCCGGCAATGCTGTTTCCCAGCAAGGGACACAAGCGCGCCATGTCGTACCTGCTGTACGGGCTCGAGAAAGGCGAAGGCTTCGTCATGATCACTGGCGCAGTGGGCACGGGCAAGACGCTGCTGATACAGAAACTGTTCGAGGAATTGGCGCATCGCGATATCGCGATGGCCAGCATCGCCTCGGCCAATCTCGACGGCGAGGATATTTTGCCGGCCGTGGCCTCGGCGTTTGACCTGCCGTACGAAGGACGCAGCAAGGAAGCCTTGCTGCAGGATTTGAAACAGCACTTGATGGCGTTGCGCGATCGTCACTCGCACGCGCTGCTGGTAGTCGACGAAGCACAAACACTGACTTCGACAGCACTGGAGATGTTGCGCATCCTGTCCAACTTCGAGGTCAAGGGCCACGCCCTGCTCCAGGTCTTTCTCATCGGCCAGGCTGAACTGCAGCGCACCATCATCAGCAATCACATGGAACAGTTGCGCCAGCGCATCGTTGCCTCGCACAAGCTTGAGCCCATGGGTGCGGAGGAGTGCGGCCAGTACATCCTGCACCGCTTGCGTGCGGTGGGCTGGAACAACGATCCGGAAATAGCACCCGCGGTCTTTGCCGGGGTCTACGCGGCGGGCCGCGGTATTCCGCGCAAGGTCAACCTGATCATGGACCGGCTGCTTTTGCACGGTTACCTGGAAGAGCTGCACCATCTGGACAAGGCGGCGCTCGCCGTTGTGCTGGATGAAATCCGCGAAGAGATGGTTGATGTGCCGCAGTCGCTCGAAGCCCCGGCGCATACCGCAGACCGCGAGCCGGCGCAGGGCATGACGCCCTCCGAGCGGGAGACTGAGCTCATCATGCTCGACCTCAAGCAGCGCAACAACGTGTTGCTGCAGCTGATGCACGAAAACATCCAGCTCAGGGGCATGCTGAAGACCCGTCCGTCGCCAGTAGCCGCCAGCGATGACCCGGTTATCGCCATCGGCAGGCACGAGCGTTCAAAGCGAAAACACAAATGAACACCGTGTCGCCGCTGCACGCGCCGATCGTCAACGCCATGACGGTGGACGTTGAGGATTATTTCCAGGTATCCGCCTTCGAAAAGTGCATCAAGCGCGCGGATTGGCCGCACTGGCCCATCCGCGTGGAGGACAACACTCGACGGGTATTGGAGCTGTTTGCGCGGCACCGGGTATGCGCCACTTTCTTTGTGCTGGGCTGGGTGGCAGAACGCTTCCCGGCGCTGGTGCGCGACATCAGCGCCGCCGGTCACGAGGTCGCCAGCCACGGCTTCGGCCACGAGCGCCTGACCACCCTGAGTCGCAGTGAGTTTCGTGACAGCATTGTCCAGACCAAGACGCTGCTGGAGGACCTTACCGGCACGGCGGTGCTCGGCTATCGGGCTCCCAGTTACTCCATCGGCCCGGGCACGTTATGGGCCCACGAGGAGCTGCGCGATGCCGGTTATCGCTACAGTTCCAGCATCGTGCCGATCCATCATGATCTGTATGGCATGCCGGGTGCGCCGCGCTTTGCTTTTGTTGCGCAGCGTTCGGGATTGCTCGAAATTCCAGTAACTACGGTGCGGCGCTGGGGACGCAACTGGCCGTGCGGCGGCGGTGGCTACTTTCGCCTGCTGCCCTATGCGTTATTCAAGCGCGGCCTGCGTCGCGTCAACCGGCAGGAACACGCCTCCGGTGTCTTCTACTTTCATCCGTGGGAAATAGATCCGCAGCAGCCACGAGTGCCCGGCGTAACCCTGAAGAATCGGGTACGGCACTATCTGAACCTGACGCGCACGGTGCCGCGCCTGGAGCAGCTGATGCGCGATTTCCGTTTCGACCGCATGGATCGGATTTTCCTCACCGACACGCACGTCGATTACCCGGTGGTGGCTTTGCAAGAGAGCAACGCCGGTGCGCGCTGAGATGACATGCGCAGCGTTTGCGCAAGCGGACGACATTCGCGCTGCCGAGCCGTGTGCAGTCAAAAGACTGGCCGCCGGTGAAGAGGGACGCTGGGATGCCTTTGTTGCCGAGGCGCCGCAGGCCACATTTTTCCATCGCGCAGCATGGCGCGGCGTCATCGAACAGGGAATCGGGCACCGCTGCCATTATTTGTACGCGGAACGGAACGGAGTAATCACCGGGATCCTGCCGCTCGCGGAAATACGCAGCCGGTTATTCGGGCATTCGCTGATTTCGACGCCGTTCTGCGTGTATGGCGGTGTCGTGGCAAGCGATGCGGACAGCGAAGCGCAGCTGACGCGTGCTGCCACTGCGCTCGCCGACGACCTGCGCGTGGGCTATCTGGAATTGCGCAACCGCGAGCTGCGCCACGCGGGGTGGCCGGTCAAGGAGCTGTATGTCAGCTTCCGCAAGGCGATTGACCCGGACCATGACAAGAACCTGAAAGCAATCCCGCGCAAGCAGCGTGCCATGGTGCGCAAGGGCATTGCCCTGGATCTGCAGGCTCACCACGACGGTAACCTGGACGACTTTTACCGCGTGTACGCAGAGAGCGTGCGCAATCTGGGCACGCCGGTCCTGTCGCGCAAGCACTACCTGCGGCTGCAACAGACGTTTGGCGCTGACTGCGAGATCAGCGTGGTCACGCACGCTGGCCAGCCGGTCGCGGCAGTCATGAGCTTCTACTTTCGCGACGAGGTGCACCCGTACTACGGTGGCAGCATCGCGCGTGGCCGCGATCTGGCGGCCAACGATTTCATGTATTGGGCGGTGATGCAGCGCGCAGTGGAGCGCGGCGCGCGAGTGTTTGACTTTGGCCGCAGCAAACAGGACACCGGCGCGTACCACTTCAAGAAGCACTGGGGCTTCGAGCCGCGTCCGCTGCCTTATGCGTACTACCTGGCCGGTGCCAAGGAAGTCCCCAACATCAGCCCGACGAACAGCAAATACGCGTTGTTCATCAAGGCCTGGCAACGCTTGCCGCTGCCCGTGAGTCGCGTCCTGGGTCCATGGCTCGCGCGGGATCTGGGTTAGACATGCGCGCGGTATTATTTCTCTGCCACCGGCTGCCGTGGCCGCCCAGCAAAGGCGACAAGATCCGCTCGTACCACGTGCTGCGACGGCTTGCCGAAAATCATCGCGTGTATCTGGGCACGTTCGTGGATGATGCGGCGGACTGGCAATACCTCGGTGCAGTGGAAGCCTTGTGCGCCGGCGTTTGCGTGCGGCCGTTGCAGCCCTGGCGTTCGCGCGCGCGCGCGCTGGGTGCGCTGGTCCGGGGCGAAGCGTTGACCGTTGGAATGTACCGGGATCGCGTGATGCAACGCTGGGTACAAGACGTGCTCGCCGAACACAAGCCGGACCTGGCCTTGTGCTACTCGTCGGGCGTGGCGCCGTACATCATGGAGTACCCGCAACTGCGTCGGGTGATGGATTTCGTCGATGTGGACTCCGACAAGTGGCGGCAGTATGCGCAGGCCAATCGGGGCCTGGCGCGCATGATCTATCGGCGCGAAGCGCATCGTCTGGCCGGCTTCGAGCGCGCGGTTGCCACGCAATTCGACGCCAGCGTGCTTGTCTCGGAATCTGAAGCGGGATTTTTTCGCAAACAGGTGCCTGAGGCAGCCGACAAAATTCACGGCATTCCCAATGGTGTGGACGGCACGTATTGGGATCCGCAGCTCGACCACGCCAACCCCTATCAGCCCGGGGAACGCGCCGTGGTGTTTGTGGGTGCCATGGATTACCGCGCCAACGTACACGCCGCGCAATGGTTTGCACGCGACGTGTGGCCGCAGATTTTTGCCCGGCGGGCGGACGCGCGCTTTTACATCGTGGGCAGCAACCCGACTCCGGCCGTGCGCGCACTGGGCCAACTGGCAGGCGTTGTGGTTACGGGACGGGTGGAAGATGTGCGGCCCTATCTGGCCCATGCGCATGCCGTGGCTGCCCCGTTGCGGATTGCCCGCGGCATCCAGAACAAGGTGCTGGAAGCGCTGGCCATGGAAAAGGTACTGCTGGCCACTCCGGAAGCCTATGAGGGCATCGAGAATTTCGTCGGTCGCCAAGGCTGCATCAGCGCCTCGCCCGAGGTCATGGCGACCGAAGCCTTGCGCTGGCTGGATGCAGCGGAAATCACCCGTGTCTCCGCGGCCCGCACCAAGGTCCTGGCAGGGTATGACTGGGCGCGCAATCTGGACAAGTATGAAAGCGTTTTGGCCCATGGGCCGCCCGTTTCAGTGCAGCCCCAAGTCGAAGGCATTGCGCACCTGGAAACAGGCTCATGAACGTGCACGCCATCCCCCAGGACAGCGCGGTGGTGCGCACCCGCGGTTGGCTGCTGGCTGCAAGCGCGTTTGCCATCGCGCTCATCGTGCTGCTGGTTGCCTATTGGGGAACGGCGCAATCGCTGGTGTCGGTGTGGGATCACGACGGAACATATCAATACGCGTTTCTCATCCCGCCGCTGAGCTTGTGGACGGCATTCAACCTGCGCGCGCAAGTGCGCGCGAACGCACCGGCACCCAGCGTGTGGGGTTTGCTGGTGGTGGCCGGGTTGGTATTCGTCTGGTATGCCGGCCATCTGCTTGATGTCAATTTGCTGCAGCATTTCGCTTTTGTCGCGTTGTTTCCAGCACTGGTTCTCGCTTGCTGGGGATGGCGCGCGCTGTGGGTGCTGGCTTTCCCCTTGGGCTACCTGGTGGTGTTCGCGGTTCCCTGGGGCGACGGAATGGTCGGTCCGCTGCAGGACATTACTGCCCACTTTGCGGTGCGCGCACTGGAACTGACCGGCACGCCGGTGCTGCTCAACGGGCGCGAGATCGTCACCCCCGCCGCCGTGTGGATGGTGGCGGATGCGTGCAGCGGCGTGAAATTCTTCATTGCCTGCAGCGCCCTCGGTGTCCTCTATGCGTACCTGATGTACCAAAGCTGGCGCAAGCGGGTGTTGTTCGTGGCGCTGGCTGCGATCGTGCCGATCATTGCGAACGGGCTGCGCGTTTATTTCACCATACTCATTGGCGACACGTGGGGGCTGGAGTATGCCACCGGCCTGGACCACACGATTTTTGGCTGGCAGTTCTTCGGCACGGTGCTGGTGCTGTTGTTGTTGACTGGCTGGTTTTTCCGCGACCCCCTTATCGTTGCGGAGCCGCCGCCAGCCAGTGAAGCCGTGCCCGACCGCGTGCGCATGCTGGTCTGGCCAGCGGTGGTCGCGGTGCTGATTGCCGGACCGGTAGTGGCCGCCAGCCTTTCATCACCGGTGCCGGTCGACAAGGTTTACCTGAGCGCGCCCGCGATTGCGGACTGGAACGGTCCACAGGCTGCAGGAGTGGGCTGGCGCCCTTCGTTCATTGGGGCAGCCGGCGAGGTTGACGGGGCTTATCGCGCGAACAGTGACAGGGCCGTGGTCGACCTGTTTCATGCGCTGTACACCGGCAAGCCGCGCCGCGGGCATACGTTGATTACCTATGGCAACCATCTTTACGACCCGGCGCAGGCGCAGATCCTCAGTACTGCCAGCCGCCAGATCAAGCTCGCGAATGGGCAGGGTCTGCGTGCCGGCGAACTGCGCTTGAGTGGTACGGCCGGATCACGTCTCGTGTGGTACTGGTACTGCGTCGATCAGCGTTGCACCAGTTCGCAAACGCTGACCAAGCTGATGCAGGCGTGGGACGTGCTGCGCGGACGGCTGCCGCAATCGTCAGTGTGGGCAGTGTCAGCAGCCGTTGGCGCTGGCGGTGTCGACCAGGCACGGGCGAATCTGCGTGCGTTTGCGCAAGTGCTGGCAGCTACTGACGCGACGGATCCAGAGCTGCGCAGTAAACCCGTCCATTCCGGAAATCGGCCGTGAACGACAAACCGCTGATCGTGCACGTGCTCTACCGGCTCGACACCGGTGGCATGGAGCGCATCATCGTCTCGCTGATCAACGCCACGTCCGATCGCTATCGGCATGCCGTGATCGCGCTGGCCGGCTTTGGAAACTTGCGCAGCGAGATCGCCAGGACGGCCACCGCGTGCGTGTCGCTGGACAAGCAGCCGGGCAAGGATTGGGGTTGCTACCTTCGATTCTGGCGGGCACTGCGTTCACTGCGGCCAGACCTGGTACAGACCTACAACATTGGCACTCTGGATCTCGCACCCATCGTTAAATTGGCCGGCGTACGCCGTCTGGTTCACGCCGAACATGGTCGCGATGCGAACGATCCGGATGGTGAGAATTCCAGGTATCTGCGACTGCGCCGCTGGATGGCGCCGTTCATTGGACGCTATGTTGCGGTGTCCCCGGACTTGCGAATCTGGCTAATCGAACGTGCGCGCATCAAGCGTTCCAAGGTGGTGTATATCGCCAACGGCATTGATGTGGATCTGTTCGACGTGCCGGCCGGGGCTGAAAAAATGCGTCGGCAGCTGGGCGATTTTGCGCCGCCGGGCAGCGTGCTGGTTGCCCATGTTGCACGCCTGGACCAGGTCAAGGATCAAGCCGGTTTGATCTCGGCTTTGAAACTTTTGCGTCAAACCTCCGGGCATGTCGATTGCCGATTGGTCATCGTCGGTGCGGGGCCGCAGCGCCAGCAGCTTGAACGCCAGATCGCCGAGCTTGGCTTGATGCAAACGGTGCGACTACTTGGCAATCGCAATGACGTCGCAGAGCTGCTCGCAGAATGCGATGTGTTTGCGCTGTCGTCCATTGCCGAAGGCATGCCTGTCACCTTGCTCGAAGCGATGGCCGCCAGCCTTCCGGTGGTGGCAACTGACGTCGGCGGCGTGGCCCTGGTGGTTGACAATGGCGTGACGGGCACCCTTGTACCGGCGCGCGATCCACATGCCATGGCTGCGGCATTGAACGCCTATGCGGCAGATGCAAAGCTGCGCCGCAAGCACGGTCACGCGGGTTGCGCGCGGGTCACTGCGAAGTTCAGTTTGAGCGCCATGGTCACGGCGTACGTAGCACTGTACGACGAGCTGCTGGGGCCGCGCGCAAACGCCGTCCCTCCGCGGACGATGTCCGGTCTTGCCGAGCGCGAGGAGAACTGACATGTGCGGTCTCGCCGGCATCGTTTCATCGCCGCATGGACACCCGGATGAACAGGTGTTGCTGCACATGCGCGATGTGCAGCGTCACCGCGGGCCCGACGAGGCCGGTCTGTATCTGGGCGATGGCGTCGGGCTGGGCCATCGTCGCCTGTCCATCATTGATCTGGCCCACGGCCAGCAGCCCATGGTGGATGACAGCGCCGGTCTGGCGCTGATCTACAACGGCGAGCTGTACAACTTCCAGGCGCTCAAACGGGAGTTGGAAACGCTGGGCATCGTGTTCACCAGTGACAGCGATACCGAAGTCCTTTTGCGCGCATGGCAGCAGTGGGGTGAAGCCTGCCTGCCGCGTCTGGTCGGCATGTTTGCGTTTGCCGTTTGGGACATGCGCGCGCAGCGCATCTTTCTTGCGCGCGATCAGATCGGTATCAAACCGCTGTATTACGGCTTTACCAACTCCGGCGACCTGGTGTTTGCCTCTGAGCTCAAGGGCGTGTTGGCGCATCCCGGCGTGCCACGCGAGCTCAACCCACAGGCGCTGGAGGACTATCTGGCGCTCGGCTACGTGCCGGATCCAAAAAGCATTTATCGCGGCATTTCCAAGCTTCCGCCCGGGCACTGGCTGAGCTGGCATGCCGGCGAACCTGCGCCATCCGCACGCCGCTACTGGGATGCTCCGTTCAAGGTTGATACGCAGCTGGGCGAAGGCGAAGCGTGTGCAAAACTGCGCACCTTGCTCGACGACGCCGTGTCCGGCCAGATGATTGCCGACGTGCCACTCGGTGCGTTTCTTTCCGGCGGGGTGGATTCCAGCGCGGTGGTGGCCGCCATGAGCCGGATATCGCCGCAGCCGGTGCGCACCTGCTCGATCGGCTTCGACCACGGCGGCTTTGACGAAACCGTCTACGCGCGGCAAGTCGCCCGGCATCTGCATACCCAGCACTTCGAACAGCGGGTCAGCGCCGACGACTACATGATGCTGGACACGCTGGCGGGCATTTACGACGAACCATTCTCCGACAGCTCGGCGCTGCCCACGTACCGCGTCTGCGAGCTGGCGCGCACCCAGGTAACCGTGGCGCTGTCCGGCGATGGTGGTGACGAAGATTTCGCCGGCTACCGACGTTACCGTTTGCACGCATGGGAGAGTGGGCTGCGCGCGCGCTTGCCGCTGGCGCTGCGCAAACCGGTTTTCGGATTGCTCGGAAGCATTTATCCAAAGGCCGACTGGGCACCGCGCCCGCTGCGTGCCAAGACCACGCTGCAAGCCCTCGCCTGCGACGATGTGGAAGCCTATTTCCATACCGTCAGCACCACGTCGGCGACGATGCGCCAGCGCCTCTACAGTGCTCGCTTCAAGAGTGAACTGCAGGATTACAGCGCGCTCACGGTGTTTCGCGGGCATGCGCAGCATGCGCCCACGGATCATCCGTTGTTGCTGGCGCAATACCTGGATCTCAAGACGTGGCTGCCCGGCGATATCCTGACCAAGGTGGATCGCGCCAGCATGGCGCACAGTCTGGAAGTGCGCGTGCCGCTGCTGGATCATCGTCTGGTCGAATGGGCTTCGTGTCTGCCCCCGACGTTGAAACTACGCGGCAGCACCGGCAAGTATATTTTCAAGAAGTCGCTCGAGCCCGACTTGCCGCACGACGTGCTCTACCGGACCAAGATGGGTTTCAGTGTGCCGTTGGCGACTTGGCTGCGTGGTCCTCTCGCGCAGCACGCCCAAGAGGCATTGCGCCATGGCGCCGTTGCCAAGTGCGGATATTTCGAGCCGTCCGTGCTTGATCAACTGGTGCACGAACATGTGGCTGGTCGCCACGATCACAGCGCCACGCTGTGGAGCCTGCTGATGCTCGATGCGTTTCTGCGGCACATGCAGGAGCCCTCGGCCAATGTTCCGGGCACAATGCAAGCCGCCGTGTTGGCCGCCGGACCTGTGTCATGACCCACCCGATCAGGCTTCCGGCAGAGGTGTCAGCATGAGCAAGGTATTGCTCAACTCCGCCGCTAGCGGATCATCCGCGACCAAGCGATGGCCCGCACAGCCTCAAGCCACCGATGTCCAGCGCGTGGTTGCAGCGGATCGTGAACGCAAGATCCATCTACTGGTGTTCACCAGCCTGTATCCAAATGCAGAGCAGCCGCGCCACGGCCTGTTTGTCGAGGAGCGGTTGCGCCACCTGCTGGACTTCGGTGCAATTACCGCGACCGTAGTCGCGCCGGTGCCGTGGTTTCCGTTCCGCAACGCCTTGTTCGGCGCGTATGCCAGGTACGCCGCAGTGCCGGCGATTGAAGAACGCCACGGCATCAGGATTTTGCATCCACGCTATCTGGTGATCCCCAAGTTCGGCATGAGCGTCGCGCCGTCCCTGATGTATCACGCGCTGCTGCCGGTGTTGCGCAAGCTGCAAACCGCCGGAGCGGCGTTCGACCTGCTGGATGCGCACTACTTTTATCCGGACGGCGTGGCAGCGGCCCGTCTTGGCGCGGCGCTGGGCATACCGGTGGTGATCACGGCGCGTGGCAGCGACGTGACATGGATACCGCGCTATCGTCGCTGCAGGCTGCAGATCCAGAAGGCCGCGCAAAGCGCCGCGGCGATCGTGACCGTTTCGCAGGCATTGAAGCGCACTCTGGCGGCCCTGAACGTGAACCCCGAAAAGACGACCGTTCTGCGCAACGGAGTCGATCTGGATCGCTTCAAACCGCACGACCGGTCCGAGATACGTACGCGGCTGGGCCTGCACGGCCCGGTCTGGTTGACGGTCAGTAACCTGGTCGCGTTGAAGGGCGTCGACATCGTCATTGAAGCGCTTGCGCAGGTGCCGCATGCCACGCTGTTGATCGCCGGTGACGGGCCCGAGGAATCCAGACTGCGCCAACGCGCGGAACGGCTTGGTCTGCTCACGCGCGTGCATTTCCTGGGCGCGGTTGCGCAAAGCGAGTTGTGCAGCTACTACAACGCGGCAGACGTGCTGGTGCTGGCTTCGAGTCGCGAGGGCATGCCCAACGTCGTGCTGGAGGCGCTTGCGTGCGGCACACCGGTGGTTGGCACCCCGGTTGGTGGCGTGCCCGAATTGATCAGCTCGGCCGAGGCGGGCGAATTGATGCGCGAGCGCAGCGCGGAAGCTCTGGTAGTTGCCTGGACCGCGTTGCAGGCGCGCAAACCGGACCGCGTTGCCACGCGAAAATTTGCCGAAGGCCTGGGGTGGCGGCCGGTAATCAAGGCGCAATCCGCCCTGTACGCGCACGTGCTTGCGGCTCGAGCCGATGGTGCAGCGACGGGGTCTGTGTCATGAGTGAATTCCCGAGCAGCGCGCGCGCGGCGCAGACTCCGCGCACATCGGTCAGTGAACGGCCGCTGCGTATCCTGCACGTGCTGGATCATTCGCTGCCGCTGCATAGTGGCTACACATTTCGCACGCTCGCGATCCTCCGACAGCAGCGCGCCTTTGGCTGGGAAACGATGCAACTGACGAGTCCCAAGCAGAATAGCGGTCAACAGCGCGAGGAGCATATCGACGAGTGGCTATTCCATCGCACGCCGCCAGCCACGGGTTTCGCGGCGAAGTTTCCGCTTCTGGAATATGGCGCCTTGATGAAATCCCTGCGCACCCGGCTGGCGGAAGTGGTGGCCAGAGTGCACCCCGACATCATCCACGCCCACTCTCCCGTATTGAACGCATTCCCGGCGCTCGCAGTTGGCCGCGCCGCGCATATTCCTGTCGTGTATGAGGTACGCGCGTTCTGGGAAGACGCCGCGGCGGACCAGGGCACGGCGCGCGAATGGGGGCCCCGATACCGCTTGACCCGCGCCATGGAAACGCGGGCACTGCAGCGCGCTGACGCAGTAACCACGATCTGCGAAGGTTTGCGCGGCGATATGTTGAAGCGCGGCATTCCCGCCGAAAAGATCACCGTGATACCCAACGCCGTGGATTTGTCCGTGTTTCGCTTAACCGATAACGGCGATACCGGGTTGCTGCAGAAATATGGGCTCACGCGCGGCAAAACCCTGGGGTTTGCGGGCTCGTTCTACGCCTACGAAGGGCTTGAAACGCTGCTCCACGCGATGCTGCTGGTGCTGCGCGAGGTACCGCAGGCGCGCCTGCTGCTGCTGGGTGGCGGTCCGCAGGAAGCTGAGTTGCACGCGCTGTCAGCCGAGCTCGGCCTTGATGGCGTTGTGCATTTCACCGGCCGCGTGCCCCACAGCGAAATGACCCGCTATTACCGCGCTATGGATGTCATGGTGTATCCACGCGTTTCGCGCCGCCTTACGGAATTGGTCACCCCGCTGAAGCCGCTCGAGGCGATGGCCATGGGCAAGCTGGTGGTCGCTTCGGATGTAGGTGGGCATCGCGAGCTGATCAGCGATGGGCACAATGGGCATCTGTTTCCCGCAGGGTCGGTCCAGGCGCTTGCGCGTTGCTTGATCAGACTGCTGAAATCCCCCGAATCCTGGAACGATGTGATAGCCAACGGCAGCGCATATGTAGCAAACGAGCGCACCTGGAAAGCCAGCGTGGAGCGCTATCGAGGCGTATACGCGTACGCACGCGAGCACGCCCGGCAGGAAGGTGGCAGTTGATGGCCGCTGATATTCCCGCCGTGGTAGTCGGGGCTGGGATCAATGGCCTGGGCGTGGCACGCAGTCTGGCGCGCGAGAGCGTGCCAGTCTGGTTGCTGGATTCCGCCACGCGGCGCGCGGAAATGCATACACGCGCCGCGCATGCGCTGTCGGTGCGTTCACTGCATGGCACGGCGCTGGTTGAAGACCTGGTGCAGCTGGCACACACGCGGTTTCCAGGGGTGCGACCGGTCTTGTTCCTGACCCAGGAAGAAAGCGTCAAAGCCGTCTCGCACGGCCGGGATCGGCTCTGTGCGCTGTACCGCTTCAGCCTGCCCAGTGCAGACCTCGTGGATACGCTGCTGCACAAACAGGGCTTTCAGCACGTTGCCGAAAAGCTCGGCAGTCCCATTCCACCGCTGGTGCATGTGCGCACGCTTGCTGATTTACCAGCGATCGAAACGCTGCGCTATCCGGTGGTGGTCAAACCCGGCGAGCGGAACGCCGAGTACGGCCGGCAGTTCAAGAAGGCCTACCGCGTGGAAAACGCAGCGTCAGGTGCGGAGCTGATCCGCAACATTCTGACGGTGATGGCCGATGTGGTGGTGCAGGAGTGGATCGAAGGTCCCGATGCGAGTATCTACTTCTGCCTGCAGTATCTTGACCGCGGGGGGCGCGTTGCCGCGTCCTTCACCGGTCGAAAAATTCGCTCCTGGCCGCCGCAGGTCGGCGGCACTGCAAGCTGCGTCGTGGCCCGGGAAGTCCATGAAGAACTTTCCGCCATGACCGCCCGGTTTTTTCAGGCTGCGGGCGTGATCGGCATGGCCAGCATGGAATACAAACGCGACGTCCGCAGTCATGAATTCCTCATGGTGGAACCCACGGTCGGGCGCACGGACTATCAGGAAGAAGTGGCGACATTGAATGGCATCAACCTGCCCTACGCGGCGTGGTGTTCGGAGTTGGATCGCCCTGTTCCGCCGCCCGCCGCGGACACCCGTCCGGTGGTTTGGCGCGTACGCTCCGAAGATGTGCAATCGGCTGCCGCACAAGGTCAGCCGCCCACTCAAGGCTATCCGCGCGGCGCGCACGTGGCCGATGCGTTGTGGCGGTGGAACGATCCGATGCCGTCGATGATGCAAAACCTGCGTCGCGTCCAGGGCGCACTGCAGCGCCGGACTTCCAACCTGAAAGGCGGGTCGCCGGCGACCGGGAGCAAGTCGTGAGTGCCCTCATGAAATTCCTTTCTCGAGGTTGGGCCCGCCCGGCAGTGGATGCGCGCGGCGGACTGCAGGCGGCAGCGCAATGGCTGTCGCGCGCGCAAGACGCCAGCGGTTGCGATGGGGTCAGCGCTGCCTACGATGCGACGAAACGCAAATGGACCGGCGCGTATCCGGAAACCACGGGCTACATCATCCCGACGTTTTTCCGCTATGCCAAGTTTTCCGGCAACGATGAATATCGACAACGCGCCGTGCGCATGGCCGCGTGGGAATCCGACATTCAGCTCGCCGAAGGCGGCGTACGTGCCGGCACCATGGACGCGACGCAAGTGGTGCCGACCATCTTCAACACCGGGCAAGTACTGTTCGGCTGGCTGACTGCATGGCAGGAAACGGCAGACACGCGGTTTCGCGACTCGGCCACGCTCGCCGCGGATTGGCTGGTATCCGCCCAGGATCCGGACGGAGCCTGGCGGCGCTTTGCCTCGCCGTTTGCGACGCATGACGTGAATACGTATAACACCCGCGTCGCCTTTGCCTTGGCCAAAGCCGGCCGTGATTTGCACGAACCGCGCTACGTGGATGCAGCGGTGCGCAACGTGCAGTGGGCATTGACGCAGATGCGTGCGAACGGCTGGCTGGAGAACAACGATCTGGAAGACAACGAGCGACCGCTGACGCACACGATCGCGTACGCCACCCGCGGCATCCTGGAAGTTGGTGTGCTGGCTGAAATGAGCAGCTTCGTGGAAGTGGCCGCGCGCATCGCCCGCGCGGTTGCGCAATGCCAGCGCGGCGATGGCGCCCTGCCCGGCCGACTCGATGCCAACTGGCACGCGGCAAGTCGCTGGACGTGCGTGACCGGCAATGCGCAAATGGCCATCATCTGGCAGCGCCTGGCGGCGGAAACCGGAGACGAGACGTGGAAGGCTTCGGCAGAAAATGCCGTTCGGTTCAACTTGTCGATTCAGGATCTGACTGCAACAGATGCTGGCATTCGCGGCGGAATGCCAGGATCGCATCCGCGTTCAGGCGGCTATATGCAGCATCGATACCCGAACTGGGCTGCCAAGTTCTTCATGGACGCGCTCATGCTGCAGCTGGAAAGAGCTAGCGATATGCGCGATATCGCCCTGGCCTTGCTCATCTTCGGGATGCTTCCCTTTGTTCTGACGCGTCCATTTCTCGGCCTGTTGATATGGTCGTGGCTTGGCTACATGAATCCGCATCGGCTGTGCTATGGATTTGCGGTCAGCTTTCCGTGGGTGCAGCTGGTAGCCATCTTGACCCTACTGAGCCTGCTCTTCAGCAAGGAGCGAAAGCGCATTCCATGGACCACCACAAGTGTGCTGCTGGCTGTGTTCCTGGTGTGGACCGGACTGACCACCCTGTTTGCCGTGGTGCCGGATGCGGCGTGGCTGCAGTGGCAGGAATTCGCAAAAGTCATGGTCATGGTGTTCATGACCCTGATCTTGGTGAACAGTCGCGCGCGCGTGGACTGGCTGGTATGGATGATCGTGATTTCGCTCGGCTTTTATGGCATCAAGGGCGGACTGTTCACAATCCTTGGCGGTGGGGTAAACCACGTGACGGGTCCGCCGAAGAGCTTCATCGCAGACAACAATGCGCTGGCGCTGGCGCTCTGCATGACGCTGCCGTTCATGCGCTACCTGCAACTGCATGCGTCCCGTAAATTGGTGCGCGTGGGTTTGACCATGGCCATGCTGCTCACCGGCGTTGCGGTGTTGGGCACCTATTCGCGAGGCGGTCTCGTTGCGCTGGCCATCGTATCTGGCGCCCTGTTTCTAAAGGGCCGGGGGCGAATTGCCGTCATCCTCATCGTAGTCGCGGTCGGATTCACAGCTTATCAATTCATGCCGCCTCAATGGTCACAGAGGATGGGAACTCTGCAGGAAGCCAAACAGACAGATTCCGGCGTCACCCGCATTCAGTCTTACAAGTTTGCAGCCAACGTTGCCCTGCACCGGCCGTTGGTCGGCGGCGGTTTCAACGTGTACCAGAGCAACGCGATGTGGCAGAGATACGGCCCGGAGGACGCGACCCCGCGCGCCATACACAGTATCTATTTCCGGGTTCTGGGCGAACAGGGTTTCCCCGGACTGTTTCTATTCCTCGGGCTGTTGTTCGTGAGCTGGAAGACTTGCAGCCGGGTGCGAAAACAAACCCGGAAAATTCCGGAAAAGAAATGGGCGTTCGATCTGGCATCGATGCTGCAAGTCAGTTTGATCGCCTTCATGGCGGCCGGCGCATTCCTGCCGATGACCTACTTTGACTTGACCTACCAACTGATGGCGCTGTCGGCAATATTGTCCGTCTGTGCGTGGCAAGAGGTCCCGACTCAGCAACCCGCCGACGTGCGGACTCGCCGCGACATGCCCGTCAGACTCGTCCAGAGAAAGCGCAATGCGGTCTAGGAACGAACAGGCGAAAAGCACCGTCTTGATGATTGCGTTTCATTTCCCACCGGCGGCGATGGGCAGCGGACATCTGCGAACGCTCGGATTTGCCCGGTATCTGCCAGCACTGGGATGGAACCCTGTTGTCTTGTCTGCTACTGCAGCTGCTTATCCGCGCACAGCGCCGATGACCGATGACAGCATTCCTCCGGGCTGCCTGGTACGACGGGCTTTCGCAATCGATGCGCGTCACATTGGGATACGGGGAAAGTATCCAGGTTTCCTCGCGCAGCCGGACCGCTGGAGTTCGTGGTGGCCCGCAGCGATTTGGCAAGGGCTGTGGCTGATCCGCCGTCACAAAGTCCGCGTTATCTGGTCAACCTATCCCATCATGAGCGCGCACTGCATCGCGCGAATTCTGAGCGCCATCACCAGGCTGCCGTGGATCGCGGATTTCCGGGATCCGGTGTCCAGCTCAGTATCAACCGCGAACCGTTACGCGTTGGCTTCCCAGCGTCGATGGGAGGGCCGGGTGATGCGCAGCGCTGCTCGAGTCGTCTTTACTACCCAAGGCGCACTGGACGACTACGCCGAACGCTTTCCGGACGCAGCTCGCGACGGCCGGCTAGTCGTCATCGCAAACGGTTACGAGGAATCCGCATTCACCGATCTGCAGGCGGCACCGACGCCGATGAAAGACAGGCCGTTGGTATTTCTGCACAGCGGTCTTCTGTATGCAGACGGGCGCAATCCGGTGCCGTTTTTCGAGGCTCTCGCTCGTCTGAAGGCCTCGGGAATCATCGACGCAAGAGGTCTCAATGTCGTGATGCGCGCAAGCGGCTTCGAGTCGACGTATGCCCTCGAAATACGCCGACTCGACCTGGAGGACATCGTGTCACTGGCACCGTCCATTGCCTACAAGGACGCCTTGATCGAACAGGCCAGGGCCGACGCCCTTCTGCTGTTCCAGGGCAGCAAGTTCGATCGGCAGATACCGGCCAAACTTTATGAGTACTTGAGGATCGGCCGACCGATCTTCGCCTTGCTTGGAGAACACGGGGACACGGCCAAGACATTGCGCGACACCGGGGGCGCGGAGCTGGTGCCGCTGGATGACGTGGACGCCATCGAAACTCGCCTGGCTGCATTCATTACGGATGTGCGGGAAGGGCGCGCAGCCACGGTTTGCCCTGATGTAGCGCAGAGGTATTCGAGGAGAGAGGGCGCCGGTTCCTTGTCCCGTTTGCTGCGCGAAGTGCTTCCTTGAGCAATAAGAATACGGGGCCAGCTTTTGCCGACGACGACCAGACCCGCGTCCAAATCGAGGCATGCCGGCTTGGTCATCATCCCGGTCCAGACGGAAATATGTCGTTCCACGAAGAACGGGAACGTATCGAGCCGTCCTTCACGTGGGAACGGCATCCCCATGGCTGGCTACCTGGGCTATGGACGGGTTATGACATGGCGCCCATACGCCCAAGACCGGCATGGCGCTTAGACAATCGAAGACACCTGCAATGTCGCTGAAAAAAGACGAGAAGCCCAAGACTGGCACGCGAAAAGCCTTGTCCTTCATGTTTGGCCAACGGTTCGTGACACTGGTTTTCACGTTTGGCTCGACGATCATTCTCAGCCGCCTGCTTACGCCCAAAGAAATAGGCATATTTTCAGTTGCGGCCGGGCTGCTGGCGTTGGTCAATATGCTGCGTGACTTTGGGGTCAGCGAATTCCTGGTTCAGGAACCCGTGCTGGACAAAGCCATGATACGCACCGTCTTCACGATGAATCTAGCCATAGCCTGGTGCCTTGGCGGATTGGTTTTCGCGAGTAGCGGCGCCGTCGGAAAGTTCTACGCCGATCCCGCTGTTGGCAACGTGCTCAAGGTCATGAGTATTCCCTTTTTTCTGCTTCCGTTTGGAACCACTACCAATGCGCTCCTGAAGCGTGAAATGGAGTTCGGCAAACTCGCGCTCATTCACACTATGGGATCCATTGCGCGGAGTTTGACAAAGATCGTGCTGGCGTACGCGGGTTTCAGTTACATGAGCCTGGCATGGGGTTCGATAGCCGGTATCTTTTTGACCGTTGCGGGTTTCATCGTGTGGGGGTGGAAATATCGTGTAACTGGACTGAGCTTCGTACATTGGAGACGTGTACTGAGTTTTGGCTCAAATCGGACGATTTCCGATGTAGCGGAGCAAATGGGCAGTGAGTCGCCCAATCTGATTATTGGCAAACTTCTCGGAATGGACGGTGCAGGCCTGTACTCACGCGGCTACGGACTGGTCAATATGTTCCGCACCAACTTCATCGGAGCGATCGAAGCAGTCGCTTTCCCCGCGTTCGCGCGTGAACATCGAGAGTATGCAAAGGCTCCCCAGTTATTCCTGAAGGCCTTGGTCTATACAACCGGAATTAGTTGGCCTTTTTTTGCCTGCGGTGTCATTCTTGCCTACCCGATCATCAACATCATGTTTGGTGATCAGTGGAACGCAGCAGTTCCGCTGACGCGCTGGTTGTGCGGCGCTGCGATGATAGGGACGTTGATATATCAGTGCAACGGGTTTCTGGTCGCACTCGGGCGGGTCCGTACCGTAACCCGAGTGGAGGTGCAGTATCAGCTTGCCCGCATCGGCATTTCTGTAGCCGCAGCTTTTTATAGCCTTGAAGCCGTTGCAGCAGTGCAGGTCCTGGTTTACGTCATTGCCGTTGCACTTTATTACAGACAAATGCAGGTTTACGAAGCCTTGCGAGCTCGGGTCGTTGTCAAGGCCCTGCTGCCAAGTGCGGTGGTTACGCTCATAACCTGTATCGTTCCCGTCGTGGTCGTGCTCACTCCGGGGTTCGTCGGACGACACATGCTCCTGGCGTTTGCGATAGCGGTCGGCGGCGGCGGCGTGGCCTGGCTCATGGCCATTGTCTTAACGCATCATCCGCTTCAGGGCGAGCTCAAGCTCGTAGTTTCCCGCCTTCCCGCATCTATCCGATTGTGGCGCCGTTAAGTCATGACCAACATCAATATCACACAGGTGCTTACCGGGCGGCTTAAATGCTCGAGTTGCAACGACGCGCTCAGTTGGAGCCGGATCGGCCGGCCAGAGGTGCGGCAAAATTCCAGCATCTACCGATTACGCTGCACGCGCTGTGGGGAACAGGTAGTGGCCAAGGTGATTGGTGGCACCTATTCGGGCGACGCTGCACTCCAGCGCGCGCGAAGAGAGTACGAGTCATTGTGCGAGCTTCAGTCGAAGTTTCCGCAGGACGAGGAATTTGGAACCGTGATACCGCTCGCGCACCTGGAACACTTCGGGCAAGGAATCGTTATCACGCGGCTCGCTCCCGGTGAGCATCTAGGCCGCTACCTACGGTCGTTAGGTCCAGCGGCGCTGCGCACAGCCTGTCGATGTTCTGGCCAATGGTTGAAGAAGCTGCATGAAAGCGACGTGCAAAACCAGCAAAAATCCTTGGGATCATCGGACAAGATCAGCTTCCTTGCTGACACCTACGGGGCCGTATTGCACCGTGATCCTGAAACAGCCGCCGCATGTGCACTCTTGGTGCGGGAGGCTTCTCGAATTGATGCCGTGGCTGTTCTGGCCGTCCGGCAGCATGGTGATTTCAAACCAGACAATATGCTTTGTGACGGCACCAGATATGTAGGCTTGGACATCCCTTGGCAATACACCGGCGCGGCTGTCTACGACGTGGCTCCTTTTTTGAATCATCTCTGGCTCGAGAGTCGCGTATCTACTGCCTCGCGCAGACGGCGCCTTTATGCTCTGGCAGAAGCAGGCTTTCTGTCAGGTTATGGCGAAATACACCAAATGCATTCCCTTCGCTGGGTTCAGTTGTACTTTGCGCTTTCTTATATGGGAGCTTGTCGTCAACGCAATCGATTCGTCAAACTGTACGCAAGTTGGAAGGGGTGGCCGCTGGTGAGACAACTGGTCGCGCAGCTTGAAGCACATGCCTAGGGAAAGTCTGAACAAGTCCCGTTAATCCGATACAATTAGCCATCCAAACGCCAAGGTTATCGCCATGACGCAGATGAGCTTCTCCGACGCCGAGTATGCCGGCAAGCGCAAGCAGACGCGACGGGAAATTTTCCT
>JBBSSI010000023.1:0-39856 GCA_038242205.1 Lysobacterales bacterium
ATGAGAAAGCGCTCGGGGCGGCAGCACACTGCCGCACATCGACCCCGGCCAATCCGCCCAAACGCCTGCATCGAACGTTTCGGTGAAATAGTCAGGAGCGAAGTGCTTGCGCTCAGACGGCCTGAGGGAGAATGTCGATGCGAGGGGAACGCCGCCGACGCATCCATCCCGCCGCGATGCCGACAAGACCCAGCCCAAGGCCGAACAGCGCCAGCGATGATGGCTCTGGCACGGCCGTTGGCGTGCTCGCGATAGCCTCGCCGGTCACGATGCCAGCACCAGGAACGGAGTTGTAGGCGTAGCTGACCAGCGTGTTCAAGTCGGAAATGTTGGCGTAACCATAGTGAACGCCGTCATCCAGCGAAAACTTCAACCCGATATAAGGGCCGAAGAACTGAAATGACGGGACAGTCGTCCTGGTCGGGAAGCTGTCAAACTCGAAGGTTGATGTTTGTCCAATGATGTTCGTGAAGGTAGGCAGCGATTGACTGTCACCACCCACGCCGCCCGGTACGTGCGGCACATTCGCTGGCGTGCCCAGCAGACTCACTTGAGCGCTACCGCCCGTCATCACGGAAAGCTGGTCGAACTGGCTGGAGTCGTTGCTGAAGGTATACGTCGCGTCGCCGAAGCTGAAGGTGACTGAGGAGTTGGAGAAGCCGGTATTCGGGGTGGCGCCGATGACGGTGGCTTGGGCGGTGACGAGACTTCCCGCGACGCCCAATACGGCGACGGCGAGTCCCGTGAGAAGAAAACGATGTTTCATGGCAATCATCCTTTTGATGGTGGAATCGATGCCGGCACTCCCCTTGCCGACATTTAAAAGATGCAAGTAGCGTGCTAGCTTCAACATGTCGTTGTTAATTCTAAGATTGATGCAGGGTTTCGTTCTTGTTGATTTTGGCAATCGGATGCGATTCGTAAAGTATTTCGACACTCAAAACTGCGAGATCGGTGATTTTGATTCGCCAACCGGCGCCGTTACTCGCTTCCGGTGGAAATCAAAAATATACAACTGAGCGCGCAAGCCTAATCGCGGCATCTCGGCGTGCTTTAGTGGGGCTGCATATCGCTTGTCGTCTCCTCCGCGCCAGCGCCGGATCCGACCGATCCGATCCCGCGGTTACCGCAGCAAGGTCCCGTGGGTATGTCCACCTTGAACACCGCGCTGCTGGCCATCGACCTGCAGAAAGGCTGGATCGGCCTACCGGTCGTGCCCCCGATTCACCCTGTGCCGGCCCACGCCAGCGACACGGCCCAGACGTCGGCATCGCTGGTCGATGATGTTGCTGAAGGTGGATAGCTGAGCACCAGCCGCAGCGAGCCTCCGCCCAGTGGTGGCGATCGTCCGGCCGACTGTGAAGAGCTGGTTTACCGGCCGAGTCGGCAAGCTCGCCGATGTCACGCTGACCAAACGCACTCAAGCGCTGCATTGGATGCATCGAACTGGAGGCGCGCTGACGAGTCTCGGCGCCACCAGATAGTGATGGGGTTGCCACCAGCATCGGCGCGCAAGCCACTTTCCGGCGGGCCTGCACGCTGGGCTTCTGCGTCCTTTGGTGCTGGATACGATGACTGGCATGATTGCGCAGGCGGATGAGAGCAGGGTCAAACAACGAGTCTTTCGCGACGGGATGAAACCGGCGCCTGCACCGAGGTCATTGCGCCGCTCGACTGCCGCGAGTCCTGGCCTTGCCCTGCTTGGTCGCTGCCTGCGAGAGGCGACATCCGCGCCCGGCGCGATTGCGTTTGTCCGGCGATGACAACAGGCCCGTTTCCCTGACGATTACACTACGCTCGCATTTTCCCTCATGTCTTGACCGATCACCTCGGCTGGTTCGCCGGCGGCATTGTTCTCGCCCAGGCGATGTTTCATCTCCTCTGCGGCATGAGCGGCAGCAGCTCTCAGACGACGTTCGCCACGCCATCCAGCAAACTATTTTCCGGTTGCATAGTCAACGTGCTGCGGCGCATGGCGGGTCTGCTGTTGGCTTGGTTGCTGCTGGCGCGCGTGGTCGATGTCGCTGATGAGGTCCGCGGTTGACGCTGACGTCTCGGGACTGGACGCGTTGCTTGCCGCCAACGGGATGGCATGGGGCTTCAGTCGCCTTCACGGCGGCAACACTGCGAAGGAGTTGTCAGACACGCAATGAACGGCATGTTCCACTCGCTCAGGAGCTACAACTACCGGGTGTGGGCTGCCGGAGCGCTGGTCTCCAACGTCGGCACCTGGATGCAGCGCGTCGGACAGGACTGGCTGGTGCTTACCGTGCTCACCCAACACAACGCCACGGCCGTGGGTACGGTGATGGCGTTGCAGTTCGGGCCGCCGCTGTTGTTATTGCCGCTGACCGGCCTTGCGGCCGATCATCTTGATCGACGCAAACTGCTGCTCTGCACCCAGGCCGCCGCCGGTCTGCTGGCATTGGGTCTGGGCTTGGTCACCCTCACTGGCGTGGTGCAACTGTGGCACGTGTATGGCTTCGCCCTGCTGCTGGGCTGCGTCACCGCGTTCGATGCGCCGGCTCGCCAGGCGTTCGTATCGGATCTGGTGACCGACGACGACTTGGCCAACGCGGTGGCGCTGAACTCCACTTCCTTCAACGCCGCCCGAATGATCGGCCCGGCGGTAGCCGGCGGGTTGATCGCCGCAGTCGGTGAGGGCTGGCTGTTCCTGATCAACGCGGGTTCCTACGCCGCTGTGTTGGCATCGCTGTGGATGCTACGGGTACACGAGCTGCATACCGAAGCACGGCCGGCTCGTACACGTGGCAGCCTGCTGGCTGGGTTCCGCTACGTGGGGCAGCGTCCGGATCTGATCGCGGTGTTGGTGATGTTGTTCCTGCTCGGCACGTTTGGTTTCAACTTCGCCATTTTCATTTCCACCATGTCGGTGACCATATTCCACGGCGACGCCGGCCAATATGGCCTGCTGACTTCGGCCATGGCAGCGGGCACCATGAGCGGCGCGCTGCTTTCGGCTAGCCGCCCGTTTCCTGGCATGGTGTTGATGGTCGCCGCCGCAGCGGCTTTCGGTATCACCTTGGCGATGGCTGCGGTGATGCCGAGCCCGTTGCTGTTCGCTGCCGTGCTGTTCTTCGTCGGTTTGGCTGCGCTGACCTTCATGACTGCCAGCAACTCGATGATGCAGCTCACCACGGAGCGTGCCATGCGAGGGCGGGTGTTGGCGCTGCGTATTGCGGTAGTCATGGGCGGCACCCCGATTGGTGCGCCGCTGGTGGGCTGGGTGGTCGATCATTTCGGCGCACGCTGGGCGGTGGGCATCGGCGCGCTGGCAGGCATTGCGGCAGCTGTCGTGGGGGCAGCCTATCTGGTAAGGCATCGTCATCTGCGTCTGTCCCGTGATGCCGGGCGACTGCGCCTGATCATGCACCCCGAGTCGGCCGATTTGACGGCTGTTCGTGTGGCGGCTGGGGAACGCGTGACCTGAGCCGGTTCCCCGGAAGCGGCCGCAAAAAAACGTGTTCGTCAAACCGGGGTCGTCCCAGATTGGCTCGTTCGTTCGGCCAGCTGGCGCCTCCTTCCTGCTCAAGGTTTAACGATTCTGGTCGTTACAAAAAACGACATTCGAGCAAGACGACGCGTCCAACATGGATATCCGCTACGCACCGGCAACCGAGGTATTGCCTGCAATCGATCCGGTCAGCTCGCTGCAGCTTGGCGACCTCATTGGAGCGTTCAGCTATGCGTTGGACCTGACCGATGGCCAGCCGCCGGGTCATTGCGTGCGCTGCGCGTGGATTGGCATGCATGTCGGGCGCCAGCTCGGACTGGATGAACACGCCTTGTGGGCGCTGTATTACACGCTTCTGCTGAAGGACTTGGGCTGCAGCAGCAATGCTGCGCGCATCTGCCAATTGTATCTTGCCGACGATCACCGTTTCAAACGGGACTTCAAACTGGTCGGTGCCGATACCTCCAGCCTGTTGCGGTTCGTGGTCAGTCACACGGGGCCGGACAACCGCTGGCACAGTCGCTTGTCCGCACTGGCGCATATCATGCGTAACGGATCACGGCTGTCGCGGGAGTTGATCCTTGCCAGGTGTACCCGCGGCGCCGATATCGCACGCCAGTTGGGTTTTCCCGAGACCGTGGCTGAAGCTGTGCACGGTCTTGACGAGCACTTTGACGGCAGTGGCCAGCCGGAGGGGCGGCGTGGCGAGGCAATCCCCGTGGGTTCGCGTATCGCGCTGCTGGCGCAAGTGGTGGATGTGTTTCATTTCAGCAGCGGTCACGACGCGGCGCTGGCGGAAATACGCAGCCGGGCCGGCAGCTGGTTCGATCCGGCGCTGGTCGAGGCATTCGAGGCGGTCGCGCGCGACTCTGCTTTCTGGCAGACCCTGGCGGAGGAGGGCATTGACGCGGCTGTGCGCGCACTGGAGCCGGCTGATGCAGCCTTTGCGGTGGACGAGGACTACCTGGACGCGATCGCTGCGGCCTTCGGCGGTGTGGTGGATGCCAAGAGTCCGTTCACCGCCGGTCACAGCGCTCGCGTTTCGGAGATCTCCGATCGCGTGGCCGATCGTCTGGGAATGCCGCACCCACAAAGGCGTTGGCTGCGGCGGGGCGCGTTGCTGCATGACGTAGGCAAGCTGGGTGTCAGTAATACGATTCTGGACAAGCCGGGGAAGCTCGACGTTCACGAATGGGAAGTGATCAAGCTGCACCCGGCCTACAGCGAGCAGATCCTCGCCCGCGTCCCGCCATTTGCGGAACTTGCGCGGATTGTCGGTGCGCACCACGAGCGTCTTGACGGCCGCGGCTATCCTCGAGGGCTGGCTGGCCCGCAGATTTCGCTGGAAACCCGAATCATCACGGTCGCCGACATTTTCGACGCGATCAGCTCCGAACGCCCCTACCACCGGGCTACTCCGGTCGAGCAGACGCTGGACATCATGCGCAGCATGGTCGGCACGTCACTTGATCGGGAATGTTTCCAGGCACTGGAAACGGTGGTGGACGAATAGCAAAAGGGCGTGGGATGGGCCCGTCGACAACATCACCAGTGCAAAGTGGACCAGTCACCGGCGCGACAGAACAAGGCTCGAATCGTGCTCATCCCGGTAGCTCGCTTGCCCGGAGGATGAAGAACGCCGGGGCCTGCCGCACAGTGTTGTCACTTTCCTCCTGTCATACCCAGTAAAGCGTCGGAATAATTTACAGACGCGACGATTTTCTCCCGACTCTGAAGTCTTATATTGTTATAAAACAGAGACGTACGCATTGGCACAAGACATGCTAGTTCCCCATCGCAGGCTAAGATGCGTTCCGATCCATAGGGACGCATGCTCATACGGATGCGTGCATGTATGTCGAATCAGCTTTATCTACAGGGGGCGGCAAAAATGAACAACAAGATCAACCGCAAAGCGCATCCTTCGCGCTTGCAGGCAGTGCTGGCAGGTGCGGTACTCGTCACCGGCCTGGGCCTGATGACCACAAACGCAAGTGCTACGGCCGTGATAACCGCTTCGGTAGGCGGAGTTCCCAGCGGCGCAGATTTTTACGAAAATTTCGACACCGTTCCGCAAGGTGGCGGGACCTTTACCACTTCCAACGGCATCATGGTCTCCTTCGGCAACGACGGGTCGGCAGTCCATGGCGCGGCTCCCGGCCGGTACGCGGCGCCATTCCTGTCGGGCGGAAACGGCTTGAACTTCGGTAGCCAGCCAGACGGGGCCGACGCGACGACCTATCTCACCAGTGGCTCCACGAACAGCAATCCCAACGCCAATGTTACGCTGACCTTTCAGGGGCCAACGCGCTACCTTGGTCTCCTGTGGGGATCGGTGGATGCGTATAACACGCTGACATTCTTTAGCGGAACGGAAGTAGTGGGTACGTTTACTGGAATGGACGTCACCGCCCTGGCGAGCGGAGACCAAGGCGAGATGGGCACCTTCTACGTCAACATCAACTTGAGCGATTCGTTCACCAGCGTGGTGGCGACGAGCACAAAGTACGCGTTTGAGTTCGACAACGTGGCGATCAGTGCTTCGCCGCTCGAAGTGCCAGAGCCGGGCACCGTGGGCGTGTTCCTGATGGGGTTGCTGCTTGTCGGATCGGCTTACCAGCTCAAGGGACGCGGTCGCGTCTGAATTCCACGAGTGGTTTGGCCAAAAAGCCCCGGCATCGCCGGGGCTTTTTTTTCTGGCTTGGGCCTGTGGGGCGCTGTACGCGCCCCACTCAAAAGGGATCAGGTGCACTGCGGCCCGCTTGCGGCGATTTGAAGGTCAGCTGCATCACCGGAGGTGGACCGACTGCTGGTCCGAACCTCAACTGGCGACGGCGCACGATTGCTGCGTCCAGCGCGCTGTCGCTCGGTGCGTCGTTGCAGATCGCCGAGCTGTTCGCGGAGATGTGCTGTCGGACCGCAGCCGTCACGGCGCGATGCGTGTTGCGGTGAGCCGGCGTCGATACCGCCGGGGGGGATTCCCCTGGCGAGGTTGTCTAAAGACCGGATTGGTCATCATCGCCGCACACGACAACTTAACGAGTACTGCAAGTGACTCAATGCAATGGATCAATACGTGGTTGAGATGCCATGACAAGGCCCCGCAGTAGCAACTCCGCATCTTGAGGCTGCGCAACGGCTGCTGCTGTCGGCCATCGGCTGCTCGGCGTCGCCTTGCATATCGCGCGCAGCGATCAGGATCCATTTGACCCGCTTGCGCGGCATCCGTAGGCATCGGGACGTCCAAGAGTGCGACTACGAGCCCTCGCAAGGTGACGCGACGCTCAAATCGTCCCTGAGATCTTCTTATTCTCCGCGGGAGACCATCGAGATTCCTCTTGTCCAGGCAAAAAAAATCCGGCCTTCAACGAGTGAAGGCCGGATTCAAATCGAACTTATGGACTATGCAATGCGCTCAGCTAGCTCCAAAAGCGGTGAGTTCCGGGCAGTGCATCGCGGAGTCGCATCAAGCCTTGTTCTGCTTCCTGCGGAGCTGCAAGCCGCCGCCCAGCGCAAGCAAGCCAAGCGCCATCAGAGCGAGACCATTCGGCTCGGGAACGTCGACGGGCGGGTTCCGCGCATCAATCTTGGCCCAAAGCTGGGTGGTGTTTTCCCTGCCTTCCTGCGTGATGAATCGGTTGGTGATGTGGTTGGCGTCAGGTCCAAAGCCCAGGATAAACAGCGTGTAGTCCACGCCGCCGATGGAGAACGACTGCGAACTCGTCGCGCTGGTAAACGTGATGATGTCCGGGCAGTAGTTCTTCTTCGGAACGGGCGTCTCCTCGCACGGCTTCCGATTGGTTGTCTCTTCTATGGCCAGCGGAAACAGGAAGTTGACATCCCCGATCTGCGGAGTCGTGATCGTGAATGCGAAGTCCAGCGACACTCCCTTGGCTGCGGTGCCTGATTTAATTTCCCAGTTGAAATGGGTCAGCGTGCCCAGCCCGAAAGTGGCGCCCGTTTGGGTGCTAAGCGGCGCATTGAAGACGTCGAATCCAAGTCCACTCTTCTTCTTTGGGTTGTTCTTTGTCGGCGATCCCCAACGAACTTCCGAATGGTTGCCTGCGGGCGTATAAACGACGTGCTTCCCTCCGACGGCGTCACTGAAAGATGAAGACGGCGCGTTCAGCGTGACCGGCAAGGCAAAGGCCAGAGCCGGAAGGAGCCCCAATGCAAGGCCAGCGCACCAGCGGTTCGTAAGTTTCATGACGCTTTCCCCAGACGGTAGAAGAGATGATGTGGACAGGTTGCCGCGCGATGGTTGTCGCCACGTATCAACCAACTTAGCCGGGAATCCAAAAGCACAGACCGTGCCATCAGTTAACCTGCTGATATAAAAGAATAATTGTTTTCTGGGCTTGGCGGATTGTGAAGATTGTCGACAGGTCGCCAGCAGTGATTCCTGCAATGTGAGGTGCAAGCCCATGTTTTGTTTGAAAATACGTCGAATCTCTCGTTCGTAAAGAAAGTCGACAGGAAAGAACCGTTTGGATTTTCAATAAGTCGCGCTACGGGGGGCGGGGGGGGCGATGCGCTGCCGGGGGCGATGGCACAGGCGTTACCGCGGGTGAGTCTGTGTCTACCCCAACAAGCGTTGGTTGCCACAGCCACGTTGACGCTGGGTAAATCCAGCGCTGTTCGGTGCGCGTCGCAGGGACCCGCGGGCTGCCGTAAAGGCTGGTGAAGCAAGAAGGTATTGTGTCTAGTCCGGTCTCTCACGCCCCGAGTTGCGCTGGTGTGGGCCACAGAATTCGGGTTGGTGGCACGCTATCGGCGCCCGGCCGGACCCTTCTCAGCCGTGGCCGCCGACCCTCGCCGTGAAGCGCATCAGCGCGGCGCCATGTCCGTCGGACCTTGCTCGGTCGTCACCCTCGCGTTGCGTTGGTCTGCCGGCTTGGCGAAGAGGATGTTGGGCACATGGTTCTGCGAGTTGCGGCCTGACCCAGACACTCAGAGTGGATGCTGTCGGTAGAATTGCGCAAGCTGCCGATACACGTCCGGCAAGTGCTGGCGCAAGCTTGCCGGTGTCTCGAAAAACTGCTCACTGGCCACCGCAAAAAACTCGGCCGGACTTTCCAGCGCATACGGATTGATCGGTAGCTCCGATCCGCTGCGTCGCTCCTCCTGCAAGCGATCCCAAGCGCTCGAAAACACCTTCGACCACACGCGGCGATCCATCCGGCGGTGTAGTGGTGGAAAGCCGTTGGCGTCGCCGTTTAGCATATCGAGCTTGTGTGCCATTTCGTGGATGACTACGTTGTGACCGGGCTTCTGTCCGGCGTTCAGCACGTCGGCCCACGACAGGATTACCGGTCCTCGCCCCCATGCCTCACCGGCCAATACCGTGTTGGTCTGGTGGACCACTCCCGCGGCATCCATCTGTTGGCGACGCGGAATGAAAGCGCCCGGATAGACAATCACGCTGCGCCAACCGTCGTACCAATCAAGGCCGAGCGTCAGAATCGGCAAACAGGCATGGGTCGCGAGCAAGACACGGTCGGCGTCGCCGAGATCCAATCCCTTGACCGGTTCCACAGACTTGCGGTCGAGGAACAACGTTGCCAGCACACGCAGCGTGGCTTGATCGGAAGCGCCCAGCCGCTGTGCCGAGGTACAGCGGTGAAGTGCCTCTCTCCAGAGGCCTTCAGGGAGCGGGTGTCGGGAGACGACGCGCCGTGCGCGCCAGTTTCTGAATTTGTTGAACATGGCCGGATTCCGAATGGCGTCGCGTGGCCGGACATCGGCGCTTCGTTCTCCAGATAACACAGTTCGTGGAACAGGCTCGAAACGCCGCAGGCGGTTGCCACATCGCTTGACCGACTGCAGGGCATGGCAGAAGCTGACTGGCGTCCAACACGCAGGCGAGCAAGACCATGCAACTACGCGCCAATTGGTCCGAACGCGTGGTCGTCGATTCGTCCGCGTTGGAATGGGTGGATTCACCGACGGTTGGCGTGCAGCGCAAGATGCTCGAACGTGACGGTGACGAGGTGGCTCGCGCCACCTCGCTCGTGCGCTACGCACCGCGGTCGCATTTCCCGAGCCATGCGCATGAACTGGGGGAAGAACTGTTCGTGCTGGACGGCGAGTTCTGTGACGATAGTGGCCGATTCGGCGCCGGGTCCTACATCCGCAATCCACCCGGTTCGGCGCATGCGCCGTGGTCGGACGTCGGCTGCATGCTGTTCGTGAAGCTGCGTTATTTCGATCCAACCGACCAGGCGCAGGCGGTGGTGCATAGCGGAGACGCGCCTTGGTTACCCGGGCTTGTACCGGGACTGTCGGTGATGCCTTTGCATGAATTCGGCACCGAGCACACCGCGCTGGTGCGCTGGGCGCCGGGCACGTTTTTCAATCCGCACCGGCACCACGGCGGTGAGGAAATTTTCGTGATCAATGGCGTATTCGAGGACCAGCACGGCCGTTATCCAACCGGAAGCTGGCTGCGCAGTCCTCACTTGAGTCAGCACCAGCCATTCAGTCGCGAGGGCTGCACCATCCTGGTCAAGACGGGACACCTCATCACCGATACTGAGGCGGCTGCGTAAGCTTCGTTATCGCAGGAATCGCGACAACAGCTGATCGGCTCAGAGCGCTTTACGCACAGGCCCTGGAACGTGCAAGGCGCGGATGAGCGGTGTTGATGTTGAGCGAGGGCGGCTGGTGTGGAACAGAACAGCACGTCGCTCGCGGATGCCGTGGTGACGAAGAAGGTTTGTGGCCAGCGCTGACGCATACGCTCACCCAGCTTTCCGTCGTACCGTTTCGGTGAGGGAAGGGTTCTTGCAGCGTTTCAGGAGCGTTGCCATCGCCACTTGAGACAGAGGTGCCAGACATGCCGCCGAAACAACGCATCGATGCGTACATGCAGTACATGTCGGCGCAACGGGTCGATAGATGGTTGTTTGCACCTGCGGTGTGGCGGGCGTTCTGGTCCATCGGCATCTATCTGCCGCCACCGCCTTTCATGGGCATTATTTCCATGACGCTCTTCTCGATTCTTTGCGGCGTGCCAGTCGGTTGCATAGCGTGGATTGTGATGTTCCCCGAAGTGCTGACGTGGCCTATTTCGCATGCGCCGGTACTGCTTGCGCCGTTGTGGTGGGCAATCGTGCTTGCCGCAATTTTCATTGCAGCCGGCAACTGGATGTACTACCAGCGCATGGCTCGTCAGCACGGCTTGGGATCCTGGTCGACCTTCACCGGTGCGCGGCAGCATGACTGATTGCGGCTGACAGATTCGCGGCCTCTTGCACGCATGGATGCAAAGACGCGATGGGTTGTGCCGTGGCGCGCGTGGGCCGATCCCTTCCTGATGCGCTGGTGCTAAGTTGACCGTCCACCGGTCAGCCTGCGGAAGTGCACCATGTCGTCCATCGCTCCTTTCTGCTTGTCGTCGGACATGGGTCATGCCCTCAGGCGTGTTGTCCTGTCCATCGCGTTGGTGCTGGTGGCCGGCACGACATGGGCCCAAGCCGTACCGGTGGATCAGGTGCCGCCGCCGCAGGACACGGCGTACCCGGGCACGATCAGCTTGCAGGTCGATGCGAGTGACACGGCGCAGGGAATCTTCCGTGTGCAGGAGAAAATTCCGGTCACCGCCGGTCCGCTCACGCTGCTGTATCCGCAGTGGATTCCCGGTGACCACTCGCCGACCGGGCCGATCGCCATGCTGGCCGGGCTCACCATCAAGGCCAACGGCAAGCCAGTTGCGTGGAAACGCGACAAGTACAACGTGTATGCCTTCCACCTCGACGTGCCCGCTGGTGTTGCCGTGCTCGACGTGCAGTTCCAGTACCTGTCCGGGCGCACCGAAAGCGCAGGGTTTGAAATCACCGACCGCATGATGGATATGGAATGGAGCAAGGTCTCGCTCTATCCAGCCGGCCATTACTCGCGCGCGATCACCTTTGCACCCAGCGTGACGCTGGCACATGGCTGGCAGTTGGGCACGGCGCTGGAGACTGCTTCGCGCTCCGGCGACACCACCACGTTCAAGTCGGTGAGCTTCAATAACCTGGTCGATTCGCCGGTGTATGCCGGCCGCTATTTCAGTCGCGTCGATCTCAATCCGGGCGGCACCGTGCCAGTGCACATGGACATCGTCGCTGACGCACCGAAATACTTGGAAATGACGCCCGAACAGTTGAAGACGCATCGGTCGCTGGTGACGCAGGCGGTGAGCCTGTTCGGCTCGCACCACTACGATCACTACGACTTCCTGTTCTCGCTGTCGGATCAGCTGGCGGGCAATGGCACCGAGCACCACCAGTCCAGCGAGGACGGCATGGGCGCCGACTACTTCACTGCCTGGGCTGACAACGCGCCCAATCGCGACCTGCTTGCGCATGAATACACGCATTCGTGGAACGGCAAGTTCCGTCGCCCGGCCGATCTGTGGACACCCAATTTCAACGTGCCGATGGGCGATTCGCTGCTGTGGGTGTACGAAGGCCAGACGCAGTATTGGGGCTTTGTGCTGACCGCGCGTGCGGGCCTGTGGACGGCGCAGCAATACCGCGATGCGCTGGCCATGGTGGCGGCAAATTACGATCGCAACCGCGAGGGTTTCCATTGGCGCACGCTGGAAGACACCACCAATGACGCGACCGCGGCGCGCCGCTCCAGCCTGCCGTACCGCAGCTGGCAGATGAGCGAGGACTATTACAGCGGCGGCCAGATGCTGTGGCTGGGCGTGGACGCGAAAATCCGCGCGCTGACCCATGACAGCAAATCGCTGGACGATTTCGCGCACGCCTTCTTTGGCGTGGACAACGGCAGCTACGTAACCAAGATCTACACCTTCGATGATGTGGTCGCGGCGCTGAGCGGCGTAGTGCCCTACGACTGGGCCGGCTTCCTGCATGCGCGCGTCGATGCACTTGATCCGCCGCTGCAGGACGGCCTTGCCGCGTCCGGTTGGAAGCTGATCTACATCGACAAGGAAAGTGCGTACGAAAAGCAGTACAACACCCGGCGGGAGTCGTCCCGGCATCTGTACAACTTTGCCTGGTCGATCGGTCTGACGATGACCAAGAATGGCCAGATCAACGATGTGCGCTGGAACGGTCCGGCGTTCAAGGCTGGGGTCAGCACCGGCGCCGAGCTGGTTGCGGTGAACGGCCAAACCTATACAGAAGACGTGCTGAAGGACGCGATCACTGCTGCGAAAAACAGCAAGTCGCCGATCCAGTTGACGTTGAAGTACCAGGGCAACGTCAGCACCTTGCCGGTGGACTATCACGACGGCCTGCAGTACCCGCATCTGCTGCGTATCGAGGGCACGCCGGATTATCTGAGCGAGATGATCGCGCCGCATACGTAAACCGCAGCTATCGACACCGACAACCCACCGGTTGCCAGCGAAACCGGCAATCGTTGGTTCTTCTCGTCACCCGCCCGAGCGTCGACCCACGAGCGAAGTGGCTGCCGTCGCGGCCACCCATTCTTCATTGGTGGGTTCCACCACCACCTTTACCTTGCTTGCCGGGCTGGAGATGAAGGGCGCGTTGCTGGCGTTGGCTTCCGGATCGATGGTCACGCCGAGAAATCCCAGCTCGGTACAGATGCGCTCGCGAATCGGCGCTTGATGCTCGCCGATGCCGGCGGTGAAGGCGAGCAAATCCAGCCCATTCAGGGTGGCCGCCAGCGCGCCGATCTGCCGCACGATGGTCCGTACGTAAAGGTCGAGCGCCTGCTGCACCGGCACTTCATCTTGCCGCTGCAGCAACACGCGTGGATCGGCGGAAACCCCCGACACTCCGAGCAGGCCGGACTCGTGATACAGCATCCGCGCAACCCTCTCCAGCGACAGCTTGCGGATCTCCATCAGGTAGATCAGCGCGCCAGGATCCAACGCGCCACAACGCGTGCCCATCATCAGCCCGTCCAGCGCCGAGAAGCCCATGGTGGTGGCAACGCTTTGCAGGTTGCGCATGGCGCACAGGCTGGCGCCACTGCCCAGGTGCGCAACGATGCTGCGGCCGCGAGCGGCTTCGCCGTAACGCTCGCCCAAAGTCCGTGCCACATAGTCGTAAGACAGTCCGTGGAAACCGTATCGGCGCAGTCCCTCGTCCCACGCTGAGCGAGGCAGCGGCAACATCTTCTCGACCATCGGCATGGTCTGGTGGAAGGCGGTGTCGAAGCAGGCGATTTGCGGCAGGTGCGGCAGTTCGTCCAGCAGCGCGGCGATGGCCTCCAGCGCAAACGGCTGGTGCAGCGGCGCCAGCGGGATGTAATCGCGCAGGTCAGCCAGCACTCCGGCGTCTACCCGCACCGGCTCAAAATATTTGCTGCCGCCGTGCACGACTCGGTGCGCCACCGCCACAATATTTCGGCCATTCAGCCACGCCGTGATGCGTTGGCGAAGGTATGCCAACGCCGCAGGGTAGGGATGTGACGAATCCAGCGTCAGGGACACTGCTTCAACGCCATCGGCATTGAACAACGGCGCGGTGCCGGTGATGCCGTCGACCTTGCCGCGCCAGGCGGGCGTGCGGTCCAGCGGCGTCTCGCCTGCGTCGAACAAGGCGAACTTGATGCTCGACGAGCCGCAGTTGAGAACGACCACGAACGCCTGATCGACGGGTTCACTCATGGCGGGCTGGCGCGGTAGTGATGCGCCACCAGTGCGGCGAGCGCGCAAGAGGCGATCCGTGCATCCAGCGCGTCGGAACGGCTGGTCAGCACGATCGGCACACGTGCGCCAACCACGATCGCCGCGATCGATGCGCCGCCCAGATACTCAAGCTGCTTGGCCAGCATGTTGCCGCTCTCCAGGTTGGGTACGACCAGGATGTCGGCAAGACCTGCGACCTGCGAGTTAATGCCCTTGATCCGCGCGGAATCAGCGGAAATCGCGTTGTCGAATGCCAGCGGTCCGTCCAGCACAGCGCCAACAATCTGGCCGCGATCGGACATCTTGCACAACGCGGCCGCGTCCAGGGTGGTCTGCATGCGCGGGTTGATCAGTTCCACCGCGGCAAGAATCGCCACGTACGGCAGCGCGACGCCAAGGATGTGGGCCAGGTCGATCGCATTGCTCACGATGTCGGCCTTTTCCACCAGCGTCGGCGCGATATTGACCGCGCCATCGGTGAGGATGAACGGCCTTGGATAGGCTTGGCTGTGAATCAGGTAGCAGTGCGAAATTCGCCGTTCCATGCGCAGGCCGGAGCTTGACGCCACCACGGCGCTCATCAATTCATCGGTGTGCAGGCTGCCTTTCATCAGCGCGTCCACGTGGTGCCCAGCGGCCAACTCGACGGCCCGCTCGGCCGCGGCATGGCTGTGCGGAACGTCCTCGATCACCAAGCCGGAAAGATCGAGTCCGGCCTTGCTGGCAACGGCGGTCAGTTTCGCTTGCGGCGCGATCAGTACCGGATCGATCAGGCCGCAGGAACGCGCTTGCAGCGTTGCGGCCAGGCTGGTCTCGCTGCATGGATGCACCACCGCCATGCGGATGGGTCCCAGCTTTCTCGCAAGTTCACGCAAAGGAAGCTGCCCATCTGCCGTTGCACGCGGCGAAGGTAAACATGCTCGCGACAGCCGGACGTCGGACGAAGCGGTCGGGTGCGGCAACGTGTCATGCATGCGGGGGTTCCTGTGCGCAGCGGTGGGTGCTGCTCGTGGCGACAGCGCCTGCAGAGCCACAGGTTAGACGCCGGGGCCGGAGGATGCCATCGGTGCGGGAGACAACTGGCCAGCGCGGCCGGCCATCGGCGTCAGAGATGGCCCGCTTCTTGCTCCAACTGCTCAAGCACCATGGCTTCGCCAGTCGCATCAGCGGAAAAGAATCCTGGCTGTAGCGCACCGCATTCGGTCGAGCGCCTGCAACAGCAGAGCGCGTTGGCCGCCCCACGCAAACCGCCTTTGCCAAAGATAGATTTCGCATGCACCTGCAAACCCTGATCAATGCCCCACTCCTGCTTTCCGATGATGCTGCGCTGGATGCCTACCTGGACGGCTACCCGAGCCCGGGCACTGCGGACGCTCGGCCGAACATAAGCCTGGAAAGCTGGCAGCAACTGGGCGAGGACGCCGGCGAACCTGCGTGGGAAACGGCCAATCGCCTCGGTCTGCCGCTGGTGCGGCTTGATCGAATTTCGGCCCAAAGTGACGCATTGAGGTTGATCCCGCCGGATCTGGCGCGCCGCCTGCGTGCGGTGCCGCTGCGCGTGTCCGTGGCCAAGGGCATGGTCGCCGTCGCCATCGAAGATCCCGGTACAGCAGATACCCAGCGCCTGCTGGACTTCCTCAGTCGCGAACGGGTACTGCCGCTGGTTGCCTCGCCGGCCCAGATCCGCGAAGCGATCGCACGCTACTACGACCAAGTCGAAGACCACGACATGGCGCGGCAACTGGGTATGGCTGCTGATGCCGGTGATGACCAGTCACCGAGCGAGCAGGAAGCGCAGCGTCTGGCCAGCGAAATGCCGGTCGTGCGCATGGTCCGCAATCTGTTGGCGGACGCGGTTGCCCGGCGTGCTTCGGACATCCACCTGCGTCCAGGTGAGGACGCGACCGACGTGCTGTACCGCATCGACGATGAACTGGTTCCGGTACGACGCCTTTCGCGGTCGCTGCATCCGGCGGTGGTCAGCCGGATCAAGGTGCTTGCTGCAATGAACCTTGCCGAGCACCGGCGCCCGCAGGACGGACGCACCACGTTTCAGTTCGACGGCGGCCGCAGCGTGGACTTGCGCATTTCGCTGCTGCCCACCGTGTTCGGCGAAAGCATCGTGATGCGACTGCTCGACAGCAGTGAAGGCCTCTGGAACCTCGATCAATTGAGGCTGAGCGAAGCCGACCGGCAACGCATGAACGACGTCATGAGTCGCAGCCACGGCATGTTTCTTGCCACCGGACCCACCGGCTGCGGCAAATCCACCACGCTTTACGCGATGCTGCTGGAGCTGCGCAAGCAGCGCATCAATATCCTCACGATCGAGGATCCGGTCGAATTCCATATCGCCGACGTCCAGCAGACGCAGGTCAATCAAAAGGCCGGAGTTACCTTCGCCAGCGCGATGCGCAATTTTCTCCGGCACGATCCAGACGTGATCATGGTGGGCGAAATCCGCGATCGCGAAACCGCAGGAATTGCGGTCGAGAGCGCGCTTACTGGTCATCTGGTGCTGAGCACGCTGCACACCAATACCGCCGCAACCACGGTGACCCGCCTGCTTGACCTCGGCGTGGAAGCCTACCTTCTGCGAACGTCCTTGCTGGCCGTCATGTCGCAACGGCTGGTGCGGCTGACCTGCGTGCATTGTCGGGTGGAGGAACCGGTCGACTTGCACATTCGCGAAGAACTGAATATCGGACCGGAAGAGCTGTTCTACGTCGGCCGTGGTTGTCATCAGTGCGAAGGCCTCGGCGTTTTTCGCCGTCAGGCGGTATACGAATTGTTGATCATGAATTCTCGTCTGCGTCAGTTGATCGGCCCCGGCGCGGATGCCGATGCGCTGCATGCAGCGGCGATCGCCGAAGGCATGGTCCCGATCACCCAGGCTGCTATCGCGCTCGCTCGCAGCGGCGCGATTTCACTGGCCGAGGCGTGGCGCGTTCGCGCAGATTGAGCAACCGCGACAGTCTTCCGACCAAGAAGCAACAGGACAAGTTCGGCTCAGCTGACGAGCTGGCTCATCGCCGACTGCTCACTGATGGTCGAGCCTTGACGGCTGATACGCGCTGGCGCCACCGACACGTTGGTCAACGCGCATAGACCCGCTTGAGTGCACGAGCATCAGGTTGATACCTTCAACCCGCGAGCTGATCTTTTCAATTCGTCACAAGGATCGCTGATCGCATCGATGCCGAAAAGGCGGTTATCCGCCTGTGCCGCAGGGCCGAGCAGAGTCGCGGTGATCAATGGGAGCGACCGACTTCACCTGGATGCGGTTTGACTCGGCATTTACCCCGGCAAATACAGAATCAACGGCACAACGGACCACCCCGACTCGTCGCTCAAAGTGAGTAACGCAAACTGACCCGTAGCGAGCGCGGTTCGAAGATGTGGAAATGGATGTCATTGACGCCTTCGGCCGGCTCGCGCTGCAGGCGCGAGGCGAAGTAGTAGTCGATGTCGTGATCGCGGCTGTTTAGCGCGTTCAATACATTCGGGTACACGCCGTAGCGGCCCCACTCGCGCCCGGCGTGCAGGTTCAGCAGCGTCGAGCCCTTGGAGCGGACGCTGTTGTCTTCAATCAGCGGGTAACTGCCGAAGTGTCGCAGCCGTGCGCTGGCGAGCCAGCCGGCGTCGGATTTGGCAACCACATCGGCGCTGATAACCAGTGGAATCGAACCGGGAACCCTCGCGACCGACCGGATCGACGTCGGTGAATCGGGCCTTGCTGTAGGACGCTTCCAGATCGGCGCTCAGGTGCTCGCTCGCTAACCACGCCAGCGCAAATTTCACGCCGTCGCGCCTGGTCGGGCGGCTTGGTTCGGTGGTGCCGCCGTCACCGGTGAACAGCAACTCCGAATCGAGCTTCAAGTTCCAGACGGCAAGCGTCGCGCTCAGGCTGCTGCCCAAATACAAGCGGCTGCCGAGCTCCGCTCCCCGGGAGCCGACCAGCGGAGTGACTTTCTGTGCCGGGTCGCCGGTGCCTGGATCAATCGTGATTGTGGTGCCGCGCGCATCGTTGGAATGGAAGCCGGTGCCATAACTTGCATACAGTTCCAGCGCCTTCCAGGGCCGGTAAATCAGGCTGGCCTTGCAGGGGGTTTTTTGCGCCGTGGCATTGCCGGAATTGGCGGGCAACGAACTGGCCACGTTGAAACGGTAAGCGTCCTCGCGCAGCCCGAGGTAACTGCGCAACTAACGTTGAAGCGGAACTCGTTGGCCGCGAATACGCCGAGACTACCTTCGTCGACGGCTTCGTCGCGAACCGTGCCGATCACCTGGCGCCGCTGCGTGTGGAGCAGCGCGACCTCGCCGATGTCGTCATAGCGCCCGTCGGCGCCCACTCGCCAATGGCTGCGTCCGCTCTCCCATTGCTGCGACAGGGTGAAGCCGTAAACCTTGCGGCGGTCAGCCTGTTCGAACTGGTCGCCGCGAATCGGGTCGTCCAGAAAATAAGTGAAGTTCGACCACAGGTTCAAACGGTAATCGATGGCGTAGGCGCTGGCGTCGATATCGCCGCCGAACGCCGGGCCCTTCCAGCCGCCGGACAGGCTGTAGCGTGACGTACTACCGCCGTCGGTGGGGTCGAGCTGGCCGAACGCGGTGATCAGGCCTTCGTCCACCGCGCGCTGCGGAATCTGGTCCGCCGAATTCCAGCTGTTCCGGTAGCCCATGAGCATCAGGTGGCTAGTGCCGCCCGCGACCGGAGCGCTGTAGCGCAGCAGCGCGCTGCTTTTGTTGACGTCCTCGTCGATATTCGTCCACGTCCGTCAGAAGACTGCAGTTCGGCTGCATACAGCAGGTTGCCAGCGCCGACTTTGCTGGAGTTGACCAGCATTCCGCGTCGATAGCCGTAGCCGCCGGCGGTCAGTTCGGCCAAGCCATCGGGCACGCTGTCGGCGACCGATAGCCGGGCGGAGCCAGCTGACGCGGCGGAGCTCGTTCTGTCCGAACCCGCAAGCCCGAATCCGTAAGCGTGTTGCAGAACAAGCCGCAACGTTGGCTGTCCAATCGCAGTCACGCCACTCCAATCATGAGGAAGAGTCATTGCCTGCTGATATCGGATCGCGCACGTAGATGCGGCAGTTGACGTGTATGTTCTGCGCGTTGTTCAGATAGAGAACCCGCCGTCGGTCAATCCCTGGTTTCGAGCCGCGCAGTCATTCGAAAACACACGTGTACTGCGCAGCTTGCATTCGAAGCGACTGCCAGTCCGAGCCGGAATGTCGGCAATGCGTCGGAAGCAAACGTGGGCGCGTACCAGCAGCTTGTCGCGCACGCGCTGGGGCGCGCTTCGGTGTTCGCGACGTATCGCGGTGTTGGGTCGTCGCGCATCCGGACTTTCCGTGGATTCATGCGTCACCGTCGGCATCAATGTGAATGGCGCTCCGGGAGATAACCGCCGCTCGGGTGATGGCTCGGTGCGGGCTGCGCGAAGCTTGCCGATACGGCAAGCACGCGGACCGCAAGTGTTGCTCCAAGGCTCGGATTTCGCTTTGCATCACAACCGGGTGGCGGCCGTTTTGACACTTGAACAGAACACCCGACGCACCGCCGCAATCAGCCGACCGGACGCATCGGTATCGGATCGCGGGTCTCTGTCTGCGGTACCTGCGGCGGCTGCAGCGTTTGCGGATGCGTCCGGCCGAGCGTGATGTTCTTGCTGGCGCGTACCTGACGATTGGCGAAGGTCCAGATTTCCCCGGTGTCAGTGATGAAGACAGTCCAGTAGAGATCAGACTCCGGACCGTAATCGATCAGGAAGTGCGCGAAGCCCTCACCCTTGGGCGTGTTCAACGGTAGTGGTGGGTTAAGTTGCAACATGGTGCACCTGGCTGCGCAATGCGGAGGTCACCGCAATGCGAGAGTGGCACCGGCCTGCGTGAAGACTGTGCAAAATTTCGCTTCGTGCCGCATTGACGTTGGCGCCGTCAGCTCCTTCGTCAGGACGACGATCGATCCGCACCGTTGGCCGCTCACGCCGGAACCACGAACAGATCGTTACCGTTCGAGCGACAACCAGCAGCGGAGTTTCGTCATGATCAAGTGGGCCATCATTTTTGCCGTCATCGGCCTGATCGCCGGTGTCCTCGGCTTCGGCGGTATCGCCGGCGGTGCGATGGGCATCGCCAAGTTCCTGTTCTGGGCTGCCGTCATCATCGCGGTCGTGCTGTTCCTGCTTGGGATGACGATTTTCAAAGCGGTGCGCTAGCCTTCTTCTCGCGCGGCGTCATTCGCTCGCGCGGCGTCATTGAGTAGAGTCCGTCGCCGCTGCGACCGCGGCGGCGTCGGACTCATACGGCGCGCGCCATCGACCAAGAGTCATTTGCTCGCGCGAGGGCGTGCGCCGTGTTTGTGCTTGAGGCGCATTGGATCGGCGCGCGGGGTTTGATCCGCGGGATTCACTGGCTTGCGCTCTTGGCGCGGCCCTTTAGGGCCCCGTTGGGTGACCAGCAGCTATTTTTTTGTGCGCCTCGGAATCCGCGCCGTGCGATTCGCGTTCCGGTTCGAGAGAGCACTTTGAACTAAGGAGTTCGCCTCTCCACAAGTCTTTCAGACGCTGCTGTGTCGTGTACCGCGCGGCGTCGTCCCCAGCATGTTGATCAGCAAGGACTGACCCTTGATCGCACGACTTCGCAAACTGCTCAGCGACATGGGCGATGTGTTCTGGCTGTTGCCCGGTGTCATGGTGCTGATCGGCATCGTCGGTGCCATGGGCATGCTCGCCATTGACCGCAGCGGTATCGTTCCGGATGCCTTGCTGAAGCAAAATTGGCTTTACAACGGCGGCGGCACCGGTGCGCGCACGCTGCTCGGCGCCGTGGTCTCTTCCACCATCGGCGTGGCCGGCACGGTGTTTTCCATCACCATCGCCGCGCTGTCGTTGGCAGCCGGGCAGATGGGGCCACGGCTGTTGCGCAACTTCACTCGCGACCGCGGCAATCAGTTCACCCTCGGCGCGTTCCTTGGCACGTTCTCTTATTCGCTGATGGTGCTACGCACCGTGCGCGACCAGGACGACATCTCGTTCGTGCCGAACCTGTCCCTCACCGTCAGCATTCTGCTGGCGTTTTTGTGCGTGGCCACGCTGGTGTACTTCGTCGGACACATGGCCGGGCGGATCAATGTCTCCACCGTGATCGGGCTGGTGAGCAACGACGTGCGCTCATCGATCGACCGGCTCACCACCGAGCGGTCACAGCCACAGGCTCCGCCGGCATCGTTCTGGAGTGATGCCACCGTGGTTCTGGATGCGCGGCATGGTTACCTGCAGCACCTGGATGTCGACGGACTGGCTGACTGGGCAGCCGAGCAAGGCACCGTCATCCGCCTGCTGGTGCGCCCGGGGGATCACGTGTTGCCAGGCGCCCCGATCGCGCTCACCAGCACTCCGGTTGCAGGCGCGGAGGAGGCGATTCGCGATGCGACCGCGCTGGGCGCCAGCCGCGCCAGCTCCGAAGATTTCGACTATGCGATCCGCCAGTTGGTGGAGATAGCGGTGCGCGCGCTGTCACCGGGCATCAACGATCCGCATACCGCCATGAGCGTGCTCGACCGACTCGGTCTGGCGCTCAGCGAGGTGGCAACCGTGAATCTTCCTACTGGCGTCACCCTGCGCGATGGCAAGGTCGCGTTGGTGGTACCCAGTTCGGGGTATGACGGGTTGGTGGACGCGATGTTTCACCTGATCCGGCAGAACGCCACCGGCAGCGCAGTGGTGTTGTCGCACGTGCTTGATGTGCTGACGGCAGTGGTCAGCTGCGAGCACGACGAACAGCGAGTGAGAGCATTGCATCGACATGCGGCGCTTGTGCTTGCCGATGCGGAACGCTGCATCGACAACCCGTCCGATCTGGATGATGTGCGCGCACGCTACCGCCGCTTTGATGCCATGCGGGAACTAGGGCCGCTCGGCCAATTTGGCGCGACGGGAACTTGAGCACCATGTCGGCCGCCAGCGGTGTGGCGCGGTACTACTCAAGCAAGCGGCGGGATTCAGGCGTTTTCGCCCGCACAGTCTGCACTGGCGGCAAAGCTTGCGCACAGTCTGCACTTCCGGCAAAGCTTGAAATTCTCGCGAGCGGCCAGATGTCTGGAAGGGGAATTCGCAGCCTGTCAGGAGCATTTCGTCCATGGATTCACTTGCCAACGATTATCCGGAACTGATTCTCGCCGAGCGTGAAGCACCTTGCCTGTCGCTGTATCAGCGTACGCACCGCCAGCACCCGGAGAACCTTCAGGATCCGATCCGCTTTCGCAACCTCGTCAAAGAGCTGGCCTTGTCAGCCGAGCAGAAATACCCCAAGCGCGACATGGCTGCCGTGCTGGCGCCACTGCATGCGCTGGCCGACCACAGCCGTTTCTGGAACCATACGATGGACGGGCTGGCGGTGTTGGCAGCGCCGGATTTCTTTCGCGTCTATCGCTTGCAACGCCCGGTTGCCGAGCTCGCCGTGGTCGCCGACAGCTTCCACACCAAGCCTTTGATGCGCATGCTGCAGTCGGCTGATCGTTATCAGGTGCTCGGCCTGGATCGCCATCATGTGCGCCTGTTCGAGGGCAATCGTGACCAGCTCGACGAGATCGAGCTGGGACCAGACGTACCGCACACGCTGGACGATGCGCTGGAGCGCGACTTTGAACGTGATCCCGCCATCCGCACCCACGGCCCGATCAGGGACACATCGATGGGACGCCACGGTGCCAGCGATGTGAAGCAGGACGGTATCCGCGCCGAGACCGAACAATTCTTCCGCATGGTCGACCGCGCCGTGCTGGAACACCACTCGCGGCCGACCGGCCTGCCGCTGCTGCTGGCGGCGCTGCCGGAGCATCATCATCTGTTCCGCGAGGTCAGCCGCAACCCGCATTTGCTGCCCGGCAGCATCGACGTAAATCCGAATGATCTGAGCATCGACGCCTTGCGTTCGCACGCCTGGGAACAGGTGCAACCGTTCTATCTGCAGCGCCTAGCCGGTCTGGTCGAGCGTTTCCATGTCGCGAGCCCACGTGATCAGGCTACGGACGACCTCGCCGCATCGGCCCGCGCAGTGGTGGCCGGCCGCATCGACACCTTGCTGGTCGAAGCCGACCGACAGGTCCCGGGGCGTCTTGACGCAGACAACGGCGAGATCACCTTCGGCAAGCTGGACGATCCGCACACCGATGACCTGCTCGACGATCTTGGCGAGCGCGTGCTGCGTACCGGCGGCGACGTGGTGGTGGTGCCGGCCGAGCGCATGCCCACCAGCACCGGGCTGGCAGCCATCTATCGCTACTGACGGTGCGCTGAGCGGGCGGCGCGAGGGTCGCATGGCTGGCTTGATCATCAGCCGCCATGTCGACGTCGCCCGCACATCGACAACGACATACTGGCAATCAAGCTGACTCTCGCGCTGACCGCGCGGTAGAGTGGCTTGGCTCGCTCAGCGCGTTCTGCTGGCTTGTGGTGAGCCACGCAGAGCGTGTCGTATGGACATGACCGGCAGGGTTGTCCGGCTGGTTGCGCAGCCGCTGGTGGCGACTCGCTGGCCGCGCAACGACTGTGTCCGGTCAGCTCACTGGCTGCGCGCATCCCATATCGGCACGGCGCCCATCATCGAACCGCGAGGAGACGCCAACGGTGGCAAAAGTCAATGTCGAACGCGTGCGCACCCTGTCGCATCGGGTTGGCAAGGCGCTGCGCGCGGACGTCTGGTTTCCGCACCTGCCGCTGGCGTTGTTGATGGTGGTCGGAGGGCTCTGGTTGTTGCAGGTCGATCTGGGTCGCAACTGGCGGCGCTTTGCCACGCAGATCCTGCACGGGTCGCTGGACATGCCTCCAAGCATGCTGCCGCCGATCCTGATCGGCAGCGGCATGCTGACGATGGCGCTGGCATTGCTGTGGCGCTCGCGCATCGCGTGGGTGATGGCGTTGATGCTGGTGGCGACGGCGGCGGTCAGCGCCGGCTTCGGCCATCACGGCTTCCTGCTGCTGGGTTACTTCCTGCTGGTGCTGGGAGCGCTGCTCTTCAGCTATCGGCATTTCGATCGCTCCAGCGTTGCGGCGAGCACCTTGTTCGCCTTCACCTCGGTGGCCCTGCTGCTGATGTACGCGACTTTCGGCAGCTACTACCTGGGCACGCAATACCGGCCGGCCATCACCGACCTGGTCACCGCGCTGTACTACTCGATGGTGACGATGAGCACAGTCGGATACGGCGACATCGTCCCACTCACCTCCGAGGCCAAGTTGTTCACCGTATCGATCATCGTGCTGGGCGTGGCGGTGTTTGCCACCTCGCTGACGGCGGTGATCGCGCCAATGGTCAGTCATTCACTGCAGCGCATCGTCTCGCGCAAGGGCAAGGTCATGAAACGCGAAAAGCATTTCGTCGTCATCGGTAACACCCCGCTGGCCAGCAATACCTGGCACGAGCTCGCACGCCGCGGCCGTCCGGTCACGCGCGTGCTGCGCAAGTTGCCGGAAGACACCGACCTGCATGATGTCGACGTGGTCATCGGCGACCCCGGCAACGTGGAAACCTTGCGCGAGGCCGGCGTGCAACATGCCCAGGCGGTGATGGCGATGATGGATGACGACTCGGAAAACGCGTTTGCGATCCTGGCGGCGCGCGAGCTTGGTGGCGGCGCACGTACGGTGGCGGCGATCAACGACTCGCGTCATCGCACGCGCATCAAGCTGGCTCAACCCGATGTGGTGATCGCCCCGCAACTGCTTGGCGGCGAGCTGCTGGCGATGTTGCTGACCGGCGAGGAGGTGACCTCCGAGTTCATCACCAAGCGCGTGTTCCAGGATCTTTCCGTCACCGTTGCCGATGCCGCCGTTGACCCGGCGTCGCCCTGAGTTCATTCCGTCGGGGGCGCGGCGTGATGCCCGCAGGCGCTGCGCCAACCCAGATTTCTGCACATCGTGACGAGCGCCCGCCAAGCTCGTCCGACATGAGTTCCATTGCCACTAGGAGATTCCACACAGATGCTTGAATGGTTCAACCACACCGTCTTTGCCGACAATTCGCTGACTGGCTGGCTGAGTGCGTTGGCAGGCGCTGCGCTTGGCTTCCTGCTGGTGGCGGGTGCATTGCACTTCGCCAAGTCGCGATTGAAGTCTTTGCAGTTGCGCTCGGCTCGTCCGGCGGGGGCGACCTTGAAGGTACTGCTGGTGAGCACGCGACTGTGGCTGGTCCTGCTGCTTGCACTGGTGATTGCGGCCGGCTTTCTGGAGGCGACGGCCAAGGTTGAAAGACTGCTGGCGCACGCGTTTTTTGCGTTGTGCGGGTTGCAGGTCGCGTTGTGGGCGAACGCGCTGATTCGGTACTGGGTCTACCGCCGCGAGGCGGCCGATGCGGTGGTCAACCCGGTGTTTCTCAACATGCTCACCCTGGCGGCGCAGCTGCTGGTGTGGTCAACGCTGTTGCTGGCGCTGTTTGCCAACGTCGGGGTCAATATCACCGCCTTCGTGGCCAGCCTCGGAATCGGCGGCGTGGCAGTGGCGCTGGCGTTGCAGAACATCCTGGGAGATTTGTTCTCATCGATGGCGATCGGACTGGACAAACCGTTCGAGGTGGGCCATTTCATTGCCTTCGGCGACGACCTTGGCACGGTTACCCAGGTCGGCGTCAAGAGCACGCGCATCGCGTCTCTGTCAGGCGAGGAGCTGGTGATTTCCAACTCTGACCTGCTCGAAAAGCTGATCCACAACTACAGCCGCATGAAGCGGCGTCGGGTGGTGTTCGGGTTCAAGTTGCCCTATGAAACCGACCGCAAAGACGTGCAGAGCATCCTGGACCGCGCTCGCGCGGGCATCGAGTCCGAGTCGCAAGCCAAATTCGATCGCGGGCACCTGACGTCATTTGGCGAATACGGCTTCGAGTTTGAGTTCGTGTACTACGTGCTTTCGCCGGATTTCAACGTCTATCGCGACATCCATCAGCGGGTGAACTTCAAGATCATGGAAGCGTTGGCCGAGCTGGGCGTGTCCTTTGCGGTGCCGGTTCGCGAGATCGCGTCGCGCGCTGGCGTATCGGCTTTGCCCAGTCCGGATCGAGCGGATCGCGTTGGATTGAACAAGCGCAACAACGCCACGACGAACGAATGACGACCACCGTCGTGGCGCCCGCATCGAATCGATCGCGCCTTGGGTGATGCCACTGGTACGCAAGCTTTCACTGGATGCAGCTACCATCTCCACCCGCATTTCGCCGCGCAGTCACGGGTGCGATGGAAACCTTGTCATCGGTGCTGTCGACCACAAACCGTGGTCTCGAGCAAAAACCGCCAACCTGCGCCGCCCAGCGGAGACCGAAAGCAGATGACACGCACGCCATTGGAAATGATGCTGGCCGGTGAGCTGTATCGGCCAGATGCGCCCCAGTTGCGCGAGTTGCAGGCAGCCACTGCCGCCTGGCTCGCCCGCTATAACGCAACAACGTCGATCACTCGTCAGGCGGCTTGCGCTCTGCTGCTTGAACAGCTGGCAAGCGTGGGCGAGGGTACGGTGATCCGCGCGCCCTTTTATTGCGACTACGGACGCCACATCCGCGTCGGCGCGGATGTGTTCATCAATTTCGGTTGCGTGATTCTCGATGTCGCGACGGTGACGATTGGCAATCGCACGCAGATCGGCCCGGCGGTGCAGATCTATGCCGCTGATCACCCGCGAGATGTCGCGGTGCGCCGCGCGGGGCTCGAAAACGGCAAGCCGGTCAACATCGGCGAGGACGTATGGATTGGTGGCGGCGCGATCATTCTTCCGGGAGTGACCATCGGTGAGGGCGCCATCATCGGCGCCGGCAGCGTGGTGACGCGCGATGTCATGGCGGGCGCCACCGTCATGGGCAACCCGGCTCGAGCCCGCGGGCAGGCTGCGCAGGGCGGCGCAGCAGTCGACAACGGTTAGCAAAGACGTAAGCGTTACTCTCGCGCATCGGTGACGATCAACTTCGCGCGCTGTCACCCGGTTCCACGGCGCGCTTGCATGCCGCGACCAGCGAAGTCGACATCCACGGCACGCCCCACCACATGCGCCAGCCGAGCGAGCGGCATTCGGCGTCGGCGCCCAACGCAATGAGCCGTTGCCGATACTGGCTGGTGTGCGAGATATCGGCGATCAGCAGGCATCCGCCCGGTCGCAACACGCGCCACGCTTCGTCGATGGCACGCTCCCGGCCGGCAGCTGCGCCGATGTTGTGGATGGCCATGTTGGAAACCACCAGATCAAAACTGGCGTCGTTGAAGGGCAACTCACGCATGTCGGCGGTGCGCAGTTCCACCCGTTCGGCAACCTCTTCGGCGCGGGCATTGCTGGCGGCCACTGCCATCGCGTTGCCGGACTGGTCCTTGCTGCTCCAGATGTCGATTCCGGTGGCGTGGCCACGCGGCACCAGCGCTGCAGCCATCAGCAGCACGGCGCCTCGGCCGCAACCCAGGTCGAGTACCCGTTCGTCGCCGCGCCATGTTTGCGCGTGCAGCAGTTCTCGCCACACCACGAACTTGCCGCGCAAGCTGGTGTGCAGGTAGAGCGTGAGAACGACCGCCAACAACGCCGCGCTGATCCACCAACCAGGCATCGAAGCGAGCACGGCGATGCCAATGCATGCGACGACACCCGCCGCCATGAACAGCGGCACATAGGGGGCATCGATGCCGTACCGGCCATGGCTTCGTGTTTTACTCCGCTGCAAGCGTCCGCTCTCCTGGTCGCGCGACACAGTTGCGGCTCACCGGGCCGCTACCTGCTGACTGCGCTCTCATGGCGAGGCGGTCACCCGCCAAACCGCATTGCCGACATCGTCCGCGATCAACACGGCGCCATCTGCGTCTTGCGCCAGCCCGACCGGGGCGCCGTATAGCTCCTTCTCGTCGCGCGAGTGAAAGCCGGTCACCACGTCCTGCGGCTTGCCTGTCGGCATGCCCTGCTTGAAGGGCACGAATACCACGCGATAGCCGCTGAGCGGCGAGCGGTTCCAGCTGCCGTGTTCGCTGACGAACGCGCCGCCGTGATACGCCGCCGGCAAGGCATTGTCTTCGGAGATCAGCAGCCCCAGTGCAGCGACGTGCGAGCCAAGCGCGTAGTCCGGCTTGATCGCCTTTGCCACCAGATCAGGCCGCTGCGGCTTGACCCGCGTGTCCACATGCTGGCCGTAGTAGCTGTAGGGCCAGCCGTAGAAGCCGCCGTCCTGCAGCGAGGTCAGGTAGTCCGGTACCAGGTCGGCGCCAATCTCGTCGCGTTCGTTGGCGATGGCCCAGAGTTTGCCGGTCTGCGGTTCCCATTGCAGGCCGGTCGGATTGCGCACGCCGGACGCATAGATGCGGCTGGCGCCGTTGGACACTTCCACTTCGAGCACGGTGGCGCGGCGGTATTCCACTGCGAGTCCGTTCTCGGTGATGTTGCTGTTGGAGCCGACGCCGACATACAGCTTGCTGCCGTCCGGACTGGCCAGCATCGCCTTGGTCCAGTGGTGGTTGATGGTGTCGGGCAGGTCGGTGAACGGCTGCGCGGCGGCCGTGATCTGTGTTTCTCCGCTCACGTATGGAAACGTCACGATGCCATCGGTGTTGGCGACATACAGCGTGTCGCCAATCAGCGCGACGCCGAAGGGCGAGTTCAGGTTTTCGATGAAGACGTGCTTTTCCCATTCCCCGCTGCTGCCGGCGGCGTGGCGCAGCAGAGTGATCCGGTTGCCACACGGCGCCTTCTTGCCCGACCGAGACGCCACCAGCCCGGCGACAAACTGCTTGGGCGTGGTCAACGGCTCGGTGCCTGGACCATTGGATTCCACCACCAGCACGTCATGGTTCGGCAGCACGTAAACCTGGCGCGGATGCTTCAATCCGCTGGCGATTTTCTCGATCTTCAGCCCGGCGGCGACGGTCGGCGTCTGGCCCTGCTTCCAGCCGACGCCATTGGGCACCTTCATCGGTGGCACCAGGAAGTTTTGCGAGGCGGGCAGCGGCGGGTTGTCGCCGGCCTGCTGCGCCGGGGTGAGCGATGCCTTTTCGCTGCAACCAGCGAGCAGGCCAACCAGCGCCAGCGCCAACGCGCCGTGGGCAAGAATTCTATTCATGGACGTAGCCTCCTGCTGGCGTGGGTCGCACAACCATCACCACGTGCGCGATGGCGAGCAGCAGCACGGTACACACCGAAAGCCACATCCCGGTCGGAACCACGGCATAGGCATCACGTGTGTGCACGAGCGCGTTGAAAATCGCCGCGATGATGGCGACCAGGTTGAGCCAGAAGTCCAGTTGATCCGCGCGTGTGGCAAAGCGCCGGGAGGTGATCCATACCTGCACCAGGTTGATCACCCGCGGCACGATCGCAAACACGAGGCCGATGACGATGAGCCAGGCGGCGGCCTTGTCCCATAGCATCACTCCGCTGCGCGCGTAGGTGATATCGAAAATGAGCGCGGCGACGAAGCAGCCGAACGGCACCGGATTGAGCAAGCCGTAGGCGGCATCAGCCACCACGGAGCGACGAGCTGCTGCAGGGAAGATCATGGGTTGCTGCCTCGATGAGAGGGACGAAACGGTGCGGCCGGTCGGGGCAGAGGGATGTTCCGATCGGGCTGGCGCACACGTTAGTCGGCGTTGTGTCTACGACGCGTTGCGACGCGGCCTGAAATCCGCAAGACCTCGCGAGGACATCGCCCGTCAGAGCAGCTTGATCCCGAACGGCTTCACCGCGAGTGCGAAAACGCCGAAGCACAGGATCGTGATCAGTGCGCTTAGCGCCAGTGCCGGCCAGAAACCGAAGCGCGTCAACAGCCACGGAAAGACCAGAAACATCGGCAGGGTCGGCACGACATACCAGAAGGTGTACCAGGCATGGTTGGCGATCTTCGCCGTCGGCTGCTTGTCCACCTGCAGCCAGATCAGCGCCAACAGCGTCACCAGCGGAAGCGAGGCGAGCAGGGCGCCCAGCCGGTCGCTGCGTTTGGCCAGCTCGGAGACGGCCACCACGATGGCGGAAGTGATCAGGTATTTGACAACGATCCATGCCATGACGAGGCGTCTCGACTGCGTGGTGGTGATTCAACTGGGCATCGAGCTTACTTCGCCTGCGTGCCACGCAGCGATGAAACCAGATCAGTCGGACATCGCTTGCGGTCGGCTTCAACGTTGCGCAGGCGGCGCCGTGGGTTGCGCTGCTGGTGCCCAGTGAAAGACCTCGTCGATTCGCTTGCCGAACACGTCGGCGATGCGGAAGGCGGCGTCCAGCGAGGGCGAATAGCCGCCCTGTTCGATGGCAGCGATCGTCTGGCGCGTGAGTCCTATGCGTTTGCCGAGTTCCGCCTGGGTCATTTCCTGAGCCAGGAATCGCAGCAGCTTGACGTCATTGGCGATCGGCTCAGTGGGCATGGCGGGTACGCCGGTAACCAAGCACGATCAGCGCGTTGCGGATCGTCTCGGTCAGCACGATGAAAAACAGCGCGGCGTTGACGATCTCCCAGCCGCTTTTATTGAACGGCATGACCACGCCGACCACGATGATGCCGGTCAACAGGATGAAGTAGGCGATACGCCCGGCGCGGTGGTCGATGGCATGGTCGCGCTCGTCCTGAAGCAGGCTTTCACCGACCTCGCGCCGCTTCATCAGCAGCAAGCCGGTGAGGTAGACGATGGCGTGCACGCTGGCGATCACGGCTAACAGACCAAGCCGCTGCTGGATCGTGGTCATCCATCCGGGCCACCCGAACTGGATCGCGAAATAGACGATATACGGCGGGCACATGCTCCACAGGACCAGCCAGGCGCGCTTTTCGACTGTTGACATTATGCAACCTCAAGTTAGCAATGTGGACTGGAGGTTAGCACAAGGATACATAATGTTAATAATAATTAACTTAAAGGTTCTAGAGGACGTAAATCACACCGTTCTGAATTTCACCGAGTCCCTGAGGTCATGGCTTGACCGGCCACCAACTCTTGCAGCCGAGCCGCATCGCCAACCGCGTCGCCAAGCGCGGTGTTGTCCAGCACGCACCACGCCGGTGCGCGCGCCGTGGCTTGAGCACGCAGCGACCGCGCCAGTGCACGCAAGGCAGCGTCGTCGTAACGGCTGTAATACATGCGCGGCGAGCCGTGCCAACGCCAGTAGCTCCAGCGGACTTGAGCTCCTGCAGCACCGGGCAGCGCGGCGGCTGGCACCCGGGCCGGATCGGCGGCGACGCGTGCGATGCCGTAGCGTTGCCACAACGTATCCATTGCCGGGTCGAACCAGCTTGGGTGACGCGGCTCGCACGCGATCGGCAGCTCACACCTGCGTCGTAGCATGGCGAAGAAGCGGTTGGCGATGCGCGCATCGAAAGCCAGGCTCGGCGGCATCTGGATCAGCACGCCGCCGAGCTTCCCGCCCAGCCCGGCCACTGCATCGAAGAACGCGGTCAGCGCATCGCCAGTGCCCTGCAGTCGAGCGTCGTGGGTGATCTGCTTGGACAATTTGACCGAGAAGCGGAACTGCTCCGGCACGCACGCGGCCCAGCGCTCGAATGTCTGCGGTCGGTGCAAACGATAGAAAGTCGAATTGATCTCGGTCATGTTGAAGCGCGCCGCATAGCGCGCCAGATGACTTTCGCCGCTGCCGAACAAGCTTGCATGGCGCGCGGGGATTGACCAGCCCGCGCATCCGATGCGAACGTCGCCAAGCCTTTCTGCACCGACCGACTCAGGCCCGGCCAGCGAGTTCGGCGCGGACTCCGCCAAGTGGTTGCGGCGAGTGCTCGTCATCACGCGGTCGATCGTGCTGGTTTACCGAGCCAGCTTGGCCAGATACGTGCGGATACGCCGCGCATTGGTGCCCACATCACTCTTGCCCACGCGCGATACCGAGCGCACGTCGATGCGACTACCAGTCCCCGAAGCTTGCACGCGCACCACGACGTCATCCTTGAATCCGAACCACGGCGTGGTGTCGGTAGCCTCGATGCGGCCGGCTGCAGGATCGCTGGCGACGATCTCCCAACCCATCGCTCGTGCTGCCTGCAAGGCGCGCTCGAATGCCTGTTCCGGTGCCAGGGCGACCTGCTGAGGATGCAGGTCAGGATAGGCCGCCAGTTGTTGCCGCGCGATCTCCGCACCGCCGTATTCAGCCGGATTGGACGCACTCGCGCGCAGCGGCAGGATCGCCACGAACGGAGGCGGATGCACGGTATCGGTGCTGATGTCGTGGATCGGCGGCACGGTTTTGGCCTGGCGCATGTTGTTCCACGGCACAAACGCCGCACCCACGCCAAGCAACAATGCGACGGCCAGCATCACGCCGTGGGCGCGACGCAAGCTCGGTATCAGCAGCATGACCAGCGCGCAGGCGGCGGCTGCGAGGCCGACAAAGGCGGCCCAGCGCAGCACGCCGAAGCCGGTGCGGAAATCCCACAGCGCGAGCCGGGTGCCGATACCGGCAGCCAGCAACATGAGGACGGCAACTACCGCAAGGGCGAGGGCGAGGCGAGGGAACTTCATGCGCAACTCCGGTAGTCAGCGGCGAGGCGCCGCGCAGCCTGATCAGTTCACTGGATCATGCGCGCATGCCGGCGGATGTTCACGTCTTCAACCCTGTGCGCCCCACACTTGTTGCAGGCGTTGATCGCGACCGCAACCGTGACGGTAGTACTTGTAGCGGATCGGATTCTTCTTGTAATAGCTCTGGTGGTAATCCTCGGCCGGATAGAACGTCGTCGCCGGTTCGATCGTGGTCGCAATCCCTTGCGCGAAGCGCGGATCAGCCTGCAAGGCTTGCCTGCTTGCCTGTGCGTCGCGCTGCTGTTCGTCGCCGATGGGGAAGATCGCACTGCGGTACTGCTCGCCCACGTCGCAGAACTGACGCCCCTTGGCCAGCGGATCGACGTTGTGCCAGAACACGTCCAGCAGCTTGGGGTAACTCACCTGGCGCGGGTCATAGACGATGCGCACTGCTTCGGCGTGACCGGTGCCGCCGGCGGAGACCTGCTCGTAGGTCGGGTTGACCGTGTGTCCGCCGGTGTAGCCGGCGGTGGTGGAAATCACTCCCGGGAGCTTGTCGTACGGCGGTTGCATGCACCAGAAGCAGCCGCCGGCGAACACAGCGACAGCGCGGTTGGCAGTGCTCGGCACCGCGGTAGCTGTGGCAGATGTCGATTGCGCTGGCGCGGAGTCCGCAGGCGGTGTCGCGGCGGCCGTGGCATTGGCCGTCATGGGACCACCTGTGCCGATCTCCGTGCTCTGGCCGGACTGGCCGCACGCCGCAAGCACCAGCATCAACGGCAGCCAGCCGAGCCCTCGACGCAGGCGAGTCGCTGTGCGTTGCGTCGTCATGCTGCACCACGCAAGGCAGGCATCGACTCGCCTTCGGGCACAAAGCGCAATGACAGACCGTTGTTGCACCAGCGCGTGCCCAGCGGCGGCGGACCGTCATGGAAGATGTGCCCCTGATGGCCGCCGCAACGAGCGCAGTGATATTCGGTGCGCGGGATCAACATGACGAAGTCACGCTTGGTCCGGGTGCGTCCCGGGATGCCCTGGGTGAAGCTCGGCCAGCCCGTGCCACTCTCGAATTTGTGCTCGCTGGCGAATATCGGCAGATAACAGGCCGCGCAGACAAACGCGCCCTTGCGGTGTTCATCATTCAGCGGGCTGCTGCCGGAGCGTTCGGTATCGCTCTCGAACAACACCTTGAACGCGGCAGGGCTGACCTTGTCGCGCCAGAAGTCCGGTGACAGTGCCAGCGCACCGGTGCGCGCCGCGCCGGCCGCGGCAGCCGGTGCGTCTGCTCGGGCACAGGCGGACAGCAACGGCAGCGTGGCGGCTGCGCCGAGCCATTTCAGTGCATCGCGTCGGTTCATCATCGATTTCTCCGGCAGGTTGGTGGTTGTTTGCTGGCGGTGGGTGGGGCCCGAGTCATTCGCAGATCACGCTACGTGTGCTCGTCCACGTTCACTGGATATACGCAAAGGATGCGCAAACGGTTGCACTGCAGCGCATCACCCATGCATCCACACGGTCGCCACGCGCGTATTGATAGATACACCTGAAGCGATGAACAGGCCGGCAAGCGGTGGTTCGCACGCACGCCATACTGTCGGGGCCGGTTGGCGGAAGCTGACCATTGGTGCCCGCCGCGACCCGGAGACTGATGACCAAGCACAAGCTCGCACACCGTTGGGGCTGGCTCGCGCTGCTGCTGCTTGCCGCAGCCTTGGCGTGGGCATGGCATGCCGGCTTGGCGGACGCGTTGACCCTGCAACAACTCAAATCGCGCCAGGCCGATCTTGCGCTGTGGGTTGAATCCAATCCGTGGCTGGCGGCGGGGACATTCTTCGCTGCGTATGTAGCGGTGGCTGCAACCTCAATCCCGGGCGCGGCGCTGCTCACTGTCGCTGCCGGCGCGCTGTTCGGGGTGTGGCAAGGCAGCGTACTGGTGTCCTTTGCCAGCACGCTCGGCGCGAGCATTGCCTTCCTGATCGCACGCTTTGCGCTGCGCGAGCGTTTGCGCAGCCGCTATCAGGAGCGCTTGCAGAAGATCGACGCGGGCATCCAGCGCGACGGCTGGCTGTATCTGTTCACTCTGCGACTGGTGCCGGCGTTCCCGTTCTTCCTGGTCAATCTGCTGGCCGGAGTCACTGCGCTGCCGCTGCGCACGTTCTACTGGGTCAGTCAGCTCGGCATGCTGCCGGCGACCGTGGTCTACGTGTATGCCGGCACCCAGCTGGCGCAGATCGATTCGCTTGCCGGCGTGTTGTCACCGCGCATGCTGATTGCGCTGGTGTCGCTCGGCGTGCTGCCGTTGCTGGCGCGCTGGTTCACCCGACGGCTTGCCGCGCGCCGCGTCTATCGCGGCTACACCAAACCGGCGAGCTTCGATTACAACCTGCTGGTCATCGGCGCCGGCTCGGCGGGACTGGTGGCGGCGTATATCGGTGCCACCGTGAAAGCCCGCGTCGGGCTGATCGAGAAGGGCGCGATGGGCGGCGACTGCCTCAACACCGGCTGCGTGCCGTCGAAGGCGTTGCTGCATACCGCAAGGTTGTTGGCGCAGGCGCGTGATGCTGCGCGCCACGGCGTGCGCGCCATCCATGTGGAGTTTGATTTTGCCGACGCGATGGAGCGCGTGCAGCGGGTGATCGCGCGGATTGCGCCGCATGATTCGGCGGAGCGCTACGCCGCGCTGGGCGTGGACGTCATTGGTGGCGAGGCACGCATCGTCTCGCCGTGGGAAGTGGAGGTCGGCGGGCGCCGATTGAGTGCGCGTCAGCTGATCATCGCGACCGGTGCGCAGCCGCTGGTACCGCCGATTGACGGCATCGAAGGCGCGCGCTATTTCACCAGCGACACGATCTGGAACCTGCGCGTGCTGCCGCGGCGGTTGCTGGTGCTTGGCGGCGGTCCGATTGGTTGCGAACTTGCGCAGGCGTTCGCGCGTTGCGGCAGCGAAGTGACTGTGGTCGAGATGGCGCCGCGCCTGCTCGGTCGCGAAGACGCGGATGCCGCCGCGGCGGTCACGCAGCAGTTGCAGGCCGAGGGAGTACGCGTGGCCACTGCACACAAGGCGTTGCGAGTGGAGAGCGATGGCGCTGGTGGTCGCCTGCTATGTGAAGCGGAAGGTGGCGAGGTGGCGTTTGACTACGACGTGCTGCTGCTCGCTCTCGGCCGGCGGCCGAATGTCACCGGCTTTGGCCTGGAGGAGCTGGGCGTGCGCCTGGATGAGCGCAAGACGATCGAGGTTGATCCGATGCTGCGCACCAATTTCCCCAACATTTTAGTGTGCGGCGACGTCGCCGGTCCGTATCAGTTCACCCATGTCGCCGCGCACCAGGCCTGGCACGCCGCGGTCAACGCGCTGCTGGCGCCGTGGTGGTCGTTCAAGGTCGATTACCGGGTGATTCCGTGGGCGACCTTCACCGAGCCGGAAGTGGCGCGGGTGGGTTTGTCCGAGGACGAAGCGCGCGAACGAAAGATCGCGGTGGAGGTCACTCGTTACGATCTGGCGCAGCTCGATCGCGCCATCGCCGATAGCGTGGACAGCGGCTTCGTCAAGGTACTCACCGCGCCGGGCAAGGACCGCATCCTGGGTGCGACCATCGTTGGCGCACATGCTGGCGAACTGCTGGCCGAACTCGTCTTGGCAATGAAACACGGCATTGGCCTGAACAAGCTGCTCGGCACCATCCACATTTATCCGACCTTGAGCGAAGCGAACAAGAACGTGGCTGGAAACTGGAAGCGTGCGCATGCGCCGCAGCGCATGCTGCGCTGGGCGGCGCGCTATTTTGAATGGCGGCGGGGCTGAGATGACGGAGCAGGTGGCTGCTGCTGTATTGCGGCCGGCGGGATCGAAAGCTGCGCTGACGAATGTCGCTCCCGACGGCGGCTGCGCAGTTGATCTGCGCACGAGTGGCAGCGCCGACAACGCGGTCGCCACACAACCGCTGTACTCGGCGCTGGCGCGATTGACGGTGGTGGTGCCGGTGGGTCCGGGCGATCACCTTGACGACCGTTTGCGCGGACAGCTCGCGCGGCTGCCGCGTATGGCGCAGGTCTGCGTGGTGTCTTGTGAAGAGAGTGCGTCCGAGGTGGCGTATGCGCCGGCAGGGGAAGGCAGCAGCGGACCGCAGTGGTTGCATGCGCGCGCGCCAGCCGGGCGTGCATCACAGCAAAACGTGGGCGCCGCCGCAGCCACCGGACAATGGTTGTGGTTCCTGCATGCCGACGCTCGGCTCGCCGATGACACGCTGGCGGCGCTGGCGCGCTTCATCGCTGCCGACGTTGCGGCGCTGGGTTATTTCGACCTGCGCTTTCTCGGTGATGGTCCCGCGCTGATGCGGCTGAACGCGGCCGGCGCGTGGCTGCGCAGCCACTGGCTGGGCCTGCCATTCGGTGACCAGGGACTGCTGCTGCCACGCAGCTTGTTCAACGCACTCGGTGGTTTCGATCCAGCCATCGCGCGCGGCGAAGATCATCAACTGGTGTGGCGTGCGCGGCATGCCGGGGTGCCCGTGTTGCCGATCGGCGCGTGCCTGTACACCAGCGCACGGCGTTACGCGGCGCGCGGCTGGGGCGTCACCACGCGCGAACACCTGGGCGAGACCTGGCGACAGGCATGGCGCTACTCGCGTGAGAGGCGAGGACCGTGAGCGGCGCGGTGGCGATTTTCGTCAAGACGCCAGGTCGCTCGGCATTGAAGACCCGACTGGCGGCGGTATGCGGTCGCGCCTGGGCGGAGCATTGGTACCAACTTGCCGCGGCGGCAGTGGCTTCAGTTACACAGCGGGCATGCGACGGCACCGGCATGCTGGCGTACTGGGCGGTGGCTGAAGCCGGTGCGGAAAGCGAGTGGGCAGGCCTGCCGGTGATCGACCAAGGCGACGGCACGCTGGGCGAGCGGATGGCGCGCGTACACGCGGCACTGGTCGTGCGGCACGGGTTTGCGCTGTTGATCGGCGCCGACACGCCGCAGCTTGGCGCCGACGCACTGGTCGTGACGGCGCACTGGCTGGGCAGCGGTTCGACGACCATCGAGATGCCAGCCACGTCAGCGGCGCGATTCGCGTTGGGCCCTGCCGCAGACGGAGGCTTCTGGTTGTTCGGTGCCAACCGACCGGTCGCAGTCGAGACCTGGACCGCGGTGCAGTACAGCCAGCCCGACGCGGCGCGTGATTTGCAGCGTGCAATGCGCGGCCTCGGCGCGTGGCACGTCCTCGACGAGCTCACTGATGTCGATCACGCGGAAGATCTCGACTCGGTGCGCCAGGCGCTGGACGAGCTTCCAGATCCCACACCCGAGCAGCTCGCGCTGTCGCGCTGGATGCGGGACGCAGCGCCGGTGCTGTCGTGATTCGCGCTCACGCTTGTTGGCTCCTTTCCGCACTGGCGGGGGTCTCACTGCGATGAACCTCACGCAATTCGTGCTGGCCCACGAACCGGCATTGCGGCTGGGCAGTTTTGCACTGGTGCTGACCGTGCTGGCCGGCGCCGAGCGGCTGGGGCCGGCGCGCGGCGACGCGCGACCTGCGCGCCGGCAAGGCGCCAACCTGGGACTGATGGCACTCAACACCGTGCTGCTGCGGGTCGCTTTCCCGGTGCTGGTAGTGGCGGTGGCGGCGCAGGTGTACGCACGTGGCGGCGGACTGTTCGGTCCGCTCGGCTTGCCGGCGTGGCTGCAGATAGCGCTGACCGTGCTGCTGTTCGACATGACGATTTACTGGCAGCATCGCGCGCTGCACGTCATCGCGCCGCTATGGCGACTGCACCGGGTGCATCACAGTGACATCGCCTTCGACGTGACGCTGGGCGTGCGCTTCCATCCGCTGGAGATCGTCGTGTCGATGCTGGTCAAGCTGGCCTTCGTCGTGTTGCTCGGTCCGCCGGCGGTGGCGGTGGTGATTTCCGAAGTGCTGCTGGCGGCGGCAAGCCTGTTCAACCACGCCGATTTTGCGTTCCCCCCGCGTTGGGAACGCGTCCTGCGTGCGGTGCTGGTGACCCCAACGATGCACCGCGTACATCATTCGGTACTGCGCAAAGAGACCGACAGCAATTATGGCTTCCTGTTCAGCGGCTGGGACCGGCTGTTTCGCAGTTACCGCGACCGATCGCTGCGACCGGAGCGCGAGATGCCGATCGGACTCGATGCGTGGCGTCATCCTGCACAGCTCACCCTCGGTGCGTTATTGCTGCAACCGTTCCGGCGCGAGCCGTTGCCGCCGGCGACGCGTTCACCTTCAGCCACGGACAACCCTGATGCATGACACCTGGCCGCTACTGCGCCACAGCGATTTCCCCACCATCACGCGCGATCGGCTGGAGACGCTGCAGCTTAATCTGGGCTATCTGTGCAATCTCAGTTGCATCCATTGCCATGTCGCGGCCGGGCCGAACCGTACCGAGTTGATGGACCGCCCGACGATGCAGCTGGCGCTGGAGGTGGCCGAACGGCATCACGTGCGCACGCTGGATGTCACCGGCGGCTCGCCGGAGATGAACCCGGATTTCCGCTGGCTGGTGGAGCGCGCCCGCGATGCCGGTTTGCACGTGATGGATCGGCTCAATCCCACCATCATGGAAGAACCCGGCTACGGCTGGGTGGGTGAATTCCTGGCCGAGCATCAGGTCGAGGCGATCGCTTCGCTGCCTTGCTACAGCCAGCAGAATGTCGACGAGCAGCGCGGCAAGGGCGTGTTCGAGGCGTCGATCCGCGCGCTGCGTTCACTCAACGCGCTTGGCTACGGCGTGCCCGGCAGCGGGCTGGTGCTGAACCTGGTCTACAACCCCAATGGTGCGTTCCTGCCGCCGGATCAGGCGCAGTTGCAGGCCGATTACAAATGCCTGCTGCACGACAATTTCGGCATCGTGTTCAACCAGCTGTATGCACTGGCCAACATGCCGATTCAGCGCTACGGCTCGTGGTTGGTGTCCAAAAAAGAATTTGCGCCGTATCTCGCGACGCTCAAGCACGCGCATCGGGCCGAGAACCTGCCCGGCGTGATGTGCCGCTCGCTGGTCAGCGTGGATTACCAAGGCTATCTCTACGACTGCGACTTCAACCAGATGCTGCATCTGCCGCTGGGGGAGCGCGATCGCGTGGCGCCGGGGGCGGCGCGAGCGCATCTGCGCGAGCTGCTCACCGGACCAGTGAACCGCGCCATCGCGGTGGGCGATCACTGTTATGGCTGCACCGCCGGCCGGGGTTCCAGCTGCGGCGGTGCGTTGAGCTGAGGCGCTGCTCTATGCGCCGGAGTGGCGCCGATGGAGGCGCCGCGTCACTGCAGGTTGACCTCGCCGAC
>JBBSSI010000024.1:0-37930 GCA_038242205.1 Lysobacterales bacterium
GCCGGCGGCCAGGCACTGGATCTGAGCGCGATCGGCTGCGCCTTGACCCTGCCGGAACTCGAACACATGCATGCGTGCAAGACCGGGGCGCTGATTCGCGCCGCTGTGCGCCTGGGCGCACTTGCCGGCGACGCCGACGCAGCGACGCAAACCCTGCTTGACACCTATGCCAGCGCCCTGGGCCTGGCCTTCCAGGTGCGTGATGACATTCTGGACATGGAAGGCGAATTGTCGGTGCTGGGAAAAACCCCTGGCAAGGACGCAGCAGCAGACAAACCGACGTTTCCGTCCATCATCGGCATGCCGGCAGCGCGCGTACGCCTGACCGAACTCACCGCCAGCGCGCTGCATTCCATTGCATCGCTGGGCGAGCGCGCCAGCTTGTTGCGTGAACTGGCAATCTATTCCGCCTGCCGCCAGCACTGAGCGCCGCAGCCCCCGTTCGCGAGGCCCCGCAACCGCACTTTTCTTTACGGGCGTTGTCCGCCCATTGAACGCCTGCAGCCTCAAGGCAATCCGGTTGCAGCCTGCTGGCGGGCACTTTCCGCCTCACTAATCCAGCGGCGTGCCACCGCAGTGAAGGCATCCAGAACTGGACTTGGCCTACTTGATCAAGCGCAGCGCAAACGGGTAGCGATAGCGCACGCCATCGTTCGCCTTGATCGCGGCAATGATCGTGAACACCAGCCAGAAAATCCATAGGATGATCGCCAACGGAACGGTCAGGACCAGGCCGATGCCGAGGGTCAGCACGCTCAGCGCCAGCAGTGCGACGAACGCGATTGCAACCGTGATGTTGAAGTTGAGCGCCTCCTTGGCCTGATCGTCGACGAACGGCATGCTGTCCTTTTTCATCAGCCAGATGACCAGCGGACCGATGAAGCAGCCCCAGCCACCGCCAAACGCGCCAGTGAGAATGGCTCCAAGCAGAGCCGACAAATGCGCAAACATCGCCCACTGACGCTGCTCTGGCGGTGCCAAACCAGACCATGCGGCATCGTCGGGCGAAGGCGGGATGATGGACTCGGGTGGAACGCTCATGCGTATCTCCTTTGCTCAACAGCTACCAACCGGTCGTCGGCAGTGTCGATGCTGGCAAGCATCGCATGATGCTGCCGCGAACGTGCACGCTGTTGCGCCATACCGCGGTCGTCCGCGGTGTGCGGCGGGTGGAGGTAACCGCCCGCTCCGCGCACTGATTCATTGAGCCGGCGCTCGTTCGCGCCAAGGCGACTCCGCGGTGCCTACTCGCCAGCCACCGTCATGTTCTCAAGCAACATCGAACCGGTAAGCACCGAAGCGCGGCGATCGACATCCGTACCCACGGCGACGAGTCCATGGAACATGTCGCGCAGGTTGGCGGCGATCGTGATGCCCTCCACGGGGTACGCAACCTGTCCGTTTTCTACCCAGAATCCGGCCGCACCACGCGAATAATCACCCGTAATAATGGACACGCCCTGGCCCATGACTTCGGTTACCAACAGCCCGGTATGCATGCGCTTGAGCAGCCCGGCAAAGTCATCCTGCGCACCATCAGCACCGCCGGAATCGACCAGCATGTTGTGGATGCCGCCGGCGTTGCCGGTCGATTCCAGGCCCAATTTGCGCGCCGAGTAACTGCCCAGCACGTAGCGCGCCAGCACACCGGCGGTGACCAGCGCGCTGTCACGCGTTGCCACGCCCTCGGCGTCGAAGCTGGCCGATCCCTGCCCACGCGGTATGTGCGGACGCTCGTTGAGGTTGAACCAGATCGGCAGCACCTGCTTGCCCACCTGATCGAGCAGAAAACTCGCCTGGCGGTACAACGCGCCTCCGCTGACCGCACCAAGCAGGTGACCGATCAACCCGCGTGCCAGCTCCGGCACAAACAACACCGGGCACTGCCGGGTCGACAGATTGCATGCGCCCATGCGCGCCAGCGCGCGTTGCGCAGCCTTGTCGCCAAGCGCCTGCGGGCTGATGAAATCACCTGCCGCGCGAACGCTGTCATACCAGTAGTCGCGCTGCATGCGGTCGTCATGACCGGCAATCAGCGCCAGCGAGATGGAATGCCGGGTGCCACGCTCGCCGCCAATGAAACCGTGCGAGTTGGCATATACCGCCACGCCCTGCCCGGCCTGTACGCCGGCACCCTCGGAATTGGTGATGCCTGCATGCGCCCGTCCGGCATCCTCGATGGCAATGCCCAACTCGATGGCTGCGGCAGTGTCGATATCCCACGGATGCCACACGTCCAGATCGGGAAATACCGTAGCCATGCGGCTCGGATCAGCCAGCCCGGCAGCCGGATCCACTTCCGTGTAACGGGCAATCGCACAAGCCTGGTCAAGCGTGGCCTGGATGGAATCGGGGTTGAGGTCGGCGGTGCTCGCCGAGCCTTTGCGCTGGCCGAAATAAACCGTCAGCCCGAAGCCCCGATCGCGCGTGTGCTCGACGGTCTCCACTTCGCCAAGGCGTACGTTGACGCTCAGGCCCGTCTCGATACTGGCCGACACTTCAGCCTGGTCGGCGCCGGCGCTGCGTGCGCGACGGATCACGTCGGCGGCCAGTTCGGCCAGACGCTCCATGTCGTGTTGGCTATGGTCGGGCTGAGGGCGGTCCTGACTGACGACGACTTCGCTCACGTTGGGCTTTCCTGCAGTGTTGACGGGTAGAATGGGACGGCCGCGCGCACGACCGGTTTATCAACATGAGGGCGCCAGCGCGAAAATGCAAAGAGTCAGCGCCACATCCACGCCGCCTGCTGTCGGCGTCTACCGTCATTTCAAAGGCCGGCGCTACCGCGTGCTGGGTACTGCGCAGCACAGCGAAAAGTTGGAAACTCTGGTTGTCTACCAGGCGCTTTACGGCGACCACGGCTGGTGGGTCCGCTCGACCAGCATGTTCAACGCAACCGTGGAGCTGGACGGCAAGACCGTTCCGCGCTTTGCACTCGAACACCCTGACGCGCACCCGGCCGCCGACCGACGCCGCGAGCGCCTGATCAACGCCACATCATCTGGAACCGAAACTCTTGAGCCCGAGCCGCAGCCGCAACCAGACCGAGCTGGATGATACCGACTACGGTCCCAGCCGCACCCAGCAGCGCCGAGAGGCGTTGGCGGTGCTGGCGCTCGCCACGCAACTGGTGGAGCTGCAGCCCAGTCGGCTGGCCAAGCTGGAACTGCCAGAGGACGTGCGCCGCGAGGTGGACATCACCCGACACACGCCTTCGCATGGCGCGCATAAACGCCAGCTCGCGTTTCTCGCCAAGATCATGCGCCGTTACGATGATGCCGACTTCGCCGCAGTGCGCGCAGAGCTCGGTGAAAATCGTGAGCGACAGCGTGCGGAAAACGCCGTCATGCATCGCCTGGAGGCCATGCGTGACCGACTGCTCAGCGAAGACCCCGCGGCCTTGCCCGAGCTGATCGACGCGCACCCGCAAGTGGATACCCAGCGCCTGCGAGCGCTGATCCGCCAGGCGCGCAGCGAACAAGACACCCCGGACAAACCTCCCCGCGCCTACCGCGAAATATTCAAGCTGCTCAAGGAGCTGAGCGAGCCAAACTCAGCGTCCGAACCATCGACGTGAGCGCCAGGTTCTGCACAATTGTTGAGCGTGTGCGTCAGCGTCAGGTAACGCGCGCCCAGCGCGAACAGCTGGCGCAGCACGGCGAGCGAATCGTCCATCTGGTGGCCGCCTTCGACACCCATCAAGGATGCAATCTGGCCAGCCTTGTACGCGCGCACGATGTCATCGGCCGAGTAGGCCATCTGCAGTTCTTGTGGATAGCGCGCGGCGATGGCGTACACGATGTCGATCTGCTCCAGCGCCATTTTCACCGCCGCCGAACCGCTGACCGTGGGCGGAATCCATGCCGACCAGAAATGCGCGCCAACGTATCCGGCGCGCAGTCGCGGAATGTCCGTCATCAGCAGCGCGAGAACTTCACCGTGCTGCAACTTCAGCGGCAGTTGTGCCGCGCTGGGACGCAGATCCACGCCGCCCGCATTGTTGAAGCGGACGCGGACTTTCCATGGGAGATCATTGTGACCATCGATCAGTGGCGCGTGCGTCAGGACACGGGACAAGAGTGCATCGAACGCTGCGTCGCCGGGCTGCGCCAACGCCGGCGGCATGCCCAGCATCGACAGTGCGAACGCACAAGCGAGTCCGCCACGGCAAGAACGAAGAAACTGGTCATGCTGTGCGCTTAATAGAATACGAAAGCACGTGTGCACGCTTGGGTACGGCGCCCACGCATGCAAGCAGCCAGACGCGGGCTACTAGCGGATCGATCCACGAGCCTTTCGTTCCGCGCACGCCGCGGAGGAACGCCGCCCAACGCGACGGCTTCCTCCCCGACACGTGCAGGTGCGGTTAGAAGTCCTGCTTGAAGCGAACGCCCAGCGTGCGCGGCTGGTTGAAGCCGGTGTAGACCTGACCGTTTGGATACTGCGCGGCAATGCCGTGCGCGCCACAGACATCGACGCCGCACTCGGTGTACTTGTACTGCGCGCCGCGCTTGTCGAACGCATTGTTGACGAAAACGTCAAGCGACCAGTTGTGCTTCTGCATGCCTGCAGACAGGTCCACCGAGCTGTAGGCAGGCAGGTTGCCGAGCAGGCCGCGTTCGCTCAAACGCAGGTCGGTCGTGCGACTGCCGACATGCACCAGCGCAGCCTGGACGAATGCATCGTTTGCACCGAGGCTGAAGCTGTAGCGCGCGATCAGATTGCCCTTGAACTTCGGTGTGATCGGTAACTGCGTACCCTTCGGGCCCAGCGGTCCGTCCACCACGCTGCCATCCTGCGGGTTGATCGACCCGGCGGGGCAATCGGTCACCGGGCTGCCGTTGGCATCGGTGAAGCCGCAATAGTTGGCGCTGAGTTTGGCGTCGTACAGGGCCATCCCCGCCGTCAGCGTCAAGTTGTACGTGGCTTGCCAATTCACTTGCGCCTCCAGACCGTCGATGCGCGCCGAGTTGGCGTTCTTGATTTCAGTCAGGCCATTTGCACCAAGGATCGGAAACTGGAAGTCGTTCCATGTCTCGCGGAACACCGCGCCATTGAACGTCACCCGATTTTCCAGCCATGAGGTCTTCCAGCCGAGCTCTTTGTTGATCAGAAAATCGGCCTGGTACGGCAACAGCGTGCCGCGCCGATTGACGCCGCCGGGACGAAAGCCCTCCGATCGCGTGGCATAGATCATCTTGGTCGGTGTGATGTTCCACGTCAGGTTGAACTTGGTGAGACTTCCGCTTTCCTTCACTTTCTTGTCGAAATCCGAGCATGGCGCCCCCATGAATGGTTCGGGCGACACGCACGCGGCTTCACCCTGGCTTGAGGAGAAACCCGCGCCGTAACCGAAGTAGCCATACAACTGATTGCTGGTGCGGTAATAGCGCTCGCCAACCGTGGCGGTAAGCACTTCGGGAATGAAGTCAAAGGACAGTTCGCCAAACACCGCCTTGTCACGGTCGTAGCGCATCTGGCGGGTCAGCCAGATCGTCTGGAACCAGCCCGGCACGGCCAGTGCGTCGGCCAGGCCGTCGACCTGGTACTGCTGCGTGATGTCATGTTTCTGTTTCTGCCAGAACAGGCCCGTGACCAGGCGCAGCCGCTCGTCTGCTGGCGACACCAGGCGCAGCTCGTGGCTGTTGTTGGTGTAGCGGTCACGGTCGCTGATGTGTTGCGATGGATTGACCAGGTCACCGCTGTTGTCATAGAACGACGCGCCGGAGCCGTACAAGGCGTCGTACCAGAAACCGTAATCGCTGTAGTCGGTCTGTTCTTCCTGATTGCGCTTGAGGTGGGCATAGGCATAGGTCAAATCGAAGTTGCCGATCTTGCCCTGTACGGTCAGCGCTCCTTGCCACCAGCGGTCGTTGACGCGCTCGGGATAGAAGTGGGTAACGGCCAGATCTCCGATAACCGGGTCGCTGGCATAGTTGCCGTGCGACTTGGTCTGCTGCCCCATCAACATCGGGGTAATGGACCAGTTCTCATTGAGATCCACTTTCAGCGCAGCGCGTGCGCCACTGGTGTTGGCATCGTTGTAATTGTTCCTGGCGTGGCCGACACACTGGAACGCCGAGGATGGTGAGGTCCCGCTTGGCGAGCAATCCGGCGCATTGCTGATCGTGATGCCCGAAGTGGCAAACGTGCGCGATCCAGCCTTGTTGTCGATGTAACCCGCGTCGTGTTCGCGCCAGCCAACAAGGCGAATCGCGGCGCTCTGGTTGATCGGCAGGTTGAGCATGCCTTCGGCGGTATAGCCGATACCTCCGTGCGCGACCGTTTCCGTGCCCAGGCTGTAGCTGGCCGCATAGCCGCTCGGATCGGGTTTGTTGGTGATCAGACGCAAGGCACCGGCCTCGGCACTGGCGCCATACAGCGTGCCCTGCGGGCCAGCCAGGACCTCGATGCGGGCAATGTCGTACATGTGGATATCGAGCGGGCCCTGGATCGTGGTTACCGGCTGGTCGTCCAGATACACGCCGACGCTTGGCTGCGACCCGGAGTGATTGGTGTTGCCACCGCTGGTCACGCCACGCATGTAGATCGAGGCAAATCCAGGACCGGTGGCAATGCCGCCGCCGCCCTGCTGAAACGTCACGCTGGGCAGGTATTTCACATAGTCGTCAAAACTTTGCACGTGCAGCGCTTCGAGTTGATCGGAAGCCAGCACGTCGATACTGATCGGCACCTTCTGCAGATTCTCCGTGCGCTTTTGCGCGGTCACGGTCACGACCCCAAGCGTGGTCGCCTTCTGCTTTGCCGTTGGCGTGGCGCCTGCTGTCGCAGGTTGACCGGCGTCCTGCGCAAACGCTGGCGCGGCCATGGCAAAACAGATGGCCGCAGCCAGTGGCAATCGAACCAGTCTTGCCCGTTGGATGGATCTACGTGCGTGCATACATTCTCCCCTGAGTGGTCTACGACAATCCAACAGATCTAGCTGTATTCCCCAAACCCGGGCACATCCGGATAACGCTCCAGCACCGGTCCCAATGCCTGCTCGAGTGGCCCCAACCATTCGCCGTAGTGCCGCCAGTGATCCACGCCATCACGATAGATCGGCTGGCGCACCTGCTCTGAACTGGCCGTTCGCACCGGTCGCGGGTTCTGGAAAAACCGCAGGCAGGATGCTTCGAAAGGCAGAGCGCAATAGTCGAGCAGGCGGCGCACCTCGCCTTCGGTGTCCGCAACCATGCGCTCATAGAATACGCGATGGATGCGCTTCGGCAGCACCGTATCGAAATGCGCCATGAGCCTGACGTAGTCTCGGTAATACCGACCAATGTCCTCAAGCCCGTAACTGAAACTCTGCCCGCGCGCAAAGTGCTGCTTGAACGCTGAAAAGCAGCACGCCAGCGGATGCCTGCGCGCATCGATGATCTTTGCATGCGGCAGCACCAGCTGGATCATGCCGATGTGCATGAAGTTGTTTGGCATCTTGTCGATGAACAGCGGTGCGGACGTCTTGCGCTGGATCTGCGTGCGCGCAAGATACTGCTCACCGAGTGCGCGCAACGCGTCGGCGTCCAGTGCCGCCAGCGCATCGTGGTACGACCGCCCCTGGCCCGGATCGCCAAGTTGGCGCAAGCGCCGGGCCATGGTCGCGACCTCAGGCAGCTCCATCGTGCCTTCGACCTGGCTGTGGCTGGAGAGTATCTGCTCGATCAGCGTGGAGCCGGCGCGCGGCAAGCCGACGATAAAGATGGGATCGCGCGCGGCGCAACCCATATGTGCGCGCGCGGCAAAAAATTTGCGGGTGTACTGCGTGCAGGCACGTTGCACGCGAGCGCTGGTTTCGTCAGCGCTGTAGCGCAGTTGCTGGCGGCGGATGGCATTGCCGCGCACGTAGTGTTGAAAGGACGGCGCGTAATCAGCACCGTCTTCCAGCGCCTTGCCTACGGCAAACTCCAGATGCAGGCGGTCCTCCGTTGCAATATCCGTGCGCGTCAGTTGCTCGCGCATCGCAGCCAGATCTTCGTGACTGAAGCGCAAGGTCTTCAGATTGGCCAGGCTCCACCATGCCTCACCAAACGCTGGTTCCAGTTGCAAGCTGCGGCGATAGGCGTCGATGGCGCGATCGCGATGGCCGGCAGTCTTCAGCGCGTGACCATAACTCAGCCACACTTTCGCATGCTGCGGATAATGCTCCAGCAAATCAGCGTAAATGCGAATTGCCGGCGCGTAGTCACCGATGCGGCACAGCACGACCGCCTGCAGATTGCGATAGCCTGGGTGGTCCGGCTCCGCTGCCAGCAAACGCTCGATCTCTACCAGTGCGCGTTCGGGCTGATTACTGCGCTGCAAGACCTGCGCATAGTTCTGACGCGCGGCGTGAAAGCTCGGCGCCAGTTCCAGGCAACGTTCGAGCAGGTGCAGCGCGTCTTCATTGCGCCCAAGCCGTGCGGCGACTTCGGCAAACATGCGGATCGCGGCAACATCCGTAGGCACATGCCGCAGATGTTCGCGCAGCAAGGCCTCGGCGTCTGGAATGCGGTCCTCGGCCAAGGCGACCGCTGCATCCATCAGCCGCGGATCGTGCGTGGAATAGCGCACATGATTGGCGTACGCGGCATCGGCGGTGTGCTGCTCACCGGCCGCCATCAAGTGGTCGCCGAGCGCACGCCAACCCTGTGGCAGATTCGGCTGCAATGCCACTGCGGTGCGCAAGGCCGCAATAGCGTCCTGCCCGCGCCCGCCGCGCCCGAGCGCCAACCCAAGGTCAAGCTGCACCGTGGCCCATTTGGGCTGCGCGCGCGCCAGCGGTTGGAGAATTTCCAGGGCTCCATGGACATCGCCCTGGACCAATCGTGCGGCGGCCAGCAAGCGCAAAGCTGCGGGATGCTCCGGGGCCACCGCCAGGATCTCATCGAGCTGTTCGACTGCCAGCAGCGGAGCGCGGTCCAGCAGGCGTTCGGCGTGAGCCAGTGCCTGTTCCAGGGTGCCGGTAGCCGTCGTATCCGTCATGGTTTGCGTTTCGCTGATGGCGCGACGTCCCCTTGCGCGCTGAAGCCCGATCGATCGCGCAGAAAACCATGACGCGACTCGTCGCCGACAGTAACCCTTCCACAAACTTCCGGCAAATGGGGTGGGCATGATGAGTGCCATAGCGGCTATGGAGCCGCACACGCGATGTTTACGCTTTGCCCACGGACCGGCCTGAAGCTACTGCGGTGATTCTCGACTGCGAGGTTTCGCCAGCGCCGCGGCAAGAGCGCGAATGCTGCCTGTCGCCCTTCTTGCAGCCAGGACCATGTGCTTACCCGAACTGGCGGGCAATGCCCACGTGCGGGATTCGACTACGCTGGCTGATAGCCCAGCGCTATATCCGGTGCTGACACTGCACGCACACCGGGCTGCCCAGCCGCTCTTCAGGCAAATTTGGCGTCAAGCAGAGGCGGCTGTCCCACCCACCGTCATGTTGTCGATTTTCAATGTCGGCTGACCGACGCCAACGGGCACGCTCTGCCCCTCCTTGCCGCATATGCCGATACCCGCGTCAAGTTCCAGATCGTTGCCAATCATCGACACCCGATTGAGCACTTCGGGCCCGCTGCCGATCAAGGTTGCACCTTTTACCGGCCGGGTGATCCGGCCGTCCTCGATCAGATAAGCCTCGCTGGCCGAAAAAGTGAATTTGCCATTGGTGATGTCCACCTGACCGCCGCCGAAGTTGGGCGCATACAAGCCGCGCTTGACCGAACGAATGATCTCTTGCGGATCGCAGGTGCCGGCCAACATGTAGGTATTGGTCATGCGCGGCATCGGCAGCGCGGTAAACGATTCACGCCGACCGTTGCCGGTGGGCGCCATGCCCATCAGTCGCGCGTTGAGCTTGTCCTGCATGTAACCCTTGAGAATGCCGTCTTCTATCAGCGTGGTGCACTCGGTCGGTGTGCCTTCGTCGTCGATGGTGAGCGACCCGCGGCGACCGGCGAGCGTGCCGTCATCGACCACGGTGACGCCTTTTGCAGCAACGCGCTGACCGAGCCGGCCGGCAAATGCCGAACTGCCCTTGCGATTGAAGTCACCTTCCAGCCCGTGGCCAATGGCCTCGTGCAGCAGCACTCCGGGCCAGCCGGGGCCCAGCACCACGGTCATGCTGCCGGCTGGTGCAGCCACCGCCTCCAGGTTCACCAAAGCCTGGCGCACGGCTTCGTCGGCAAATTGCAACGCGCGACCGTTCTCGATCAGTTCGCGATAGCCGTAGCGTCCACCGCCGCCGGAACGCCCTTCCTCGCGTCGCCCGTTCTGCTCCGCAATTACCTGCACGCTCATGCGCACCAGCGGTCGCACGTCGGCAGCCAGGGTGCCATCGGATGCGGCGATCAAGATGGTGTCGACCGTGGCGGCAAGACTGACGATGACTTGCTTGATGCGCGGATCACGCGCGCGCGCGTGGGCATCGACCTCGCGCAACAGCGCAATCTTGTCAGGATTAGGCAGGCTGTCAACGGGATCCAGTGCGGGATACAACGCGTGCGTGGGCCTCAGCGCCAGCGGTTTGCCCGCCCCATGGCCATCGTGTGCAATGGCACGCGCCGCTCTGGACGCATGCAGCAGCTGCGGCATGACAATTTCATCCGAGTACGCAAATCCGGTTTTTTCGCCACTGATCGCACGCACTCCAACGCCCTGCTCAATGGAGTGGCTGCCGTCCTTGACGATGCCCTCTTCCAGCAGCCACGACTCGCTGCGCGAATGCTGAAAATACAAATCGGCGGCATCGATGGTCGGTCCCATCAGCTGGCTGAAGACTCGATCCAGATCGCTGGTGACGATGCCGCCGGGCGCCAGCAGGCGGCACTCGACCTGGTTGATCAATGAATCCATGGATGACGACCGTAGGTGGGACAAGAACTCTTCAATGGGGCCAATACCGTGACGTTTAAAGCCGATGCGGACACTTCAATGCACGCTGGAGCCTGGTGCGGGCTGCGCAGTGGTAGGGCTGGCGGGTAAAAGTGGATCGGGCCGCGGCGCTGCAGTGAAAGAGGCGTCTGGGTTGCCCGCATCTGCTGGTGCGACAGGGCGCGGTGGCACCGCCACGCCATGTTTCTCGATCAGGGTCATGACTGGTTTTTCCCAACTGCCGGTGATCCGATAGCGCGCGCCTGCGGCCTTGTTCAAACCCTTGCCGAGCAAACTCTGCATGGCAAAACCTGCTGCCGCACCCACCGGCCCGCCCACCACGGCACCGACCAGCGGCAGGCTGTTGCCCACATGCGGCACCACGTGCAGCTGCTGATCGTAATCCCTGGCGCGCAAACCCGTGCGCCCGGAAATGCTGATATCGGCGGATGAACCAGCTATGGCCAGATTGTCGGTCGTCGCATTGCCATCAGCCAGGCGGAAGTCACCGGAAATCGAATCAAACGCCAGTCCCTTGCCGAACACGTCACCGAAATCCAGCGTCAGGCGACGCGGCAGTTCGGTCAGCGAGACCAGACCGAGCAATCGGCCCACTCCCGAAGACGCCGCTTCCGGAATACGTCCGCTGTCCACTTTGACGCCCAACGTGCCATCCATCGTAGTCAGCGAAAACGCCGTCGGCGACCCGGGCCAGTTCGCGTCAATGAGTGCATGTGTCTTGCCGCCATCGACCAGGCCATCAAAACCGAAGGCGCCGAGCATGGCGCCCAGATCCTGGGCAGAAAAATTGATGCGCATGTGCGTGTGGCTGTCGCGCGCGCTGCCGATCCAGTCGCCGCTGGCGGTGATCTGCACGTCTTTGGACAAGGCGCGCAGTTGTTCGATGTGCATGCCTTGCGCAGTAGGCCAGCTTTCCAGGCGCGCATCGCCCAACCGCGACTCACCCAGGCGCAGGTCACCGATCCACAGATGCATGGGCGGCAATGCGGCAGGATCGATGCCGGTATCGGCCGGGTTGTCCTGTGGCACGGCGGCGACCACCGCGCGCGCCGCGCTGGTTGGCGGCACCTCGACGGGACTGCCATGAGATGCTTCCACACTCTTGGGCCAGTACAAACGCTGCATGCGCGCGGTGATCCCGAGTCGCTTCAGGTCGTCGCCAGGCACCACCACCGTGCCGGCCATGGCCGTCCCAGCGACGCTGATTTTAAGCGTATCCGCCTGTTGAACTGCATCAATCTGCATGGCTCCCAATGGACGTCCAAACCATGCTGCTTGGTCGGTGGCGACGTGGATGCCTTGCAGCGTGGACCCGCCGCCGTCGCCGCCACCGACCGTACGCTGCACCCAACCGGTGACATCGAGCTGGTCGGCGTGGCCGCGAATGGCCAGCCCCTGAGCCGGCAGGTCCTGCGGCATTTGTTCGCCGAACGCAAGCACGCCGGCCAGCGGTCGCGTGCCGTCGGCCAGGCGAAAGCGCGCGCGCGCGGCGCGACCCCAGGCAACCTGCAGGTCACTGCCGGCTATTGGCAGGCCCAGCGTCACATGCAGCGGAAGGCTTGCAGCCGATGCCTTGCGCAACGGCAGCGGCAAGTCGAGCGTGCTTCCCTTCAAGTTGGAGTCGATGGTCAACCGCTGCGGCGTGCCGGCGCCACGTGCGAGTGAGTAACCGATGTCGAAATTGCTGGTGCCGCTGGATGCATCGCCGATCCATTGCAGGCTTGGATAATCCGCTACCAGATCACCCAGGCTCCACGCGCCTTGCATCTGCGCCCACACGGTGGTGTCGGCATGGCCGTCCACGTCGCCAATGGCAAACGCCAGCGCCGCTGGCTTGCCGCGATACGCAGCGTGCAGGGCGCTGGCATCAACGCCATGCGCGTTGAAGCGGACCGGGCCGGTGATCTTCCCAAGATTGAGGTTCCACTCCGGTGCGCTCAAGTCGGCTGCGATCAACTGTGCATTACCGTCAAGTTGCGCCGCACCGTCAGCGTGCAGCGGCAATATCAGGTGCAAGGCAAACGTGGTCGTGCCGCCGAGCTTGAGCTTGTTCAAGGTTGCAACTTGCGCGCTACCGATCGGGCTCTGGGCCACAAATTGCATCACGTCGGCACCACTGCCACTGCCCCGCACCGAAAGATCCAGCGGTGCGGCGGAAAAATCGGTGATGTCCGCCATGACGTTGTCTGCGCGCACGCCCAGTACCTGGCCGCGCGCTTGCGCATGCATGCTGTTGTTGACGAAGTCGGCCACCACCTCGACACCTTCGGCGCGCGGCCAGTCCACGCCATAGTCAAGCGTCAGGTCGCGAATTGGCACGTGCGCTTCGAAGCGTCCGGCATGCTCGCGAAACGGCCACTGCGCAAGATCGCCACGCAGCACCACTTGAGCGTGGTCGATCGTCCCAGCCACCAACGCGCGATCCAGCCACGTCATGGTTGCGGGCGACATGGAACCAAGTGGCCAGAACAATTTTGCCGCCGGCACGTCGGCGTGCTCCAGCGTTGCATAAACGGCGGCCACTGGAAGTCCACCTTGCGCAGGAAACGCCAGCTCGCCGCGCAACTGCCCCGCGTAGCCGTCACCGGCAAAATCCAGCGCATCCATGCCCAGCGTCCACGCGTCATCCTGCTTCCAGAATGCCAGCGTGCCGCCGAGCTTGGACAGCGCCAGCGGCTGTCGGAACAATCGCGGCATGTCCAGCTCGCTCGATTGCAGCGGCAACTCCATGACCAGCGCCTGCGCATCGCCACGCACGGTGCCGCGCAGCTGGCGTACTCCAGGCAGCTTGCCCACGGGGTCGATGCCCAGGCCGGCAAACGCGACTTGCAGTGCCTGCAATCCGCCGGTTTGGCTCCAGCGCACGTTTGCGGCGGAAACCAAACCATGCGGACGACCTCGCTGCAACCAATTGCCGACGGCGGGGCTCAAGCCCGGTTTCAACGCGAGCAGCGGCAGCCACTGCGCCATGCGCAACTGCCGCGCGGCGACGCCGACGCGCGCTTGTGGCGTTTCCGGCTCATGCACTACCGCCACGGCCGCGCTCTCGTCATCACCGGCCCAGCGCAATCGATAGCCGTCAGCACCGCGCCGCATGCCGGCCAGACCGTGCACCGCGCCCAGGCTCACAGCCCGGTTATCGGTACCCGGGGTGGAAAGCGCCGACACAGTCAGAGCATCGACATCCAGCCGCATGACCGCACTGAGCAACTTGCCATCACGCCAGTCAAGCCAGGCGGTCAGGCGACCATGGCCACGGTCCAGCCGATAGCCATGAAGATCCACACCGGCGAATAGCGGTTGCAGCTGCGCATCATCCAGCGCGACCCACAAACGACCACTGTTGCCGTCATCGCTAAACTCGCCAACGACATGCAGCCTGGTAGCCACTCCGGCACGCCGCAGCGCGCCGCCAACCCGTATGCGCCCGCTGCCCTGGCGGCTCACCCGCAGTTGCCTGGCGAGCAATGTGTAGTGTTGATTGGAACCAACTTCGGTAATCTGCACGCGCAGATCTTCCAGCCACAAATCCACGGACAAACGCCCGAGGGTCAGTGACTGGCGCGTGGTATCGCCGGCCACACCGATGCCGTTGATGCGCCAGGCACCGTCACGTTCGTGACTGAGGTCCAGCTGCAAGCCACGCGCGCGCAGGTTGAGAAAGTGTCGCGATGGCAGCAGCCAGCCACCAAAGTCCAGGCGCAGTTCCGACTCCGGCAGCCGCAGTGGTGGTGCGGACTGGCCGGCAGGCGCGCCCACGACCACACCGTGCATCAGCAAAATCGGGCCGGACGGAGTCCAGCGCCCTTCCACCGCGGAAAAACTCACCGGTCGCTGAGCACGCGCACTGAGTTGCGCCGCAATCCACTGCGGATGCTGCGCCACGAGTGGCAACAACAGCTGCGTGAGCGCAATGAGCACGGCCAGCGTAATGACCAGAACGCCAACGCCCCAGCCCGCTGCAAGCATGCCGCGGTGCAACCAGGACTGCCAACGACTGGTCACCCGCAATTTTCCAGGCCGGAGTTACAGCAAGACCACATCAAATTGTTCCTGTGAATAATGCTCTTCAGCCTGAAAACGAATGCTTTTGGAAATCAGCTCTTCCAGTTCGGCCACTGCGCCGGCTTCTTCTTCCTGGATGCGATTGACTACCTGCGCACTGGCCATGACCAACAGTTTTTCAGCGTCGAACTGACGTACGGCGCGCGTGATCTCGCGAAAGATTTCATACGTGACGGTTTCCGCAGTTTTGAGAACGCCGCGCCCGTTGCACACGGCGCACGGTTCACACAACTGGCGCGCCAGGCTTTCCGTGGTGCGCTTGCGCGTCATCTCCACCAGCCCGAGTGCCGATATCGGGTACACGGTGGTGCGTGCGTGATCGCGCGCCAGACCCTTGTTCAGCATGCGCAGCACCTGGCGCTTGTGTTCCTCGTCGCCCATGTCGATGAAGTCGATGATGATGATGCCGCCAAGATTGCGCAGGCGCAGCTGTCGAGACGCTGCCTGCGCTGCCTCAAGGTTGGTGCGGTAGACAGTTTCCTCCAGATTGCGTGAACCCAGAAAGGCACCGGTGTTGACGTCGATCGTGGTCATCGCCTCGGTCTGGTCGACCACCAGATAGCCACCGGATTTGAGCGGCACTTCTTTCTTCAGCGCACGCTGCATTTCATCCTCGACACCGTACAAATCAAAGATGGGCCGCTCGCCGTCGTAATGCTCGATGCGGTCATCCAGCTTGGGCATGAACTTGTGTACAAACTTGACCACGCTGGCGTGCGTTTGCAGCGAATCCACGCGCACCTTCTCAATGTCAACATTGAGCATGTCGCGCAGGCTGCGCAGCGGAAGTGAAAGCTCCTCATATACCCGCTCAGCCACCTTGGCCCTGGCGATGTTCTCCTGCACCACGCGCCAGACTTTGCCCAGGTAGGTCACGTCAAAGGCCAGCGACTCCGCGCTTTGGCCTTCGGCATTGGTCCGCACGATGTAACCCAGTGGACTTTCGCCAATCAGCGGAGTGAGCGTGTCACGCAGACGCTGGCGCTCAACCTCGTCTTCGATGCGGGTGGAAATACCCAGCGTTCTGGCATAGGGCAACAGCACCAGATAGCGCGAAGGAATCGACAAGTGCGCAGACAGTCGCGCACCCTTGGTGCTGATCGGATCCTTGACGACCTGCACGACAATCTCCTGGCCTTCATGCACCAGTTCGCTGATCGAGGGTACGTGGCCGTTGCCATTGGCCTCAGCGTCGTCGGCGACGACGGGACGCAGGATGTCAGAGGCATGCAAAAACGCAGCGCGCTCCAGCCCAATCTCCACGAAGACCGCCTGCATGCCCGGCATCACGCGCTGCACGCGGCCCTTGTAGATGTTACCCACGTAGCCGCGCCTGGACGCTCGCTCCACGTGTACTTCCTGCAACATGCCGTTTTCGATCACGCCCACGCGGGTTTCCCGTGGTGTCACATTGATCAGGATTTCCTCGCTCACCGCCTACTCCCTGAGAGTTGAATTTTTAGTGCGCGCAACGCCGCAGTGTCGACGTGTTTCATCATCAACACCGAATCTGCGCAATATATGTGGTGTAGACAACGCGGTGGAGCCGGCGTTCGCTGCCTCATCGGGTATACACCGCTTCGGCGGATGCCGCGCAAGCGTCCGCTAGCGGCGCTAAAGTGCAGACATGGACCGTCTCCCGATTCTTCTGGCCTGGAGCGGCGGCAAGGACTGTGCGCTGTCGCTGCAGCAGCTGCTTGCCGAGCCGCGCTGGCACGTCGTTGCCTTGCTGACCACGATCAACCGCAGCTATCAGCGCGTAACCAGCCACGGCATGGGGCGCGATGTGTTGCTTGCGCAGGCCCGCGCGCTGGATCTGCCGTTGCTCGAAGTGTTGATCGACTGGCCGGGCAGCAGCGAAGCCTACGAGCAGGCGCACGCCGCAGCGCTTGCCGACGCACGCATGCGCTGGCCGGGCATTCGCCACTGCGCATTTGGCGATCTGTTTCTGCAGGACGTCCGCGATTACCGCATACGCCAGCTTGGCAGGGAAAACTGGCGCGCGGTATTTCCGCTGTGGGGTGAAAACACGACGACCCTGGCACGGCGCTTCGTCAGCGAAGGCCATCGCGCCATGCTGTGCTGCGTGGACAACCAGCAACTGGATCCGGCATTCTGCGGACGTCCATACGACAGCTCGCTGCTGGACAGCTTGCCAGCCAGCGTCGATCCATGCGGAGAACACGGCGAGTTCCACACGCTGTATTACTCTGGCTCGTTGTTCAAGGCGCCGCTGCGCGTGCGCCGCGGGGAGTCGACCCTGCGCGATGGACGTTTCCAGTTCACCGATTTTCTGCTGGATACGGAGGACGACGCGCGCTGAGCCCGCCGGCGTGCCGGCGGCGCGGTGAGTGCTCCGCGCGTCAATCAACTGGCGTATGTCGATACGTACTTACCTGTTCCGGACGCACGATGGACGCCTTGTTGCTCCAGGCCTGACGGACATAGCTCACCACCAAAGCCACGTCGCTGTCGCTCAGTTGCTGGGCAAACGGCGGCATGGAATATGGTCGCCGATTGCCCGCAGTCGCCGGCGCGAAGCCGCCCAGCAGCACCATCCGCGTCGCATTGATGCCCGTTGGTTCGCTCATCGCCGAGTTGCCGTTCAACGGCGGATACACGCCAGCTACTCCATTGCCATCGCTGCCATGACAATCCGCGCAGTGCTTGAGATAAATCTTTTCCCCGGCGCTCGCAATCTTGCCGACGTTGAACGCCGAGTGCGGCACCGCCCGGGGCTTGCGAGATGGCAGCGAAGCTAAATAAACCGCGATCGCGCGCACGTCTGCCGCGGTCATGAATTGCGTGCTCTGCGCCACTACGTCAGCCATCGGGCCGAACGCCGCACCCTTCGCCGACTGACCGGTTTGCAGCAGCTGGACGATGTCCCGTTCGCTCCAGCCCTGCAGGCCGCCATTTTCCTGCGTGCTGAGATCCGGCGCGTACCAGGTCTGCTGCGGAATCTGACCGCCGGCAAGATGCAGACCCGTGGTGGCACCAAGCGCGCCGCGTTCGGCGTGGCATTCGTTGCAGTGTCCAAGTCCCTGGACTAGATATGCGCCCCGGTTCCACTGCGCCGACCGCTGTGTGTCCGGTTTGAATACGCCGGGTCGAAAATACAGCGCACGCCAAACGGCCAACGTCGCGCGGATGCGGTAGGGGAAATCCAGGCCCGACGCCCGCGGGCTTTGCTGCACGGGCGGCACCGAGCGCAAGTAGGCAAAAATCGCCCGCGCGTCTTCGCGCGTTACTCGCGTAAAGGATGTATAGGGGAAAGCCGGATACAGCCGCTGGCCGTGCCGTCCGCGACCGCGCTGCATCGCATTCCAGAAATCCGCAAACTCCCAATCACCTAGACCGGTCTTGTGATCCGGCGTGAGATTGGTTGTGGGCACAGTGCCGAACGGCGTGAGTATGCCGCGACCGCCCGCGTACAGCGCGCCACCGCGCAACGTATGGCAGCTGGCACAATCCCCGATCTTCGCCAGGTAGGCACCCTTGCCGATCAACGCTGGATCGGTCAGGTCCGGCATGGCGCTGGCGTCGGCCAGCGGCGCACCAGCTTGTCGATCCGAGTCGGCAAACAGCAGCCAACCCAGCGCCAACAATCCGGCCAGCAATACCAGAAGCCAGGCGCGCAGCATCCACCTCACGCGTCATCGCCGGCTGCGCCAAGCACGCCGCACGGCAGCGGCGGTTTGACCGAACCGGCTGGCTGCGGCCGGGTTTGTGCCGGCATGGCGCGACTGGCCAGCCACGCCGCAACTGCCGTGATGTCGGACTCGCGCAGGCGGCCGGCGACCACGGCCATGCAGTCGGGCTTGACCGTAGCGCGCGTGTGCGTGCGCCACGATCCGAGCTGCGAACTGATGTAGTCGTATGGCAGTCCCACCAGGCCCGGCGTCGATGGCTCAACGCCAACCAGCTCGCTGCCGTGACAACTCGCGCAAGCGGGAACCTTCAACTGCGGGTCGCCTCGATGCACCAATTGCGCGCCACGTTGCAACACTGTGTCGCTCACGTCCGGTGTCGATGAACTCGCGTATGCGACCTGCTGTGCGGAAAAGTACTCGGCAATCTCGCGCATGTAATCCGGGCGCAAGTGGCGCACGGTGTATTCCATTGGCGCGTAGTTGCGCAGGCCATTCTGGAAATCCTGCATCTGCCGCAGCAGGTAACCTGCGGGCTTGCCGGCCAACCGCGGGAAGAACTTGCTGCCCGGCGTGCCTTCGCCATGCACGCCGTGGCAGGTGGTACAGGCGGCAATCCGCTGTTGCAACGTATCCGGTACATTGGGCGGATTGGTGGCCTGTACCGAAGTGCAAAAGCCCAACATCGCCAGCACCGTCCATGCAACCAGCTGCTGCAGCGGCTTGCGCAGCACATTCGCGAAATCAGTCATGCTCAAATTATAAGCTGAGTTGACATCTGCACCGCCTTACTCGGGATGCTGGCACCGCTTTGCGGCAAGGCGTGCGAGGCTAGGGACAAGCAACCCAGGGGAAGATCATGCGCTACACGAGCAAGAGCTGCGTCGGTTTGATCGGGTTGCTGCTGACAACCCTGACATCGGCGACGCCCCCTGCATCAGCACCCTCGCCGTATGCGTCGATAGCCGAGCTGCAACAGCAAGTGCGCGCAGGAACGCTCGACAGCAAGCAATTGACCGAGCTGTTTGTCACACGCATTCGGCAACTGGACCAATCCGGGCCTACGTTGCGCGCAGTGATCGAAGTCAATCCGGATGCAGCAGCGTTGGCCGCCGCGCTGGATGCAGCACGCGCCAGCGCGCCGTCACGATCAGCGCTGTACGGCATGCCGCTGCTGTTGAAGGACAACATCGATACGGCCGATCGGATGCGTTCCAGCGCTGGTTCGCTTGCAATGGTGGCGGCGCCGGCGACGCGCGACGCCACCCTCGTCACACGCTTGCGCGCGTCCGGGGCGCTCATTCTGGGCAAGACCAACCTCAGCGAGTGGGCTAATTTCCGCTCCACGCGCTCTAGCAGCGGCTGGAGCGGGCGCGGTGGGCAAACACGCAATCCCCATGTGCTTGACCGCAGTCCATGTGGATCCAGCGCCGGCTCCGGCGCCGCTGTGGCGGCAGGCCTGGCCGTTGCCGCGATTGGCACGGAGACAGATGGTTCGATCATCTGTCCGGCGGCAATGAACGGCATCGTCGGCATCAAGCCCACGCTCGGGCTGGTCAGTCGCAGCGGCATTGTGCCGATCAGCCACAGCCAGGACACGGCCGGGCCGATGGCGCGCAATGTTGCCGATGCCGCTGCGGTGCTCACCGTCATCGCCGGCAGTGACTCGCGCGACCCAGCCACGGTTGACGCGGATGCGCACGCCACCGATTACACGCGGTACCTGCACGCTGAGGCGCTGCGCGGCAAGCGCATCGGCGTAGTGCGTGCAATGGCCGGCAACCGCAAGGATGTCGATGAGCTGCTTGCGCACAGCATGGCCATCTTGCGCGCGGCTGGAGCCGTAGTGATTGATCCGGTGGTGGTGCCACACCAGCAGGACTACAGCGCTGATGAAACGACCGTGCTTTTGCATGAATTCAAGCACGACCTGAATGCTTATCTGCAAACCCGCAAAGGCTTGCCAGTGCACTCGCTGTCCGAGCTGATTGCCTGGAATCGCAATCATGCGCCCACGGAAATGCGGTGGTTTGGGCAGGAACTGTTCGAGCAGGCGCAGGCAGTGGGCCCACTGACTGACGACGGCTACCGCAACGCACTGAAAATATCCAAACGCCGCTCGGGTCCGGAAGGCATCGACGCGGCGTTGGCTGCAAACCACCTCGACGCGTTGCTTGCGCCAACTCAGGGACCGGCGTGGTCAATCGATCTGGTCAACGGCGATCGCGAAGGTGACTCTGCCTACGGCCTGGCCGCAGTCGCTGGCTATCCGTCGGTTACCGTACCGGCCGGATTCATTCATGACCTGCCCGTCGGCATGCTGTTTTTCGCCGGCAAGTGGAGCGAGCCCACGCTGATCGCGATCGCCTATGGTTTCGAGCAAAGCAGCCGCGCCTGGCAACCGCCCAGGTTCCTCAACACCGTTGGTGGCAAATCGGTCATTGCCTCACCCTGATCAATTGTCCAGGCGCCGTAAAACAGTCAACCCGTCGAAAGGGTCGAAGCCGGCGAAAATCCTGTACACCGCCGCAAACTCAACCGCGCATCAAACCCCGTGCTTGCCGGCGCTGGATTTGCGCACGATCAACATGGCCAGTTCCAGTGACTGCTCATAGTTGAGGCGCGGATCAACCATCGACTTGTAGGCGCGGTCCAGATCCGTTTCCGACAGATCCCGCGCGCCACCCATGCATTCGGTCACGTCTTCACCAGTCAACTCCAGATGCACCCCGCCCAGCCGCGTGCCCGCTGCAGCATGGATGTCAAACGCCTGGTCCAGCTCGTCGTGAATATTCTCGAAGCGCCGGGTCTTGTGCCCGTTGGAAGTGTTCTCGGTATTGCCGTGCATCGGATCGGCCACCCACAACACACGTCTGCCTTCGCGTTTTACCGCCTCAAGAAGCGGCGGCAGCGCGCTTGAGATCCGCGCGCGCCCCATGCGATGAATCAAGGTCAGCCGCCCCGGCTCGTCGCACGGGTTCAGGCCATCGATCAAAGCCAACAGCTGCGTGGGCGTTACCGTCGGACCAATCTTGACCGCAATGGGATTGCGAATGCCGCGAAAATATTCTACATGCGCGCCGTCCAGTGCCGCCGTGCGCATGCCGATCCACGGAAAATGCGTGGACAGGTTGAACCAGCCTGCGTTGCGCGGCACGCGGCGCGTCAGGGCCTGCTCGTAATTGAGCAACAAGGCTTCATGCGAAGTGAAAAAATCCACCTTGGAAAAACCGGCGATAGGTCCAGCCAGTGTTTCCATGAAATGCAGGGAATCACCGATGGCGCGCACCATGGAGCGGTACTCAGCCGCAAACGGCGAGCGCTCCACCCATGACAAATTCCAGTACTCCGGATGCCGCAGGTCGGCAAAGCCGCCGTCAACCAACGCTCGCACAAAGTTCATGGTGAGCGCCGAATATGCGTGGGCACGCAGCATGCGTTGCGGGTCGGCGCGTCGCTCTGCAGCGGTGAACTGCTGGCCGTTGATCAAATCACCGCGAAAACTCGGCAGGCTCACTCCATCGCGTGTTTCCATGTCCGATGAGCGCGGCTTGGCGTACTGGCCGGCAAAACGGCCAACGCGCAGTACCGGCTTTTGCAAGCCATGCACCAACACCAGACTCATCTGCAGCAATACCTTGAGCCGATTGGAAATGATCGGGCTCGTGCAATCAGCAAAGCTTTCCGCGCACTCGCCACCCTGCAGCAAGAAGCGTTGACCATCCTGCGCCTCGGCCAGCGACTGCTTGAGTGCAAGGACCTCCCACGACGTCACCAGTGGCGGCAGTTGCGCCAGCTGCGCGCACGCCTGCGCAAGCTCGTCGACGTCGGCGTACCGTGGCTGCTGCAGCGCTGCCCGCTGACACCAGGAATCAGGTGCCCAATCTTCTGCAACGGGAGCAACCGACAATGGGTAGGTCATCAACGCTGCCTCGGCAAAAAGTTGTCGCTACGCGCCACGTGCCGACCTGCTGCAATGGCCAGCACGCCCAACGCAAGAAACCAGACCAGACTCCACGCGGGCATCGGCAAACCGAGGATCGGCTGCGCTGCCGCGCACTCGCCGGATCCGCTGAACACCTTGTGCAGCATGGTTGCAAGCGGAAATGCATCGAACAGATAGCCAATACCCGGCCCGCACGACGGCACCTGATCGGGTGGCAGCGACTGCAGCCATAGATGCCGAGCAGCGATTACGACGCCGCCAACCGCCCCAACCAGCACCAGACCGACATACACCCAGCGACCCTTGCCGCGCGGCGCGTGCATGCTGCCAAGCAAGAAGAACAACGCCATGAACAAGAAGGCGATGCGCTGGAACACGCATAGCGGACACGGCGTCATGCCCAGGTAGTACTCGGCGTATAACGCAAACGCGAGCAAGCCGAAACACACCAGAAAACCAAGCAGAAAGCTGGTTCGAAACGACCACGACAAAGGGTTCATGAGGTTGACGCCAACACAGGAAGACAAACCTTAACCTGTCTGCGGAAAACTGTCAGCCACGCGTTGCTCACTCACGCACACTCGCGCGTGCGGACTTCAACGAAAAACCCCCGGCGGTCATCCGGCCGGGGTCTGCGTGCACGCGGCACAGCATTGTGCTTCTAATCAATCAGGCGCGCGAATAAATCCGCACAATGCCTGGCGGTGATCACTCGGCGACGGTGCTGTCGCTGCGCGGCCGGTCCACCAGTTCAACGTAAGCCATCGGTGCGTTGTCACCGACGCGAAACCCACACTTCAGGATACGCAGGTAACCACCAGCGCGCTCACGGTAACGTGGTCCCAACTCCACGAACAGCTTGCCGACCGCTTCCTTGTCGCGCATGCGCGAAAAAGCCAGTCGCCGATTGGCCACGCCATCGACCTTGGCCAGCGTGATCAACGGCTCGGCAACGCGACGCAGCTCCTTGGCCTTGGGCAGCGTGGTACGGATCAGCTCGTGCTTGATCAAGGACGACGTCATATTGCGAAACATGGCTTCGCGGTGCGAAGTCGTGCGATTGAGTTTGCGACCGGACATTTGGTGGCGCATGGCAATTCTCTGTCTATTGTTATGAAAAACCGGCACATGTGTCCGGTTTCCCGCGGTTACCCGCTGTATCGGGCCTGAAACCACGGGCCCGTCGAGAAGTGCGGTCCCGAAGACCGCCTTGGTATGGATGGGCGCATATGCGCCTCACCGATTTGCAATAACCACGGTCGACCAAACTGGCCGACCGTCAACTGGATCAACCCAGCTGCATGCCGTGGGAAACACCCGGCGGCGGCCAGTTTTCAAGCTTCATGCCCAGCGCAAGACCACGCCCACCCAGCACATCCTTGATTTCCGTAAGCGACTTCTTGCCCAGGTTCGGCGTCTTCAGCAGCTCGACCTCGGTCTTCTGCACCAAGTCACCAATATAGTAAATGCTCTCCGCCTTCAGGCAGTTGGCCGAGCGCACGGTGAGCTCAAGATCGTCAATCGGGCGCAGCAACAGTGGATCAAAACCACTCTTCTCCGCCTCGCTGGAATCGGTCTCGCGGTGCGAGAAATCGCCAAAGACCGAAAGCTGGTCGTTGATTATTTCGGCAGCCTTGCGCACAGCGTCTTCTGCACCAATCGTGCCGTTGGTCTCGATGTCGAGCACCAGCTTGTCGAGGTTGGTGCGCTGCTCCACGCGCGCTGCATCGACCTCATAGGCCACCCGCAGCACGGGTGCAAACGACGCGTCCAGCTGCAGCCGGCCTATCGGCCGCGCTTCATCATCTGGATGAACGCGCATGCTGGCCGGTTGGTAACCGATACCACGGCGCACTTTCAGACGCATGTTCAGCGTCACGTCCTTGGTCAGATGGCAGATCACATGCTCGGGGTTGATGATCTCCACGGAGTGGTCCAGCACGATGTCACCGGCCGTGACCACGCCTTTACCCTTGCGCGAGAGCGTGAGCGTGACCTCTTCGCCAGTATGCTGGCGAATCGCCACTCCCTTGAGGTTGAGCAGCACGTCGATGACGTCCTCCTGCAAACCCTCCAGTGTGGTGTACTCGTGCAACACGCCATCGATTTCAACCTCGACGATTGCGCTGCCGGGAATTGAAGAGAGCAGCACGCGCCGTAGCGCGTTGCCCAGAGTGTGGCCAAAGCCACGCTCGAGCGGTTCGACCACCACCTTGGCGTGATTGGCTCCGAGCTGTTCGACGCTGAGGCCACGTGGCCGCAGCACACTAGTTGACGAAACTGCCATGCAGAGCTCCGGTAATTACTTCGAGTAAAGCTCGACGATCAATGCTTCATTGATGTCGGACGGCAAGTCACTGCGATCTGGCAACGACTTGAACGTACCCTCAAACTTCTTGGCGTCGACCTCGACCCACATTGGACGCAAGTCCATCGTGTCGAAAATGGTCGCCGCTTCCTGCACACGCAACTGCGCGCGCCCACGCTCGGTCAACGCAACCGCGTCACCGGGACGAATCTGAAAGGAGGGAATGTTCACCTTCTTGCCGTTTACCAATATCGACTTGTGCGAAACCAGCTGGCGCGCCTGGGCCCGCGTTACCGCGAATCCCATGCGATACACGACGTTGTCCAGGCGACTCTCAAGCAGACGTAGCAGGTTTTCACCCGTGTTGCCCTTGAGCGTGGTTGCCTTCGTGTAGTAGTTGCTGAACTGGCGCTCAAGCACACCGTAGATGCGCTTGACCTTTTGTTTCTCACGCAACTGCACGGCGTAATCGGACATGCGCATGCGCTTGTTCGCACCATGCTGGCCCGGCTTGTTCTCCAGCTTGCACTTCGAATCCAGCGCGCGCGCCGGGCTCTTCAAACTGAGATCTGCACCCTCGCGCCGTGCGAGTTTGCAGGTAGCTCCACGATAACGTGCCATATATTTTTCTCTTTCAAATAGTCCGGCCACGGATGGCCGGTTTTGATTTCCGCGGCCATGGATGACCGCAAAAACAAATGCCTAGACGCGTCGCTTCTTGGGCGGACGGCAACCGTTGTGCGGGATCGGCGTAACATCGATGATATTGAGCACCTTGAAACCCAGCGCATTGAGCGAACGCACCGCCGACTCACGACCCGGGCCTGGACCCTTGATGCGCACCTCGACGGTCTTGATGCCGTAATCACCAGCAGCCCGACCCGCCTTTTCCGCCGCAACCTGCGCAGCAAATGGCGTGGATTTGCGCGAACCGCGGAAGCCAGCGCCACCGGCAGTAGCCCACGACAGGGCATTGCCCTGCCGATCAGTGATCGTGACGATGGTGTTGTTGAAGGAGGCCTGCACGTGCGCCACGGCATCCGTGACAATGCGCTTGATCTTCTTCTTGGTCTTGACCGGCTTAGCCATAATTTTGCAAGCTCTTGTTGATCGATGCAGCCATGCATGGCCACTTTCTGAGGTTCGCGACCAGGACAGATCGCGTCACTTGAATTACTTCCTGATGGCGCGGCGCGGACCCTTGCGAGTACGCGCATTGGTACGCGTACGCTGTCCACGTACCGGCAGCCCGCGGCGATGACGCAATCCGCGATAGCAACCAAGATCCATCAGACGCTTGATCGCCATGCCCACCTCGCGGCGCAGATCGCCCTCGACGGTGTACTTGCCAATCTCGTGGCGAAGCTTCTCGACCTCGCCCTCGCTGAGGGCCTTGATCTGTGTGGTCGGCGTTACACCCGAGTCCACGCAAACGCGCTTTGCCCGGCTGCGGCCGATGCCATAAATGCTCTGCAGACCAACCCAGACATGTTTCTGGACCGGCAAATTGACACCCGCAATGCGCGCCATGTTCTATCTCTCCGAATACGTTCTTGCGCGGTAAACACGCAATCTTAACCTGAATCACTGTGTCAGAAAAGGCCTGCGACGACTGAGCTGCCGCCTCGATCCTGACTTCGACCCCTCAGCGCAAGGACTAATTGCGTCGAAGGTTGGCTTTCTTCAGCAAACTTTCGTACTGATGACTGACCAGATGCGCCTGGATCTGCGCAGTGAAATCCATCACCACCACAACCACAATCAGCAGTGAAGTACCGCCAAAGTAAAACGGTACGTGCCAGTACGCCTGCATGAACGAAGGCACCATGCACACTGCGACCAGATAGATCGCTCCAACCAGAGTCAAGCGTGTCATCACCGCATCAACATACGAGGCCGTTGCCTTGCCCGGACGAATCCCTGGAATCAGCGCACCAGAGCGTTTGAGATTGTCCGCGGTCTCATCAGCATTGAAAACGATCGCCGTGTAGAAAAACGCGAAACCGAATACAAGGGCGGCGGAAACCATTTCATAAAACGGCTGGCCAGGAGTGAGCTGCTGCGTCAGCTCCTGGACCCAGCGCGACGGGCTGCCCCCCGTGCTGAACCAGGCGATGGCGGTGGCCGGAAACATCAAAAGGCTTGAAGCGAAAATGGGAGGAATGACCCCCGCCATGTTGATTTTGAGCGGCAGGCTTGAAGTCTGGTTCATGTAGGCCTTTTGCCCACCGGAACGCCGCGCGTAATTCACCGTGATGCGCCGCTGCGCGCGCTCTACAAACACCACAAACGCGGTGACGCCCAAGGCCACAGCAAAGACCAGCAACAACTTGAGCAAGGACAACTCACCGTTGTTTGCCATTCCCAGAGTCTGCACCACGGCACCCGGCAACCCGGCAATGATGCCGGCAAAGATCAACAAGGAAATACCGTTACCGACTCCGCGTTCGGTCATCTGCTCACCGATCCAGGTCAGCAGCATGGTACCAGCCGTCAACCCGATCACCGACGACAGGATGAACCCCGGGCCGGGGGTGTACACGACCGGAGCGCCGCCAGCGGCCACCTGCCCCTGCAACGCGGCAGCAATGCCGAATGACTGCACCAGCGCCAGACCAACCGTCGCGTAGCGCGTATACATAGTCATCTTGCGCTTGCCCGCTTCGCCTTCCTTGCGCAGCGCCATCAAGCTGGGGACGACCGAGCCCATCATCTGGAACACGATGGATGCGGAGATGTACGGAATCACGCCCAACGCAAAAACCGAGAAACGCTCCAGCGCACCGCCGGAGAACATGTTGAACATGTCCATCAAACCGTTGCCATTGACCAGGTTGCTCATTGCATCCGGGTTGACGCCGGGTACCGGAATGAACGAGCCAAGCCGAAACACCACCAGCGCGCCAATCACGAAGATGATGCGCTGGCGCAGTTCGCTCAGCTTCCCCAGCTTGCCCAGAGCGTTGCCTTTGGCTGCTGCCACCGTCAATTACTCCACACTGCCGCCGGCCGCTTCGATCGCTGCCTTGGCGCCGGCGGTAGCCAGCAGACCGGACAACTTCACCGCGCGGCCAATGTCACCCTTCAAGACCACTTTGACCTTGCGAGCGCGCGAATCGATGAGGCCGGCCTTGTGCAACGCCACCATGTCGATCACGTCACCTTTCATGTTCGCCAACTGGTACAGGAAAACTTCCTGGCTTTGCGCCTTGGTCTTCGAGCGGAAGCCGACTTTCGGCATCCGGCGATTCAGCGGCATCTGGCCGCCTTCAAAACCAAACTTGTGGGTGCCGCCGGCCCGTGCATGCTGGCCCTTGTGGCCGCGGCCCGCGGTCTTGCCTAGACCAGAACCGACGCCGCGACCAACGCGCATGCGCTCTTTGTGCGAACCGTCATTGGGCTGAAGATTATTCAAGCGCATGATGCTTACTCCTCAACCTGGACCAGGTAATAAACGGTGTTGATCAAGCCGCGAACCTGCGGGCTGTCCTTCAATTCACGCACATCGTTGATCTTGCCCAGGCCAAGCGCCTTGACGCTCAGTCGATGGCGTGCCTGCACCCCACCCAGACTCTTGACGAGGCGCACGCGAACCGTTTTCTGCGCCGCTGACTTAGCCATTGCCCATCACCTCTTCCAGCGTTTTTCCGCGTTTGGCAGCAATCTTCTTGGGCGAGGCAATAGCCTGCAGACCCTTTATCGTTGCGCGTACAAGATTGATCGGATTGCGTGAACCCACCGCCTTGGCAAGCACGTCCTTGACGCCGACCACTTCCAGCACGGCGCGCATCGCACCACCGGCAATCACGCCGGTACCTTCCGATGCAGGCTGCATATAGACCCGCGCAGCACCGTGATTGGCTTTGATGGCGTACCACAACGTGCCATTGTTCAGTTCAATATCAACCATCTGGCGCCGAGCGCGCTCCATGGCTTTGGAAATGGCCACTGGCACTTCGCGCGCCTTGCCATAACCGAAGCCCACCTTGCCGGCACCATCACCGACCACAGTCAGCGCAGTGAAGCTCATCTGGCGGCCACCCTTGACGGTCTTGGCCACACGGTTGACGGCAATCAACTTTTCCAGCATGCCGTCGGAATTTTCGCGATCGGTAGAAGCCATGTGCTTTATCCATGTGCCCGGACAACCCGGGACTTTTGCTTGCGGCTTGGCCGCTTGTTGTTATGTGTAGCGTCGCGCAGGTCGGTTGGGACGAGTATCCGGTCAGCGAGCAATGCGCCCATGCCGGAAACTCAACAATCCGATCGGCGGTTCAGAATTTCAGACCAGCTTCGCGTGCAGCATCGGCAAGCGCCTTGACCCGGCCGTGATAGCGGAAGCCCGAGCGATCGAATGCCACCGAATCCACGCCTGCGGCCAGAGCGCGCTCAGCCACCATCCTGCCGACAGTAGCTGCGGCAGCCATGTTGCGCGTGCCTTTCAACCCTTCGGCCACGGACGCCTGCACGGTTGACGCCGCTGCCACGACTTTCAGGCCGCTTGCATCAAAGACCTGCGCATAGATGTGTTGACCGGTGCGATGCACCGACAAGCGTGCCACCGCCAACTTGCGGATGTGCGAGCGTGTCGACTTGGCGCGGCGCAGGCGGTTTTCGTTCTTGTTCATGGTGAAATCTCCAGAAAGCGGATCGGCAGTTGCAGCCTGATTCCCTGAAGTGCAGTCAGACCAGACCGCATCTTCAAGGAAGGTCGCATTACGCCTTCTTGGCTTCCTTCAGCGTGATCTTTTCGCCGGCGTAGCGTACGCCCTTGCCCTTGTACGGTTCCGGTGGCCGGAAGCCGCGAATCTTCGCCGCGACCTGACCAACAGCCTGCTTGTCAGCACCCTTGATCAGCACTTCGGTCTGCGATGGCGTCTCGATGCTGATACCTGCCGGCGCTTCGAACACCACCGGGTGGGAAAAACCCAGGCTGAGGTTCAGCGACTTGCCCTGCATCGAGGCGCGGTAGCCCACGCCCACCAGATCAAGCTTGCGCTCATATCCGGCGGAGACGCCCTGCACCATGCTCGCCAGGAGCGAACGCGCCGTCCCGCCGAACATGTCGTCGACGCCAGCACCCAGGGTGACATGGGCCACGCCGTCATCGACGGTAACGATCACGCCAGGCAAGTGGTGCATGCTCAGCGTGCCCTTGGCGCCCTTGACCGTGATGGCATCTTTGCCTACGGTCAGATCAACGCCCTTGGGCAGGGGAATGGGTTGTTTGGCAACACGTGACATAAAAGGCTCCTTACGCCACTTGGCCGATGACTTCGCCGCCAAGACCCTGGGCACGGGCTTGCGCATCGGTCAACAAACCGGCAGAAGTCGAAATGATGGAGATACCCAACCCGCCAAGAACCTTGGGGAGTTCGCCCTTGCCGCGATACACACGCAGGCCGGAGCGGCTGACGCGCCCGATCTTTTCGATCGCGGGCTGACCGTCGAAATATTTCAGCTGAATCTCAAGCACCGGTTTACCTTCAACGCTGGCAACTTCGGCACCGAGTACATAGCCCTCGTTCTTCAACAGGTTGGCAATCGCAACCTTGAGTTTCGACGATGGCATACGCACAGCGGGCTTGCCCATAGCCTGGGCATTGCGCACACGCGTAAACAGATCGGCGATGGGATCAGTCATGCTCATGAGGAGTCCTTCAGAGTGCACCGATATCCAGTAAAACCGGAAATCAATTTTTGAGTTGTGAGCCGACTTCAGTCGACCTGCGTCAAGCAGACCGACGATGATATCAGCAAATTGTATTCAAGCGAACCGCAGTTCCGAAATTGCGCCGAACTTTTCCGCGTCGGCCAGTGCGCGCGAATGCAGAATCAATTCCCGCAGCAACCCGGTCAGACCTTACCAACTAGCCTTGCGCAAACCCGGTACGTCACCGCGCATGGTCGCTTCACGCAGCTTGTTTCGGCCGAGGCCAAACTTTGCATATACCGCACGCGGCCTGCCAGTGAGCGCGCAGCGCGTGGTCAGACGTACAGGACTGGCATCACGCGGCAGCTTCTGCAGGCCTGCCTGAGCTTGCATTTTTTCGTCATAAGAGGAGGTTGTGCTGAGCACAATTGCCTTGAGTCCAGCACGCTTGGAAGCGTATTTCTTGATGAGTTTCGCCCGCTTGATATCGCGGTTCACCATTGATGTCTTGGCCATCGATTACGCCTGTCAGTTGCGGAACGGGAAGCTGAACGCGGCCAGCAAGGCCTTTGCTTCTTCGTCGGTGTTGGCGGTGGTGGTGATGGAGATGTCCATGCCACGCAACGCGTCCACCTGATCAAAGTCGATCTCCGGAAAGATGATCTGCTCCTTGATGCCGAAGTTGAAATTGCCGCGGCCGTCAAAAGCGCGGCCGGACACACCACGAAAGTCGCGCACCCGCGGCAGTGAAATGTTGATCAGCCGGTCGAGAAACTCGAACATCTGCGCGCGACGCAGCGTGACCTTGCAGCCGATCGGCCAGCCTTCGCGGATCTTGAACGAAGCCACGGATAACCGCGCCTTGGTCGTGATCGGCTTCTGCCCGGACAGCTTGGCCATATCCGCAACCGCGCTGTCCAATACTTTTTTATTGGCAGCCGCTTCGCCCACGCCCATGTTGAGCGTGATCTTGGAGATGCGTGGCACCTGCATCACATTCTTGTAGCCAAATTGCTCGGTGAGCTTGGCTACGACCTGGTCTTTGTAGAAACTTTCAAGGCGCGTCATCATCGTGTTCCTTACGCGTCCACGACCTCGCCATTCGAACGGAACACGCGAACCTTGCGCCCATCATCGAGCGTTTTGGTACCGACGCGTTCACCCTTGTTCGTGGCGGGGTTGAACAGCTGCACATTGGAGAGATGGATCGAGGCTTCACGCTCGACGATGCCGCCAGCCTGATTGGCTTGCGGATTCGGCTTGGTGTGACGCTTCACGAGATTCACGTTGGAAACGACCACGCGGTCATCACCAACACGCAGCACATCGCCGCGCTGACCCTTGTTCTTGCCGGTAATCACGACGACGTGATCACCCTTGCGGATACGCTTCATATCTAAACTCCGCTCAGAGCACTTCGGGCGCGAGCGAAACGATCTTCATGAATCGTTCGCTGCGCAGCTCGCGCGTCACCGGCCCGAAAATGCGGGTACCGATGGGTTCGAGCTTGCTGTTGAGGAGCACCGCGGCATTGCCATCGAAACGAATCGATGAGCCATCGGGGCGACGCACACCCTTGGCAGTACGCACTACCACCGCGTTGTACACCTCACCTTTCTTCACCTTGCCACGCGGAATCGCATCCTTGATGGCTACCTTGATGATGTCACCAATGCCGGCGTAGTGGCGCTTGGAACCGCCCAGCACCTTGATGCACATCAACAGCTTGGCGCCGCTATTGTCAGCAGCAGAAAGCGTGCTTTGTGTCTGGATCATGCCTGCACCCTCCCCTTAGCCGTTTGCACGAGTGATGATCTCGACCACGCGGTGATGCTTGGTCTTGGACAGCGGACGACACTCCGCAATACGCACCAGATCACCTTCGTTTGCACCCACATCATTCTGTGCGTGCAGCTTGGTCGAGCGTCGGATGATCTTGCCGAGCAGCCAATGCTGCACCTGGCGTTCGACCAGCACCGTAACTGTCTTGTCCATCTTGCTGCTGGTGACGCGGCCCTCAAGGCTGCGCACCTGCTTTTTGCTGACCGCTTGCACGGCTTCCTGATTGGTATTTGCGCTCATCTTCGCCGTCCTTACTTCATGCCGCCGAGCACGAACTTCGTGCGGGCGATGTCACGCCGAACGCGGCGTAGCTGATGCGGCTGGGTGAGCTGGCCGGATCCCTTCTGCATGCGCAGATTGAACTGTTCCTTGCGCAGATCGAGCAAATGCTGCTGCATCTGTTCGGCCGACTGGACCTTGCTGGTCTCTTTGCTCTTGGTCGCCATCACATCACCGCCCGGGTTACAAACTGGGTCTGGACCGACAACTTGGCCGATGCCAGTCGGAACGCCTCGCGTGCAGTCACTTCGGGCACTCCTTCGATCTCGTACAGCATGCGTCCTGGCTGCACGTTGGCCACCCAGAACTCGACGCTGCCCTTGCCGGCGCCCATGCGCACTTCAATCGGCTTCTTGCTGACCGGCTTGTCCGGGAAAACGCGGATCCACAATTTGCCGCCGCGCTTGACGAAGCGGGTAATGCATCGACGTGCCGCCTCGATCTGGCGCGCCGTAAGGGCTCCGTGCTGAATCGACTTCAGGCCAAACTCGCCAAAGCTGACTAGGTTGGAACACTGCGCCAAGCCGTCATTGCGACCCTTGAATTGCTTGCGATACTTGGTACGTTTTGGTTGCAACATGGCAACTCTCCTTACTTCGCAGTCCGCTCGCGGCGGCCGTCACCGGCCTCGCGTCGCGAATCGTTGCGCCGACCTTCCCCACCTTCGCGGCGCGGCGGCGAGGACGGCTCGTCCTTCGACTCCTGCGATGCCGCTGCCAGATCGAAGACCTCGCCCTTGTTGATCCACACCTTCACGCCAATGATTCCGTAGGTGGTGTGTGCTTCTGCCAGTCCGTAATCGATATCCGCACGCAGGGTGTGCAGCGGCACGCGACCCTCACGACTCCATTCGGACCGGGCAATCTCGGCGCCGTTCAACCGACCCGAAACGTTGATCTTGATTCCCAGTGCGCCCAGACGCATGGCGTTACCCACCGAGCGCTTCATGGCACGGCGAAACATGATGCGACGCTCCAGCTGCTGGGCGATCGACTCGGCCACCAACTGCGCATCAAGCTCGGGCTTGCGCACTTCGCTGACGTTGATGTGCGTCGGAACGCCCATCATGTCGCTCACTTCCTTGCGCAGCTTCTCGATGTCCTCGCCTTTCTTGCCAATTACCACGCCGGGACGAGCCGTGTGAATGGTCACGCGCGCGGTCTTGGCCGGGCGCTCGATGAGAATCTTGGAGATACCTGCCTGCGCCAGCTTCTTCTTGAGCATGTCGCGAACTTTGATATCGGCAACAAGATATGCGGCATAGTCGCGCTTGTTGGCGTACCACTTCGAGTTCCAGTCCTTGGCAATGCCCAGGCGGATACCGGTGGGATGAACTTTATGACCCATCGTCTATATTCCCAGTCAGTTACCAACAACCACAGTGATGTGGCTGGTGCGTTTGAGGATGCGCGAACCGCGGCCTTTGGCGCGGGCATACATGCGTTTCAGCATCGGACCTTCATCGACAAAGATGCTGGCCACTTTCAACTCGTCAACATCGGCACCGAGATTGTTTTCGGCGTTGGCGACGGCTGACAACAGCACTTTGCGCACCAGCAATGCCGACTTCTTGTTGGTAAAGCTCAGCACATCGCTGGCCCGACCCACGGGAAGACCGCGCACGAGATCGGCCACAAGACGCGCCTTTTGCGCCGAAATGCGGGCGCCGCGCAAAACTGCTTTGGCTTCAGTGCTCATCACTTGCCCTTCTTGTCGCCGACATGACCCTTGAAGGTGCGCGTCACCGCGAACTCGCCGAGCTTGTGCCCGACCATGTTCTCGTTGATCAGCACCGGCACATGCTGGTGGCCGTTATGGATGGCGATGGTCAAGCCGACCATTTCCGGCAGGATCATCGAACGACGCGACCAGGTCTTGATCGGACGCTTGTTGTGGGCGGAAACCGCAGCTTCCACCTTCTTGACGAGGTGAAGGTCGACAAACGGACCTTTTTTGAGAGAACGCGGCATGACGGCTTCCTGTTACTTGGTGCGACGACGCACGATGAACTGCTGCGTGCGCTTGTTGTTACGGGTCTTGTAGCCCTTGGCCGGTGTGCCCCACGGGCTGACCGGATGACGACCACCTGAAGTCTTGCCTTCACCACCACCGTGTGGGTGGTCGACCGGGTTCATCACCACGCCGCGAACGGTCGGGCGAATACCCATCCAGCGCTTGACACCAGCCTTGCCCAGCTTTTTCAAGCTGTGCTCACCATTGCCCACTTCGCCGATGGTGGCGCGGCAGTCAACCGAAACGCGGCGCAGCTCACCGGAGCGCAAACGCAGCGTGGCATAACCGGATTCACGTGCCACCAACTGCACCGAGGCACCAGCGCTACGCGCAATCTGTGCGCCCTTGCCCGGTCGCAGCTCGATGCAATGAATGACGCTGCCCATGGGGATGCTGCGCAACTGCAGGCAGTTGCCAGCCTTGATGGGCGCATCGCGACCTGACACCAGCCGATCGTCCACCTGCACGCCCTTGGGCGCGATGATGTAGCGACGCTCGCCGTCCGCGTAGCATAGCAGCGCGATATGGGCAGTGCGATTGGGGTCGTACTCGATACGCTCGACGCGGGCGGCAATGCCTTCCTTGTCGCGCTTGAAATCGATGATGCGGTAATGCTGCTTGTGACCACCGCCACGATGGCGCACGGTGATGCGACCATGGTGATTACGGCCACCCGTGCGGGACTGTGCCTCGGTCAACGCCGCGAACGGCGCACCCTTGTACAGGCCTTCCGTCTTGACGCTTACCGCGTCGCGACGACCCGGCGAGGTCGGCTTGTGATTGATTAGTGCCATTTCACAGAACTCCTGGCTCAGGCCTTGGCTGACACGTCGATGGACTGGCCATCGGCAAGCCGCACATAGGCCTTGCGCTTGCCCTGGCGGCTGCCAGTGCGTTGGCGGAAGGCTTTGACCTTGCCCTTGGTATTGACGAGGTTCACCTGTTCGACGGTGACGTCAAACAGCTTCTCCACGGCAGCTCGGACATCGGCCTTGGTCGCCGCGGGGGCAACCACGAATACATATTGGTTGTGCTCGGCCAGACGCGCTGATTTCTCGGAAATGTGCGGCGCGCGCAACGTATCAAGCATGCGTTCGTTGTTCATGCCAGCCACTCCTCGACCTTCTTCACCGCATCGACGGTCATGACCACGTGGTCGGAACCAACCAGGCTGACCGGGTTCAAGCCCATGACATCGAGCACGTTGATGTACGGGATATTGCGCGCGGCCAGAAATACTGCCTCGTCCGCGTCCTCGGAAACCAGCAGCACACGACCGGACACTTCCAGCTCGGCCAGCTTGGCGACCATCGCCGAGGTCTTCGGTGAATCGACGCCGAACCCGGAGACGATCTTCAAACGGTCCTGGCGCACCAATTCCGAAAAGATGGAGCGAATCGCGACGCGATAGGCCTTGCGGTTGACCTTCTGCTCGTAGCTGCGCGGCTTGGCCGCAAACGTGCGTCCACCGCCGACGAATATCGGAGCGCGGTAGTCGCCGTGACGAGCGCCGCCGCCCTTCTGCTTCTTGAACTTCTTGGTCGTTCCCGACATTTCACCGCGTGAGAGCTGGGATTGCGTACCGGCCCGTCCACCCGCCTGGTAAGCGACGACAACCTGGTGTACCAGAGCCTTCTTGTATTCGGCCCCGAATATCTCATCGGAAACCTTGAGTGCGGCCTTGTCCGGGGACGTTGCACCAACGATTTTCAGTTCCATCGTGGTCTCCTCAACCCTTGGTCGTCGGACGAATGATGACGTTGCCACCGGTTGCACCGGGTACCGCGCCTTTCACTGCGATCAGATGGCGTTCGGCGTCAACCTTGACCACTTCGAGCCCTTGCGCAGAGCGGTTCACGGCGCCCATGTGACCGGACATTTTCTTGCCCGGGAACACGCGACCGGGGGTTTGGCGCTGACCGATGGACCCCGGCGCACGATGCGACAGCGAGTTGCCGTGGGTAGCGTCACCCATCTTGAAATTCCAGCGCTTGATGGTGCCTTGAAAGCCCTTGCCCTTGGACACACCGGCAACGTCCACGATCTGGCCAACTGTGAACACATCATCGGCCTTGATCTCGGCACCAACGCTGTATTTGCCAAGATCCTCAACGGACACGCGAAATTCCCACAAGCCCCGACCTGGCTCAACTTTCGCCTTCGCGTAGTGACCCTTCAGCGGCTGCGTAAGCAAGTTCGCGCGCTTCGTGCCTGCAGAAACCTGGATGGCACTGTAGCCATCCGTCTCGTCCGACTTCACCTGGGTAACGCGATTCGGCGTCGCTTCAATCAGCGTCACCGGAATCGAGCGGCCATCTTCAGTGAAGAGTCGGCTCATGCCGCATTTGCGGCCAACCAATCCGATACTCATGTTCGTATCCTGTCTGTCGCTCAGCCGAGCTTGATCTGGACATCTACGCCAGCGGCGAGATCAAGCTTCATGAGCGCGTCCACGGTTTTGTCATTCGGGTCGATGATATCGAGCACGCGCTTGTGGGTACGAGTCTCGTACTGGTCGCGCGCATCCTTGTCGACGTGCGGGGACGTCAGGATGGTGTAACGCTCGATTCTGGTCGGAAGCGGAATCGGGCCGAGTACCGTAGCGCCCGTGCGCTTGGCCGTCTCGACGATTTCACTGGCCGAATGATCGATCAGACGATGATCGTAAGCCTTCAGCCGAATCCGGATCTTCTGGTTCGCCATAACCGTGTCCTGTTGTCGAAAGAACGTTATTTGAAACAGGGCGGCTTCTCGCCGCCCTGCACAACTGCAATTGCCAGATCCCTGTGCCGCCAAGTCCACGGCTACGGGCAGAAAACAGCCCACATCCGAAACGATCAAGCGAGCACTGGCGGGCTCGCTTGAATGGAACTGCCGGTCGCGCAACTTATGCCGCAGCAAAAAGGCCTGCGGCGGCGTTTAGTTGCGAAGGCCTCCAGGCCAGCGAACTCGAAGCACTTCCTGTGCCTCATTTCGCGGTAGGTCGGTCGAGATCACTCCCTGCCGACAAGCAAGCTGGGAAGTATAGCTGCTAATAAGCCTTAAGTGAAGACCCAATGAGCATGCGCGGGCAAGACTCTTCGCTTTGTCGCAATGCGTGCGTGCTGACATGCATGCCGGACACTCATTTCAACCAGCTTCCCTGCTGGCATAAAGCTGCGCGGCATCCGTGCCGGACCTTGTATCAGCTGCTTACTTGATGACCTTTGCCACCACGCCGGCGCCGACGGTGCGGCCGCCTTCGCGGATGGCGAAACGCAGGCCCTCATCCATCGCAATGGGGTGAATCAGGCTCACGTCCA
>JBBSSI010000025.1:0-33050 GCA_038242205.1 Lysobacterales bacterium
CCAGGAAAATTTCCCGTCGCGTCTGCTTGCGCTTGCCGGCATACTCGGCGTCGGAGAAGCTCATCTGCGTCATGGCGATAACCTTGGCGTTTGGATGGCTAATTGTATCGGATTAACGGGACTTGTTCAGACTTTCCCTAAGCGAGGACGAAAAGCTGAATCTCAAGCCTGGCGCGGACGGGAAGATACATATAGCCAACAATGGCATTTTCAACGACGAGGCTGCCTCGGCCAAATACGCTGCCCAGAACGGTAGCGCCCAAGGAGTTCAGTATTATATTTATTTTCCAGAAGCTGATAACTCTCTGTCAGAACTGCTCGTCGCCGGCTATCAAAAGAGCTTGGAGAACGACTTCATGGGCCTCACAAATGCGACGCAAGAAACGAAGGGATTCATGTTGCAGTATGGTCAGCAAGGTTTGGAACTGGATGGTCATAGTCGCGGCTCGATGACCGTTGGCAATGCGATGGAGTCGCTGATGAAACGCGATGATGCGAAGGGCCTGCTGAGTGGTACGACGATTAGTTTCTTCGGCCCAGCCTATAACGTATTCAAGGCAGACGACGAACTGAACTATTTGCAGAACCGTGAGGTAGTCTCGAACGATGCTCAGCGTCAGAGCATGGTGCTGACGTTTGAGAATCATGTAGCTGATCCAGTGGGTCGATGGATTGGCGGAAATCCTTCAACTGGCGGGTCTATTCCAGTCGGGAGTAGTTGGGTGCAGGAGAACATGAATGTTTTTTCGGGGTCCGGGAATACTGCACACAATTGTTATGGAAGGGGAGTCCCCTTTTGTAAACAATATTGGTCTAACTCACCGAATGACAAGACACTGGTGATACCAGTCCATAACAATATTTCGTTTGACAAATAGGATATAGAAAATGCGGTCAGAAAGAATATTTTTAATTGCCACGACAGCACTTATCCTTGGTGGATGCTTTGGCTTCAAACCCTTTCAGCCACCGCCGTATGCAGACGAAAATTGGGATAAGTCCGGTGCCACAGAGGCGGACGTAGACAAAGCTCTTTTGGAGTGCGGTGTAAATCCGCTTATGGATAAGAGATATCCGTTCACACTTAACGAAGTCGCCTTAGCGGCACTTTGCATGGAAGCGGATGGCTTCATTTGGAAACTCCGTAGACCTTGGAGAGATTCCATTTGCTTTGATGGCGCGCCAGCTTGTCGTCCTGGGACGCCCGCTCCGCATCGAGATCCGGATAAGCGAATTAAAAGTGTTTACTGCTATGACTTCCCGAGAGCACGCGGTTGTCAACCTTGAGAAGACAACAAGGTCGAGTAAACAACAGCGTCAGATTCATTTACTGCTGATTGATGGGCGTAGCCGCAGGAAGCCTGATCTCGATCGCTGGCAAGAAGCCATAGATCGCCCCCAGTGAATCAGAGATCAAAACCGTCGCCCCGATAGCTGGCGAGAATTGAGGATGAAATCTATTGGGTAATTTATGGAGCGCCACGGAAATAAACTTGACTTCCATTTCCAAGACCCTATTCGCGGAATCAAGTGAACGTGACTCCCTTTAAACTGTGTAAATAATAATGTGGCATGTAAGTTCTTACTTGGAAAAACGAAAAATATCTGTTTTTCTTTGTGCAAGGAGACTGGCAATAAGTTATAATAAATGTTGTCTGAGCTATCTGTGCTTAAAAAATGTCATTACGTGCTCAGCACTCAGAGTGTGGAGCGATTTGAGTCTCTATAAAAGGGGTAATTTTTAATGAAGAAGCATCTTCTCGCTATTGGATTGGCGGCAATTTTAAGCGGTGTATCCACTACCACACTTGCCGCGAACAACCAGAACGGAAATTTTTACGTAGGCGCCAGTTTGGGCCAGGCGCAGTACCGCGTAAGTAAGATCCCGGGGAGAAAGTTGATTTTAAGGACACAGCGTCAGCCGTTCGCTTCGGCTACGTATGGCACTACGCTTTCGACTTCGCCGTGGAAGGGGGGTACGTGAATCTGGGTAAGGTCACAGACGATTTCCTGGATGAGGGTGTGCTGCAGCATTCCAACATCAGAACAACGGGTCCCTTCGCGGGCGCGGCTCTCAAGTATCATTTCTTGGACGCTTGGTATGTGTCAGCGCGAGGAGGCTTTTTTCAGTCAAGTGTGAAAATTCGCACGCGCAGCGACAACCCCGCAGTCATTGAAAGTGGACGGAGCAGTACCTCTGCGAGCAGTTGGTACGCGGGTGCGGGCTTAGGTTACGACGTTACACCGAGTTTAAGTCTTGGCGTGAACTACGATAACTACCGTTCCAAAGCGACGGAAGATGTCACGGTTAAATTCAACGTAGCCATGTTCTCGGTATCAGCCGAATATCGCTTCTAATTACTTCGGGATAATTGATTAGCACCGGAAAGACGGCGTGAGAGCGTCGTCTTTCGGTTGAGCGGATAGATGCGCTGCTGGACGAGGCGTTGGCGGAGTCGTTTCCGGCAAGTGATTCCAGCGCAATTGGTTCGGGCATTGCGCTCATCAAGCGGGAAGACGCGGACCGGGAGCGCGAGGCCGGAGACACTTCAACGTAATGGACTTCGACAGTGAGCGCGAGTGCTGCATCTCGCTCGCGGTGACGGTGATGTCGCGCCGGAAGCATGCAAGATGCCCGTGACGGGCGCCGATGTAACGTTGCCGGTGGTTTGCTCAGGCGCGGCATCAGCGTGGACTTGCAACGCGTCATCTGCGCAGTGTGGTGGCCGGTCCTCGGATTGAATCGGTATGTTGGGCGCAGACGCATGCACGAGCGCACGACGCACAGCCGCTTGCAAAATCACAGGAAGCGCCAGCACACACTCGTCGCATTGAAATTGACCGCTTTGGACGCTAGCGCTGAATGGATCCGACCGGCTTTTGAGCCGCCACGCGTGAGCGGACCGGCTTTGCCGGCTTGAACGCAACGGGGGATCCAGGCGTGATGCCGTGGCGCCACAGAGCGAGCTGCGCGGCGATGCCGGCACCGGTCGCTACCTGCGGTTCGGAGGCAGTGAGTTTGTCCGCGCGCTCCCACGCGGAAATTTCCCGGCTGGCAAGTTTGAATGCGTCGATGAAATCCGGCGTCTGGTTCAACCCGTCCACCAGCCACGCCTTGCCGAAGTAAGTGATCTGCGAATCACTGCCGCAGCCAAATGAACTGCGGTCAGTGCGCGCGGAAGTCAGCACCAGCGTGCCCGCGCCGCGCAACGCGGGAATGAACCCGCCGGAGTAGCACGCGTTTACCACCACGACTTTCCACTTGAATGCGTGCTTGCCGAGGATGCCGGCAAGATCCGCCGGGCCGATCTGGTCCAGTGGCAGCGGGTCCATATCGACCAGCAAATTGTGCGCTTCGTCACCGTGCGTGGTGATGTACACAAGCAGGACGTCTTGGTCCAGATGCATCACGTTCGCCAGGCCGCCCAGCGCGGCTTCCAGATTGCTCCAGCTGGCGAGCGGACGGGTAAGCAGGCTGCGTTGGTTGTTCGCCAATATGACCGTATGTGTCGTGGCCCCGAAGCGCTGCGCAAACATCCGGCTCGTGTAATCCGCTTCGTTGCCAAAAACGTCTTCGCCGCCATCGCCGGCAAATGCGAGAACGTACAGGTTGGGCGTGCCCGCAACCCGCGGCGTCAGCTGGGCCAGCGCATTGCGCACCATGCCCGGCTGTGCGTACAGCACTTGCTCCGGCGATGGTCCGCTGTCCGGCCACTCTCGCCCAGTGTCGGTGGCGCTGTCCTCGTCCTCGGACGACACCGAAGAAACTGGTGCTGGCGCGCCACTGCCGGCCGCGACCGGGCTGGCGCCAGCCGTGGCCATGGATGCGCCTGCGGCTCGCGTGCCGGGTTTTTCGGCAACCGCCAGCGTCAGGAACACGCCGATGATGAACGCGAGCACGACAATCAGGACGCTACGCATGGCTTACCGCCCTTACACGGTCACGGCGTTGAAATCACGACATAGCGGATGCTGTGGAGCCGCGGGTAATGGCAGCGGATCGCGGACCAGCCAGGCGGTTTGCCAGCCGGCCGCCTGCGCGGCATCCAGCTCTTCGGGGCTGTCGGACAGGAACAGGATGTGCTGCGGCGGCTCACCCACGGACTCGGCAATGCGCTGGTACGACGCCGGGTCACGTTTGGAGCCGGTAGTGGTATCGAAATAGCCAGCGAACAGCGGGGTGAGATCACCGGCCTCACTGTACTGAAACAGCAGTTGCTGGGCGACGACGGAACCGGAGGAATAAACGTACAGGCGCAGTCCTTCTGCGCGCCATGCACTCAGAGCCGCGGCAACCTCCGGGTAGACATGCGCGCGATATTCGCCAGCAGCATACCCATCCTTCCAGATCATGCCTTGCAGTGCCTTGAGCGCGGTGGACTTGCGATCTTCGTCGATCCAGCGCAGCAGCATCTCGATCACGTCCTGCCGGCTGGCTTCAATCAAGCCTGCTTCACGCGCGGCTTCGTGCAGCCAGTGCTGCACCTCGGGCAGGTCCCCGTGCGTTTCGATAAAGGCGGGCAAGCGTTTGCGGGCGTAAGGAAACAGCACATCGTGCACAAAGGCGATGGAGCTGGTCGTACCCTCAATGTCGGTGACGATGGCGCGGATCGTGGTCATGACAGTGCCCCTTGGCAAAGGATCGAGCATAGACGAAGCGTTGTCACCGGCCTGTCAGTTGGTGCAGCAATCGCTTGCCGGATCTGGCCGGGCGCTGGTCGCCGGGCGCCGTCTAACGCATCCACCATCAGGCGATTTTCTATGGTTGCCGCGGCGTCATGCGCGGGAAGCGGGTAGCAATGTCGTCGCCGCTGGGCTGCGCCACCCAGCCTTCCTTGTTGGTGAACAGGCGGATGGCCACAAAGTACGGCGCTTCACTCATGTCAAACCAGTGCGGCGTGCCGTCTGGAACGCCGATCAGATCGCCTTGTTCGCACAGCACGTCGTAAACCTTGTCACCCATGTGCAAGGTGAACTGACCAGAACCGGCGACGAAGAAACGCACTTCGTCCTCGCTGTGGCTGTGCTCGTGGAGAAATTTCTGCCGCAGCGCGGCGCGCTCCGGGTGATCAGGAGCAAGGCTGATGACATCCACCGCCTGGTAGCCTTCGCTCTTCATCAGCCGGTCTATATCCGCGCGATAAGCGTCGATCACTTCATCCTGAGATGCGCCAGGCTCGATCGGCTTTTGCGCGGCCCATTGCTCAAAGCGCACGCCGACCGCATGCAATGCGCGGCTGATGGCGGCATGCTCGGTTACGACCTGCAGCGGCACATCGGGATGCGCTTCAGAAAAAATTTGCAGTCGACTCATGGTGCTTGCAACCTCCTCAGATCCAGTTCGCAGGCAAGCAGAAATTCCAGCGCTTGCAGGTGCCGCCGCGCCTCGGGCATGTCGCGGCCCCACGTGTAAATCCCGTGGCCATCGATCAAATACGCATGTAATGGCTTGCCGGCGTCCAGCCACGCATCCACCCTGGCCACCAGCTCGGGCATGTGCTGGGTGTTTGGAAAGACTGGAATCTCCAGCACAGCGGCGTGAGTAGTGCAGCTATCGATGGCCTTTTGCAGCTCCCACCCTTGCAGACGCACCGCGCCGGCTGCCGCAAACAGCCGCGATGCAACGCTTTGCGTGCGCGAGTGCGTATGCAGCACGGCACCGACGTCGGCAAAGCGCCGGTAGATCTGGGTATGCAGGGCGGCTTCGGCACTGGGCGTGGCGTGCGTGTTCACTGGCCGCGCGTCCAGGTCGATCAACATGATGTCATCAGGGCTGGCAACCACTTTGTCGCGGCCGGAGATCGTGATGGCAACCCGCGTTGGCGCCACGCGCATGGAAAAATTGCCGCTGGTGGCCGGGGCCCAGCTCAGTGCTGCAAGTTCCCTCGCGGTGCGCGCCACGGTATCGGCGCATGCGGCAAACGCGCTGTCGACATTCTCTGCTGCGGGTGTCTGGTTCATTGGTTTTGGACGTCCAGACGATAGGCGACTGTCGCAGGCTGATGGGTGCGCAACGCTGTTAATGCGAGCCATTCTCGCAAGTCAGGTATGGTTATTCGCCGAGGGCTAGGATACGGCAGTCCAGCGCGTGGCGCGTGGATCGAATGTCCAAGACGGAGGGTGCATGATGTCCAACGAAACAGATATTGAATCGCGTCGCCGGTTTCTCAAGGCTGCCGCTGGAACGACCGTGGCGGCAATGGTGATCGGTGGTCTGCCGCGCTTTGCGCGGGCAGCCGACCTGCCGGCTCTGGCTGAGACTGATCCGTCAGCCAAGGCCTTGAGCTACGTCGAGAATTCCGCAAAGTCGACGAACGCCAAGCACAAGGCGGGCGACAGCTGCACCAACTGCCAGTTCTACAGCGGTGGTCCCGCCGGCCGGGGTCCGTGCCAGTTGTTCCCGGGCAAGTCAGTCAACGCCAAAGGCTGGTGCGCCGGACACGTGACCAAAGCCGCCTGAGCCATTCGCTTTGCGTTACAGAAAGGCCGGCATGCGCCGGCCTTTTTTTGTGCACCCAAACTGCAGGGCACGCAGCGCTTGCAAGACCGTTTGTCGGCCGGCAGCGTTGTTGGATTGGCGCAGCAAAGATCATCAGTGCAGACAAAGTGCTGCCCGGAACACGACAGGCTGAGGAGTAGATCTACCTGACGCGCCGGGCAGCGATCCGAGGGCCCACTGCCAAGTGAAATCCCGCGGTCCGCAGATGATACTCCCGCGTCTGCGGAAAGGGCGCGCCTGCGGCAGATTTCTGTTGCAAAATTCTCGTTAAATCCTTACAAGACAACCATTTACGCCGCGAGTCCGGCGAATAAGTCGCACCGTGCATTTATTTGAGGGTTGTCTGCAGTTCAACGACAAAAAGCGCAAATAAGAGCCGTTTCGCGAGGATCGACGTCGTTCGCGGCTATTCGCTGATCTCGGGAAGTTTGCGCAAATGGCTGTGCCGGTAGCCGTAGAGAAAGTAGATGGCCAATCCGGCGATCGTCCACACCACCATCAAAGTCCAGTTGTACCAGGCCATGGTTGACAGTAACGCAAGGCAGCTAAGGATGCCGAGCGTGCAGATCACGGGAGCCCACGGCACGCGGAACGTGCGCGGCAGCTCAGGGTGCGTGTGGCGCAATATCCACACGCCGGCACATACCGCAATGAACGCGATGAGCGTCCCCATCGACACCAGGTCGGCGAGTACGTCCAGCGGAAAGATCGCGGCGAGCAGCGCAATGGCGGCGCCGGTAATCAGGGTGTTGAGATGCGGCGTGCGGTGACGCGGATGACTCCGCGTAAAGATTTTTGGCAGCATGCCGTCGCGCCCCATAATCATGAATATGCGCGGTTGCGCAATGATCATCACCAGTACCACGGAAGCCAGGCCAAGCAGCGCGCCGGCTTCCACCACCCAGCGCAGCCAGCTCAGTTGTGGGTGACCCTGCAGCGCAGTGACCACCGGCTGGTCCGTACCCAGTAACGAGTACGGCGTGAGGCCCGTCATCACCGCCGCCATGGCGATGTACAGCACGGTGCAGATTGCCAGCGACGCGAGGATGCCGATTGGCAGGTCGCGCTGCGGGTTGCGCGCTTCCTGCGCGGCGACCGATGTCGCTTCAAACCCGATATAGGCAAAAAACACCATGGCCGCGCCGCGCATGACGCCGCTCCAGCCGTACTTGTAGTTGCCCTGTGACTCGGGCACGAACGGCGTCCAGTTGGATGGGTCGACGTAGCGCCAGCCCACCACGATCACCAGTATGACCAGACCCACCTTGACCGCGACCATGGCGGCATTAGCCAGGCTGGACTCGCGGATGCCGACATAGCAGACCCAGGTCAGCAGCAAAATGAGCGCTACCGCCGGCAGGTTGAACAGCGCGCCGGTGGTTATCAAATGATGGTCCGCGGTGAACTGCAGCGGCGCGTTGGTCAGGGCCGCCGGCAGGCTCAGATCCATGTTGAAGGTGGTTCCGATGTGCTCGAGCAGGCTGAGCAGGTAGCCGGTCCAGCTCACCGCCACCGCGGACGCGGAGACGCCATATTCAAGCACCAGATTCCAGCCGATGAACCATGCCATCAACTCGCCAAGCGTGGCATATGCGTAAGAGTAGGCGCTACCGGAAAGCGGAATAAGTGTCGCAAACTCGGCGTAGCACAGCGCGGTAAACGTGCTGCAGATGGCAGCCAGCAGAAACGACATGATGACTGCCGGTCCGGCAAAGTCGGCGGCTGCCTGCCCGGAAATCACGAAGATGCCGCCGCCGATGACGGCACCGATACCTATGGCTGTCAGCCCCCACGGCCCCAGCGTGCGGCGCAGGGTTGGGCCCTGCGTATCGTCCTCGCTGGTGAAATCGGTCTTGCGGGCGAGCAACTGCTTGAGCATGGACTTGAGTCTTTTTGGGGCGGTTCGGCCAGCGCCGGAAACTTCGCGCTTGGTACAGGCTCAAGCAACGACCGGCGTCGTAGTTGACGCCGGCCGTTGCTTGTCAGGCTGGGTTTCGACGCAGCCGGCTGTGTCGATAGCCGTACAGCCCGTAGATCGCAAAACCAATGGCGGTCCATCCAAGCAGCAGCGGCCAGAGTGTCTGGAACGCCTGCCAGAACAGAAACAGGCACGTCAGCGCGCCCAATGGGCAGACCAGCCAATACAGCGGGACGCGGAACGCGCGCGGAATTTCCGGCCGCGTGTGGCGCAGCACAAACACGCCAACGCATACCGTGGTGAACGCCAGCAGCGTGCCCATCGACACCAGATCGCCGAGCACGCCCACCGGGAACAGTCCGGCCAGCACGGCCGCGATCAAACCCACGATGATCGTGCCGATGTATGGCGTGCGGTGCTTTGGATGCACTTTGCCGAAGGCCTTGGGCATCAAGCCATCGTGCGACATCGCGTAGAAAATGCGCGGCTGGCCCATCAGCATCACCAGCACAACGGAACTCAAACCAGCCAGTGCGGCAAACACCACCAGGATTTTCATCGAGCTCAACACGTAGCTTGCCGTGCTGCCTACGGCGACGGTGCCAAGTACGTAATTGAGGGCAGTAGCGACAGGCTCAGGCGTATCCAGTTCGCGAAATGGCGCCAGTCCGGTCAAAGCCGCCGCCATGGCGATGTACAACACGGTACAAATCAGCAGCGAGCCGAGAATGCCGATCGGCATGTCGCGTTGTGGGTTTTTCGCTTCGCCCGCCGCGGTGGAGACCGCGTCAAAACCGATGTAGGCGAAGAACACCAGCGTGGCGCCGCGAATCACGCCGCTCCAGCCGTACTTTGCGCCGCCTTCGTTGGCAGGAATGAACGGATGCCAGAGTTCCGGATTGATGAAGTGATAGGTCACGATCAGGAACAGCAAGATCACGATGACCTTGATCGCCACGATGATCGCGTTGACCGAAGCCGATTGGGTGATGCCGAGATAGCACAGCCAGCTGATGGCAGCGACAATTGCAATGGCCGGAACGTTGAGGATCGTGCCGGTGGCAATGATGTGATGCGTCGCGTCAAAAGTGAATGGCGCCGAAGCCAGCGCGGCCGGCAAGTTGAAGTTCATGCCGCTGGCAGCCGTCAGCATGCTCAACATTTCATTGAAGTAGCCGGACCAGCCAACTGCCACGGTAGATGCCGCAAACAAGTATTCGAGCACCAGGTTCCAGCCGACGAACCATGCGACGACTTCGCCAAGCGTTGCGTACGAGTACGAATACGCGCTGCCCGATACCGGCAACATGGCCGCGAACTCGGCGTAGCACAGCCCGGCCAGCGCGCAGGCGAAGCCGGCCAGGACAAAGCTGAGTACGAGAGCCGGGCCGGCAAACTGCGCGGCGGCCGTGCCGGTCAGTACGAAGATGCCGGCGCCAATTACCGCGCCAATACCGAGCATGACCAGGTGCTTGGCGGTCAAGGCCCGCTTCAGGGTGACTTCGCCTTCGGGACTGCCCTCGACCGGCTCGCCAGCGTCGACGTGCGGCATGGCTTCAATGGCGTGAGTGGCAAACAGGTCTCGGATCATCAAGCTCCCCTTCAAATGAATGCGCCTGTTTCCGCGCGGCGGCGATGAGTGCAGTACAGATGCAGCAACGGCTTGCCAACATAGCCTAGCGGGAAAACGAGTACAAGGTTCATCGAGGCTTCATGTCGCGCGGACCGCAGTCTTTTTTTTCATGCGGCTTTGGAGCGCGCGTGCAACGAATTTCCACGCCCTGATGGCGACTTGCAACGCCACGCTTCGATTGGGTCCTCCAACGCGGCAACCCGGAGCGTATTGGAGAGTCAGCGTCCGCATGCAGGCACGTTCGCGTAGCGGGCACCAACCGTTGCCGAGCCTGTTCATCGTGGGCGCGATAGCTCCGGCGTCCGAGCCGCGGCAGAGCAAAACGCGAGCAGCGTGGCCAACTCCCAAGCCATCGACCAAAGCCGCGAAAGGCGCGCGCCGATGATCAGAATAGGCCTGCGCGCGGACACATCGGCCAGCTTGCCGTGCGGCGCACAGGCGTGCCAGCAGATAAATGGAAATCGCTTGATTGCATTCCACGAAGGCACCCGGGTCGACCTCGAGCTGGGAGTCGAATAAACGACGGTGGTACCAATCGCCGCCCGCATCATGGCTGCCATAAAGGCAGTGACGAAATCCAGCGGCGCGGGCTTGGGTGGCTGGTGCTGCGCAACCTGGGCTGCGACATCGAACGCAGGCCGAAGCCAGCGGGACTGCGCCCCGTGCACGAGCGTTGAACGGAGCATGCGTTTGCGCGAGGCGTCGGCACCGCCGGGCTCGCGCGCGGCGTTATGCGTCGGCGGCGGGATGCACGTGTCCGCAGGCGCTGCAGGTGCGCGCTGCAAGTGACTTGTAAAAGCGCTCGAACACCGGCGGAAAGTCGTGCTCGATGCTGTCGAGGACGAAGTACTCCTCGTAAAGCTTGTGATTGCAGCGTTCGCAAAACCACAGCAAGCCGTCCTTTTCTCCGGCGAGGCGGCGGCGCTCGATCACCAGCCCGATCGATCCGGCACTGCGATTTGGCGAGTGCGGCACGCGCGGCGGCAGATAGAACATCTCCCCGGCGTGCAGCGCGATGTCGCGCGCCACTCCAGCGTCCTGCACCTTGAGCGTGATGTCGCCTTCGAGCTGGTAGAAAAATTCCGGACCTTCGTCGTAGTGATAGTCGGTGCGCGCGTTCGGACCACCGACGACCATGATGATGAAGTCGCCATCGACAATGCACTTGTTGCCTACCGGCGGCTTCAGCAAGTGGCGGTGTTCGTCGATCCAGCGTTGCAGGTTGAGCGGTGGCAGCAAGGCCATGACCGGTGCCCGTGAATGGTTGACCGCCACCTTAGCGTCGTGGCGGCAACAAAAAAAGCCGCCCCGACGGATCGGGACGGCCGAGTGCGGGAAACTGCGCCGCGGTTACGGCATCAGTACCTTGTCGATCACGAAGATCACGCCGTTGGACTGCATGACATCGGCGATGGTGATGTTTGCCACATTGCCTTTGGCATCAGTGACGGTCCACGCATCGCCGTCCTTGCTGACGATGATCGAATCGCCTTCGACGGTTTTCAGCATGGCCTTGCCGCCGCCAGCTGCCACCGCCTTGGTGAGGTCATTCGCCGTCATCTTGCCCGGTACTACGTGGTAGGTGAGGATCTTGGCGAGCATCGCCTTGTTCTCAGGCTTCAACAAGGTTTCCACTGTGCCAGCCGGCAGCGCGGCAAACGCTTCGTTGGTTGGCGCGAATACGGTAAACGGCCCCTTGCTCGACAGCGTGTCGACCAGATCGGCCGCCTTTACTGCTGCCACGAGGGTCGTGTGGTCCTTCGAATTCATCGCGTTCTGCACGATGTTGCGCGACGGCAGCATGGCGGCGCCGCCAACCATCATGGTCTTGTCCATGTTCATGGCGCCAGTCGGTGCGGCGACCGCTGCCATCGGCACGGCGGCGACGGCAGCCAGAGCCAGCGACAGACTGATGGCAAAGTTGCGCGTGCGGTGCTTGGTCTTCATGTGATTCTCCAGTGATTTCCACTTCGCGGATCGGAAGCATGAGCAGATACGCAAGGGAGATCAGCATGGATGCACGCAGCGCAGCAGCGGTTCAGTTTCGCCGGGCGCAATCTGCAGCGGCAACGCTCAGGTACTGGTGATGGGGCCTTTGGCCATCACCGCGCCGGTCGGCTTGCCAGTGGGCGAACCGCCCGCTGGCTCCACCGTGACCGCAAGGACCGCAGTTGCGCTCAGCTGCGCGAGCAGATCGGGTCGCAGCGCGATGGACGTTGGTTTGTCGCCGGCTATCACGCCCAGCGAAATCGGTGCCTTGCCTTCGGGGATCAGCCACAGTTCGGGCGACTTTTGTGCCGCCATCGCGGTCGGGCTCGCTGGCACCACGATCATCCGCGCGTGCTGCAGATCCATGGTCGCGGTCCATCCTGCGCGGCCATTGTCCTGCTCCATCGTGGATGCCATGTAGCCGGCGCTGATGGCCGTTGGCGTGGCGACCGGAAGCGGCACGATCAGCATGAACGCGATGCTCGCCGCGGCCACCGTGCTGGCGCCGATGCCCAGCCAGCGCCACAAGACCAGGTTGTCCCACCAGCTGGTGCGCGGCCGCGCATGGCGCACCGGCTGTGCCAGATTCAACTCGGAGCGGATGCGGGCCCAGACATAGTCCGGCGGAGTGCTCGACTCGATTTCTTCACTCAACGGCAGCAAACGCTGCTGCCACAACGCAAGCTCAGCGGCCGCCTGCGGGATGTCACGAACTTCCTGTTCGATCGCCGCACGCTCGGCACGATCCAGCACGCCCAGGACGTACTCGCCGTAGCGCAGGTCATCGTGGTCGGGAGTGGCAGGTGTGTTCATTGGTCCAGACAAGTGCGTAATTGCAGCAGGCTGCGGCGGATCCAGCTTTTCATGGTTCCCAGCGGCACCATGCAGCGTGTCGCCAATTCGTTATACGTAGCTCCCGTGAAAAAGGCTTCACGTACGGCGTCACGATGCTGCGACTCCAGCGCGCCCAGGCATCGCTGCAGGCGCTGGTGCTCCTGGCTGGTCTGCGCATCGGCCGCCGGCGTGGGGTCGGTATCGACGATCTCTTCAAGCTTGAGCGGCTCGTCCAGCTGCTGCTCACGATGCTGACGTAGTCGATCTATCGCCTTGTTGCGCGCCAGCGTGACCAACCACGTGATGGCGCTGGCCTTGGTCCCGTCGAAGCTGGCAGCGCGTCGCCAGACAGTTGCCCAGGTTTCCTGCAGCACTTCTTCAGCGTCGCTGCGGTCACGCAGCATGCGCAAACAGACGCCAAACAATTTGGACGAGGTGCGCTTGTACAACTCGGCAAACGCGAGTTGATCGTTGCCCGCCACCCGAACCAGCAGCCGGGTGAGCTCCGCGCGTTCTTCGGGCGTACTGGCGTTCAAAGCCACACCGCGTCGATTACCAGCGGCGAAAACCCGGGCGGGCAGGTGCTATGGCGTGCAGGTGGCATGGCGCCAGCATGATCGTTGCGCGCGGCGGCGACAAGCACCTTTGTCGCTCACACTTCCAAGGTCGCCAGATCACCTTTCTCTTCAAGCCACACTTTGCGGTCGCCAGCGCGCTTCTTGGACAACAGCATGTCCATCAATTTCGTCGTGCTGGTGTCGCTGAGGTCGTCGGTGATGGTCAACTGCACCAGGCGCCGCGTGTCGGGATGGATCGTCGATTCGCGCAGCTGTGGCGGGTTCATTTCCCCCAGGCCCTTGAAGCGGGTGGTGCTGATGGTGCCTTTCAGCTTTTCCCGCTCAATGCGCTGCAGCGTCGCCTGTTTCTCGCTCTCGTCCAGGCAGTAGAAGACCTGCTTGCCCACATCGACGCGGAACAGCGGGGGCATGGCGATGAACACGTGCCCTTCGCTGACCAGCTTGGGGAAGTGCTTCAGGAACAGCGCAGTGAGCAGGGTGGCGATATGCAGGCCGTCGGAGTCGGCATCGGCGAGCACGATGACCTTGCCGTAGCGCAGACCGGAAAGGTCGTTGACGCCCGGATCGCAGCCGATGGCCACCGCCAGGTTGTGCACTTCCTCGGACGCCAGTACCTGGCTGGAATCCACTTCCCAGGTGTTCAGGATCTTTCCGCGCAGCGGCAGGATCGCCTGGAATTCGCGGTCCCGCGCCTGCTTGGCACTGCCGCCGGCCGAATCTCCCTCCACCAGAAACAGTTCCGTGCGGCTGAGGTCGGTGGCGGTGCAGTCAGCCAGCTTGCCGGGCAAGGCGGGACCTTGCGTGATCTTCTTGCGGACGATTTGCCTGGAGGCTTTCAAGCGCACCGTCGCACGCTCGATGGCAAGTTGGGCGATGCGCTCGCCAATCTCCACATGCTGGTTGAGCCAGATGCTGAAAGCATCGTGGATGATGTTTTCCACCATGCCTGCGGCATTGCGCGAGGACAGGCGCTCCTTGATCTGGCCGGCAAACTGCGGGTCTTGCAGACGTGCCGACAGCACAAATGAGAGCCGCTCCCAGACATCTTCGGGGGCTAGTTTGACGCCGCGCGGCAGCAGGTTGTGGATGTCACAAAACTCGCGCACGGTGGTCGTCAAGCCGGTGCGCAGGCCGTTGACGTGCGTGCCGCCTTGCAGGGTCGGGATCAGGTTGACGTAGCTCTCCTGCACCAGCTCGCCTTCCGGCAGCCAGGCCAGGGCCACTTCCAGCCCTTCGCTGTCACGCGCCGTGTGATGCACGAACAGCTCGTTTGGCAGCGCTTCGACGCCGTCCAGTTCGCCGCGCAGGTAGTCGCGCAAACCGTCTTCGTAATACCACTGGCACATCTCGCCGTCGGCGCTGTTGGTCAGGGTCACGGTCAACCCTGCGCACAACACCGCCTTGGCGCGCAGCAGGTGTTTGAGCCTGGGTATGGAAATTTTCGGCGAGTCGAAATACTTTGCTTCGGGCCAGAACTGCAGCGTGGTGCCGCTGTGTTTCTTCGCCACGCTGCCCAATGTTTCCAGCGGGCCTTGCGGGTCGCCGTGGGCAAACACCATGCGGTACTCGGTGCCCTGGCGACGCACCGTGACTTCGGCGCGTTCGGACAGCGCATTGACCACCGACACGCCGACGCCGTGCAGGCCCCCGGAGAAGTTGTAATTCTTGCCGCTGAATTTTCCGCCGGCGTGCAGCCGGGTCATGATCAGCTCGACGCCGGACACGTGCTCCTCCGGATGGATATCCACCGGCATGCCGCGACCGTCGTCACTCACCTCGACCGAACCGTCGGTGAGCAGCACCACATGGATGTTTTTTGCGTAGCCGGACAGCGCCTCGTCCACCGAGTTGTCGACCACTTCCTGTACCAGGTGGTTCGGGCGCGTGGTGTCGGTGTACATCCCGGGCCGGCGTTTGACCGGATCCAGGCCAGAAAGAACTTCAATATCGACGGCGTCGTAGCGACTGCTCATGCTTGCGGATCAGCTGGACAAAGACGGTGAAGCATGAAGCGCCGGGACCGGCCGGGTCAAGGTTGGGCGTGATGCTGGCGACGGTTTGCAAGGCATGTCACAAGCGCCAAGAAAGTGGACACGGTAAGAGCAGCTCCCAAACCTGCAGACGGCTGCTGCTTTACGCCCAGCTCGAATTTCCGCGACCGCTGCGCGAGCGCTGAGGTTTGCTGCTTCCGGCCCGCATGTCACTCCTGGCGCTCTTTGCAAAGGCTCTTGCTGCCCACCGCGCAGGCAGACGTGTCGTACTGATATCCGACCCAGTCCCCGGCTCTCCCGCCGGCCGTTTTCTCTTGCCACACATAGACCCAACGTTGGTAGAGCGTAGTCGTGCTGTTGACGACGGTGACGTGCTCACCCGGGGACCCGGTCGCAGGAAACGCCATGGGCGGGCCTTGCCCGGTTTGGGAAGCAGACTCAGCGCCATTGTGCACTGCATCGGTTGGGTCGCCGCTTTGCAGCGTAATGGCGATGACTCCGATTGCGCCTGTCTCCAGCGCCGAGGCGTAATGGATGTTCGCGGCGCGCTGGGCCTGCGCGCTCTGAGCGAACTGTTCGGCATTCTTGCGCTCGATCCACGCCTTCCACGAGTTGTAGACCTCCGAACCGGGGCTGAGGACGTAGGTTTGTCTGGAATACGATTGCGCGTAGCCAGGCCCCGGGGTCTCCGAGGACGTCTTGCTGGTGTTTCCCTGGGCATAGCGCAGCGCGCCGGAAGCTTGCGCCACGGTATGCGTCGAGCATGTTGCGAACAGCAGTAAAAACGTAAAAGAGATGACCGACCTGATGTCCATGGTGATGCCTCCGTGCGAATACCCGTTTGGGCGGTCGATGACAGCCGACTTCGAGCATATGCCTTCAGCGGGCGTCATCAAAACGGCACGACGCGCCGACAGCGTTGCCAATGGTGGTGACGATTCGTTCAGAACGGCTTCTTCGCAACTCTCGTTTTACGGTGGGAGCATCCACTAGACCTCCATACCCACCAAACACGTAGCCCACTTGGTCAGCGCCGCGCGCCGTGCGCATCTGCAGCGGCCGAGAGGACGCAGCTGCGCGGACCCAACGTGTGCCAGTGAGGCCAGGACGCAAGCGACTCAGCAGCGCCTGCGTGACCGTCCTCAGCGATAGCCCTGCGCCTGCAGCGCGAACAAGTGCGCGTAGTGCCCGTACTGCGTCATCAGCTGCTCGTGGCTACCGCGCTCGATGATGCGCCCGTCCTGGATCACGACGATCTGGTCGGCCATGCGCACGGTGGAAAAGCGGTGCGAGATGAGGATTACGATGCGCTGGCCAGCCAGCTCGCGGAAGTGCTCGAAAATAGTGGCCTCCGCTGCCGCATCCATGGCCGCGGTCGGCTCGTCCAGAACCAGGATATCGGCGCCCGAACGCATGAACGCGCGTGCCAGTGCGATCTTTTGCCACTGCCCGCCGGACAGTTCGCGCCCGGACTGGAACCACTTGCCAAGCTGCGTGTCGAATCCGCCGGGCAGCGTGTCGATGAACTCGCTGGCCATGCCTTTGTCGCTCGCGCTGCGCCAGCGTTCGGCGTCTTCGAAGTGCGTGACGTCGCCGGCGCCGATGTTTTCGCCCACGCGCATCTGGTAGCGCGCAAAGTCCTGAAAGATCACGCCGACGCGCTGGCGCAGCTTGGCCGCGTCCCAATCGCGCAAATCCGTGCCGTCGAGCAGGATACGTCCGCTGTCGGGCCGATACAGCTCGGTCAGCAGCTTGATCAGCGTGGTCTTGCCCGACCCGTTTTGTCCGACCAGCGCCAGCGATTCACCCGGGCGCACATGCAGGTTGATGTCGTGCAGAGCCGGGGCGCCGGCGTCGGGGTAGGTAAACGTCACATGCTCGAAGCGCACGCCATCACCCGGCTGCGTCCCGTGCGTGGCGGTACCGTTGGAGGTGCGTACCGGAGTCTCCAGATACTCGTACAGGGTGGACAGATACAGGTTGTCCTCATACATGCCGCCGATCGCCGAGAGCATCGCCGACACCGCGGCCTGACCCTGGCGAAACAGCATCAGGTACATGGTCATCTGGCCCAGCGTGATGCGCCCGATCACGGTCGTCATTGCAATCCAGGCGTAGGCGCCATACAGCGTCAGCGTGCCGAGCAGGCCAAGGCCGAAACCCCAGCTGTCGCGACGTATCGTCAGGTCGCGATCATCGCTGTACAACTTGGTAAAGATGTCCCGGTAACGCTGCAACAGCAGCGGCCCAAGCCCGTACAACTTCACTTCCTTGGCGTGGTCCTCGCGCGCCAGCACGGTTTCCAGATACATCTGCATGCGCGTTTCCGGTGACCGCCAGCGGAACAGGCGAAACGCGTCGCCGGAAAATTTTGTTTCCGCGATGAACGCGGGGACGCCGGCCAGCAGCAGCACCAGCACCGCCCACGGCGAAAACTGATATAGCAACGTACCGTAGCTCACCAGCGAGATGGCGTTCTGGCCCAGGCCGAACGTTCGGGTCACCAGCGACAGCGGACGACTGGACGCCTCGCGGCGCGCGCGCGTCAGCTTGTCGTAAAACTCGGAGTCCTCGAACTGCGCCAGTTCCAGCGTCAGCGCTTTTTCCAGGATCATGACGTTGACGCGTTGCCCCAGTTGCGCACGCAGCAGCGACTGGCACAAGGACAGTCCGCGCTGGGCACCGGCAAGCGCCGCCACCAGCACGCCTTCGGCTACCACCCACTCAAACACGTGTCGCAGCACGACTTGTCCGCTGCCTGCCCACAGCCGGTTGGCCGCGACCACGGCGTCGACGATCATCGCGCCGATGTAGGCAATGCCGGCGGGAAGCAAACCGGCGGTAAGCGTGAGCAACGCCAGCGCGATGGTCAGGCCGTGGCTCGTGCTCCACACCAGCGCCAGCGCGCGCCCGCTGAAGCGGAACACGCCGAGAAAGCTGCGCTTCAGTTCAAGCGGATCAGTGGATGGCGGCGAAGCTGGGTGCGGCACGTTGGTCCTTGAGCGGGCTGCGCCTGCGCAGCGCGAAGCCAGTGATATGGAGACCGCCCGGCGCCGAGGCAAGCGCGAACAGGCTGCCGAGCATGGCGCATGGCAGCATTTTCGGAAATAAATGCGCTGCCCGGCGAGACCGCCAGCTCCGGTGCCAGCTGGAGAAGGAGCACCAGCGCCGACGCTGCGCAGGCCGAGCCGGCCGGCAGCGGACGGCAGCGGACGGCAACCGAGTTTTGACAGCTGCGCCCACATGCAACCGGCACGTCCCGCGGTCGCCTGCGCACGACGCTGCGGCTCACGCGTGGAGCATTGTCGACTGCCGGAAACCGGGTGCTATCTTTCGGCAATCATCTGCCGGCAGCGCACATGCCTCACTCCATTGACCTCAAAGCGTACTTGCAGCGCATTGGCTACGACGGACCGGTGGTTGCGGATGTGTCCACGCTGCGCGCTCTTGCCGTTGCGCACGCTGCGGCCATTCCGTTCGAGAACATCAGCCCGCTGCTGGGCGAAGCGGTGGAGCTCACGCCCGAAGCGGTGGAGCGCAAGCTGGTGCACGCTCAGCGTGGTGGTTACTGCTTTGAGCAGAACCTGCTGTTTGCCGAGGCGCTGCGCGCGGCGGGCTTTGAGGTCTCCGGCTTGATTGCGCGGGTCCTGTGGAGGCGCGCCGAGGACGTGATCACGCCGCACACGCACATGCTGCTGCGCATCGAGCTTGAAGGCAACAGCTGGCTGGCTGACGTCGGTTTCGGTGGGCAGACGCTAACCGGCGCGCTGCGTTTGCGCCCTGGCATCGAGCAACCGACCACGCACGAACCGTTTCGCCTGATGATGGTCGACGGCGACTGGCGCATGCAGTCATGCGTCAACGGGCAATGGTTGTCACTGTACCGGTTTGATCTGCGGCGCACGTGGCCGGCGGATTACGCCGTGGCCAATTACTACGTTTCCACGCGGCCGGAGTCGTCGTTTGTCTCCAACCTGGTGGTAGCGCGCACGGATGCGCAGCGTCGCCTGAGCCTGCGCAATCGCGAGTTCACCGTGCGCCGCATGGATCGCGAGCCGGAACGGCGCACCCTGCGCGACGCGGCGCAGATCCGTCAGGTGCTGGAGCGCGAATTTCTGCTGCATCTTCCAGCGGACCCGAAGCTGGATGCGGTACTTGCCACGTTGCCGGATTGATCGCGCAAAGCGCGGTGGCGACGATATCCGTGGGCGATGACCTCGGACGTTGGCCAACGCGTCAGCGCCAGCGTGCGCGCTCTGGCGCTGCCACGAGCGCAGAAGTATTCCGCTGCATGCATCGTGACAGCCGGCGTCAAGTGGGAATGCCTGTGTGGCATGGCCGCGCAAAGGCGCGACCTGATATACGGCCGCTTCAGGGCTTTCGCCACGGGCGCAAAAGGCCGGGCTGCTAGAATCAGCGTTTTCCGCCTACCCATTTTCTGGTGCCCGTGGGCATCAAATGCCGTTCAGGAGCGAACATGTCGCACGCCATACTTTCCGCACTCGGCCTTGGCGCCGATCAGTCGGGCACCTATCTTGGTCAGGGCGAGTGGTCAAAGACCACCAACGCCGGCAGCCTGCAGCCGGTCAACCCGGCCACCGGTGAGGTGATTGCCAGCGTGCACGCTTCCAGTGCGGCTGATTACGCGAAGGTTGTCGAGCGTGCGCAGGCGGCATTTGAGGTATGGCGCACCACGCCGGCGCCGCGCCGCGGCGAAGCGGTGCGCTTGTGTGGCGAAGCACTGCGCAAGCACAAGGATGCGCTGGGCTCCTTGGTCGCGTTGGAGATGGGCAAGATCAAGCCCGAAGGCGACGGCGAAGTGCAGGAGATGATCGACATTGCCGACTTTGCCGTGGGCCAGAGCCGCATGATGTACGGCTCGACCATGCATTCGGAGCGCCCGGGTCACCGCATGTATGACCAGTACCACCCGCTGGGGCTGGTCGGAATCATCAGCGCATTCAACTTTCCCGTCGCGGTCTGGGCGTGGAACGCCATGCTGGCCACGATTGCCGGTGACATCTGCATCTGGAAGCCGTCGCCAAAGACGCCGTTGTCGGCCATCGCCACCATCAGGATCTGCAACGAAGCCCTGCGCGCGGCGGATTTCCCGGATCTGTTTTTCCTGTTCAACGATGCGGGCAATGAGCTGGCACAGGCGTTTGTCGATGATCGCCGCATCGCGCTGATCAGTTTCACCGGCTCGACCAAGGTAGGCCGCGCGGTCGGCGAGCGCGTGGCCAAGCGCCTCGGTCGCTCGTTGCTGGAGCTCGGGGGCAACAACGCGATCATCGTGGACGAAAGTGCTGAACTGAAGCTGGCGATACCGGCGATTGTGTTTGGCGCGGTTGGCACGGCTGGCCAGCGCTGCACGTCCACGCGACGTTTGTTTGTGCACGAGTCGATCCATGACGACGTGGTCGCCACGCTGGTCAAGGCTTATGCGCAGGTGGAAAGCAAGATCGGTGATCCCACGCTCGCAACCACGCTGATGGGCCCGCTCAACAGCCCGGACGCGGTGCACGGTTACGTCGCGGCAATAGAGAAAGCCAAGGCAGCCGGTGGCACCGTGCGCACGGGCGGCAAGGCCTTGACCGAACGCAAGGGCAACTTCGTGTTGCCGACCATCATCACCGGGCTGAAGAACGCCGACGCCGTAGTGCAAACCGAGACGTTTGCGCCGATCCTGTACGTGATGCCGTTCAAGTCACTGGACGAGGCCATCGAGCTGCAAAACAGCGTGCCGCAAGGCCTGTCGGCGGCGATCTTCACGCGCGACCTGAAGGCGGCGGAGAAATACCTGTCGGCGGCAGGCTCCGATTGCGGTATCGCCAATGTCAATATCGGTACCAGTGGCGCGGAAATCGGCGGCGCGTTTGGTGGCGAAAAGGAAACCGGCGGCGGGCGTGAATCCGGATCGGACGCCTGGAAGGTCTACATGCGCCGGCAAACCAATACCATCAACTACTCCGATGCGTTGCCGCTGGCGCAAGGCATCAAGTTCGATTTCTGATCTGGCGGCGCCATCACGCGCGACAGGGCGTGCGTGAGCTCCGGCAACGCCAGTTTAAAGTTGCGGATTCCCACAACGAGTGCGGCGAAGATGAGTTATCAACCTGCCTACCGACCGGCCAATCGCACCAGCGCGCTGGCAGTCGTCAGCCTGGTGTTTGGCATTCTTACCTGGTGCCTGCTGCCGTTCATCGGCGCGCTCGTGGCGGTTGTTTGTGGCCACCTCGCGCGCGGCGAGATCCGCCGCGCGCCGCCGGACGCGCCGCAGGAAGGCGACGGCATGGCGGTCGCCGGCCTGGTGCTGGGCTATGTGCAATTGCTGTTGTGCCTGGCCGTGGTGCTGGTGATTCTCGGGGTATTGTTCATGGGTGCGGGCCTGCACTGGTTTTGATCCGGTGATGGCGGTTGCCGGCGCTCGCCAGGCTGCGTCGATTTGTGACCGCGGGTAGGGCAGGTCTGCAGATCTGTCGCGGTTGTGCCGGTCACGCGGCGGCGTGGGTGCAGGCTGAGCGACTAAGCTGCACCGGCAACAATCATCTTTCCCTGGCGATGTGACCTCACCATGTACGAGTACCTGCGCCCTCTGTTTTTCAAGCTGGATGCGGAAACAGCGCACCGCGCCGCGCTGTTCGCGCTGGGCGTCGCGCAACGCAGCCACTTTGCCCACTGGATTGCCAAGCCGCCGGCGGACTTGCCGGTGACCGTGTTTGGCATCACGTTCCCCAATCCGGTCGGACTGGGCGCTGGCCTGGACAAGAATGGCGAGCATCTGGATGCGCTGGACGCACTAGGTTTCGGATTCATTGAAATTGGCACGGTCACGCCCAAGGCGCAGCCGGGCAATGCCCGTCCGCGCATTTTTCGCCTGCCGCAGCATGAGGCCATCATCAATCGCATGGGCTTCAACAATGCGGGCGTGGATGCGCTGGTGGACAACGTGCGCAAGTCGACCTACCACGGCATTCTCGGCATCAACATTGGCAAGAACAAGGACACGCCCAACGAAAAGGCGGTCAACGATTACTTGTTTTGCCTGGGGCGGGTGTACGAGCACGCTACCTACATCACCATCAATATCTCTTCGCCCAATACCCGCGGTTTGCGTGACCTGCAGCAGGAATCCACGCTGCGCCGTTTTGTCGCGATCTTGCGCGAGGCGCAGGAGCGACTGGGCTCGCAGCACGGCGTGCGCAAGCCGATGCTGCTGAAGATTGCGCCGGATCTCACCGAGCCCGAACTTGATGCGATTGCCGAAGTGCTGCTGCGCACGGGCATGGATGGCGTGATCTGCACCAACACTACGATCGACCACGCGCAGGTGGGCATGGACCGGCACGGTGCCGAAGCGGGCGGGCTGTCGGGAAAGCCGCTGTTTGACCGCTCCACGGCGGTACTCAGTGGGATGCACAAACGCTTGCAGGGGCGCATTCCGCTGATCGGCATTGGCGGCATTCTGGATGGCAGCGATGCCGCGGAAAAGATCGATGCAGGCGCCTCGCTGGTACAGCTTTACTCAGGGTTGATCTATCGCGGCCCGCAACTGGTCAATGAATGCGTCGATGAAATCCGGCGCCAGCATGCGGGCGCTGCCGTGGTGAACGCGCATGCGCAATGAAGCTTTCAGCGCGCCGACGTCATGCGCACCGGTGTCGGCGCAGCGTATTGAAATGGGCGGCTATACGCTGATTGAAAATGCGGCGCTGGCGACCCGCAACACGCTGCGCGTGGACGCGCACGCGGCGCTGCTGGCCGAAGTCAACGATGCCACCAAGCTGCCGGAGCTGCTGGATTTCCCCGCCGTGCGCAACGGACGCGTGCTGGTGCTGGGTGAGGGCAGCAATGTGCTGTTTACCGGGGACTTTGCCGGCACGGTGCTGGTGATGGCCACCCGCGGCGTGCACGTGGCAAGTGACGGGGGCAGTGAGATCATTGACGTGGCTGCGGGCGAAAGCTGGGACGATTTCGTGCGCTGGTCGCTTGGGCAGGGTTATGCCGGGCTGGAAAACCTGATCATGATTCCCGGCACCGTGGGCGCCGCGCCGATCCAGAACATTGGCGCGTACGGCTGCGAAGTGGCGGAGTTTGTCGCCGCGGTTGAAGCCTGGGACATGCTGGAAAAGCGTTTGGTCACGCTGGATCACGCGGCGTGCGCCTTTGGCTATCGCGACTCCGTGTTCAAGCGTGAGCCCGGACGCTATATCGTCACCGCCGTGCGGTTTGTGCTGCCGCGCAACCGGCCGCTGCGCACCGACTACGCCGGCATCGGTGAACAGCTGGCGCGCATGGGCGTGGAGCATCCGGCACCGTTTCACGTCGCCGAGGCGGTGGTGCATCTGCGCACGCGCAAGCTGCCCGATCCATCGGTGATCGGCAATGCGGGGAGTTTTTTCAAAAACCCGATCGTCAGCGCACAGCGCGCCGAGGGTCTCCGGCAGCAACATCCGCAGCTTGTCGCCTGGCCGGTCGGGGACGATCGCTGCAAGCTTTCTGCGGCCTGGATGATCGAAGCGGCAGGCTTCAAGGGCAGGCGTGAAGGCGACGCCGGCATGTCCAATCGCCATGCGCTGGTATTGGTCAATCACGGCCACGCCAGCGGCCCGCAATTGTGGGCGTTTGCCAGACAAGTCATGGACACGGTCCAGGCGCGCTTCGGCGTTCGGCTCGAGCCCGAGCCGGTGTTGGTCGGCGACTGAGGTGCGCGGGGCGCCAGCATGGGCCGGTTGGTTTGACGCGTAACTCTACAGCTGCAGGTAATGCCGTTCGCCGCTGGCAGGGTCGAAATACACCGCGACCATGGCGCCGCTCTGCGGGTCGGTGAAACGCTCGCCGGTATCCGTCCAGCGCGGATCGGGTGCTCGCTGTTGCAGCGGCTTGTAGCGCCAGCGCTCGATGGCCAGGCCGATCACCAGAAACAAGCCGCCCAGGAGCAGCTGCGGCAGCAAGGCGATAGCCCACACGCCGGCTAACGCGAGAATTGCGCCGAGCAGCATGATCCCGCCAAGCACGTAGAGCGTGAGCGCAAGCACCCGCGTCAGGCCGACGGCTCGAGCACCACGGCGGTGCCGTAGGCAACAATTTCGCTCATGGACTGGCCGATCTCGCTGGAGTCGAAGCGCATCATCACTACCGCATTGGCGCCCATCGCGGTGGCATTTTTTACCATGCGATCCAGCGCATGGCGCCGTGCCTCTTCCAGCATCTGCGTGTATTCGTAAATCTCGCCGCCCACGATCGAGCGCAGTCCAGCCATCAGATTGCCGCCGATACCGCGGCTGCGCACGACCACGCCGAATACCTGGCCCTTGACCTCGCGCACCTGGCGACCGTGCACGTTTTCCGTCGTCACTACCAGCATCGTTGTTTCCCGCCGTGACTGCCACACCGTGGCGAATGGGCCATGTTAGCGCGCGCACCAAGGCGCACGAGTTTAGCCGGCCGTGTGATCAGGAATTGCGCGTTACGATGCAGCCTGCGCAACTGCAACGCGGAGGCTGCATCAATGAGCACGGAAGACGAGCCCGATCTGTGTGACCCCGCGCTGTACGTGCATCGTGAGTTGTCGCAGTTGCAGTTCAACATTCGCGTGCTTGATCAGGCGCTGGATGAACGCACGCCGTTGATCGAGCGCCTGAAGTGCCTGCTGGTGTTTTCCAGCAACATGGATGAATTCTTCGAAATCCGCGTGGCCGGTTTGAAAGGCCAGATTGCGCTGGATCATGAATTTGTTGGTGCCGATGGGGTGCCGCCGCGACGCGCCCTGGCCGAGATCGGCGTGATTGCGCATCAGCAGATCGAGCGACAGTACGCGATCCTCAACGAGCACATTCTGCCGCAGCTCGCCGAGCGCGGCATTCGCATCGTACGGCGCACGAAATGGACGTCCGCGCAAAAAGCCTGGGTGCTCGATTATTTTCAGCAGGAGGTCGCGCCGCTGGTGACGCCGATCGGGCTGGATCCGACCCATCCGTTTCCGCTGCTGGTCAACAAGAGCCTGAACTTCATCGTGCAGCTCGAGGGCGTCGATGCCTTTGGCCGCAACTCCGGCCTGGCGATTGTGCCCGCGCCGCGCGTCCTGCCGCGCCTGAACCCGCTGCCTGACGAGGTCTGTGCCGGCGGCGACAATTACGTCTTGTTGTCCTCAATCATCCACGCGCATGTCGAAGATTTGTTTCCCGGCATGCGCGTGCTGGGTTGCTATCAGTTCCGCTTGACGCGCAATGCCGATCTGTCCCTGCATACCGATGATGTCGAAGACCTGGCACTTGCCTTGCGCAGTGAACTCTACGCGTCGCGCTTTGGCGATGCGGTGCGCCTGGAGGTGGCCGACAACTGTCCGGGAGAGCTGGCCGAACATCTGCTCAAACAGTTTGGCCTGGCCGAGTCCGAGCTGTACCGGGTGAAGGGGCCGGTGAATCTGTCGCGGCTGTTTCGCATCGCGCGCAATGCCAACGACTACCCCGAGCTGCAATATCCCGGATTCACCCCGGCATTGCCCGGTGCGCTCTTGCACGCCGAGGATCTGTTCCAGGTAATCGGCACTCAGGACGTGCTGTTGCTGCATCCGTTTGAGTCGTTCGCTCCGGTCATCGACCTGTTGCGCCAGGCGGCAATGGACCCGCAGGTACTGGCAATCAAGCAAACGTTGTACCGCACCAATGCAAAGTCTGAAATCGTCGACGCCCTGGTCGACGCCGCGCTGGCGGGCAAGGAAGTGACCGCGGTGGTCGAGCTGCGCGCGCGCTTCGACGAGGAATCCAACCTGTCGCTTGCTTCACGATTGCAGCAGGCCGGGGCGATGGTGGTTTACGGCGTGGTCGGCATCAAGACGCACGCCAAACTGATGCTTATCCAGCGTCGCGAGGAAGGTCAGATGGTGCGTTACGCGCATCTGGGTACTGGCAATTACCACACCGGCAATGCGCGCCTGTTTACCGATTACAGCCTGCTCACCGCAGATCAAGCGCTGTGTGCCGACGTGCACAAGTTGTTCAGTCAGATGACCGGGATGGGCAAGGTGCTGCCCATGCAGAAGCTGCTGCATGCGCCATTCACGCTCAAGTCCGCACTGCTTGCGTTGATTGAGCAGGAAACCGCGCATGCGCTGGCCGGCACGCCCGCGCACATCATCATCAAGGTGAACTCACTGAATGAGCCGCAGCTCATGCGCGCGCTGTATCGCGCCAGCATCGCCGGCGTGCAGGTTGATCTGATCGTGCGCGGCATCTGCTGCCTGCGTCCGGGCATCGCGGGCGTGTCGGAGAATATTCGCGTGCGCTCGATCATCGGCCGGTTTGTGGAGCACAGCCGCATCTACTGGTTTGCCAACGCCGGTGATCCGCAGTTGTACTTGTCCAGCGCTGACCTGATGGAGCGCAACATGGATCGACGCATTGAGACTGCGTTTCCGATCACCGACGAGAAAATGCACTTGCGCGTGCGCAACGCGTTGCAGCTTTATCTGGATGACAACAGCAGCGCGTCGGTGCTGCACGCCGATGGTCAATACCAGCGGCTGATCCCGCCGCCTGGCGCAGCGGCAGTGGAAGTGCAGGCGGAGCTGTTGCGCAGGTTGTGCGTGGCCGAAGGCGACGTCGCGCACTGACGTCGCCCGCTGCACCTGCACGCACGTTTCGTGCTGCCAGGGTGGTTGAGCTGGCGCTGCCGCGCGAGCCGTGCGCAACCCTGCAAACAAGAAAAGCCGGCACGTGGCCGACTTTCAATGCTGGTCTGTGGTGGAGCGGAAGGGGATCGAACCCTCGACCTCTGCATTGCGAACGCAGCGCTCTCCCAGCTGAGCTACCGCCCCACGTGAGCGGCGAATATTAGCAGCGCGGCAACCGTTCGCCAACAGGTTTCAGCGCTCTGTGCGCTCAGCCCGGCAGCAAGTTAGTGAGTCGGTCGCGCAGCAGGTCACGCCGCCAGCCGTCGAGAAATTCCGGCCAGACTGCGGTGACGGCGTATTCCTCCAGAACCTTGCGCGGGCACAGCAAGCCGGCTGGCAGGTCCAGCTCCTGCGCCACGGCGGCCACCGCTTGTTTCATTGCATCCATGGATTTTTTCGCCTCGCCGCGGGCGTGTGCGGCGATGGGGACGGTCGCAGCGAGTTCTGCATCGCTCACGGGCGCGGCCAGCAGTGCAAACAATTCGCTGCGTGGCGCACTGCGCAATGCGCGCTGCCCGCGGCTGCGCTGTTCCAGCTCGGCCAAACTGGCCGGCGGCTGCTGCGCGAGGTTGAGCGCGAGGGCGTCGTCGAGCAACCACGGACGCGGCACGTTGAGCGCACGGGCACTGACGTCGCGCCACAGCAGCAGCCGGCGCAGCAGGGCCTGTCTCGGCGCCGGCCATTCTGCAGCGCCATGCAGGTTGTGTTGTGGCTGCGGGTCACCGTCGCGCTGCGTGGCGCGCAGTTTGAGCCGCGCGCAGTCCTGCGCATGCCACGCGCCGCGTCCGTTTTTCTCCAGGCGCGTGGCCAGTTGCTCGTGGATGGTTTGCAGGTACACCACGTCGAGCGCCGCGTAACTGCGCTGGGCATCGCTCAGCGGACGCCGCAACCAGTCCGAGCGCGTCTCGCCCTTGTCCAGCTCGACGCCAGTCAGTTCGATCACCAGCGCCCGATAGCTGATGCCCGGCCCCAGGCCAACGAAGGCGGCGGCGATCTGCGTGTCAAACAAGATGTGCGGGCCGACCGGCAACAGCGGCGCCAGCGTGTCCAGGTCTTCGCTGGCGCTGTGCATCACCGTGACCATGCCTGAGCCAAGCGTGGGCTGCAGCGTGTCGCCGATATCGAATGCAAGTGGATCAACCAGCGCGTAGTGACCGTTCCATCCCAGTTGCAGCAGTGCCAGTCGCGCGTAAAACGTGTTGGTGCGCATGAACTCCGTGTCCACGCCGAGCACCGCGTCCGCGGGCAGCGCGGCAAGCCAGTCTTGCAAGATGTGACTCTGGTCGATCCAGTCGGCGCTCGCCGGTGCGGGTGGTGACATGCGGATTCCTGTGCCGTGGCATGGCGTGGATTGCCCTGCCGGCGATTTATGCCTATGGTGAACTGCCCACGATAGCAGCCTGCGCCAAGGACTCCCATTCATGCCGAAAAATGCAACGCTGCGCCGCCAACGCGCCGCTGGTGGTGTGTTTGGCGTGCTGGTGCTGGCGTTTGCGCTGACCTACCATTTTTTTCCGCGCCTGCTGCATGTCGATCCAACGCAGATACCACAGCGGTCGATGTCCCTGGGCGCGGCTGCGCCGGTTCCGACTGCGCCACCGCGGCGTCCATCGGTGATTGATCAGGTCAATGCCGGCCCGCCCATGTCGCTGGCGCCGACCGCCGTGATCGCCGCGCGCAGCCGAGGCGCAACGGACCTTCCCGACCAGCTCGTTGATGACACGGCGGCGGTGCACGTGCTGCTTGAACGCGCGACCAAGGCGCTGCGCGCCGGCCGCCTGGCAGGAGCCGAAGACAGCGCCGCAGCGCTGTTCATGCGCGCGCTGAAGGAACAACCAGACAGCCGCAACGCGACCCAGGGCCTGCTGGATGTGCGCGCGCGCCTGGTGGCCACCGCTGACCAGGACATTGCCAGTGGCGATGAACGCGCTGCCGGCGAGATGCTTGACGCGCTGCGCACGCTGCCGAACGCCGCGGCGGAGATTACGCAGCTTGAGGCGAATCTGCAGACCATGCTCAAGGTGCGCCCAATGCTGGCGCAGGCGGCAGTGCTGCTGCAGCAAGGCAAGTCCGATCAGCCGTCCGGCGGCAGCGCACTGGATCTGTATCGCCAGGTGCAGAAGCTGGATCCGACCAACGCCGTGGCCGAGCAGGGTTTGTTCGAGGTGCAGCACGTGGTGCTGGATCGCGCGCTGGCGGCAGTGGCGCAAAACGGATTTGCCGACGCGGACCGGGCGCTGGCGCAAGCGCAGGCGATCCGTCCCGGCTCGCAGCAGATGCTGGATACGCGCCAGCGCGTTGACGACATGCGCGAGCAGCGCGCACTGGGCGTATTGGCGCAGGCGCGGTCCGCACTGGATGCCGGCAATGTCACGCTGGCCCGCGACCTGGCTGATCAGGCACGCGGCATCAGCGCGACCGTAGCTGGTCTTGCCGAGTTTGCCGAACGCCTCGCGGACGCGCGGGTGTACGCCACCTTCCGGCCCGGCCAGGTGTTTGCCGACCGCTTTGTCGACCTGGCGGGTCGCGCGCCGTCGCTGGTTGTCATTCCAACCGGAAGTTTCCAGATGGGCGCCGCCAATGGCGACGCCGGGCGCAGCGCGCAGGTGCCGCAGCACGAGGTAACGATCGCCAAGGGCTTTGCCTTGGGGCGCAGTTCGGTCACCGTGGGCGAGTTTCGCCAGTTCGTGCGGGCCAGCGGCTACGTGCCCGATTCGATCAAGCTGGACGGCGCCAGCATTTATGACGAGCGCAGCGGCGCGCTGCGCGATGACACCCGCGCCAGCTGGCAAAGTGATTACGCCGGCGGCAAGGCCGGTGACAAGCTGCCGGTGGTCAACGTGTCGTGGAATGACGCTGCCGCTTACGCACGCTGGCTGGCCGAGCGCACGGGCAAGAGCTACCGCCTGCCGAGTGAGGCGGAGTTTGAATACGCATTGCGCGCAGGCACCACGACCCGCTACTGGTGGGGTGAAGGGAAGCCATCCAGCCCGGTGGAAAATCTCACCGGTTCCGGTGATCGCTCGCCCAACGGGCGCCGCTGGAGTCACGCGTTTCGTGGCTACCAGGACGGCCATTGGGGACCGGCGCCGGTGATGAGTTTCAAGGCAAACCCATTTGGCTTGTATGACATCAACGGCAACGTGTCGGAGTGGGTTGCCGATTGCTGGCACGACAATTACGTGCGCGCTCCAGCTGATGGCACGGCCTGGTTGAACCCCGGCTGCGTCGCCCACGCGATTCGCGGCGGCTCGTGGGGCAGCTCGCCGGAGCAGGTTGATTCCGCGTACCGGCAAGGCGCCGACGGCAGCGTGCGCAGTGCACGCGTGGGCTTTCGCGTGGCGCGCGATTTGTAGGGCGTCAGCCTGGCTGGAAAACCATCCGTGCTTCACACTTGCCGACTTACGCGATGGCGGACGGTGAGCAGGCCCCCTGGATCGCAGCGTGGCTTGGCCGACGCCAGGCGCGCGTGACTCGCGCCGCAGAATGCCCGTTGCCAGTCCTTGCGAAACTAGCCGCTCTCGGACCCATGAGCGCCGGCGCTGGGTACTAGCTTTTGCAGCATGGCTCCAGGCTGGCGTTGCCAGCTGCCTAGAGCCGGAAATTCTGCAAATTCGGTGCGTGTCCGCTGACCCCCGCAAGCGCAGGTGGTCCTTCGCGGCCTGCGATGGCCAAGACGAATGCATCGAGCACGTGCGGACTTGCTGCGTCGTGAGAAATGGCAATGGAGTCAGCTCGGTCACCGGCCAGACCCTTGTTGAAATGCAGCGCCGTATCTCATTGCGTTGGTGGAGGTCGCTGCGATCTGGGATCTGGTCAGCGCGGCTCCTCTCGTAGAAGGTCGATCAAGCCAGCCCATGCGCGTTATATGTCAGCAACAGTTGCTTCGCCTGTCCTGGCGCCTGGTGAGGATTGACCGCAACCAAACGCGTCCGCGATATGGAATGACGCTTCCCCGTATGCGCTCGCGGAACGAAACTGGAATCGTCCGCGCAACGCCGGCTCGATGCGGCACTATCATCCGCACGGATGCCTCGCCGTGATGGATGACCTTCCCTTGCAGTTCAGCACGAGCAGGCGAGATCAGATCCGGACCGCGGCGACAATTGTCATCATGTTTCATGAAAGTCCGGGGTTTGCCATGACGTTGCGTAACTGGTTTGCGGCAAGTATCTGCATCGTCGCGCTTGGCCTGTCCGCTCCGCTCGCCGCCGCCGAACCGCTGCGAGTGATGACGTTCAACGTGCGCGTTCCCGTCGACCAGGATGCCAATGCGTGGGCAAATCGGCGCGATTTGCTGGTGCAGGTAATCAAGCCCGAGCACCCTGACGTGCTGGGCACACAGGAACTGACGCAGGAGCAGGGCGAGTTCATCATCGCGCATCTGCCCGGCTACGCGTGGTTCGGGCAGGGCAGGGATGGCGGTACGAAGGGCGAGCACATGGGCGTGTTCTATCGCACCGACCGGCTCACCGTTTTGCATTCCGGCGACTCCTGGCTATCCGACACGCCGAACGTACCGGGCAGCAAGACCTGGGGACAGCCGTATCCGCGCATGGTGACCTGGGCACAGTTTCGCCGGCGCGGTAATGCAAGCGGCAAGTTTTATTACTTCAACGCCCATTTCCCCTACCGCGCACAAGATACCCAGGCGCGGCTGCGCAGCGCGCAGGAGATCATCCAGCGGCTGCAGTAGCTGCCCGCCTCGGCGCGCGTTGTGCTGACTGGGGATTTCAATTGCGCGCCGGATACTCAGGTGCACGCGGCGCTGACTCGCTCGCTGGACGACACGTGGCTGCACGCCACGACGCGCAACGGCCCAGCCAAGACGTTTCACAATTTCACTGGCCACGCCGATCAGCGCATCGACTGGATTCTTGCGCGCGGACCGCGCAAGCACTGCGCGCACCATCACAACGGACGCTGGCCAACGTTATCCATCTGATCACTTCCCCGTGGCAGTTGAACTCATCCCGAGCATAGAAACCGGGACAGATCAGCGGAACTCCAGGTAACGTGCGCCATGCTGTCGAGGCGTTGCCGGTGCCGGTGTGGCGTTACTTCTGCACACGGCCACGGTTTGGTCGAGTGGGCAAGCGTTGTGTGGTCGCCGAGGTCGGCTATCGAGTGCATGCTCTGATTCGTTGAGTTGAGCAGTCCCAGGCAATCGGGCGGTGGAGCGTCCTGGCCGCAAGCGATCAGCAAACAGTGGAGCACGGCGCTGTTTGCCCAGGGGCTGACGACCGCCGAGCCGGTGTCGGCCAAGCGTCTGGCCAACGCGTTGACGGAACTGGCCAGCGAAGTGGCTCGAACTGGCCGCCCACGTCTCTCGCGGCTGACGTTGCGCTTGCCCCTTTGCAACGTCGGATCCAGCCAAAAAAGCGCTTGGCCCCTGCGTCGGCTCTCATGCGTCGAAAACAACCGCGCGTGCAACTAATTGAGGAAACGCCACGTTTTCGCCCCCGTTACACCCTCACTTACGCATGCGTAACTCATACACCCTCAAAGATGCCGCATAACACCAGCAACTGTTCTGCCCAGCGCGCGCATCGGCCGCGCGCAAGAGCATGAATCCGCGAAGGGTTTGGCCGATTGTGCACCCACGAACCGTGCCGCATACTCGGCGCAACACCTCATTTTTGGGGTCTACTAGGGATGCTCTGATCTATAGAGGACGAAACGGACGTCCATACGTCCGCAATGGATATCGCGGCGTCGCGGGCAAGACAGGTCAGATTGGCGAACATCAAGTGCTGCCATTTGGCCTATTGGCCTCTGATCAAGTGGATTTCTCGCCTCACAGGCGCACCTCTCCTGCAGATATCAGCAACGTTCGTCGCGCCATCCACAGATTCGAAAGGGCGAACAGCGTCAGTATCTGGGCTGTGTTCTTGGCCAGTCCCTTGAATCGGACCTTCTGGTAACCGAACTGCC
>JBBSSI010000026.1:0-32954 GCA_038242205.1 Lysobacterales bacterium
AGCCTGACTGCGGAACAGGACGATATTGTTGTCGAGGTTGCGATGCAATGGACTGATTCTTATCAGGAATCCATGTACTGCTTTACCAACAATATTCCCCAGCGCGATGGCGGCTCGCACCTCACAGGCTTTCGCGCAGCATTGACCCGGTCGCTGCAGAGCTACATCGAGAAGGAAGGGCTGGCCAAAAACGCCAAGGTCGCTCTGTCCGGCGATGACATGCGTGAAGGCATGATCGCGGTGCTGTCTGTCAAGGTTCCGGACCCGAAGTTCTCGTCGCAAACCAAAGACAAGCTGGTCTCCTCAGAGGTAAAGACCGTAGTCGAACAGGTCGTCAACGAGAAACTTGGCGAGTTCTTGCTCGAGCATCCAGTCGAAGCCAAGGCCATTGCCTCCAAGGTCGTCGATGCAGCCCGCGCGCGCGAAGCTGCGCGCAAGGCCCGCGAGATGACGCGCCGCAAAGGAGCTTTGGACATTGCCGGCCTGCCCGGCAAACTGGCGGATTGCCAGGAAAAGGACCCAGCCCTGTGCGAACTTTTTCTGGTGGAGGGCGATTCGGCCGGTGGCTCCGCCAAGCAGGGTAGAAATCGCAAGACCCAGGCCGTGCTGCCGCTGAAGGGCAAGATTCTCAACGTGGAGAAGGCGCGGTTCGATCGCATGCTGGCCTCGGCCGAGGTGGGCAACCTGATCACGGCGCTGGGTACGGGAATCGGCAAGGACGAATACAACCCGGACAAGTTGCGTTATCACCGCATCATCCTGATGACCGACGCCGATGTGGACGGCTCGCACATCCGCACGTTGTTGCTTACATTTTTCTACCGGCAGATGCGCGAGTTGATCGAGCGTGGGCATATCTATATAGGCTTGCCGCCGTTGTACAAGGTAAAGCAGGGCAAGCAAGAGCTCTATATCAAGGACGATGCAGCGCTCAATGACTATCTGATTTCCAGTGCGGTCGATTCAGCAGCCTTGAGCTACCAGCCGGATGCTCCGCCGATCACGGGCCCGGCGCTGGAGAAGTTGCTGCGCGATTATCAGCGCGCGCTGGACCAGGTGGCCAAGCTGTCGCATCGCTTCGATGCAGTCATGTTGACCGCGTTGCTGGAGCATGCGCCGCTGGAACCCGAACTGTGGACCAGTCCGGTCGCCATGCAGGAGTGGTTGCAGGGCGCCACGGCGCGACTGGCTGCCACCGGTCTGGGCAAGGCGCATTACCGTGTCACGCTGCGTCCAGCTACCGCAGAGCAGCTCGCCGGGATCGAGGTGCTGCGTGAACAACACGGGCTCAGCCACGCCTGGTTGATGCCGCAGGCTTTTTTTGGCAGCGTTGACTTTCGTCCGATCCTGGCCATCAGCCGGCAGCTGCATGCCATGGTTCAACCTGACGCCGTGGTACGTCGTGGTAACGCTTCGCGCGGCGTCACACATTTTGCCGGCGCGCGCGAGTGGCTGCTGGAAGAAGCAAAAAAAGGGCGGACTATCCAGCGCTTCAAGGGATTGGGTGAAATGAACCCGGAGCAATTGTGGGAAACCACGGTCAATCCGGAGACCCGACGCATGTTGCAGGTCGGGATCGAGGATGCCCAGGCGGCTGACGAGATATTCTCCATGCTCATGGGCGAGGCTGTTGAACCCCGGCGCGAATTCATCGAAGCGAACGCGCTGAAGGTCGCCAATCTGGACATTTGATGTCGATGTGGCGCCGCAGCTTGAGATTTTCGGCGCCACCCGTCTACCCTGCGTTCCTGCTCAGCGCATCGGGCGCTTCCACTTCCTCTTTCGCACGGGTGCTTGCATGAAAATCAAACTGTTGACCAGCGCGCTCGCCACAGCCTTGTGCGCTTTCTCGGGCTTGTCTCTCGCTCAGCCGGTGCTCGCTGCAGAGTCCTCAGCTGGAGCGCAGCCAGAGACGACGGCAGCATCTGCGGACACGGCGGCCTACGATCGCAGCGAGCGGGAAAAGCCGGGCAAGTCCGACAAGGCTGACAAGGTTGAGGTCCAGTATCCCAACACGAAACGCGTGGCGCCAAAGCTCGACCTGACGGACGAGAAGGATTCAAAGAACCTCAATTTGGGTCTGGACGCCGCCAGCGCAGGCGACCGGGCCAAAGCCGAGCAGTATCTGCAGCCCCTGATCGACCAGAGCAAGAGCAAGTACGCGCAGGCCCTGGCTATGCAGGCCATGGCCAACCTCAAGTTCAACAACGACGACCACAAAGGCGCCATTGCGTTGTTGCAGCAATCCCTAGCCAACGGCGTGATGCCCAACGACACCTACTTCCAGTTGCTGTACATGCTGGCGCAGTTCCAGATGGTTGACGAGCAATATCAGCCAGCGCTCGATACGTTGGCGAAATGGCGTGCCGAAGGCCAGAAAGAGACGGCCGATTCGTACGCGCTTGAGGGTAATGCCAAGTACCGTCTGCAAAAATATCCGGAGGCGATCGCCGCCATCAAAAAAGCGCAGTCCCTTACCGACAAACCAGAGTCGTCCTGGAATCAGATCCTGATGGCGAGTTACGCGGAGACCGGTCAGACCGAGCAAGCCTCGCAGCTGGCCCAGCAGCAATTGGCAAGTGACCCGAGCGACGCCAATGCCTTGAACAACGCTGTTGCCGTATTGATGCAGGCCAAGAAATATCCGGAGGCGATCGAGCTGATGGAAAAGTCGCGCGCAGCAGGCACGCTCGCCAGCGAGTCGGGGTATGTCAACCTGGCCAAGCTGTATTTGCTGACCGGACAGGACAGTGACGATTCGAAACCCGCCGCGCTCAAGGCAACGCAAGTACTGGACGAAGGCACCAGCAAGGGACTCGTTGCTCCCAGCGTGGATAATTACATACTGAGAGGGCAGGCCGACGAGTTGGCAGACGACATGGCCGGCGCCGTGGACAATTATTCCAAAGCACTACCCTTGGCCAAGAATGGCGAGTCTGGCGTCCGCGCCGGCCAGCTGTTGTTGACCGAGAACAAGTACGCTCAAGCGAAAACCTTGATCCAGCAGGGTATCGACAAAGGTGTTGCCAAGAAGGGCACGGCTTACATGTTGCTGGCCGAGGCCGAGCGTGGGCTGAAGAACAAACCTGCCGCGATTGCAGCCATGAAACAGGCCGCGGAGCAACCCGAAACGGCGGTCAAAGCCAAGGCGTGGTTGAAGCAGGCGGGAAGCGGAAAGTAAAAACGCGCATTGCAAGGCAGTCGCTGGGCCAAATAGCCGTCCATACACTGCGTAAATCCGTTGTGCCAATGCTATACAAACGCAAAGCGCTGTTGTAACGTTAAACACCTTCCCGGCGTTTCCATGGTGGCGAGACCGTATGCGGTATCCAGACGGCCTCGCGTAACACCCTGCGGCAACGTTCTCTTCCGTGTGATCAGCTTCAGACAGTGACAGATGGCCTCTAGTAACGAAGAAAACGGGTTCAGCTGGAAGCGCACCTTGGCATTGGCTGTGGCCATCGCGCTGCATGCGTTTGCCTTTCTTTTGCTGGTCGCGCCCGTCGCACCGGCGCACCAGGATCAGGTGCAGAAAGAACAGATTGTCCGCGTGAATTTCATCGAGCCGCCACCACCGCCGCCACCGCCGCCGCCGCCGCCGGAACCACCGCAGCAGCCGCCGCAGAAAATCGTGCAGCAGGTTCGGCCGGTTGCAACGCCACCGCCACCAGCGCCGCCGCCGGCAGTGGCGGAGGTCTCGCAGAATGCGTATCGGGCGCCGCCACCCGCGCCGCCAGCGCCGCCAGCGCCGCCAGCAGATATCGGTGCAGGCCAGGATCTGAGCTACAACAGTCGTCTGCAGCCGAAGTATCCGCCGCAAGCGATTCGCCAGCGCCACGAAGGCACGGTTACGCTCATGATCCTGGTCGGTGTGGACGGCTCGCCGAAAGACATCAAGGTCGAGAAGTCGAGCGGTTATCGGGAGCTTGATCGGGCCGCCGTAGAGGCAGCACAGAAGTGGCGTTTCAATCCCACGATCCGTAACGGACAAAAAGTTGAAGGTTACGCGCGTGTGCCGGTAACGTTCAATCTCAGCCAGGCGGGTTTTTAAAGACCGTGTTCGTGTATTTAGTTACGTTCAATCTCAATCTGCTGCAATCAGCCTGATCGATTGCGGTTACAGTTCACGCTTGACTTCCTTAGGGTAGCGTTATGTTCCTACAGACTCCTGCAACGACCGACGCCGCACAGGCGATGGCTGGCAATACCAACGCCGAGGCCATGAAGGCGATGGGCTTTGGCGACTTGATGCGCAACTTCGACTGGCTCGGTTGGGTTGTCTTCGTCACCTTGATCATCATGTCATTCCTGACGTGGTACTACATTATTGCCAACACCATTCGCACGATGGTGGTAGCTCGGCGTGCCAGCAGGGTCGTCGACGGCTTTTGGGGCAACGCCTCCACGCAAGACGCGATCCGCGAACTGGAATCGCAGCCAAGAAGCGAGCCTTTCTCCAAGATCGCCCTCGACGCTGCGGCGGCTGTGGCCCATCATCAACAGGCAGCTGCGACGACCACCAGTCGTCTGTCAGAAGCGCTCAGTCGCTCGGAGTTTATTGACCGCGCGTTGCGTCAAGCCGTGTCGCGCGAGAGTCTGCGCCTTGAAGACGGCCTGACTCTGCTGGCGACCGTTGGCTCCGCCGCACCGTTCGTCGGCTTGTTGGGTACCGTATGGGGCATCTATCACGCCTTGATCCGCATCGCCGCATCCGGCGACGCGTCGATGAATGCGGTCGCCGGCCCGGTGGGTGAGGCGCTGCTGATGACGGCATTTGGTTTGTTCGCTGCCATCCCGGCCACCTTGGCCTTCAACGCGTTCAATCGCGCCAACCGCTTGACGTTCGCTCGCTTCGACGAATTCGCCAATGATCTGCATGACTTCTTCGCCACCGGTTCACGTGTCGAAAGCCAGAAGTGAGGGATTGACGCATGTCCATGAGTGCAGGAAGTAGTTCCGACGGACCGATGTCGGAAATCAATGTCACGCCGCTCGTCGACGTGATGTTGGTACTGCTGATCATCTTCATGATTACCGCGCCGCTGATGTCCCATTCCATCACCGTCGAGCTGCCCATCGCCAACCCGCATGCCAAGGACGAGGCGTTGAAGGTTGCGCCGCTGGATTTGGCGGTCAAGCAGGACGGCAGCATGTATTTCAATGATCGACCGATTACTTCTGCCGAGCTGCGCGCTCAGTTTGCGGTCAATGCGCAGAGGGTTCCGCAACCGGAATTGCAGATACGCGCGGACAAAACCACGGAGTTCCGGTTGGTGCGTGCAGTCATTGGCTCTGCCAAAGACCAGGGCATGGTCCACGTTGGCTTCATGACGACCGGGAAACCCGGCCCCGGAAACGAGTAACCGACATGGCTTATACCTCCAAGTCTTCCGGACCGATGAATGAAATCAACGTTACGCCGTTGGTTGACGTCCTGTTGGTCTTGCTCATCATCTTCATGATCACGGCGCCTATCCTTTCGCACAAGATCAAGGTCGACCTGCCGCAGCCCAATCCCAATCCGCCAACAAGTACGCCAGTCGATCCGATTCATCTGCGTATCGATCGCGGCGGAGCGCTGTACTGGAACGACACCCCGGTGGATGAACTCGGACTCAAGGCTCAGCTGGCGGTCATCGCCCAGCAGACCAATCAGCCGGAGATTCAAATTGCAGCGGACGATGCGGTGGCTTACCAGTTTGTGGCGCGTGTGCTGGCCGATGCGAAAACCTACAATCTGACGAAGATTGGTTTCTCGGGCGGAGAATGAGCGTTACGGAGTGACGCGCGGGGGTCCTGCGCAGGCTCGCAAGCAAAAGTAAAAACAGCCTGCATCTGCAGGCTTTTTTCTTTCAACGCCGATCAAAGTGCCGCTCGCACCTTCGACCTCTTGTGGGGCTATTTGCCACCTCGTCGCGTCGCGTCGCGCCACGGCCGCGCCAAGCAAGCGAGAGAGCGCTGGTGGCAGGACAGATGTTCGTCGGCACCGGAGATTCCCAAGCTTGCGACAGGGCCAAGGCTTATCGCTCGCGATGACTGGTTGGCGGACTATCCACCACCCTGCCGCACATTACAGAATGCCGATCGAGCCCGCTCCGAAAGCCGTGAGCAGGCGGGTGTAGATGAGCTTTGTCGACACTGCGACGTCCGGAAAGTCTCCTACTGGCACATAACAGTTGTAAAAGGCGGGATCGCTGATGCGCAACGGCTGGCAGCCGGCTTTCAGCTCGTAGCTGGTCGCATAGCGAAACGGCCAGAAATCAAACAAGGGCAGGCGCTCCGAAACGTCGGCAATGGTCTGATTGACCTGGGTAAGTACCGGCACGACGGCACGGCGCGGAGCGATGACCCACGCGTTTTCAGGAGCCGTGTAGCGCAAGATCGACTGGCGCAACAGATTGGCGAAGCGTTTGTCGTAGATAACGACCCCTGCCTCGGTATTGTAATGGTCCGAGCGCGGATCGAAGTTGTGCGAGCCAACCATCGAAAACCGGTCATCCACAACAATCGATTTTGCATGCAAACCGACGCGCCGTCCCTCGCTCAACAGCGGCGCCGGAAGGTGTTGGCCGCGACTACCGAGCAACCCGCGAACCTCCGACTGCGAACGTCGTTGCGACTCCACAGGTGCCGCCGCTACTCGTGCTTTGCGTGCTTTGCGTGCATTGCCCGCTTTTTCCGGGTCGCCAGCGACATCCCTACTCGTGTAGTCGCTGGCTCCGTCCGGCGCAATGGCGTGCGGCTTGAGCTCGTAAATCTCGAATCCATAACGGGTGAGGTAGCGCTTGCGGTGCTTGTAGGACATGGCATAGACCGCGAACGCGTCGGTGGAGGCCAGTGAATTGGTGGATACCACGATGCGCGGTGGTGGCACCTGACCCTGCAACCGGGAAAAAATACGGCGAGCGGGCTTGCTCAAGACCAGGTAAGGCGTCTGTAGCACCACTTCGTATTTGGCGCTGGAGACCATTTGCATCACGTGCTGGGTGAATTGCCGAGAATCCAGCCTGTGCGGTTTGTCGGTCTTGGATGGCAGGTCGCTGAAAAATGCGACCTGGCCGACATGCAGACTTTGGCCAAGCACATGCGTGGACAACCATGTGCTGTCAGCCGCTTCGGTGCGCACCCGGTCGACCCGTTGTGGATCCACATAGTGCGGCTCAGACCAGCCGGCCGTGTGTGGGTGAGCCACAATGTAATGGTTGAGATCGCGCAAGTGGGTAAGCGCCACCGAGCGCCGATGGCTCCAGAACAGGTCGAAGCTGTCGGCCATGGCCTGTCCGGCCGGACCACCAACAAGAATGTCCCGATCCACGTAATCAAACGTCGGGTCCCAGTCAAAGTAACGGTTCTGGTAGTTGCGTCCGCCGGTGATGCCAATGCGGCTGTCCACCAACAACAGCTTGTTGTGCATGCGCTGGTTGAATTTGAAAAAGCAGCAGGCGATTCCGGCAGCCCACTGCAAGGCGGACGTGCGCGCGTCATGAAACGTCGGGTTGTACAGCCGTATTTCGAAGTTGGGGCTGGCACGCGCCAGCCGACTGAATAGTTCCAGATCTCCAAACGCGGCCAGTTGGTCAACCAATACGCGTACTTTCACTCCTCGCCGCGCTGCGTGGATCAGCTCGTCCAACACGAGCAGGCCGACATCATCGCTGTCCCAGATATAGGTCTGTACATCGATGGAGTGGCGCGCCGCACGGATCAGGTTGAGCCTTGCCACCAATGCGGGCTCGCTTTTATCCAGCAAGCTGACGACATGCACCGGCTGTCGGCGGCTCGACCTTTGAAGGGCGTCGTTGGCGGCGTCCAGAAGCGGTGAAGACAGCGCACAAAGATCCGGCCGCGCACATGTAGATACCTTGTTGATCGATGCGCCCACGACCATGTCGGCATTGCGGATCTGGGCGCGCGAGAGCGTGCAGCCAGACACCAACGCAACAGCCAGCAGCGGCATGACAAACCGGACGATGCTCATGCGTGGATCATAAGATCTGCGAGCGTTCCGCACAGGCCCCGGAGGTTTGAAACTGGGAAACGAATTCGGATTGGTGCATGCGCTTCAGGGCGACCAGAATGCATCCAGCCGGGCATTGCCCGGCTCCAGTTCGCCATCCAGATGCAGGATCGCCAGACCGCCAGGCGGCATGCCACGAAACTGTTCGGAGCGGCCTTCAACGAGCAACGCCACCAGCCGTTCAATACCCGGATTGTGCCCCACGAGCATGACCGTCCCGGCATCGCCGTGTTGATCCAGCAGAGCCAGCAATTCACCAGGTGATGCATCGTAGATTTCGCCGGACATCTGTGGAATGGGTGCTCCTTCCAGACCGGCGAGCGCAAGGCGTGCGGTTTCGTCGGTGCGCCGAGTGGGAGAACACAGTACGCGATCTACCCTCACGCCGCGTGCGGCCAGCCATAGCCCGGCTGCTTGTGCTTCCTGTTCGCCCCGCGTGCTCAGCGGCCGCTCCTGATCGCTGCCGGATTTTTCCAGCGACACTGCTTCGGCGTGGCGCAACAAGATCAGTTCGTGCATGAGGAAAGCTCCTGTAGTTGGCGCTGTGATGGCGTGGCCATGGCGCAGAAGTTTTGCGTCAATGTTGCCGTTTGATCCAGCGCAGCAGCGGTTTCCAATCTTGCTGGTGGTTGCGCACCTGCTCCGATTGATAATCAAAAATGCCCTTGCCCAACGCGCTGAGCAAAACGTAGGCCTGACTGTCGCGCAACTGCGCAATAACGGGAAATGGAGCGTTCTCGGCCAGTTCGGCAATGGCGTCCTGGCTGGCGTGAGTCCAGGGTTTCAAACGGTTGCCGACCAGGGCCACGGGTAACTTGCCGCGCTTGATGCGGGGGATCGTCAGCAGCTCGTCCAGAAATCTGAGCGTCGCATGCAGGTCAAACGACGAAGGCAGCACCGGCACGATCAAGACATCCGCCAAATCCAGATACGGCTCGAGCTCACGTTCACCGGCGCCGGCCGGTGTATCGATCAGCAGCTGCTGGGTGTCTTGCGGAATCCTTTGCAGCGACCTGCGCCCGCCTTCCAGGGCGAGAACCCCCGGTACGCTATCTGGGCGCAAGGCAGCCCAGCGAAAGCTGGAGCCTTGTCGATCTGCGTCGATGATGGTCGTGCGTTGGCCCAATTGCGCCCAGTGCGATGCAAGTTGTGTCACCACCGTGCTTTTGCCGCAACCACCTTTGCTGCTAGCTACCAGCGCTGTAAGCATCGATCGGTCCCGGTCGCAGAAGGTGGCTCCAGCCTAACCGGGAACGCGGGCGCGGGGAACAGGTAGCGCACCGTCAGCGCGCATCATGCCCGTCGTTGCCCGGCGAAATGTCATTCGGGCGCTGCGGGTGACCAATCTGCCGGCGCTTCGGTGGCGATGCCGTTGTCTCGTAATGCCGCCAACAGCAGGCTCATTTCGTTGCCACCATTGCGCGCCAGCGCCAGCAGATGTTGCGAGAGAGCCTTGTCGCTTGGCACGCGTGCGGAGAGACGCGCAAAATTTTGTACCTGCCAGGTCAAATCCCTGCGTGCGCGTTTGGCGTCCGCCTGCTGTGTCGCATCGTCCGCGAGCACCTCACGCAAGTGCAGCCCCAATGACCTTGCCAGCGGACTGGAGCCCCACTCCAGAACCTTGCTCAACTTCAGGCAGTCGGCCTTGATTGCCGCGTCGCCGACAGCGTTTTCGCACAATTTCGCGGTGATCTGCAGAGCCGGTTGCGGCTGGGTACTGGCCAGGCCAAACACCAGTACCGCTTGCACTCCGGACGCGCCGGCAGCGTGCACCGGGTCCAGCGTAGCGGGCGGTGGAGGCAGGATGCCGATTGAAGCGGCCAGCGCCTGCAAACTCGCGCCCGTGTAATCGTCATAGATTTTTGCCGCGGCGGCTTTCGCCAGATCCTGGCGCGCAGCCTCCGCGTCGAGCGCATGCGTATCGAGTCCCAATTTCAGCAGCCATACGGCTGCGTTGTCCGAGGCTTGTTCCTGCAGGCGGTCAAGCGCAGCACGGTTCGGGCAACTATCGGCCGCCGCATCGCAATCAGCCAGGCGCACCCAGGTGACGAACGGGCCGGTGTCCGTGGTTTCGCCTGCACGTCCGACCAGCGTATGAAAGGACAGCGTTTGCGGTGGATTGAGCAAGGGTCGGGCGATCAGGGCGGCTGCCAGCAACGGCCGCGCGTCAGCGCGCGGAGCCAGTACGCTCACCAGGTCGCGCTGAAACGCAAGAAGAGCCGCGTCGCGTGACTTCTCGGGCTTGGCGAGCGCAGCTTGTGCCTTCTTGGCGCCGGAGCCGGCAGCGACGGCCACTGCGCTGGACGCAAAGGGAACCACGCTCACCAGAGCAGCCAGCAGGAGAAGCGAACGCAGACCGTGCATCGGAGAATCCTGATGATGACTGAAGCGTTCAAGCTTAATGGTAGAAACTTGAACCCAGACAGTGCAGATGGCCCGACCCCGGCGCACGAGATGTCATGAATTGCTAGGATGGCCACTTGCGGCCAGCAGCGTCGCATGCGCTGATTCGGGAGATTTCAGGTGGCTTACTTTTCGACACTTGCCGATGGCGCGCCATGGTTTGTGGGCTGGGGCGTCCCGGCATTGATCTGGGTTACGTTGGCATTGATCAACGCTGCATTGGCACAAGGGAAAAACCGCAGCGGCCTGCTGTGGTTTGCATTGTCGCTGCCATTCGGTCCGCTGGCGACATTGCTGCTGGTGTTGTTGCCCAGAGTGCGCTCGCGTTTGTTCTGAGTGCACGGCGGTGCGCGTGAACCGACGGGGTGATTTTAGTCACCGAGCGCCTCGCGCATGAACTCCGGCTGGGCGAGCGCTGCCTTGTGGATTTCCGCATTGTAATAACGGGTGGGGAAATTCTTGCTGAGCGCACCGCGCTCACGAAAGCCCGACAGCTCGCCGTCCTTGCGCGCCATCGTGCAACTCCACCAACCCGTGGGATAACACGGCTGGGGAAACGGCAGCGTGCGCACGGCGGCAAAGCCCGTAGTGCGCATCGCCGAACGCATCGATTTGATCAACGCCAGATGGGCAAGCGGCGATTCACTCTGCTGCACCAGCAGCCCGCCATGGCGCAATGCCTTGAAACATGAGGCATAGAACGACGCGTTAAACAGTCCCTCTGCGGGGCCGACTGGGTCGGTGGAGTCGACAATGATCAGATCAACTGATTCGGACTCCGTCTCGGCCATGTACTTGATGCCGTCGATGAACAGCAGCTCTGCGCGCGGATCGCCATTGTTTTCGCACAACTCGGGGAAATACTGTTCGGCCAGGCGCGTCACGCGTTCGTCGATCTCAACCTGCACGGCGTGCTCCACTTCCTCATGCCGCAGAACCTCGCGCAGCGTGCCGCAGTCGCCGCCACCGATGATGACCACGCGTTTGGCACGCGCATGGGTAAACAGCGCAGGATGCGTCATCATCTCGTGGTAAAAGAAATTGTCACGCGTGGTAAGCATCACGCATCCATCGATCACCATCAGGTTGCCCCAGTCGGTGGTCTTGTAGATATCAATGCTCTGGAACGCTGACTTCTCGCTATGCAGCAGTTCCTCTGTGCGAAAACCGATGGATGAACCAGACGCCTGGTGCGCTTCGGTAAACCAACCTGGCTGCTGTGACATGGGAAACCCCTGATCAATCTGGTTTGAGTGCACAAAGGTGCCCAGTGTACCGGCAACCGTGGGCGCGGGCTTGGCGTTCCCCATTGGCGCGAGCGCTCATTACAATGCAGCGGTGGCGCGGCCAGCGGCGCGCTCGGTGCACACGCTGCGGCTCACAGTTTCGATCAACCCCGCGGCGTTCGAGTCTTCCGGTGGCGTGAGCCTGGGCTTGTCGTCGCGCAACCCGTCAAGGCTCGCCGCTGCGACGTTCATCGCCAGCCTAAACTGCGGCACGCGATTGCCGCTTGACGGCTGCATCTGGAGAACTTCGATGACTAGTGCCTGGACCGTCGACGACGCACGACGCACGTACGCAGTGCCGCATTGGGGCGCAGGCTATGTTGACGTCGACGTCAACGGACACATCGTAATGCGCCCACGCGGCGTGGAGGGGCCGACGTTATCGCTCCCGGCTATCGTCGACCGTGCCTGCAAGCAGGGACTGCGTCTGCCGCTGCTCGTGCGCTTTCCCGACATCCTCGCCGATCGTCTGGCGCGCTTGCAAAACGCCTTTGCGCAAGCCATCGCCGATGCCGGCTATACGGCCGGCTATACCGCCATTTACCCCATCAAGGTCAACCAGCAACGCAGCGTAGCCGGCGAGCTGGTTGCCGCAGGCTCGCATGGGTTTGGCCTGGAGGCTGGTTCCAAACCCGAACTGATGGCGGTGCTGGGCATGGCGCGCGCGGGCTCCATCGTCATCTGCAATGGCTACAAGGATCGCCAGTACATTCGCCTGGCGTTGATCGGACGCAAGCTGGGGCTGCGCGTTTTCATCGTGATCGAGAAACTGTCCGAGCTGGAATACGTGCTTGAGGAAGCCGCGCAACTCGGCGTCGAGCCGCTTCTGGGCGTGCGCGTGCGTCTGGCATCCATTGGTGCCGGCAAGTGGCAAAACACGGGCGGGGACAAAGGCAAGTTTGGACTGTCACCGTCGCAAGTGCTGACGCTGATCGCACGCCTGGACTCCGCCGGCTTGAAGCACACGTTGAAGCTGCAGCACTTTCACATGGGCTCGCAGATATCCAACGTGCGCGACATTGCCAACGGCATGCGCGAGGCTAGCCGCTATTTTGTCGAACTGACGCACCTGGGTGTCCCGCTGGAAATCGTCGACGTGGGTGGCGGCTTGGGCGTGGATTACGACGGCTCGCGTTCGCGCAGCTACAACTCGATCAATTATTCGCTGGAGCAGTACGCGACTACCGTCGTGCAATCGCTGGCAGAGGCGGTGCGCGCGGAAGGCCTGCAGGCTCCGCACATCCTGACCGAGGCCGGGCGCGCAATGACCGCGCACCACGCGGTAATGGTGGTCAACGTGTCCGAGGTCGAGGCCGTGCCGGAAGGCGCGATGCCGCCGCCGTGTGCCGATGAACCGGCGGTGCTGCGGCGACTGCGCGAGACGTGGGCCGATCTGGACCGGCGCCCCGCGCTCGAGTTGTTTCACGAGGCGCACCATCATCTGGTGGAAGGCCAAACGCTGTATGCATTAGGCCAAATGGCGCTGGCCGATCGCGCGCGCCTGGATGAGATGTACTACGCCATTGCCAACGCGGTGCGCGGTCGGCTGCTGCCGGCGGAGCGTGCGCACCGACAAGCACGCGATGAGCTGGACGAAAAACTGGTGGACAAGTACTTCGCCAATTTCTCCGTGTTCGAGTCCATTCCCGACGTATGGGCGATCGGGCAGATCTTCCCGATTGCGCCTATTTCTCGCCTGGATGAGGAGCCTACCCGCCGCGGCGTGATCGTCGATCTCACTTGTGATTCGGATGGTCGCATCGATCATTACGTTGACGCCGAAGGCGTCGATGTCAGCCTGGCGCTGCATGCGCTCAAAGCGGACGAGAGCTATCGCCTCGGTATCTTCATGGTGGGCGCCTATCAGGAAACCCTGGGTGACATTCACAATCTGTTTGGTGACACCGATGCGGTCAACGTGCGCGTGGTCGCCGACAGTTACGAGTTTTCCGACATCCGCCGCGGCGACACTACCGACTTGATGCTGGATTACGTCGGCTACGATCTGCGGGCTCTTCGCGAAAGTTATCGCGAGCGCATCGCCGCCGCCGGGGTCGACGCTGTCGAGGCCGAGCAGCTGTATGACGCGTTGAACGCGGGGCTGACCGCATACACCTATCTGGCCGAAGACATCCATTCAAGCACCGCCCAGGCAGGAGCCGAAACATGAACAGTCTCAGCGGCAAGGTCGCCTTGATCACCGGCGCGGCCAGTGGCCTGGGCAAGGCCATTGCCGAGCTTTACGCCAGCAATGGCGCGAGCGTTGCCATTGCCGATATCAACCAGGACGCTGCCGATCAGGTTGCTGCAGCGATCAACGCGGCGGGTGGCAAGGCGATCGGCGTGGCAATGGATGTGACCGACGAGGACGCGGTCAACGCCGGGACCGACAAGGTCGTGGCCACATTTGGCCAGCTGGATATCCTTGTTTCCAACGCCGGCGTGCAAATCATCAACCCGATCGACAAGTTCGCGTTTGCCGACTGGAAGAAGATGCTGGCGATCCATCTGGATGGCGGATTCCTCACGACCAAGGCCGCGCTGCAACACATGTACAAGGACGACGGTGCCGGCCAGAGCCGGGGTGGTATCGTCATATACATGGGTTCGGTGCATTCGCACGAGGCTTCGAAGTTGAAATCCGCCTATGTGACGGCCAAACACGGCCTGCTCGGTCTGGCCCGTACCCTGGCCAAGGAAGGTGCGCCGCACCACGTTCGCTCGCACGTGATCTGCCCGGGCTTCGTACGCACGCCGCTGGTCGAACGGCAGATTCCCGAGCAAGCCAAAGAGTTGGGCATCAGCGCAGACGAGGTCATCAGGAACGTGATGCTCAAGGACACCGTCGATGCCACTTTCACCACGCTCGAGGATATTGCGCAGACCGCGTTATATCTGGCGACCTTCCCTTCCGCCGCGCTCACCGGTCAATCGATCGTGGTCAGCCACGGCTGGTTCATGCAGTAACTGTTTCAACCATGCAGGCTGAGGGCGTCTGCCAGTTGGCAAGCCGTCTGCCAGCAGCTCACTAGCGTTGTCCGGTCAGCCTGCAATGATCGTGCTCATTGCTCGCGCGCGACTTGCAGGCCCGCGGCGGATTGACTGACTGGCATGACCTCGATCCGGTTGACGTTCAAATGCGCCGGCAGGTTTGCGATCCAGCAGATGGTGTCTGCAATGTCGCTGGCGGTGATGGGATGCGCACCGGCATAGAGTTTGTCCGAGGCGGCTTGATCCCCGCCATTGCGCACCACGGTGAATTCGGTTTCGGCCATGCCCGGTTCGACGCTGGTCACGCGCACACCGGTGCCGTGCAAATCAACGCGCAAGTTCTGCGAGAACTGGGTGACGAAGGCTTTGGTGGCACCGTAGACGTTGCCACCTTGGTAGGCGTAACTGGCGGACACCGAACTGATGTTGATGATTGCGCCACGGCGTTCAATGAGCCGCGGCAGCAGCAAATGCGTCATCGATACCAACGCAGTGACATTGGTGTCGATCATCTGTTTCCACTGCGCCAATGACGCTTGTTGCGCTGGTGCAGTGCCCAGCGCCAATCCGCCGTTATTCACCAACAGGTCGATGTCGGTGAAATCTGCAGGCACGCTCGCCCAGGCCGCGCGCATGGCCGCGTCGTCACGAAGGTCGAACGCGGCTGCGTGCACACGATCCGCGCCATGACGCGCCACGAGCTGCTGCAGCCGGTCCGCACGTCTGCCGCTGGCGATGACCCGCCAGCCACCAGCGACCAGACGTTCCACGGTGGCGGCACCAAAGCCGGCGGTAGCGCCAGTGATCCATGCAGTTTTGATAGTCATGCGCGGCAGTGTAGCGACTGGCGGCGCTTGCCTTCGACCAACAGGAGATCTGGCTTCACGAATGGCGCCAGTGGTGCTTCCGGCTTTACCCGTTTGATCTGTAGGCTGCGAACGGTTGACGATCCGCTGCTGCTCGCCGGCGCGCTTTGACAGGGCCGCTGATTCTGCTGGCAGGCAGGTAAACGGTCGGTACGTGCGCCACAGCAAGGATTGCCGATAGTGAGTATCGGTTTGTAGCAACGCAATTGCGCCGACTGCATGTCGAGCCTCACCACAAGCTGGTGGCCGGTGGCGTCTTCGTGTGCTTGATCGAGCGCAATCAGGGCTGACGTGAGTTGATTGAGGCTACCCAGGACAGCGCCGACACGCATGTGCCCGAAGGTGCGAGATACACGCTGACCGCTGACCGCTGACCGCTGACTCCTGACCACTGACCACTGACCACTGACCACTGACCACTGACCACTGACCACTGTTCGCGCCGCGCACAGAATGCAGCTCAGTCAACCGGCTATCTTGCCAACACAGCGAGCGTGCTGACGGCACCGACGTGAAGCCGTTTCAAGGACAAATTGCTTATCCGTCAGGCCGAGTACGGCGCAGCGCTACCTGCCTTCTTTCAGGGCGATCGCGTTGATACCGGCTCCGGCCAGGCGCTGCTTGGTGGATTCCAGTTCCGTCGCCGAGCGAAACGGGCCAAGACGTACGCGGTGGTAGGCCTGACCGCTGATATTTACCGCTTGCACGTTCGCGACGAAGCCCTGCAACGCCAGCTTGGCTTTCAGCGTTTCAGCATCTGCGGGATTCGGAAACGCTCCAACCTGCAGCAGATAGCCACTGCCGGCAGCAGGCACGGGCACGGCGGACGCTGGTGCGGCGGTGACACTTTGCTGGACCGCGCGAGCCGGGTTGGCAGCAGGCGCGGGTTGGGCAGCCACTGTCGCTGCGCTCGCTACGGCGGCTTGCGCCTGCTGCTGCGCGGCTAGCTGCTTTTGCTGTTGTTCGGCTCGCGCCTGCGCGCTGATTTCGGCATCGGGGATACGTACCTCTTTCTCGGACAACACCGAGTAGAAATCGTACTGCGGCTTCTTCGGCGTGCTTTCACTGTTGGCTGCATCGACGACCCCCGGCTCACTGCCGCGTTGCGCGGTTGCCTGCGGGTTGGCCTGCGGTCCGTCGCTCTTGGCCATGCTGCGCAACAGGTTGCCGCGCAGCACCAACGCCATGAGCAGCGCGCCAACGATGAAGGCGATAACGGCGTAGCCCCAGCCAGGAAACCCGCCCTTTCGATTGCGTACTGCCTGTCGACCGCGGCCGTTGCGTGTTGCCATTACATCTTCTCCGGAGCGCTCAGACCCAAAAGGTCCAAGCCATTTTTCAACACCTGGCGGGTTGCCACTGCCAGTGCGAGGCGCGCATTGCGCAAGGCTGCATCGGCGACCAGGAACTGGTGCGAGTTGTAGTAGGCATGAAAGGCATTGGCCAGTTCGCGCAGGCCGATTGCCAGCAAATGTGGCTCCAGGTGGGCAGCGGCGGTGTCGACCAATTCGGGATATCTTGCCAACTCGGTGAGCAGGATTTGTTCGTGCTCACTATCCAGCCGAGCCAGATTGGCCAGGCCATCGGACAGGTCAAACGCCAGATCTTTCTCCGCCGCCTGGCGCAACAGGCTGCACACGCGAGCATGCGCGTACTGGATGTAGTACACCGGGTTGTCGTTGCTTTGCGAACGCGCCAGGTCGACGTCAAAGACCAGTTGTGAATCGGACTTGCGCGCGATCAGAAAGTAGCGCGTGGCGTCCCGGCCCACTTCGTCCATCAAATCGCGCAAGGTCACGTAGGAGCCGGCGCGCTTGGAGATTTTCACCTCTTCGCCACCGCGCATCACGGTCACCATCTGGTACAAAAGGTAGTCCGGCCAACCCGTCGGAATGCCGCAGCTCAGCGCCTGCAGCCCGGCTTTCACGCGCGCCAGCGAACCGTGATGATCGGAGCCCAGCACGGTCACGGCACTTGCGTAGCCGCGTTGCCACTTGCTCAGGTGATAAGCCACGTCTGGCACGAAATACGTGTAGGTGCCGTCCGATTTGCGCATGACCCGGTCTTTGTCATCGCCAAACGCAGTCGTGCGCAACCAGAGTGCGCCACCTTCCTCGTAAGTGTGGCCGTGGGCCATCAACTCGCGCACCGTTTCCTCAACCTTGCCATCGGCATACAGCGAGGATTCGAGAAAGTACACATCGAAATTGACGCCAAATGCCTGTAAATCCAGGTCCTGCTCGCGGCGCAGGCTGGCCACGGCAAAACGCCGGATCGCATCCAGATCCTCAACGTCGCCGCTGGCGCTTACGGTGATGCCGTCGGCCACCACGGCAACGCGGTCCAGATAAGCGCGCGCCACTTCCGCTATGTAGTCACCGCGGTAGCCGCTTTCCGGCCACGCGCTGTCTTCGGGCGTAATCCCGCGCGCGCGCGCCTGTACCGAAGTCGCCAGGTTGGCGATCTGCACGCCTGCATCGTTGTAGTAGTACTCGCGCTGCACGGTCCAGCCCGTTGCGGCGAAGAGCCGGCTCACGCAATCGCCAATGACTGCGTTGCGCCCATGGCCAACGTGCAGTGGACCGGTCGGATTGGCCGAAACAAACTCCACGCCCACAGTCTTGCCCGCGCCAGCAAGGTTGTGTCCGTAGGCGTCGCCTTCATCGAGGATCCGGCGCACCTGCGCTTGCGTGGCGTCTGCGGCAAGGAAGAAGTTGATGAAGCCGGGTCCGGCAACTTCCACGCGCTGGACCAGTGCGTTGGCCGGCAGGGCGTCCACCAGCTTTTGCGCCAGGTCGCGCGGTTTGGCATGTACCAGCTTGGCCAGCAACATGGCCACGTTGCTCGCGAAATCCCCGTGTTCACGGCTGCGTCCGCGTTCAACCACAAACGCCGGAAGCGCCAGGTCGGCTGGCAGGTCGGCGTGGTCCTGCATGGTCCGAATTGCCCGGACAATCAGGGCATGAAGCTGTGCTTTCACGATAACGCCGGGCTCATCATGGAACCGGTAATTCTAACAGAAGCAGGCATTCATCCCGGCGCATGGCGCGTTTTCCAGTTGCCGTTGCGATTCTTTTCCCAATGACGTCCTCCAGCTGCGGTCAGGCTGTGGATAAGTCTGTGGGGAAAATGGTCCACCGCGGCGAAGTAATTGATCATGCCTTGGCCATGGATGGCGATGAGGGGAAACTTATTTGTAGAAACAATACTTTACGACAACTATCTAAAGTTGGGATGACGAGAGCTCGCGCAAGCGGCGTTCCGCACAATTGTGCATAAGTTTCGCGAACTTGCCGGTGCCGTGTGCACACGACCGTTGCTTATGCTGATTGCCCAATCGTCAGCGCCGCGGCGTGGCTGATCTGACCTGCGGCAGCCCTTGGCTTGCAACTGTGCGGGCAGGAGCGGCGAAGTCGACTCTTTTCGCCTGGCTGACACAGCATGCCCGCGCTTGCCGCGTGATGGTAAATCGGCACCGCACTCAGCAGGTCTCGAGTTGCCTTGGGCACGGGTAACGCTGGACTACAGCCGCTTCCACAGCGCTGCTCAAAGCAGCCCGCGAGCCGCCATGGATACCGGCTCACCGCGTCCAATCACCAGATGATCGAGCACGCGCACCCCGACCAGCTGCAATGCATCGCGCAATTCGTGCGTTATGGCACGATCCGCGGCGCTGGGTTCCGCCACCCCTGACGGATGATTGTGCGCGAAAATCACGGCACAGGCGTTGTGCTGAAGACAAGCCCGCACCACTTCCCGCGGATGCACGCTGGCACCGTCGACGGTGCCGCGAAACAGTTCCTCAAAGGCGAGCACGTGGTGCCGGTTGTCCAGGTACAGACAGGCGAACACTTCATATGGCAGGTGACGCAGTTGCGCGCGCAAGTAATCTCCGCTGTCACGGGGACTGCCAAGGCTGGGCTGTTCCATCAATTGCTCGGCAAGGCTGCGCCGGGCCAATTCAAGTGCGGCAGCTATGCGCGCGCGCTTGGCCGGCCCCAGCCCGCCCGCGCGGATTTGCTGCTCTGGTCGGGCCAGTAGCGCGCCGAGGCTGCCGGCATTGCCCAAGAGCTCTCGACCCAGCGCCAGTGCGTCCTTGCCGCGACTGCCGCTCCCCAGCAACACTGCCAAAAGCTCCGCATCAGACAGCGCGGAGCTGCCGCGACTCAGCAGCTTTTCACGAGGGCGTTCGCCAACGGGCCAGTCACGGATGCTCATGCTGCGAGGTTGCCCCACGACCGCCCTTGCAGGCACCAGCGCGCGCGTCGCAATCCGGTAAGCTACTGCTCTGCGTGATTGTCAGGCCGTCCCTACATGAGTCTTGCCCATCGCCGTATCCTGCTGGGCGTGTCTGGCGGGATCGCCGCCTACAAAGCTTGCGAGCTGGTGCGCCGTTTGCACGACGCTGGTGCGCAAGTGCGCGTGGTGATGACTGACAGTGCCACGCACTTTGTCAATGCGACAACCTTCCAGGCGCTGTCCGGGCAGGTCGTGCGCAATAGTTTGTGGGATGCGCAGGCCGAAGCGGCGATGGGTCATATCGAGTTGGCGCGCTGGGCCGAGCGCATCATGATCGCGCCAGCAAGCGCTGATCTGCTGGCCCGCCTTGCGCACGGGCTTGCCGACGACCTGCTGACCACGTTGTGTCTGGCCAGCCCTGCGCCGGTTTACGTGGCGCCAGCGATGAACCAGAAGATGTGGGCACATGCGGCGGTGCAGGCCAATGTAAATGTGCTGCGCCAGCGCGGGGTACACGTGCTCGGGCCGGATTCCGGCGAGCAGGCTTGTGGTGACGTCGGTGCTGGTCGCATGCTCGAGCCGCACGCATTGCGTGACGCACTGGCGACGTCATTTGCGGTGGGCGCGCTGCACGGCCTGCGCGTGCTGGTCGGCGCTGGACCAACCTATGAGGACATCGACCCGGTGCGCTTCATCGGCAATCGCAGTTCAGGGCGCATGGGGTTTGCGGTGGCGCAGGCGGCCCTGGAAGCCGGTGCCACGGTTACCTTGATAGCTGGTCCTGTACAGCTTCCAACGCCGGTCGGCGTGGTGCAACGCATCGACGTGCGCAGCGCCGCGCAAATGCACGCGGCCGTGCTCGCTGCGGCTGCCAATGCAGATATTTACGTGGGTGCCGCAGCGGTGGCTGACTATCGCCCCGCACAGCCAGTCGCGCACAAAATCAAAAAGCACCACGGCGAGAGCCTTGCCTTGGTGCTGGAGGAAACGGCGGACATTCTCGGCAGCTTGTCGAGGCAAAGCACGCATCCGTTTCTGGTGGGCTTTGCGGCAGAGACCGATGCGCTGGTGGATTACGCGCAAGACAAGCTGCGGCGCAAGGGCCTGGACATGATCGCCGCGAACCAGGTCGGCGACGGGATTGGCTTCGAGGTTGCCGAAAACGCCTTGAGGGTGATCTGGAGTGGTGGTTCGGCAACCTTGCCCAGAGCGTCCAAGGAGAATCTTGCGCGCGAACTAGTCGCGCAGATTGCGCTACGTTATCGCGCTGTGCGCGGATGATCGGCGTGCACGCAGTTGACGTTGCACTGAAGATTCTCGACCCGCGGTTGGGTGACAGCATTCCATTGCCGCACATGGCCACGGGCGGCAGCGCCGGGATGGACTTACGTGCGGCGCTGCACGCACCACTGGTACTGCAACCCGGGGCAACGGCAATGATTTCCACGGGTTTTGCGATTCACATCGCCGATCCGCAATGGTGCGCCTTGATACTGCCGCGCTCCGGGCTGGGCCACAAGCACGGGCTGGTCATGGGTAATCTGGTGGGTGTAATTGACGCGGATTACCAGGGGCCGCTGATGATTTCCTGCTGGAACCGGAGTGCGCAGCCCTACTCCATTGCCGTGGGTGACCGCATTGCGCAGCTGCTGTTGGTGCCGGTGGCGAAGCCGGCGTGGCGAGTCGTGACCGAGTTTGCATCCAGCGAGCGTGGCGATGGCGGGTTTGGCTCCACCGGAATCAAATAGCATGGAGCGAGCCAGCTTGCTGGTTGGAGACGCGTGAATAGCCGGCGGGGAGTGACATGACTGGAAACAGCTTGAGCAAGCGCTGGCGAGATGCCCAGGTGGACTGGCGCCAACTGCTGCCGCTGGCTGGTGGCACCCTGGCCGTGTTGCTGGGCCTGTTCTGTGCCTGGCAAACATGGTTGATAGCGCGCGAAAGTACCGTTGTCGAGCAAGTCCATGCTGCGCGTAATCAAGCCGTGCAGGTGCTTGCCACGGAAATCGCCAGTGAGCGCGCGCAGGTTGAGAAAGCGCTGGCGGGCGTGGACCCGGCCAGCGTCATGCTTGATCCGGCAGCGGTGAAGGCAACGTTGCGCAAGCAACTGCCGCGGGCGGTCGAGCTGGAGGTGTACAGCGGTAATCTGGACGAGGTGCTGCATGCCAACTATCGGGATTTTGGCTACGCCAAAGCCGCACAGCTGATGTCTGCGCAGGGAGCCGGTGCAATTCCGCCGGCGCAGAGCGTTGCCTATGGTGGCAAGGATCGGCGTTTGAGTTTCGTGATTCCGCTGGGATCACCGCAGCGCGTGCAGGCGTGGGTGTGGGTTGAGCTGCCATTTGGCCCGCTGCAGCAGCGCTTTGAGGCAGTTCCCACGCGCGGCGGTCGCCTCGATTTGCGCCAGGGTGACGACCAGAACGCCACACGCTTGTTGTCGCATGGCGTGGCCGGTGTCGCCGCCGAGTTTCCCGGAACGCCGGTGTCCGGCAGTGTCTTCAACGTAAGTGCAGGCCTGCCGGACGCTTTCATCGTTTTGCCGCACTCGGCCTTCCTTGCTGCTTTCCTCGCGCTGCTGGGTTTGGCGGGGGGCGCGTTCCTGTTTTACCTGCGCATGCGCGCGCCGCGAACGGACATGGAGGAGGGCGACGCAGAAGTGGAAGAAGTACAGGTTGTCCCCGTCGCTGCAGCCGCTCCGGCAGTGCGCTCGGTGCCGCCTGTAGCCGCGCCAGCAGCGCGCGCAGCAGCCGTGCGTTCGGCGATTGCGGTGGACCCGGCGATTTTTCGTGCATATGACATCCGCGGCGTCGCGGGTCAATCGCTGAGCAAAGAGGTCGCCCATGCATTGGGCCAGGCCATCGGCGCCGTGATGCAGGATAAAGGCCTGCGCGAGATCGTCGTCGGCCGCGACGGGCGGTTGTCCGGGCCGGAGCTCGTTGCAGGGTTGTGCAACGGATTGCGCGCTGCGGGAATCGATGTACTCGACATAGGCGCCGTGCCGACGCCTTTGGTCTATTACGCCACCTTTCGCTTCAACACGGGCTGCGGAGTGATGGTCACCGGTAGCCATAACCCGGCTGAGTACAACGGCTTCAAGGTCGTGTTGGGCGGCGAGACCCTGGCCGAGGACGGTATCCAGGATCTGTACCGGCGCATCACCAATGGAGTGCTACCGAACGAGGGCCACGGTGGATTGCGCGAAGTGGATGTAGCGCCCGATTACACCGAGCGCGTAGTGTCCGACGTACTGACCGAGCGCCGCCTGAAGGTAGTCATCGACGCCGGCAACGGCATTGCCGGAACCATCGCGCCCGCGCTGCTGGAAGGGGTAGGTTGCGATGTCATTCCTTTGTACTGCGACGTCGACGGCAGCTTTCCGAACCATCATCCGGATCCGTCGGACCTGAACAACCTGCAGGACTTGATTGTGTCCGTGCAGAAGACCGGCGCGGACCTTGGCATTGCATTTGATGGTGATGGCGACCGCTTGGGCGTGGTCAGTCGCAGCGGTGAAGTCATCTATCCGGATCGCGTGTTGATGCTTTTCGCGCGCGACGTGCTATCACGCCAGCCCGGTGCGACGGTCATCTATGACGTCAAGTGCACCAATCATCTGAAAGGGCAAATACTTGACTCAGGAGGCAGCCCGTTGATGTGGCGCACGGGCCACTCCCTGATAAAGGCGAAGATGCGCGAGACTGGCGCTGAACTCGCAGGCGAAATGAGCGGGCACTTCTTTTTCAAGGAACGCTGGTACGGTTTTGACGACGGGATCTATGCTGCCGCGCGATTGCTCGAAATCCTTTCCGGAGATCTGCAAGGTCGGACGCCGGAAGAGATTTTTGCGACATTGCCGCAGAGTGTTTCCACGCCGGAGCTGAAGTTGGAAATGGCTGAAGGTGCACAGTATCTGTTCATGGACAAATTTCGTCAGCTCGGGGACTTTGAGGATGCCACGCTCACCACCATCGACGGTGTGCGCGCGGATTGGACCGATGGCTGGGGCTTGGTGCGTGCGTCCAACACCACCCCCGCGCTTGTTTTGCGTTTTGAGGCAAATGACGCGGCTGTGCTCAAACGCATCCAGCAGACATTCCGCAAGCGCTTGCTGGCGGTGGATTTCAAGCTCAAGTTACCGTTTTGAATAGCGCAGCTCATGCTTCGCGCGAAAGCGTCTGAAATCTTTCGTGCCGGACGCGCAAAAGAGCGCGCAAAAGAGAACGCCGGTTTGCGTGCGGGCTGTCGCAGGGCGCCGTGGGTCTGGCGCCGGCCGACTACTGCTGGGGAGTTTTCTGCGCCGCGCGCAGTTCGCGGTAGCGTTCCAGTTGCCCGCCTTGTGCCTTTACCGTGCTGGCTCGTTCCGCCTGTTGACGTGTCAGCGCGCTGCGCTGCCCGGTAACCACGTTGCGCTGTTTGGCAATGCTGTCGCTCAGAAAGGCGGGTACCGCAGCCTTGCTGCGTTCGAGATCGGCGGCACGCGCCAGCAAGTCGGTCAGCGCGCTTTCCTGGCTGCGCAGGTTGATCTGGGTCGTGTGAATTTGCTGGTCCAGCGAGTCCAGGGTTTGCTGCTGGTAGATGTGAAACGACTCCTCATCCGGATATGCGCTGAGCATTTGCGCTTCGCTGTTGGCCAGATCTCTGGCTGCACGCTGCTGTGCTGCTTGTTGCGCTGCCACCTTGTTCGCCGCTGTGCGCTCGTCAGGCGTGAGCTGGCGCTGCACGCGACTGACCACCAGCCCCTGATCGTTTACAACGGCATAGCCATATTTCATGGCGTCCGCGCTCAGGCTGTCGCTGAAGTGCACCAGGCCCTGGGAGTCTTGCCACTTGTAGCGAACGTGACTGGCCTCGGACGCCAGCGCAAACTGGCTTGCCAACAAGATGGCGGCGGCACATAAAAGCAATGATCTATGCATGGATATTCCCCTTGCAGCGAGTATAGCCGGCGACAGTACGGGCAAGCAGCGCGTGATCTCTGGCAGAATTTTAACCGCGCCGTGCTGAACTCACGACTGAACTGCATATTGCGCGCGATACGTCGTCAGGGCGATGTGCACACTGGCCAGTTCGGCACGATCGCCAGCATATGCGAGGACGTCCGCGAGGCTGGCAATGGAGACCACGGGGATACCGTAATCTGCGGCGACTTCTTGCGCAGCGGACTGTATTCCCGTGCCGCGCTCCTGGCGATCGAATGCAATCAGCACTCCCGCCGGGGTTGCTCCCTCGCTGCGGATCAGCGCGAGTGATTCGCGCACCGCAGTGCCTGCTGTCATCACGTCGTCGACGATCAACACGCGCCCGGCTAGCGGCGCGCCGACCAGCGTGCCCTTTTCGCCGTGATCCTTCGCCTCCTTGCGGTTGTACGCCCACGGCAGATCGATCTGGTGATGGTCGGCGAGTGCGATGGAGGTAGCTGCGGCCAGCGCGATGCCTTTGTAAGCCGGACCAAACAACATATCTACGGCAACGCCGGAATTCATCAGCGCTTGCGCATAGGCTGCTCCCAGTTGCGACAGCGCGGCGCCAGAATCCATGCGCCCAAGATTGAAAAAATACGGACTGTCGCGTCCGGATTTGAGCGTGAACTGTCCAAAGCGCAACACGCCGCGTTGCAGGGCAAGTTTGATGAAGTCGCGCTGGTAATCTTGCACGGTAGGCTCGCTGGCAGGTGCTCAGGGCAACGGTCGCAACAGCAGTTGCTGCATTCGGGAACGGCTGCCATGGTACAGCTCGCCGCTGTCTGCAAAGCCGGCGTGCAAGTACAGGCGAAGGGCGACGTGGTTGTCGGTGTCGACGCTGAGCGCGACCTGACGCGCCGCCGGATAGCGCGTCGCAACATCAGTGAACAGCGCGCGCAACGCGCGTGTGCCGACGCCTTGGCCTTGCCAGCGGGTATCGATGAAGAATGCGCGCAGGCCCAGCGTGGGCAGCGCGAAATCGTGGCCAGCGACGCTGCGAGCGTGCGGGTCGATGCGGCAATGGCCTACTGCAGTGTTGCCAATCAAGATCGCCATCGAGTCGCTGCCCGGGCAACGAGCAAGGTCGGCCAGGGTATCGGCCACCTTGCCCATCCAGGCCCGCTGTGCCGAGCCTACGCGCAAATCGAGTAATGCCGCCCACGGCGCGGCGCCTGCCGGCATGACGCGCACAGTGACGGGTAGCTGCGAGTTCATGCCTGGGACCATGGGGACGTGCTGCGGTTGATATGATCGCGCATCACCAGCGGGGGACTCAATGCGCATCATCAGTTTGAACGCCAACGGCATTCGCTCAGCGGCGAGCAAGGGCGTTTATGCATGGTTGCACGCACAGGACGCCGACGTAGTGTGCTTGCAGGAAACCAGGGCCCAGGAGACGCAGCTCGGCGACGCGATATTTCGCCCTTCCGGACGCCACTGCTTTTATCGCGATGCCAGCAGCAAGAAGGGTTACAGCGGCGTGGCGATCTACGCGCGACGCCAGCCCGATGCGGTGTTGACCGAGCTCGGCTGGGATGAATTCGACAACGAAGGGCGCTATGTCGAAGCGCGATTTGGCAATCTGTCGGTAGTCTCACTGTATGTGCCGTCCGGCTCATCGGGTGACATACGCCAGCAGTTCAAGTTCAAGGCCATGGAGTGGCTCACGCCGATATTTGACGCCTGGCTGGCGAGTGGACGGGACTACGTGATTTGCGGCGACTGGAACATCGTGCACACGCGTAACGACATCAAGAACTGGTCGTCGAACCAGAAGAACTCCGGCTGTTTGCCCGAGGAACGCGCGTGGCTGGACCGCCTGTTTCACGAGCGCGGCTGGGTCGACAGTTTTCGTGCGATCAAACCGGATGCGGTCGAATACACATGGTGGTCCAATCGTGGCCAGGCGCGCGCGAACAATGTGGGTTGGCGCATTGACTATCAGGTGTGCACGCCGGGGTTGGCCGAGCGCCTGAGTGCCTGCTCGATTTATCGCGAGCAGAGCTTCTCCGACCATGCCCCGTACACCGTCGACTATGCCGACTGAATCGCTGGCGCAACGACCCAAGCGGCCATCGGTTTGGCGGTCTTTCACGCAGCCGGCGGCGTGGACGATGTGTTTCTTCGGGTTCTCCTCGGGCCTGCCGTTTCTGCTGGTGGCGGGAACGCTGGCCTACTGGTTGAAGGAAAACGGCATCAATCTGGCCGACATCACCATGATTGCCAGCGCGGGGATGACGTACGCGTTCAAATTCATCTGGGCGCCGTTGCTTGACCACGGCCGCATTCCCGGCTTTGCGCGCCTGGGCCGCCGCCGTGGCTGGCTGCTGTTTGCCCAGCTGGGCGTGATTGCCGGACTGTTGGCCATGGCGCTCCTGACGCCGGCTCGGTTGACGCCCTTTGTGCTGGCCACGCTCGCGGTGGCGTTCTTCGGTGCCACCCAGGACATCGCCGTGGATGCGTATCGCATCGAGATCGCGCCGATCGCCGACCAGGGCGCGCTGGTGGCGACCTATTCCCTGGGTTATCGCATCGGGCTGCTGGTAGCTGGCGCGGTGGCGCTGATCATGGCTGACCATGTGTCCTGGCGGGTGGTTTACGTAGTGATGGCGTTGGTGATGTTTGTGCCGATGTTCACCACGCTGCTGGCGCGCGAGCCGGTGATGCTGCGGGTACGTCCGGCGAGTTGGCGCGAGGTGATGCGCGAGAGTGTCATCGATCCGTTTGCCGACTTCTTCCGCCGGTATGGGTGGGCGCTGGCCGTCGTTACTCTGTTGTTCCTGCTGCTGTTCAAAATGCCTGAGCAGGCCACCATCGGCGGCATCATGAGTCCGTTCTATCGGGACATGGATTTCACCAAGACGCAGATCGGCACCATTACCAAGATCTATGGCATCTGGATTGGTATTGTCGGCGTGTTCATCGGCGGCGCCGCAGTAGCGCGCTGGGGCGCGTGGCGTCCTCTTGGCGTCACCATAGTGCTCTGCGGGTGCAGCAATTTGCTGTACTTGTTGCTGATCACACACCCGGGCAACCTGCTCATGCTGACGCTGGTGATCTCCGGGGAAAATCTCACCCTGGGCATGCTCGGGCCGCCGACCGTGGCGTTTTTATCCTCGCTGGTCAATCGCCAGCACACGGCTACTCAATATGCGCTGCTGAGTTCACTGGTGAACTTGCCGGGCAAGCTGCTTGGGTTTTTTGCCGGCGGCATTGCCACGGCGACCGGCTACGGTGGCTATTTCATCATCACCGTGCTGGGAGTGTTGCCGGCCATGCTGCTGTTCGCGTTTCTCTGGCCGCGTTTTCGTGGGTTCGAACGCGACAGAGAGCGATCGGAACGGGCATGTTGACGGCCCTTGCCTCGACGCAGCAGATGACGCGAGATGGATCACAATGGCACGCGCCTGCCATTATGAAAGGCACAAATCGGCCATGAAATCCGTGGTACATGCCGCATTTACAGGAAGCCTGTATAACTGTCTTCCAAGTCAGGCATGTGCAACGCGGAGCGACGCTGATGCCGAAAATGATCGTGCAACATGTCGATGGCTTGCTGGCGGAGCGTATAAAGACGCTGGCCAAGCAGCGCCAGTGTTCGGTCAATGATGTGATGCTGCAGGCACTGCGCCAGGGCTTGGGCATGTCCGGCGCGCAGCAGCTCAGTGAGAATCTGCGCGACCCCGGATCCCTGATGCTTTTGGACGGACACTGGGAAGCGGCCGAACGCGGCGTATTTCGCGAGGCGCTGCAAGCGTTGACCGAGACGCGCCCAACGCAGCTCGCACCGGAGCGCAATCGCTACAAGCCGCTTGATCCAGAGGCTGAGTAAACGGCGCCAAGCACGCGCGGGCCGCGAGCGCCAGTCACAGCGGGCAAATTACCCGGCAAACCCAGCAGTCGTTGGCGCGCAAGCCATGCAAACGCCATGGCTTCGACAAAATCCGGATCAATGCCCGCGCTCGCGGTGCTGAGCACTTCAATCGGATGCAGCAGTTCGCGCAGGCGTTGCAGTAATGCGCGGTTGTGCACGCCACCGCCGCATACCAGTACTTGCTGCACAGCGATCGCGTGCTTGTGAATGGCTTGAGTCACGCTGCGCGCCGTCAATTCCAGCAGCGTGGCTTGTACGTCGGGCGCGGCAACGTCACGCAAGCGCGGGTGCGTGGCCAGCCATGCCAGATGGAAGTACTCGCGCCCGCTGCTTTTGGGCGGTGGCAAGGCAAAGTAACCATCGGCGAGCAGCGTCTTGAGCAACGCGTCATCGACCTGACCGCTGGACGCGTAGGCGCCGTCGCGGTCAAATTCTGCGTCGCGGTGGTGCAGGCACCAGGCGTCCATGAGCGCGTTTGCCGGCCCGGTGTCGAATCCAAGGACTCTGCCGTCTGCGCCCAGCACGCTGATGTTGGCGATGCCGCCCAGATTGAGTACGACGCGCGTGAAACCCGGTACCCCGAGCAACGCGGCGTGCACCGCCGGCACCAATGGCGCGCCTTGTCCACCAGCGGCAACGTCCGCGCTGCGGAAATCTGCGACAACGTCGATGCCGCAGCGTTCGGCGATCACCGCAGGATCACCGATCTGCAGGGTAAATGGATATTCGCCTTCGGGTCGATGCCGCACCGTCTGGCCATGTGAACCAATGGCGCGAATGTTGGCAGCGGAAATATCGTTGCGCTTCAGCAGCGTCAGTGCGGCGTCAGCGAAACACTGGCCGATGGCCACGCCGAGTTGCCCGAAGGTATCCAGATCAGCACGCGCCTCTGGTTGGGCCGGGGCCAACAGCTGCGAACGCAACGCCGCCGGCCACGGCTGCACGTGGCCGGCTCGCAAACTTGGCCGGCCATCGATGAATTCCACCAGCGCCGCATCGATGCCATCCGCGCTGGTGCCGGAGATCAGTCCGATATACAACGCGTCGGCATCGTCCACGGGCACGATCAGTTTTCGGGATTGGCCGAGGCGCTGCGCGCCAGCTGCATGCGGTTATCCAGCTCGGTCAGTCGCGCCATTTGCGGACGCACCACGGCGCTCTTGAAGCGCGCCAATTGTGCGGCAGGCAGGATTTCCGGCTTGGGCAGCGTCACGGTCTGCGGGTTGCGCTGCGCACCATTGACCCGAAACTCGTAGTGCAGGTGTGGGCCGGTTGCCAGACCTGTCATTCCGACGAAGCCGATCACCTGCCCTTGCCGCACGCGCTGGCCGACTTTCTCGGTGCCGAAACGGGACATGTGTCCGTAGGCGGTGCTGATGGAATTATTGTGCTGAATGAGTACGAAGTTGCCGTAGCCGCGCTCCCAGCCGCGGTACTTGACCACGCCATCTCCGGCGGCATGAATCGGCGTGCCGCTGGGCGCCGCGTAGTCAACGCCCTTGTGTGCGCGCATCTTGCCGAGGATCGGATGCATACGCCCGGCGCTGAAGCGCGAGGAGATGCGCGTGAAGTCGACCGGGATGCGCAGGAAGGATTTTTCGATCGGCCGGCCGTCTTCGCTGAACCAGCCGTATGCGCCATCGGCTTTCTTGAATCGGTAGGCCGTATAACGCTTGCCCTGGTTGATGAATTCGGCGGCAGTGATGTCGCCCTCGGCGTAGCGCGTTCCATCGCGGTAGATGTCGTCGTAGATCACGGTGAAGCTATCGCCGGCGCGCAGATCCTGCACAAAGTCGATGTCGTATTTGAACAAATCGGCGAGCTTGCCGACCATGGTTGCGTTCATTCCAGCCTGGTCGCCGGCTGCGTACAGATTGCTGCGGATGACGCCGTGTGCAACTTGTTCGCGCAAGTCCATATCGCGTTTTTGCGTTGTCACTGCGGCCAGGGAACCATCCAGGCGTATCGTGGCGCGATTGGCTTCATCCTGATCAAAACGCAAGGCTTGGAGGGCGCCACTGCTGTCGAGCAGGAAATCAAACTCCTGTCCAGGGCGAATATTGTGCAGTGCGGATTTTGCCGCGCCGGCGGCGTCCATGACGTTCTGCAGGTCGGTCATGCTCAGACCGCGGCTATCAAAGATATCCGAGAGCGTCTGGCCGGGTTTTACCCGCGTCACCTGCCAATCATCAAGTACTGGCGCAACCGCATGTTGAGCCACGCGCGGCAAGGGCAAGCTCAACAACGAGTGGGCTTCAGCCACCGGCGCCGGCCGCATTGCGCTGGCCCATGCCGGCATCAGAAACCCGGAAAGCAGAGTGATCAGCAGGGCGGTGCTGGCAAGCACCAGGCGTTCGCGGTTCCAACGCAGCGGTTCTACTTCGCCCGTGCGGTTGAACGACCAATGCGAGCACCGCTTGTAGAACAGCGAATGCCGACGCTGCGCCTTGCGACAGATGGCTCGTTTGCGCGCGCGAAACGCGCCCCGCTTTCCTTCCGTCATGCGCTCTCCAACCTGTTGTACAAAGGCAAACCTCGCTTACCATAACGGGGGTGTGTAAAGCGCGTCAACGCCTTTCCCATCAACGGCTTGCAGGCGTTCTTCCGTTAACACACACTTAACGCGGTGCGCACGGTATCCAGTCTGGCTGCTGACGCCGCATCCATTACCAGAGAAAGAAAATGACCGAGCTTGAGCAAATGCTGGCCACGATCGCGCGTGGCGCCGATGAAATCATCAAGCGCGACGAGCTTGTTCAGCGGCTGCAAGGGGGTCGCCCGCTGCGCATCAAGGCGGGCTTTGATCCCACGGCGCCGGACCTGCATATCGGCCATACCGTCTTGCTCAACAAGATGCGCCAGTTCCAGGACATGGGGCATCAGGCCATCTTCCTGATCGGCGACTTCACCGGGATGATCGGCGACCCCACGGGGAAAAACGCAACACGCAAGCCGATGACGCATGAAGAAGTGCAGGCCAATGCACGCACGTACACCGAACAGGTGTTCAAAGTGCTCGATCGGAGCAAAACCGAGCTGCGGTTCAACATGGAGTGGTTTGGACAGATGTCGGCCGTGGACATGGCGCGGCTGGCCGGTCAGCACACCGTGGCGCGCATGCTGGAGCGCGACGATTTCGCCAAGCGCTTCGCGGCCCAGCAGCCAATCTCCATCCACGAGTTCCTGTATCCACTGGCGCAAGGCTATGACTCGGTGGCGCTGAAGGCGGACGTGGAGCTTGGCGGCACCGATCAGAAATTCAACTTGTTGATGGGCCGCACACTGCAGGAGCACTACGGGCAACCGCCGCAAATCGTGCTGACCATGCCGCTGCTCGAAGGCCTGGATGGCGTCAACAAGATGTCCAAATCGCTCGGCAACTACATTGGTCTCATCGACCCGGCCATCGACATGGTCACCAAGACCATGAAGATTGGCGATGAACTGATGTGGCGCTGGTTCGAACTGCTCAGCTTCGACGTCTCGCTGGACGCATTGGCACAGATGAAACGGGATGTTGCCGACGGCGCCCTCAATCCGCGGGATGCGAAACTTCAGCTCGCCCGTGAGCTCACAACTCGCTTTCACGATGCGGCGGCGGCAGACCTCGCTATTGCCGGCTGGCATGCCGTGGTGCGCGGCGAGGGCGATACCGCAGTGCTGCCGCAGACCGACATCACCGTATCTGCCGAGGGCCTGCGATTGGCGGCTTTACTGACCGCTGCCGGTTTGACTGCGAGCAATTCGGAGGCAAGCCGCAAGTTGAAAGAGCGGGCCGTACGCATTGATGCGCACGTCGTGGAAGACGCGCAGCGGATCTTTCATCCAGGCTTCGAGGGCGTGCTGCAGGTTGGCAAGCGCAACTTTGCGCGGGTCAGACTCGTCGTCGGCTGACGCACCACCGGTAAAAGCAGGAAACCGAGCGCAACCGGGCCAACCGGGCGCCCCATTCCGCTTGTCGCCTGCGGGCCGCGCGCCGGTCCGCGCGAAACGCTTGATAAAAAAATTGTACGACGTATCATTCGTGCCCCGCCGCCCTCCAGCTTCGCGTGATCAGCCGTCTCCGCCTCGAGCGACAAGCCGCATCGAGAGTGTTGACGAAGGGTTAAAGCGATGTAGAATGTGCGGCTCACTCAGGGCGAAAGGCCATGAGGTGCCACCGGAAAACTGGTGGCAAGCGGACGATCTTTGACAGTGTGCGCAGGTGAATTGTGTGGGCGTCTTGTGCTGGAACGGTTGTGACCGATCCATAGCAATGCAAGCGCTCAACCAATGGAAACACAGTAATGAGTTTTCGGTTGGGACAACGCTTCAAGA